>NZ_JBPJZO010000030.1:0-1229 GCF_051216545.1 Variovorax nitratireducens
GGCGGATTCAACCGGTCGCTGCAACACACTAACCACCGCGTAGGCGGAAGGAGTGTTGCAGATGAAAAGGCGGCCACGGATCTACTATTCGGAAAGCCAGAAGGCGCTGATGTGGGAGCGCTGGAAGCAAGGCTGGACGCTGCATGAGATCGGCAAGCTCTTCGATCGACCCCACACGTCGATCCACCGGATACTTGCAGAGACAGGCGGATTCCGGCCAGCGCAGCGATCGCGCGCATCGGCTGTGCTGACGCTGGCCGAACGCGAGGAGATCTCGCGAGCGATTGCGGCAGGCGAATCGATTCGATCAACTGCAGCTCGGCTCGGTCGAGCACCATCGACGATCAGTCGAGAGATCAAGCGCAATGGAGGCGGTGAAGGCTACCGTGCAAACCAGGCCGATGAAGCGGCTTGGGATCGGGCGCGGCGCCCAAAGCGCTGCAAGCTCAGGGATAACCGCACCTTGGCGCGCGTCGTGACTGACAAGCTGCGCCTGATGTGGTCGCCGGAGCAAATCGCGGGGTGGCTCAAGCATACTTATCCGTGCGACGAGACCTTCCACGTGTCACACGAGACCATCTACCGCAGCCTGTTCATCCAAGCGCGTGGCGCCTTGAAGAAGGAGCTGCTGGAGCACCTGAGGCGGACTCGCGGGATGCGTCGATCTCGTCACTACACGCAGAAGACGGCAATTCACGGGCAGATCGTCGATGCTGTTTCGATCAGCGAGCGCCCTGCCTGCGTCGAAGACCGAGCAGTCCCTGGTCACTGGGAAGGGGACTTGGTCTTTGGAAGTGGCAATAGCCAGATTGCGACATTGGTCGAGCGCCACACGCGATACGTGATGTTAGTGAAGCTGGATGGCAAGGACTCGCAGACGGTCGTCAACGCGCTCATCAAGAACGCTCGCAAACTGCCACAGGAGCTCTACAAGTCACTGACCTGGGACAGAGGCACGGAGATGCACGGGCACAAGCAATTCACGATGGCCACCGACATCCAGGTCTACTTCTGCGACCCACGCAGCCCGTGGCAACGCGGAAGCAACGAGAACACGAATGGGTTGCTCAGGCAGTACATGCCCAAGGGCATGGACATCTCAGGCATCTCGCAGCTTCAGCTCAACGCGATCGCGAGACAATTGAACAAGAGGCCGCGCAAGACGCTTGGCTTCCAGACACCCGCTGAGATGTTCAGCCAATGTGTTGCAGCGACCGGTTGAATCCGCC
>NZ_JBPJZO010000031.1:0-1208 GCF_051216545.1 Variovorax nitratireducens
TGACCCTGCCTCGATTTCACGTACAGCAAGAAAGTTGGAAACTTGAGCTGTATGGAGAATCGAAATGCGAGATAGCAAGCTGCCGAAACGGCAGTACACGGACGAATTCAAGGTCGAAGCGATCAGACTGGCGGAGTCGGTCGGCAGCCACGAGGCTGCACGCCGGCTGGGCGTGCCGGTGGCCACAGTGGGCAACTGGAAACGGCGGCGAGCGGTGATTGACGTCGCCGCGCCTGAAGCCATCGGAGGTGGTGCAGCCATGCCCACCCGTCGCCCGGTGAGCGAACTGGAGGCGGAGAACAGCCGGCTGCGCCGGGAACTTGCTGACGCGAGGTTGGATGTGGAAATCCTTCGAAAAGCGACGGCGTACTTTGCCAAGGGGTCGCGATGAAGTACGCCTGGATCGACAATCATCGCGACGAGTTCACGGTCAGCCGGCTGTGCCGGGTACTGTCGGTGTCCCGCACGGGGTACTGCCAGTGGCGCGTGCGAGCGCCCAGCGTTCGAGCCCTCGCAAACCAGGCCCTGGATGCCAAGGTGCAGTTCGTTCACCGCGGCAGTCGAGGCAGCTATGGTCGGCCGCGCATCACGCAGCAGCTTCGCCAGCAAGGCGAACGCGTCAGCGCCGAGCGCGTGCGCCAAAGCCTCAAGCGTCAAGGGCTGCGTCCGGTGTATCGGCGGCCTTGGGTGGCCACCACCGACTCGAGGCATCGCTTGCCGGTGGCGCCCAACCTCCTGGATCGTCGTTTCGATGGCTGGCAGCCGAACCAGGCCTGGGTGGCCGACATCACGTATGTTGCGACCGGCGAGGGCTGGCTGTACCTGGCCGCCGTGATGGACTTGGCGAGTCGCCGAATCGTGGGTTGGTCGATGTCCGAGACGATCGACGCGAAGCTGGTCTGTGCGGCACTGAGATCGGCATATTGGCAGAGAAAGCCCGGTGCCGGACTGCTTGTACATACGGATCGTGGGAGTCAATACGCAAGCCACGAGTACCGCCGGCTGGCGGCGGACTTCGCCATCAAGATGTCGATGAGCAGGAAGGCAGATTGTTGGGACAACGCAGCGATGGAGAGCTTCTTCAAGACGCTGAAGGTCGAACGGATCTACGAGGTACGCTACGACACACGGGCGCAGGCGCGCCTGGACATCGTCGACTGGATCGAGGGCTTCTACAACCGCGTGCGCATGCACACGGCCATCGGATA
>NZ_JBPJZO010000032.1:0-1159 GCF_051216545.1 Variovorax nitratireducens
GGAAGGTCTGAACAGGTCGCCAATTGGCGCGCGATGAAGCCCAATGGCGTGCATGGTGATGAATCGCGCCGCCAGATTCCCCGAATCGATGATGTCTGCCCCTCATCCAACGCCCTCAGGCTGTTTGCGGACGCACCTGTCCCATCATCGCCATCAATTTCTTGCGCGCCATCCACAGATTGGACAGCGCAAACAGCGTGATCACATGCGCCGCGTTCTTGGCCAGCCCCTTGAACCTCACCTTTGCGAGACCGAATTGGCGCTTGATCACCCGGAACGGATGCTCCACCTTTGCCCGCACGCTGGCCTTCTCATATTCCTTCTTGCGCGCTCTGGCCTTGGCGCGTCCCTCGGGCATCTTCGCCATGTCGCTGGGCCGGCCCGCAATGTGCCACTGCACATCGCGCTTCACCCGCGCCTGCGCGCCCCGGTAGCCCGAGTCGGCCCACACCTCGTCTTCCTTGCCGTGCAGCAAGTCGGTCACCTGCTCCACGTCTGCTTCGTTGGCGGCCGTCGCTGTCACGGTATGCACCAGTCCCGACTCGGCATCCACCGCGATGTGCGCCTTCATGCCGAAGTGCCATTGATTGCCCTTCTTCGTCTGGTGCATCTCGGGGTCTCGCTCGCCCGTGCTGTTCTTGGTGGAACTGGGCGCGGCGATGATGGTTGCGTCCACGATGGAGCCGCGCTTCAGCAGCAGCCCCTTCCTGGCCAGGTGGGCGTTGACCTGCTTGAAGATGTCTTCGGCCAGATCGCAGGCTTCCAGCAGGTGGCGGAAGTTCAGGATGGTCGTCTCATCGGGGATCGCCTCCAAACCGAGTCCGGCGAACGTGCGCAGCGAGGCGATCTCATACAGGGCTTCTTCCATCGCTGGGTCGCTCAGGGCGAACCAGTTCTGCATCAGGTGCACGCGCAGCATGGCTTGCAGCGGGTAGGGCCGACGGCCTCGGCCTGCCACTGGATAGTGGGGCTCGATGACTTTGAGCAGCGCCTTCCACGGCACCACCAGTTCCATCTCGGCAAGGAAGACTTCGCGCCTCGTCTTCTTCCTCTTGCCAGCTTGCTCGGCATCCGCAAAACTGATCTGGCTCATCGCTCGTGCTCCTTTGCAGGTTCAGTCCTTCATGCAAGAAACGTGCTCTTGATCAGATGTTCCCTA
>NZ_JBPJZO010000033.1:0-1049 GCF_051216545.1 Variovorax nitratireducens
GGAGGATGCCGAGGGGCGCCGGGCGCTGTGGGAGCGGCTGCAGTTCGCGCTGGACGGCGAGCCCGACCCGTGGTTCGAGTCGAGCCAGGCTGCGGTCGACGTGCGGCAGTTCACGCCGCTGCAACCGCGAACCGGAGCACTGGTTTGAAAAGACGTCTCTTCGTCGCCTCGACCGCCTTGATCGGCCTGGGCGCACGCGCCCAGGTGAGCGATCTCAACGACGCCATCAACAAGGCAGGACGCCAGCGCATGCTGTCGCAGCGTGCGAGCAAGGCCTACCTGGCACTGTTGCACAACGTGGAAGCGCGCAACGCCCGGCAGGTGCTGGATCAATCCATTGCCTTGTTCGAGCGCCAACTGGTGGAACTCAAGAGCTTCGCACCCAGCGCCGCCATCCGCGGCACCTACGACACGCTTGGCGCTGCCTGGAGCGATTTCAAGAAAGAACTGACAAGCCCCACGCCGAGCAAGGCCGACGCAGCCAAGGTCGTCAAGCTGGACGCCGCTGTGCTGGCCCTGGCGCACCAGGGTACGGTGCAATACGAAGCGGCCTCGGACAAGGCGGTGGGCAAGCTGGTCAACATCGCGGGTCGCCAGCGCATGCTGTCGCAACGCATGGCCAAGTTCTACCTGGCCAGTGCCCTGCAGATCGACCCGGCCGGCAGCGCGGCCGAGATCGCCAAGGCGCGCTCGGAGTTTGTTGCAGCACTGGAAATTCTGCGGAGTGCTCCCGGGGACACGATGCAGATCAAGGAAGAGCTGATGCTGGCCGACGCACAGTGGGTGTTCTTCAACCACGGCCTTCAGCGCCTGGAGGGCACCGGCACGTCGCCCAAGCTCATGTCCGACGTGTTCGTCACCAGCGAGAACCTGCTGGGGATCATGGATCGCATCACCGGCCTCTATTCCAACCTCAAAACCTAGAGAGAGGTACCCATGACCGACTGGACAACCATCTGCCGCGTCGAGGACATTCCGGTGCTGGGGGCGCGGCGCGTGAGCCGGCCTGCGGGCGTTGGGGTGGCGGTGTTTCGCAACAGCCAGGACGA
>NZ_JBPJZO010000003.1:0-613354 GCF_051216545.1 Variovorax nitratireducens
CGTCGACGATTACGAGGCGCTGCTGCCCTGGAACATCGAACTCAGCGCAGCATAGGCCGCGCTGCGCGCATCGGTTCCGACTCCGCGCACAAGGGCGTGGTTTATTGACGGCTTACGCTTTCTAAGACATTAGGTCTTGAGCACTTGAGCTTGCGGCCAGCGTTCTCAGGCTTGATGCTCGCGTGCAAGGATGTAGCGAACCTGGTCCGTTCTTCGTCCGTCTCTGCGATCCGCCTCACTTCGCGCGAGGACGGTTCCTTCTCAACGCCCGGGTATGTCTTGAGTGCGTACGCCTCATCCATCGACCAGCTTGAGAGGTGCCGACTCCACATGCCCGTAGAGGGGAGCCACCAGTGGAAATACTCAACTTCTTTCATGGGTACTACTGCATGCCCATCCAGTGTTTTGTCAAGGCATTCGCTTCGCACGATCCTTCATCAAGTCGGTGATCGACTGCACTGAGTTGACGTACAGTTTGGCGGTCTCGACGTTCGGCTTGTACTTGCTGTGCGCCACTTGGTTTGCCAAGTCCAACAGGTCTTTGATCGTGCGACGCATCTTCGCGTTGATGTAGCGCTGTTGCTCCAGCTTCACGATCACGTCATCCATCATCACAAGCAATCCTGGAACGGTGCCAGTCATCTTGGTGAACATGTTGGTGAGGGTTCGCTCAAGGTACTGGCGCCCAAGATGAAAACCCGCTGACGGATCGGCATAGAGCAGCAGCATGTTGGTGACCGGTCTGTCGTCATACTGCGTGTTCTCTTCTGCATTGTTGGACGGCATCGGTGGCGGTCGCTCGTCATAGTGAGGCGCTGGTGGCACTTCAAAGGGGGGCAACGGTTGCTGTTCCTCTACTGCGATCTCACGTACCTCGGCTTGGACCTCTTCAACCTTGCGAGCGAACTTGGCCTTCTGGCCGAACAGTTCAAGCTCCGAAACGTTGTCAAACAAGGCGAGCCATTTGTCCTTGAAGAACCAGATCACAAACCCAACGACCGCAGGCCATGCCAGACCTTTCACAAGGTCGGTAGACGCCTTGAACATTTCGACCGATGCCTTGACGAGCTCGGCGATGAGGGTGTTGCGGTCCATAGCTGGAGTGTATAGCCGGCAATCTGTAGGCGTTCCAACGAAGGTCGCCTTCCTCAGTGCGTGGCCGAGGTAGACCGGAGGTTCCCCGCTATGCCCGGCAACGTGGCCTCACAACTTTGGAGTTGACGACCGCAACACCAAAGCGCTCAATCCATCTTTTCCCTGCAACGACTGGAGAGTTAGGCATGAAGACATCTTCAGTCGCCGCAGTCGTCGCCGGTTGCACAATCGTTCTCGGTTGCGACATCGAGCCTCATGTCCTGTTCGTCACGGATGGAAACCCGTTTCAGGGTCTGCAGTTGACCGATGCCCAGGACGGATGCACCGCGCCCCACCGTGTCAGCTACCTCACATCGCTGGATGGCGGAGCGTCTAGGGGATGTTGGGTTCGGGAGGGAGCCTACATCCGCGCCCGCTTTCCAAACTTGGGTGACAAATTAATACCGGTGGGCGAGTTCCGCCGCACGACGTTGGCTGAGTATCAGAAAGCCTCTTTGGGCGACGACTAGGGCAAGGGCGCGTCGAGCGCTTCCCTTTGGTCTTTCAATGCTCGTGCAAGCTCGCGCAGCATCTCCCGATGCCCACCCTTCCAGCCGTTGCGTGGCGGCAATCGACCGGCCCCCGCGCTGAGCAAGGCAAGGCCGCTGCATCTCACTCGTGGTCGCGCATGTCCCCGCACACGGTGCCAGTGACAGTCGCTGATGTTGCGCGCAAAATCAGTGCCCCTTTTTCAAACCCGAACCGGAGGGCGCTATGCCGATAGTGAATTGGAGCCTGAAGTCGTTTCACCCTTCTTGGCGCAACATCGCATTGCTTGTCGTCGGTCTGCTCTCCTTCCTGATGTCTGTCGAGCCCGTCAGTGCTGCGGACGAACCCCTCACGCCGGGTGCCACCAAGATTCGAGATTTGTTGACCAGCAGCCCCGCTTGGTCGCTTGCAACCACTGTCAGCATGCCCCTTCCCCCCCTTGAAAGCTGGAATTTCTACCCGTCCACCTTTTCTGCGGTTGGCGCCAAGCTGCGACTTCAGTACGTGAGCCCGGACGCGGGAACTGTGGAGTCGGACGTTGCGCTCGGCGATGCCGGATTTATGTTTACGAGTGCGATAAATGGCGATATCAGTATGGTCTTCGACCCTGCAGACACGGAGCGTCCATTCAAAGGTCAACAAAACGGATGGACGTATTGGCTGGTTCAGAAGCGATAGTGCTCTTATGACGGTGCATCCTTTGCCCCTTGCACGTCCTCGGCGTCGGTGTCGCGTGGAACGACCGCAGACCACGGTGCTGGCTCATGCGCGCCATCCACTGGGCCAGAAACTCCCCCCAACGTCGACGGATGTTCGCCTTAGCCACCAAGGGAGGCAGCGGCTCCGGTTTGGATTGCCAAGGCCTACTGATTCGAGCCGTTGCTGGCCTGCCGTAGCTGCTCTCTCTCGACCAACAGATCGACGAACGCTCTTACCTTCGCCGGACGAAAGCGCGCCGCCGGAAACACTGCATGGATGCCACCGGAAGGCAGGCGCCATTGGGGCAGAACCTGGATGAGGCGTCCCGCGGCAAGGTCGTCTTCGACCGCGTAGTCCGGGAGCACAGAGAGCCCCAGGCCCAGGCACACGGCTGTACGCACGGCGAGCGTGGCATCCAGAAAAACGGAGGCGTGCACGGTCACGTCCTGGCGTTCGATCTCGTTGAGCGAGAAGTTCCACTTCTGGGAGTCACGCAAGGCGGTGAGTGCGACGAACGGCAGCCTGGCAATGTCTTCCGGTCGGGTGAGCTGTGCCACCTGCGGCGCCATGGCCGGTGACGCAACGAGCAATTGCCTGAAAGTACCGATCCTGCGCGCCTGCAGGCCGGTCTCGGCCAGCCAGCCAACCCGGATCGCCAGTTCGATATTTCCGCTCATGATGTTCAGCGTCTGGTCGCTCAGGATGGCATCGACTTTGCAGGCGGGATAGCGCTGCCTGAAAGCGGCGATGACCGGTACAACGACGCCGATGCCGTAGTCGAAGGGCGCCGTCAGCCGCAGCGTGCCGGACGGGTCTGTCGATCCCTCGGCCAGTTCGTCGAACGCATCTTCGGCTTCGCGCAGGATCATGGCGCAGCGCAGGTAGAAGGCTTGCCCGGTTTCGGTGGGCTGCACCTTGCGCGTGGTGCGAACGAGGAGCGAGGTTCGGAACTCGCTTTCCAGCCGTGCCACCTGTTGGCTCACCACTGCCTTGGTGATGCCCAGGCGCTCCGCTGCCGCGGTGAACGAACCGGTCTCCACCACCGACACGAAGTAGGTCAGGCGCCTCAGATTTCCCAGCCCTCCCAGGCTGTTGTCGGCTTGATTGTATGTTTTAAGCATACATTGTGTTTAGCATGTATGTATTTACTAGTCAATTGACGGTACCTACCATCGCTGCCAAGAACTGAATCCATGACCAAAACCCTGCATTACCTGTTCGATCCGCTGTGTGGCTGGTGCTACGGCGCAGCGCCCGCTGTTTCCGGGTTGTCGGCATTTCCCGGCGTCAGCCTCGAGTTGCTGCCTACGGGCCTGTTTTCCGGTGAGGGCGCGAGACCGATGGACGACGCGTTCGCGTCCTATGCCTGGTCCAACGACCAGCGCATCGAACGCCTCACGGGGCAACGCTTCACCGAGCAGTACCGCAGTCGGGTTCTCGGAGATCGCCAGCGGCCTTTCGACAGCGGTCCCGCCACGGTTGCCCTGAGCGCCGTGTCGTTGACCGACCCCGCCAGAGAGCTCGAAGCCCTCAAGGCCATCCAGCATGCGCGCTACGTGGACGGTAGCGACGTGACCTCATTGGCGGCCCTGGCCGATCTGCTGGGGGCGCTGGGTCTCGAAGAGGCCGCCGCGAAGGTCGCGCACCCCGATGCGGATCTGCTCGGCGCCAACCGGGCCCGTACGGGTCGCGCCCAGGCGTTGATGCGGGAGTTCGGTGCCCGCGGCGTGCCGACCTTGATTGCCGAATCCGGCGCGAAGCGCTGGGTGGTGGATCACGCTGCCATCTATTCCAACCCACAGGCACTGATCAGTCAGCTGGAAGCGGCCTGAGCTGCGCCTGAACCCATCGTCGGGCCCGGCCCGGCTATCCACTGTCCACTTGATTTTGTAGAAGGTAAGACCCCATGACAACGCGAAGAAACGTGATCAAAACTGTAGCCGGCGCGGGTGTCGCGACGGCCATCCTAGGAGTGAAAAACGCTATGGCTGCAACGACCCAACTGACCTGGAAGCATTTTCCCGCCGGCGAGCACGGATTCTTCCGTGCACCGGTGCTGATTTCTGGTGCGAACGAAGCCGTCCTCATCGATGGAGGCTTCACGCTTCCCGACGGCAAGGCGCTCGTCGAGGCCATCAAGGCCAGTGGCAAGAAGCTCACGACCATCTACATCAGCCAGAGCGATCCCGACTACTACTTCAGCCTCGCGCCGATCAAGGCGGCGTTTCCCGGGGCCAAGGTGATCGCGGCGTCGGCCACGATCGCGGCCATCAAGGGCAACGTCGAAAAGAAGCTGGCGACCTGGGGTCCCCAACTCAAGGAAAACGGCCCGCAGGCCCTGGCAGACATCGTGATGCCCGAAGTCTTCGACGGCCGGACTCTCACCCTGGAAGGCCAGACCATCGAGATCGCCGAAGCCGATGGCCTTGCCAACCGCCGCTACATCTGGGTGCCTTCGCTCAACGCCATCTTCGGCGGCGTGCTGCTGTTCTCGGGCGTTCACGTTTGGACCGCCGACACACAGGGCGCCGAGGCTCGCGCGGCTTGGGTGAAGACGCTCGACGCGATGGCAGCGCGCAAGCCCGCCGTGGTGGTTCCTGGCCACATGGCGCCCAGTGCTGCAACCGACGCAACGGCGATCCGCTACACCCGCGACTACCTCGTGGCGTTCGAGGAAGAACTGGCGAAGGCCGCAGATAGCGCGGCCCTCATTGCCGCCATGTCCAAGCGCTATCCGAGCGCCGGCATGGGCGTGGCGCTGCAGATTGGCGCCAAGGTCGCCAAGGGCGAGATGAAGTGGGGATGAGGCGATGACGACGAACATCGACATCGTCGGTGCGCACTACGCGGCGTCGGCGCAGGGGAACATCGACGAGATGATGGCCAATGTGTCGCCACAAGTGCGCTGGACCGAGATGGCGGGCTTTCCCTGCGCGGGCACGTGGGTCGGGCCGCAAGCAGTTGCCGATAACGTCTTTGCCGTTCTGGGCAGGGATTGGATCGGCTACCGCTTCGAACTGCAAAGCCTCGTCGACGGTGGCGACCAGGTCGTCGGGGTGGGAACCTACCACGGCACCTACCGCGCCACCGGCAAGGAAATGCAGGCTCGAGTGGCCCATGTCTGGAAGTTGCAGGACGGAAAGATCGTGGGCTTCGAGCAATTCACCGACACGCTGCTCGTTCATCAAGCAATGAGCTGATACAAGCTGCCTGCGCCACGTCCGCGAGGCAGCAAAGAAGGAACTCGCGATGCTGCCCGCGGCGGACATTGCCGCATTCTTGCGCGGGCTCAGTCCGGCCCGGCTGCTGGGCGCGTTCACGCCGGGCAGCGTCGGCATCTACCGGGCTCCACGTCCGGTGCGCGACGGTGTGGTGCTGCCGCGCGAACCGCTGGCTGAAGTCTTCGCTTGCGGCCAATGGAACCGCGTGCCGGTAATTCTTGGAAGCAATCGCGACGAGTACAAGACCTTCAGTGCCGACAAGCCCGAGCACTCGCGCCTGGTGATGGGGAAGATCCCGATGTTGCGCGACCGCCGCGGCTATCAGGTGGAAATGAAGTACCTGTCGCTATCCTGGAAGGCGCTGCATATCGACGCCCCGGCCAACGCGATGCTGGCTGGGGGACACACCGAGGTGTGGACCTATCGTTTCGATTGGGACGAGCCACCCGCCGTGCCCTTCGTGCGCCCGGATCTGCTTCTCGGCGCGGCACACGGCATGGAGATGGCCTTCGTCTTCCGCGACACGGCCGGCGAACTCGACATCTTTGGCGTGAACACGCGGTTCAATCGCCCCGGCAGGGCCGTACTCGCCCAGGCAATGGGCGATTCCTGGGGCTTGAAGTTTGATGTAGCGCTGGCCACGCATTTTTTCTACAACGATACGCCTGCCCGGTGCTGTGTCGGAGTGATGCCGTACCGCTGCTTGAACTCGCGAGCAAAGTGCGCCTGCGTCGAAAAGCCGCATCCGAGAGCGATGTCCCCGATAGACTTGGAAGCATGAGCTGTGTCGGCGAGTTGCCGATGCGCCAAAGCAAGGCGTTCCTGCCAGATCCACTGCGTCACGCTGCAGTCATGCTCAGTGAACACGCGGTTCAGGTTACGCAGCGACATTGCCATGTGGTTTGCAACAGCTTCTGCGTCGAGTTCGCCGTCCGCGAGGTGTTCGGCAATGAAACGTTCAGCTCGCAGGAGGCGAAGGGTGTTGACGTCGTGACTACGCGGCGTCTCATGCGCCGAGGGTTGCAGCAGCACCCGCAATCTCGCGCGGATTTCCTCGTTCAAGGAGGTGGCAACGTCGGCCAGAGGGCTTTCCATGAACCCAAGAATCCGGTCTCGCAGTGGCTGCATGAGCATCTGGCCCGCGCGAAGGTTGCCGTCGATCTTGAGCAGTGAGGAAGGCAGCGCAATGCCGCCACTGGACTCGAACAATGCGTCTGCCTTGACGTCAATCATCAGCTGTCGCATTGGCTGCGTGAACCCGTACAGGTACGGCTTGTCGGTGCTGTAAATGATGAGGTCGCCGCGGTGGACGAGGGTGCAGCGGCCAGACTGATAGAAGAATGCCTCGCCTTCCAGCAACAGGCATGCGAACAGTGAATCCTTTGGGTGACGTCGCACGATGGGCATCGTGCGTTCAATAACGTGTTCGTTTCCGACAATGTCGGCAAGGCGAAGTGCGCCAAGGTCGAAGTTGCGCTGCCGTGCGTTGAGACCTTCCGGCGCGAAGGTAGAACACCGCAGGCCGACAAGCTCGGATGCGGTGTACGACTCCCAGTAGCGCAAGCGCTCGCGCGCCGGCGCTAACTCCGTCGCCCCTTCCTTGAAGGGGACGTAACGGCCCTGTCCGGTGGTGAGTGATGGCATGGGGTTGGGGCACGCCGACCCAGGGCTGGGGCGAACCAATTCATGTTAGCACCGCAGCGGCCGTATTCAAGTCGCTGGGGCGGATCGGGGAATTCCCTGATGCACCGCCGTATTGTCAAGACGAGACAAACAACTCGTCCGCGGTGGAACAGCGCGTTCCTCCAACTGGCGCCAAAGTTGCCACCCATACACGTTATGGAGACAACGATGAAAGCTGAAACCGAGTTCTGGCGGGACATTGCGCCGATTGCCGATGTTTTCAAGCCCGACGCCAAGCCCGAGGTGCACATCGCCAATGCAGCAACCGATGACCTGCGCTACTACGTGCCGTTCAGCGAGACCGTGTCCTCTCGCCCGCTGTGGATCTCTCCCAGCCAGAACAAGTGGGCCGATGTGCTCCGGGCCGACAAGCCGGGCCTCGTGAACCGCCACTATCACCCGCACGAGGTCTTCGCGTACACGATCTCCGGCAAGTGGGGCTATCTCGAACACGACTGGATCGCGAAGGCGGGCGATTTCGTGTACGAGACGCCCGGCGAGGGGCACACGCTGGTGTCTTACGAGCACCCCGATCCCATGCGCGTGTTCTTCATCGTCAAGGGGCCGCTGATCTGGCTCGACGAAAAGGGCGGCTCTGTGGGCCACTTCGACGTGCACGACTACATCAAGCTCTGCCGAGAGCACTACGAAAAGATCGGCATCGGCGCAGGCTACGTCGACACGCTGTTCCGCTAAGCGCGATGAAGGCACTGCGTTGGCATGGGCCACGGGACTTGCGACTCGTGGAGCTGGTGGAGTCCGCCTTGCGGCCAGGCGAAGTACGAATTCGAGTCGCCTACTGCGGCATTTGCGGAAGCGACTTGCACGAATACGTCAACGGGCCGCATGCCATTCCCGTCGACTGTCCGCATCCGATTTCGGGTCGACGTGCGCCCTTGACGCTGGGACACGAGTTCTGCGGCACGGTGGTCGAGTCCGCCGAGCGGGACGTCACGGTCGGCGCGCGTGTGGCGGTCGAGCCCGAATACCGCTGCGGCAAGTGCGACTACTGCCGACAGGGCCAGTACAACCGCTGCGTCGCGATGGGATTCATCGGCCTCATGGGCGATGGAGCTTTCGCGGAAACAGTGGTGGTGCCGTCGTACACGGTTCACCCGCTCCCCGACGAAGTGCGCTTCGACCAGGCTGCTGCGCTTGAGCCTGCAGCCGTCGCCTTGCACGCCGTGCGCACGAGCGGGCTGCGGGCGGGCGACGCTTGCGCGGTGTTCGGAATGGGTCCGGTCGGCCTTCTCACGGTGGCCATGTTGCGCCGGTGCGGCGCCAGTGAGATCGTCGCCGTGGATGTTCATGCCCATCGCCTGGCACTTGCGGGCGCGATGGGCGCCAGCAGGGTCGTGGACGCGACCCGCGAGGACAGCGCCAGCGCAGTCTTCGCGGCGACCTCGGGCCGAGGCGCCGCGATCGCATTCGAAGTGGCCGGCTTGCAAACCACGCTGGACGGGGCGCTCGCGTGTGTCCGGAAGGGCGGCGAGGCCGTGCTTGTCGGGCTGATGGGCAAGGCCCAGATCGACATCTTCGACATAGTCAACCGCGAATTGCGACTGACGGCAAGTGTCGGCTACAGGGATGTTTTTCCGACGCTGATCGCGTGGACGGCGGGGGGCCTGCTCGACCCGTCAACGATCGTTACGCGGAAGGTCGCGCTCGCGCAGGCCGTTCCACATGGATTTGACGCGCTGCTTGCCGACAAGGATCAGGTGAAGGTTCTCGTCGCGCCCAATCTGGAGAACATGAAATGACTTTTGTATCAACGCTTTTCGAGGGGCGCCGTGTAGTGGTCTTGGGCGGCACGTCCGGGATCGGCGCCGGCACCGCGTTGCGGTTCGCGCAACTGGGGGCACATGTCGTGGCCGCGGGCCTGCAGGCCGCCGGGGAGCACGCGCCGATCCACGACCGGGTCCGCCGCGAGGAACTCGACGTGACGGATGGACCGGCAGTGCAGGCTCTGCTAACTCGGGAGAGCTCTATCGACGTTCTGGTCAATTGCGCCGGCATCAGCCGCGACCGGGATGAATACGAGATAGACGTTTTCGAGCAGGTGCTGGCCGTCAATCTGACTTCGATCATGCGTGCGTGCAATGCGGCTATGCCAGCACTGATTCGAGCCAGAGGCTGCATTGTCAACGTCGCCTCGATGTTCAGCACGTTCGGCAGCGCGGACAGGCCCGCCTACGCGGCAAGCAAGGGAGGCGTGGTCCAGCTGACCAAGTCCCTAGCCCAGGCCTATGCTCCGGCGAAAGTTCGCGTGAACGCCGTTGCCCCCGGCTGGATCGCCACGCCGTTGTCCGAGGGACTGCGTCGCGATGAAGAGGCAAGCCGGCAAATTCTCAACCGGACGCCACTGGGGCACTGGGGCGAACCGG
The DNA here is from genome assembly GCF_051216545.1 of Variovorax nitratireducens. NCBI lineage: Bacteria > Pseudomonadati > Pseudomonadota > Betaproteobacteria > Burkholderiales > Comamonadaceae > Variovorax > Variovorax nitratireducens. Next base: position 9,611 of record NZ_JBPJZO010000003.1, read on the forward strand.
GGGACGTGGCAGACGCCATTGTCTTTCTCACTTCGCCGGCTGCCAGCTACATCACCGGCGTGACCCTGCCCGTGGACGGCGGTTACCTGACCGTCTAAGAACCTTGACTACCCGAGTGGGCACTGCGAATTGATCCACAGCGCATTCTGCGCGGTTTGCCTCGAAACAGACCGTCAGGCAGTCGACCATCCGCTCCGAGTAAAGCAATAGAGGAGACATACGTTGGAGACTCAAGTTGTCGACTACATCGTGGTCGGAGCCGGCTCGGCCGGATGTGTGATCGCGCACCGCCTCGTGAAGGCGGGTCACTCGGTGCTAGTTCTCGAGGCAGGTCCGACCGATGCGAGCAAGTTCATCAAGATGCCGGCAACGTTCGTCCGCGTCATCGGGACCGAGCGTTCCTGGGTTTACGAGACAGTCCCCCAGCCGCATGCCAATGGCCGCAAGATGTACGTGCCGCAGGGGCGCATGAATGGGGGCGGCAGTTCGCTCAACGCGATGATCTACATCCGCGGTGCGGCGGCGGACTACGACGCGTGGGCTGAGGCAGGCTGCGACGGCTGGGGCTGGAAGGATGTGCTGCCTGCATTCAAGCGCGCCGAGAACAACATGCGCTTCTCCGGTGAGATGCACGGTACCGACGGACCTCTGCATGTCAGCGACACGAAATACCGGCACCCCCTGAGTCTGGCGTTCCTGAAGGCCGCGCAGGAGGCAGGCCTTCCGTACAACGACGACTTCAACAGCGGCACTCAGGACGGCGTGGGCTTCTACCAGACCACGACGATCAATGGCACACGCGGCAGCACGGCCGCCACATACCTCGCTGCAGTTCTCGGCGATCCGAAGCTCACCCTGGTCAACGGCGCCCATGTGTTGCGCGTGACCCTTGAGGATGGCAATGCGACTGGCGTGGAGTACCGCCGCAATGACGGTGGCACCGTGATGGCGCGTGCCAACCGCGAAGTAGTGCTGAGCGCGGGTGCGCTCGCATCGCCGAAGTTGCTGCAAGTGTCGGGTATCGGTCCGGGCGACCTGCTGCGCGACTTGGGCGTCCCGGTGCATCGCGATCTGCCGGGCGTGGGCGAGAACTTTCAGGACCATCTCGAGATCATTGCGCACGGCCGCTGCAAAGAGCCGATCAGCCTGCTGGGCCAGGACAAGGGCCTCACTGCGTTGAAGCACGGCGTGCAATGGGAGCTGTTCAAGACAGGCCTTCTCACCTCCAACGTGGTGGAGAGCGGCGGCTTCGTCGACACAGCCGGGACCGGCCGTCCCGATGTGCAGTTCCACGTGTTGCCTGTGCTGGTGGGCGACGTGGATCGCCCGATGCCGGAGGTGCACGGCATTTCGATCGACCCCTGTTTCCTGCGCCCCAAGTCGCGCGGGCGTGTGCGTGCCGCTAGCGCGAACGCCCTGGATCCGGTGGAGTTCGATGGAGGTTTCCTGTCTGAGCAGGAAGACGTGGACACGCTCGTGCGCGGCCTCAAGCTGGCACGACGCATTCTGCGGATGCCCTCGCTGCGCAAGGTGGTCGCCGACGAGCTCTACCCAGGTCCCCAGGAGCACATCCCCGACGGCGAATTGGAGCAATTCGTGCGCCAGTACGCCAAGACCGTCTATCACCCCGTGGGCACCTGCCGAATGGGAAACGACCCAATGGCTGTCGTTGATTCCCAACTGCGCGTACGCGGCGTGGGCCGCCTGCGTGTATGCGACGCATCGGTGATGCCCACCATTTGCAGCGGCAACACCAATGCGCCCACGATCATGATCGCCGAGCGCGGCGCCGAGTTCATGCTCGGCCGCTGAGCGGTGCGATTTCCCCTTCCCCTCCACCATCCCGCACCATGAACCCCAAAGACCTTTCCCAACAGGAGCTGGAACGCATCGGCTTCCTCTCGCGGCGCAGCTTCGGCAATTTCATCGACGGCAAATTCTGCGAGTCCCGCAGTGGCAAGCGCATCGATGTCGTCGATCCTGCTTCGGAAATGATCGTGGCCGACACGCCCGATAGTGACGAGGGCGATGTGGATGTCGCTGTCGCTGCGGCGCGCAGGGCATTGGAAGACTCGGCCTGGTCGCGCATGCGGCCTGCCGACCGCGAGCGCGCACTGTTCCGGCTTTCCCAGCTGATCGAAGAGCACGCGGACGAACTGAGCGCCATGGAGACCCTGCAAAGCGGCAAGCTGCAGGGCGTCGCGCGCATGATCGACGTTGGTTTTTCCGCCGAGTTCGTGCGTTACATGGCCGGCTGGGCCACCAAGCTCGAAGGCAGCACGCTGCAGCCCTCGATCCCGTTTCCTCCGGGAGCCCGCTACCACACCTACACGCAACGCGAACCGGTGGGTGTGGTCGGCGCAGTGGTGCCCTGGAACTTCCCATTGGCCATCGCGCTCTGGAAGATCGCGCCGGCGCTGGCGGCGGGTTGCACCGTGGTGCTCAAGCCATCGCCTGAAACGCCGTTGACTGCGCTGCGCCTGGCCGCACTCGCGCTGGAAGCAGGCATCCCCGCCGGAGCGCTGAATGTGGTGTGCGGCGGCGCGACGGCCGGCGCTGCGCTGTGCGCGCACCCCGGTGTCGACAAGATCAGCTTTACCGGCAGCACGCAGACCGGACGTGCCATTGGCCACACCGCGGTCGACCGCATGGCACGTTTCACGCTGGAACTGGGCGGGAAGTCTCCCATGATCGTCTTGCCGGATGCCGACCCTGTCGCCGCCGCCGCAGGCGCCGCCATGGGCATCTTCTTCAACCAGGGTCAGGTCTGCGCCGCGAGTTCGCGGCTGTATGTCCATCGCAGCCTGTTCGACCAGGTCGTGACGGAGGTGGCGCGCCAGGCAGAGGGAATGCGCATCGGCTCCGGATTCGATGCCACGGCGCAGTTGGGGCCAGTCGTGTCGCGCCGGCATTTCGACCGGGTCATGGGTTTCATTGACGGTGCACGCCGCGAGGGAGCTACGGCCCTGACCGGAGGAGAGCGCGCACGCGATGCCGGCTGTTTCATCCAGCCCACCGTGTTCGTGGACGTGAATCCCGGGATGCAGATCGTGCGCGAGGAGGTCTTCGGTCCCGTGCTCGTCGCAATGCCATTCGACGACGTGGAGGACGCCATTCGCCAGGCCAACGACACGCCCTTCGGACTGACAGCCAGCGTGTGGTCGAACAACCTGTCGGCCGTGCACCGGATCATCCCCCGCATCAAGGCCGGAACGGTCTGGGTCAACACCCACAACCTGCTCGACGCGAACCTGCCGTTCGGTGGGTACAAGCAAAGCGGTTTCGGCCGCGACCTCGGTCGCGCTGCGGTCGAGTCCTATACGGAACAGAAGAGCGTCTGCATGTCGATCTGATGAACCGATCCATCCACAACAGGAGACAACATGAAAACGATAGAAACCCACTGGTCAAACCGGAAGATCACGAAAAAAACTTTCCAGCGAATCTTCGTTGCAGCGGCCCTGGTGGCCGGCGGCAGCGCAATGGCGCAAAGCAAGCCCGTTTGCGGACTGAATAACGGCAAGGCGGCGACCGGCGAGCCGATCGCGATCGGCGCCGTGGTCGGCAAGACCGGACCCGACGACTTCAGCGCCTCGGCGCTGGCGGCCCAGGCGTACTTCAAGTGCGTGAACGCCAACGGCGGCGTCAACGGTCGGCCAATCGAGTTCACGATCGCCGATGATCAATGGAATCCCGAGGTGGCAGCCCAGGTGGCGGCCAAGCTCGTGAAGGATCGCAAAGTGGTCGCGATGGTGGGCAGCTCCAGCTTTGTCGAGTGCGGTGTCAATGCCAAGATGTACGCCCAGGAGGACGTCATGGTGATCGCCGGGGTCGGCGTGCCGCGCGAGTGCTTCTTCGCCAAGAACTACGTCCCGGTGAACACCGGGCCGCGCGTGTCCGCCACCGTTGTCGCGATGTATGCGGCGCAGCAATACAAAGCCAAGCGGATGGTCTGCGTCATCCCGAACATCCCGAGCCTGGGCAACTGGGCCTGCGATGGGGCGAAGGATTGGGGCAAGGCCAACGGTGTCGAAGTTGACGTGATCACCATCGATCCCGGATCGCCCGATGCCACCTCCACGATGCTGCAGGCTGCGGCAAAGAAGCCGGACGTCGTCATCCTCAACGTGCCCAAGGGCATCATGGTGCCGATGCTCGCCGCTGCCGAACAGCAGGGTCTCGCAAAGAAGATCCACTTCGTCAGCAGCACGCCCGCCTACAACTTCGACGTGCCCAAGACGATCGGCCCGGCGTGGAGCGGCAACTTCGACATCCACCTGGAGTTCATGCCCGTCGAATCCGCCGGCAAGGACAACATGAACTGGAAGGCGACGATGGAGGCCTTCGGTGGCAAGAATGACCCGCGCGATTCCTTCGCACAGGCGGGCTATCTGGCAGCGCGCATTGCAACCGAGGCCCTGCTCAAACTCGATCCGAAGAAGATCGACCGCGCCACTGCCAGTGCCGCGCTGCGCGATGTAAAGGGCTTCCAGAGTGACATCCTGTGCCGGCCGTTCTACGTTGGCGCGGGCGCACGCCACAACGCCAACAGCAGCGGTCCCATTGCCCAGGTAAGTGGCAACGGCTTCAAGCAGGTTAGCAACGGCTGCCTGATGGCCGCGGATCCTGAACTGGCCGACCTGCGCGCGCAGGAAAAGCAGCTGGGCCTTTGACCCGGAGCCGCCATGTCTGAACTGTTGCCATTCCTGGTCTCCGGCCTCGGCGTGGGCGCGGTGTACGCAATGTCGGGCGTGGGCCTGGTCGTCCTGTACCGTTCGTCGGGCGTGCTGAACTTCGCGTTCGGTGCGCTCGGCGCAGTTGCCGCCTATGTGGCCTGGTCGGCGTTGGATCGCGAGTGGCCGTTGGCGCTCGCCGCGATCGCCGCGGTCTCCACCGCCGTTGCGATCTCTTTCGCCTACGGACGCCTGCTCGCTCCCCGCCTGGCCGCAAGCGACCCGACGGTGCGCTCGATCGGCACGCTGGGCCTGGCGCTCGTGCTGCTCGGTTTCACCGAATGGTTCTGGGGAGAGCAGCCGCGCAGGCTGGTGCTCCCGACGGACAACCAGGCCATCGAGCTGGCTGAAGTGCGCCTGACCTACACGCGTGTGGTCGGCTTGGGCGTGGCCGTTTCGATGATGGCCGCCGTCGGCTTGCTGCTCGCGCGGACCCGCATCGGCCTGGCGATGCGTGCGTTGGCCGACCAGCGCGGGCTGAGCGCCATCCTCGGCATCCGCGTGCTCCAGGTCGATACCGCGGCCTGGGTGATCTCCGGCGCTTTCGCCGGCGTGTGCGGCCTGCTACTGGCCAACATCGTGCGGTTGCAGGCCACGGTGCTGACCTTTCTTGTGATCCCTGCGTTCGCGGCCGCCATCATCGGCCGCCTCTCTTCCCTGCCCGCGACAGCTGCCGCGGGCCTGGCGATCGGAATCCTGGAGTCGGTCGCCGTACTGGTGCCGGGATTCTCCCCATTCAGGGCAGCCACCCCTTTTCTCATCGCGCTCGTCGCCATCGTGTTGTGGCGCGACGCATCCCGCAAAGCATGACTCCTGATTCCGTCCGTCGTGAGCGGCGTGCCGCCCGCCTCAGCCTTGCAAGCATGGTGCTCTTCCTCCTGGCTCTCGGCGCGCTGCTGCCGTGGATCGCGAACGCCTACTGGATCAAAACGCTGACCTCCTCTCTCGCACTGGCCATTGCCGCTGCAGGCGTGTCCCTGCTCTACGGGCAGCTGGGATTGGTAAGCCTTTGCCAGTTCGCCCTCCTGGGTGCGGGAGGCTGGGTTGCGCTGCGGGTCGGTCATGGGCTGCAGTGGCCATTCGAAGCTTGCGTGCTCGCGGGCGGGTTGTCCGCCGGCGTCCTTGGAATGCTTGCCGGGTTGCCAGCCCTGCGATTGAAAGGAATTTACCTGGCCCTGGTGACGCTGATGCTCGCCGGGGGATTCCAGGTGGTGGTCAGCGCGACGGGTTTTCCGGACGGCGGTCCGGGTTGGCTCGGGCGCATCACCGGTAGCGAAAGGTTGATGATGCCCCGGCCGGCGATAGCGCAGGGTGAAGGCGCTTACCTGACCTACGTTGCTGCGTGGCTGGCGGCGATGCTCGCGGTGATCGAACTGCATCGCCGCACGCGCGCCGGCCGATCGTGGGCGCTGATCCGCCGAGGCGAGGCGGTAGCCGAGGGTGCAGGCGTCAATGTGCTGCTTTACCAAACGTGGGCTTTCGGACTCGCAGGTGTCTGCACCGGTGTGGCCGGCGCCCTGCTGGCCGGCGCGGTAGGCCAGCTGGACGGCCGCGCGTTCGCGGCCAGCGAGTCGGTGATGCTCTTTGCGCTCACGCTTATCGGCGGCGCCCATCACTGGGCCGGCGCGTTGGTGGCCGGGCTGCTCCTGCGGGCTGTGCCGTCAATGCTGGTCGACCTGGGAGTGAACGGCTACCTCGCGATGGTCTTCTTTGGCGCAGCGCTCCTGCATGCGCTCATCACGGCGCCGCGTGGAATTGTCGGCCAATGGATTGCGGCGATTTCCCGCCTGCGCGCACGAAAGAGGGCACCATGATCGACATTCGCGGCCTGTGCGTCGCGTTCGGCGCCGTCACAGTCATCGACGGGCTGGACGCCGTGTTGGAGGCACCGATGTGCGGGTTGATCGGCCCTAACGGCGCCGGAAAGACGACCCTGGTCAATGTCATCAGCGGATTCGTCCGCGCCCAGGCGGGTGAGGTGTGCATCAACGGCACGCCCCTTCTAGGCTTGAACACTGCGCGCCGCGTCCGGCTCGGCCTGCGTCGATCGTTCCAGACCGAGCAGGTGGTCGAAGACCTCAGCACATGGGACAACGTGCAGGCCATGCTGGACCATGTGCCGCATGCGCTCGCGGACGCTCCGCGGCAGGTGCATCGCGCCCTTGAGCACACGGGCTTGCTGGACTGCGCGGCCACGCCCGGAGGCGAGCTGGACTTGTTCCGGCGCCGCATGATCGAAGTGGCGAAGGCGCTCGTCGGAAAGCCCCGGCTCATCCTGTTCGACGAGCCGGGAGCCGGACTGGACGAACGCGAATCGCGCGTGCTTCGTGACGCCATTGCCGCCATCCCTGAAGAGTTCGGTGCCCAGGTCGTGCTGATCGACCACGACGTGGAGCTCATCGCAAGCCTGTGCACGCAGACGCTGGTGCTCGACTTCGGCAGAAAGCTCGCGCTAGGGGCGACGCGTGCGGTGCTCGACGACCCTGTCGTGCGGCAAGCCTACCTCGGAAGCTGACCCAGCCATGCTTGAGATCCGTCAACTCCACATTTCCCGCGGCGGCAAAGCCGTCGTCCACGGTGTCGATCTCGACGTCGCGCCCGGCGAGATCGTTGCAATGCTCGGCCCCAACGGCGCGGGCAAGTCGAGCATCGTGCTGGCTCTGGCGGGCGCCATCCCGCGGTCGCAGGGGCAAGTCCGCTTGGGCGGAGCGACGCTGGATGGCCTCGCCCCCGATGCAGTGCGCCGCGCGGGGCTCGCCATCGTGCCCGAGGGCCATCAAGTGCTCGGCAGCCTCTCGGTTCACGACAACCTGCGCGCGGCGGCCATGGTGTTGCCCGCCAACGAGGTCGAGCCTGCGATCGAGCGCGTGCTGACGACGTTTCCCGAACTGACGCCCCGGCTCGAGCACCTCGGGCGCTCCCTTTCCGGAGGGCAAAAACAGATGGTCTGCATGGCGCAGGCGCTGCTGGCGCGGCCCCGCGTTCTCGTGGTCGATGAACTGTCGCTCGGTCTCGCCCCCCTTGTGGTCAAGCGGCTGGCCGACGTGCTGCAGAGCGTCGCGGCGGACGGTGTCGGCGTATTGCTGATCGAGCAGTTCACCACGCTGGCGCTGAGACTCGCCCAGCGCGCCGTCGTCCTGCAACGGGGACGAACCGCTTGGTGCGGCCCGGCGCAGACGCTGCGTGACGCGCCTGAAATTCTGCAAGCGAGCTATCTGGCTTGACGGAGAGATCCACTTTGCGAGCCGCCAGGCTCACCAATGAAAACATGTCAACCGCCAGGAGATCGTGAGATGCCTACACGCCGCAAATTCACAAGCCAGCTCGCCGGGATCGCAGCCTTGACCGCTGCCCCGTTGCGCTATGCGCATTCGCAGAGCATTGGTCTCGCAAAAATACTGGTCGGCTTTCCGCCGGGCGGAGCCACGGACGCGGTTGCCCGGCGACTGGCCGAAAAGATGCGAGGTGGCTATGCAAATACTGTCGTGGTGGAGAACAAGCCGGGCGCGTCAATGCAGATCTCCATTTCGACGCTTAAGGACAGTGCGCCGGATGGGAGCACCTTGTTGTTGTCGCCCACCGCGCCGTTCTCCATCTATCCCTTTACCTATCGCAAGCTCCCATACGTTGCAGAGGACGTGGCGCCAGTCACAACGGTTTGCTCGTTCGCATTCGGGTTCGCCGTGGGTCCGGCGGTGCCTCCCAGCGTGCGCGGGATCAGCGACTTCATCGCCTGGTGCAAGGCAAATCCAGACAAGGCCAACTTTGGCTCGCCCGCCTCGGGTTCCACGCCCCATCTGCTTGGCATCCTGCTGTCCAAGCTTTCCCACACGGAGTTGACGCACGTCGGGTACCGCGGAGATGCGCCCGGACTGCAGGATCTGATGGGCGGCCAGGTGTCAGCCTATTCATCGACAGTGGGAAGCTTCCTGCCGCACCTCAAAAGCGGCAGGCTTCGTCTTATCGCCGTCTCCGGGCAGGGCCGAAACGCGTTCGTGCGTGATGTGCCCACGTTCCGTGAGCAGGGATATCCGATCAACGCAACGGAATCGTTCGGCTTGTTCCTTCCGGGAAGAACCTCGCAAGATATCGTGCGCCGCGCAGCTGCATACCTGCACCCCATCCTGGCGCAGGGGGAAGTGGTCGCTGCGTTGGGTGACATCGGAATGACCGCGAAATCTGGCACCCCACAAGACTTGGCAAACCTCATCAAGGCCGATACCGACGAGTGGCGCCGATTGATCAAGATCGTCGGCTTTACCGCAGAGTCTTGATGCATAGGAAGCGGCGCGCCGCAATCGGCTTCTCGTCTCTGCGGGCCACTGCCGCCTCGTCGGAGTGACGATGGCCCAAACTTCGACGGGCTGCCAGCCCCCGAATTCAATTCGCAACGCATGCGGCCGCGGTCGTTCTTGAGGGATCGTAGAGCGCATCCTCGCCGACGAGAACCATTGCTTCACGCACTGCTCCATCGGCGGAATGCTCTCAAATTGGTGCATCGCCCACGCTGCATGCACTTGATCTCCGGCAAGCGTATGCGCCTGCCCTCTGGCTCCGACAGCAGACCGCCTTGTTTGTCACAACGAGACAAATATTGTCGTCCTGTGTCGAGCTAACTACCCACATCTGCAGGAATCTCGATCATTTCCGACAAAGTGCGCCCACATCGGGGAGCAGAGATCGAATAGGAATTCCGGGCACGCAGCATGCATATCCACGCCGCTCCCGGTTCGGACACCTCCTCCTTCTTGCCGGTGCATCAACACATAAATAATCTCATGAAGAAAATGAAGCAAACAAACTTGGAATTGCACCGTTCGCGCGCTGCGGGTGCGCTGTTGACGTCGCTCTTGCTGGCAGCCTGCGGCGGCGGCGAGACCGGCTCGTCATCGGCGGGGGCGGCCGCAGCTGCAGCTGCAGTTGCGCCCGCACCTGCACCTGCACCTGGATCCGTGCCTGCACCTGCACCAGCGCCAGCACCTGGATCCGCACCTGCACCGGCGCCTGCGCCTGCGCCCGCATCTGCTCCTCCTCCTGTGCCTGCACCCGCGCCTGCACCGGCAGCGCCCGCACCTGCGCCCGCACCTGCGCCCGCACCTGCGCCCGCGCCCGCACCTGCACCTGCGCCTGCGCCTGCGCCTGCGCCTGCGCCTGCACCAGCGCCTGCACCAGCGCCTGCACCGGCACCGGCACCGGCAGCGCCAGCACCAGCACCAGCACCAGCACCAGCACCTGCTCCTGCTCCCACCTCGAACAGCGGTGGATTCGCCGGCCAAGTCACCGGCGGCGGCAGCGTCGCGGCGGTGACGGTCTCTACCGCCGCGCAGATGCAGGCGGCCATCGACGCCTACACCGGCACCGGTGGACTCGTGATCCGCTACAACGGAACGTTCAACTTCGCCGCCATCACCGACGCCTGCACGCAGTGGAAGTTGCCTGACGGCGCCATCGTCGAGATCAAGGACAAGAGCAACATCACCATCGAGGGCGTCGATGGCTCATCGGCCAACTTCGGGCTGGCTGTGAAGGCCGACGCCACGAACATCATCATCCGCAACATGACGATCGGCCTGCTGCCCGGTTCGATCGATGCAATCGGCATCGAGGGCCAGGGGGGCAAGTTCCCGGGCTACGTCTGGATCGACCACAACACGCTGTTCAGCAGCCTGAAGGAGTGCTCGGGCGCGGGCGACCTGGAGTTCGACGGCCTGCTCGACAACAAGGCTGGCGCGCACCACCTCACCTACTCCTACAACTACATCCACGACCACCACAAGGTCGGCCTCATCGGCTCGAGCGACAGCGATGCCAGCGATCGCTTCATCACCTTTCATCACAACTTCTACGAGAACGTCGGCTCGCGCCTGCCGCTACAGCGCGGCGGCTACACCCACCTCTACAACAACCTGTACAGCGGCGTGCTCACCACGGGCGCCAACATCCGCATGGGCGGCTTCTCACTGATCGAAGGCAACTACTTCGAGAACTCGCAGAACCCCGTGACCTCGCGCGACAGCTCGGCCATCGGCTACTGGGAACTGCGCAACAACAACATCAGAACCCCGGCCGACTTCAGCGGCTTCGGCATCACCTGGGTGGCCAGCTCGTCCTCGCCGTCGCGCGACGCCACCGACTGGATCACGACGAACGTCTTCCCGGTTGGCATCCCCTACGCGTACACGGCGCAAGACCCGGCCTGCGTGAAGCAGAAGTTGCCCGCGGTGGCTGGCGCGGGCAAGGCGCTCGCCCTTCTAAGCTGCAACTGACGAGTGGCTCTGGCGATGGCGCAAACCGGAGCCCGATAGGCGGGCGGTTCGCTCATCGATGAAATCCGCGTGTCGATGGGTCGATTCGCGGCGCGCTGTGGGAGCGAGGCTTACTGTAGAACCGCGGTGCGGCGTGAAGCGAGGGCCAGGCGCTGACACTCGCCTGGCGTCATGCCGTATTGCTGCTTGAAGAGCCGGCAGAAATGGGCATTGCTCTTGAACCCCCAGGCATAGGCGATCTGCGCCGCAGCTCGGCCCCCGTTGCCTTCGTGCGTAAGAGCTGCATGACAGCGTTCCAGCCGCGCATTCCAAATCTGCCGTTCGAGGCCGACCGTGTCGGCCTCGAACACCCTGTGCAGGTAGCGCCTGGAACAGCGTAGCGCATCGGCGATGCCTTGGATGCTCAGGTCTGGCTCAGAAAGGTGGGCGTGGATGTACTGCCGCGCACGCAACTTCAGAACAGAGGGTAGAGGTACCGGCTCGCTGCTCCGACGGGAGGTCTCGGCCAGAGTCGAGCCGAGCAGCCCCATAACAGATTCACTGATCGATTGGCCGACGCCGTCGGGCAGACCGGGCAATTGCTCGCTCAGCGCACGCAGGTAGGTGCCAAAAACGCCATGCAGGCCAGCCACATTGTCGTGGCCTGTCTGGCCGGCCAGCGGGCCGGAAAGCTTAAGCCCTGAAAGGAGTGCACGCGGCACCTGAGTCACCAGTAGCGTGCAGCGCTCCTGGTTGGTGATGGTGTACGGCGCGCGAGGATCGTAAAGGATCCACTGACCCGGTTGAAGCTCCACGCGGCGGTGCTGTTGTTCGACGACGCCGCGGCCGGACACCTGCAGAACCAGCTTGTAAAACTCGTCGCTCGGAAGATCACCGCAAGTGCTGTCGCGCGCCACGTGGTGTGCCGGCGCGGTGATGCTGAACATGCGTAGCGCGCCGACCTCGTAAGTATCGAGAGATGCATCCAGCGGCTCGTCATCCAGGCTCGACACCCTCAGGCGACCAAAGTACCGTGTGTTGATGCTGCTCCACGCGGCGGCACGCTCGCAGACGAACACGCGGTTTGTTGACCAATGGGTAGTGTGCATGGGGAGCCCCCGGAAATAGGTTGGTGCAGTCTATTTGGGCCGTTTGCACGCCCAGTCAGTAAAAACGAGTAAGCGGCGCCGTCATCGTTCCCCGACGCGGCCCTATCGATTGACTGACAGTGCACACGCGGAAACCTGCAAGGCCCTTGCATGACCGGCCAACTTCTATCAATCAACCCGGATGTTGTTGGCCTTGATGAGGCGCCCCCAGCGCTCGCGTTCGTCCTTCACATACCTGGCCATGTCGTTCGGGCTGCCTGGCAGGCCCTCGACGCCCAGCGCGAGGAAACGCGCCTTCACCGGCGTCGAATTCAAGGCATCCACCAGCGCCTTGTTGAGCTTTGCCACCGTCTCCGGCGGGGTGCCGCTGGGGACCGACAGGCCCTGCCACGCATAAGCCTCGAAGTCCGCGAGTCCCTGCTCGGCCAGCGTGGGCACGTCGGGCAAGCTGGCGATTCGTTTGGCGCTCGCCACGCCGATCGCCTTGACCTTGCCGGCGAGCACGAACTGGTTGCCGCTGGCGGTGTCGACCATCATGAACGGCACTGAACCTCCCAGGATGTCCTGCATCGCAGGCGCTGCGCCGCGGTAGGCAACGTGCGTCATGGCAATCCCCGTCTTCTCGCGCAGCAGTTCAGTGGCCAGGTGGTGCGGGCTGCCCGCGCCGGCCGACGCATAGTTGACGCCGCCGGGCTGCGCCTTGGCCCAGGCGACGAACTCCTTGAAGTTCTTCGCCGGCACCTGCTGGCCCACCACGAGCACGAGCGGAAAGCGCGCCAGCATGCCGACCGGTGCCAGGTCTTTCTCGGCGTTGTAGCTGAGCTTGGAGAACAGGAAGGGGTTGGCCGCCAGCGTCGCGAAGTCCGCCGTCAGCATGATGCTTCCATAGTCCTTGGAGCGGGCCGCGTATTCGGCAGCGATGTTGGTCGCGGCGCCAGGCTTGTTGGTGACGACGATCGGCCGGCCAAGATCCTTGGACATCGTTTCGGCGGTCGCGCGGGCAACCGAATCGGAGCCGCCGCCGGCGGCATATCCGACAACCCATTCGATGGGCTTGCTGTCCTGTGCGACAGCGAGCAGGCTTGTGGCGGCCAACGCAAGGCCAGCGAGGCAAGAGCGAATCATGTGAAGTGTCTCCGTGGTTGTGTAAGTGGCGCAAGGGATGCCGGGGTCAGCCGCGCCGGGCAGCGTCGAACGCTTCGCGAAGAACCGGAAGCGACCCGATGTGATTGGCCAGCACCAGAATCAGCCGCGCATTGAAGGCATGACTCTCCTCCGTGGACAGGCCCTGATGCGCTTCGATCAGCGCCTGGTAGAAATCATCCGGTGCGTCGAGGTGCGCAGCGGTGGTGAGTTGGGTTGCAGTGGCGTGCGGCATGGCGGCGTCCTTCATGCTTTGGCGAGTGCGCGGTTCAGGGCTGCGCGGAGGGTGATGGCGTCGGCGTGGCGCCAGCGCCCGCAGATGTGTTGATCCGGACGCAGCAGGTAGACCGTGCCGTCTTGCGCGTCATACCGTTCGGCAGCCAGCGCATGGGCTGCATCCAGCGGCACGCGCACCTTTTCGACCGGCACGCTGGCGGCAGCGGCGGCGTCCGAGACAGCACGCGCTGCGCTGTCCGAAGGTGTGCCGGAACCGAACACCAGGGCGGTGAAGCCGGCCCACTGGCTTTGCCGCAGCAGCCAACCTTCCACGCCATCGGCCGAAATGACCGGCGCATCGGAAGCCACGGCGCCCGGCACCATCCGGCCCTTGAAGCCGTAGGTATCGGCGGTGTTGAGTGACGAGCCGTGCAGCGTGGCAGGTACCGAAAGGCGCCCGCTGTTGACGAGGGTTCGCGCGAAGGCGTGCTTCTTCGCGAGCTCGAGCACCGCGTCGCGGAACAGCCGGCTCACCTCGCTCTTGGGCGTGATGAAGTCGGTGGCGCGCGTGGAATTGAGGATGTTCTCGTCGGCGGCGTATTCGCGCTCCTGGCCGTAGCTGTCGAGCAGCGCATCGGGCGCCCTGCCCTGTACGACGGCGGCAAGCTTCCACGCCAGGTTCTCTGCGTCCTGCACGCCCGAGTTGGCACCGCGTGCACCGAACGGCGATACACCGTGCGCCGAATCGCCGGCAAAGAACACGCGGCCCTGCCTGAACTGGTCCATGCGCAGGCACGAGAAGGTGTAGACGCTCGCCCATTCGAGCTCGAACTGCGCGTCTTCGCCCAGCAGCGCCCTGACGCGGGGAATGATCTTCTCGGGCTTCTTTTCTTCTTCGGGGTCGGCATCCCAGCCGAGCTGGAAGTCGATGCGCCAGACGTTGTCCGGCTGCATGTGCAGCAGCACGCTCTGGTTGCGGTGGAACTCCGGATCGAACCAGAACCAGCGCTCAGCCGGCCGGTCGAGTTTCATCTTCACGTCGGCGATCAGGAAGCGATCCTTGAACTGGCGCCCCTTGCTTTCCTGCCCCAGCAACTGGCGCATGCTGGAGCGGCCGCCATCGCAGGCCGCGACATAGTCGGCTTCGAGTTGATAGGCGCCTTCGGGGGTCTCGACCGTCAGGGTGACGTAGTCCGCATGCCGGGTGACGCCTGCAACCTTGTTCTTCCAGCGCAGATCGATCAGCGGCAACGCTGCCGCACGCTCGGCCAGGAAGCCTTCGACGTAGTACTGCTGCAGGTTGATGAACGCCGGGCGCGCGTGTCCGGCCTCCGGCAACAGGTCGAAGCTGTAGATCTGCTCGTTTCTGAAGAACACGCGGCCGACGTTCCACGACACGCCCTTGTCGACCATGCGATCGCCGCAGCCGAGCCGGTCGAAGATCTCCAGCGTGCGTTTGGCAAAGCAGATGGCGCGCGATCCGGTCGACAGCGTGTTGTCGTTGTCGAGCAGAACCACCGGCACGTCCCGCTGTGCCAGGTCGATGGCCAGCGCAAGGCCGACGGGGCCCGCGCCCACGACGACCACGGGGCGCCGAGCAGGCGTCGCCGCATCCTGGTCAGGATGCCGGGCGTAGTCGAACACCAGTTTCTGGTAGTCGACGGCTTCTCCCTTGCGCGAAGCAAGTTCGTTCAATTGCATTGTTTGTCTCCACTTGCGCGGCTTGTGGTTGCCGCGACGCGTCACTGGCCTTCGAGCGTCTTCCACATTTCAACGTCGCGCTCGGCCGTCCAGATCCTGGGATCGGTGTACTTCGTTGATTCGTCGTAGCAACGGGTGACATCGAAGGGCATGCAGTGATCGAAGATGACCCAGTGGCCGTACTTGGGCTTGAGCGCGGCAAAGGTGTCTTTGTAGACCGCGTTCAGATCCTTGCCGGCCGCGACGCCCTTCTGCACGTTGGCATAGACGTCGGCGATGAAGCCGCGCGTCTCGCTGAGCCCCTTGGCCACTTCTTCCGGCGTGGTCAGCGCGGCACCGCGGCCGGGCACCAGGGCCTTGGGCTGGAGGGCTGCAAGGTTGTCGAGCGTCTGCGGCCAGTCCTTGAAATAGGCGTCGCCGGCGTAGGGCGTTGCGCCGAACTCGACCAGATCGCCCGACAGCAGCGCGCGCTCCTGCGGCAGCCAGACCACCGTGTCGCCCTTGGTGTGGCCGCGGCCGAGCTGCAGCAGTTGCACTTCGAGCTTGCCGAGCCACAGCGTCATCTTGCCGGTGAAGGTCATGGTGGGCCAGGTGAGGCCCGCGGGCACGCTTTCGACGTTCTGGAACAGGCGCGGGAACCGGCCGATCTCGCTGGCCTTGTCCTGCTCGCCGCGTTCGACGATCAGGTCGCGCGTGTCCTGGCTGGCAAGGATGTGCTCGGCGCCGTACGCGCTGGCACCCAGCACGCGCACCGCGTGGTAGTGCGTCAGCACCACGTACTTGATGGGCTTGTCCGTCACTTCGCGGATACGGCGGATCACGTCCGCCGCCATCGCCGGCGTGGCCTGGGTGTCGGCCACCAGCACCGCATCGTCGCCAATGACGATGCCGGTGTTCGGGTCACCCTCGGCCGTGTACGCCCAGGCGTGCTCCGAGATCTGGCTGAAGGTGACCTTCTTTTCCTCGAGGTCGGCTTGGCTGGCGAATGTCTTGGTCGTGGTCATTACCGGGATTCCTTGAATGCAGGAGTTTGTCTTAAGCAAATGTGTTTGCAGTATGCGCTACGCATTCGCTTATGGCAAACTAATTAGCATCCTGAGAATTAAGTGTTTACCCTCAAGGGCGGGCCGCTGGATGTTGTTTGGAAATGGCAAAGTGCTTTGTCCCAGACAAACTAAACTTGTGACAGACATCTTGAAAGGCTCGCCATGCGAGACAGCCATCCCGGAGAAGCAGTGAAGGAAGACAAGGAACAGCGGGCCGTCCAATCGATCGAGGTGGGAGGCCGCCTGCTCCTTGCCTTGGCGAACAGCCCGACCCCCCTGACGCTCAGGGATCTTTCCAGCCGATCCGCGCTGCCGGCGTCGCGCGCGCATCCGTATCTGGTGAGTTTCGGCAAGCTCGGGTTGATCGAGCAGGAGTCCGATTCAGGCCGCTATGCGCTGGGGCCTGCGGCGCTGCAGCTTGGGCTGACCTGCCTGCACCAGCTCGACCCCGTGCGGGCTGCATTGCCGGTGGCGCAACAACTCGCCGCATCGACCGGACATGCGGTGGCGCTGGCGGTTTGGGGCAACTTCGGGCCCACCATCATCCGGATGATCGAGGCCCGTGAACCGCTCCACGTTTCGATGCGAGCCGGAACGGTGATGTCCATCCTCGGCACGGCCACCGGCCGGGCCTTCGCCGGAGTCATGCCGGTTGAACGCCTCGAGAAAGCCATGGCGGTCGCGCTGGGAGATCCTGAACGTCGGAAGGCCCCGCTGCTCGAGGCCCAGTCGGAGGCACTGCAGGAAGCCGCGGCAGACATCCGCGACCACGGCGTCACACGCGCGAAGGGAAGACCGATTCCCGGCGTCAACGCCTTCAGCGCCCCGGTCTTCGATCATGAAGGGGAGCCCGTGATCGTCATCACGGCACTGGGGCACCAGGACGGCTTCTCCGCCGACTGGAGTTCCGATGTTGCGGTCGCCGTCCGCAATGCGGCAAGGGAGGCTTCCAGCCGGCTTGGGTGGCGCCATACCTGAGCTATACACCCCGACCGGCTGATCGCCGGCCGCCACCTCACTCCTCCAGGAACAAATCCGCCACCGTCGACCGAAGCCACTGGTTGGCGGGATCCTGCTGGTAGCGCTCGTGCCAGTGCTGCTTGATCGAGAACGACGGAAACTTGAACGGGGCGGGCAAAGACTTCACCTTCGCAATTCGGACGAGCATCTCGGCAACGCGCTCCGGAACCGTCGCGACAAGCTCGGTGTTCGCAAGCAGGTTGCCCACGCCAGGCAAGGTCGGGAGCGAAAGCGCCACCCTCCTTTCGATCCGCTGGCGCACGAGTGCCTGCTCCACCAGTTCGTGGCCTGTTCCGGGTGCCGTGATGACGACGTGCTTTTCACGCTTGAAAAGGCTCTCGGTGAGTCGCTTGCCGACACGTGGATGCGCGCGACTGACGACGCAGGCAAAAGTCTGGTCGAACAATTTCTGCTGGTAGAAGCCTGCTTCCAGTTCAGGCATGAAACCGACGGCCAGGTCGGCCTCTCCGGATTCAAGCAGTTTGGGCGTGTCCGATGTGATGCGCAGAACCTCGACACGAACATCGGGCGCGAGCTTGCCCATCTTGTTGATCAGCGACGGAAGGAACTCGAGGTGGCTGATGTCCGTCATCGCGATGCGAAAGAGCCGCGAGGAGATGGAAGGATCGAAGACCACCTGCTGCTGCATGGCGACGCGAAGAAGTTCCAGCGCCTCCCGCAATGGCCGCGCGAGAGCGGCCGCGTGCGGCGTGGGCATCATCCCGGCCCCGGTCCGCACGAACAGAGGGTCGTTGAACTGCCGGCGCATGCGTGCAAGCGCGAGGCTCACGGACGTTTGCGCGAGCCCCAGGTTCTCTCCGGCGCGCGAAACGCTTCGCGTTTTGTACACCTCGTCGAACACCATCAGAAGCTTCAGGTCCACTATGTCTTTTCCCGCTGGCCACATTGGCCGCATCGCATTGACGTGATGATGCCCGCCCCGGAAGCCTCCATACAAGCGGAACGCGCTAGCCTTCGATGTATGCGCCGTCGACCTGCAACCGCTGCTGAAGCCGAAGCACATCGGTCTCACGCAAGGCAGCGACGCCGGCATGCGCCGCAGCCGTGCCGGCCGCCTGCCCCATCACAAAGCAGCCGCCGCTTGCGCGCGCAGCCGACTGGCCTTCGTGCGTCATCGATGCGCAGCGGCCGGCCACGAGAAGGTTATCGACGCCCTGCGGCACCAACATCCGCCATGGCAGATCGTTGTAGGCGCGATGCTGATCCGTCGGAAAGCGCCATTCGATCTTGCCGGCCTGGTGCAACTCCATCGGCCAGGCGTTGATGCCGATGCTGTCGTCAAAGCGCGCGGAGTTCAGGATGTCTTCACCCGTCAGCGCATACAGGCCGCCGATGCGACGCGTCTCGCGGATGCCCACCTGCGGCGCAATCTCGACGATCTGCGATTCGGCGAATCCTGGCACTTGCTCACGCAGAAAACGAAAGAAGTCGACGATCTGCCGCCGCCCCTCGACTTCGCCCGCGCTCAGTTCGCGCGCGTCCACACCGTTCATCGCGTGGCCAAGATCGTTTTTCAACTGCGTGACGTTGGCGCGCCATTCGGCCGGATGGATCTGGGGCCGCAAGATTGCGCCTTCGCGCGGGAAGCGGTAGCGGCCAGGGAACTCTTTCTGGGCGCGTTCCATGTATTCGTTGATGGCCTTGAACTCGCCAACTGCAGCCAGCGCTGCCGGAGCGTCCACATGGCCAACCCGGAACATGGTGGATGGGAAAAGCCCGCTGCCATTGCCATCACCCAGCGCATACGGCACGCCGGCAAAGGCAGCCACGTCCGCGTCGCCCGAGCAATCGATGAACACGTTGGCTCGCAGCGCCTGCCGGCCGGACTTGGTCTCGATCACGAGAGCTGCAATGCGAGGCCCATCCATCACGACAGCGGCTGCCTGTGCGTGGAAGAGCAGCTGTACGCCGGAAGCCAACAACAGCTGATCAGCCGCGCATTTGTACGCCGAGGTGTCATAGCTGCGCACGCGTATGCGGCCCCCCATCCCGTCTTGCGGCCGGTTCAGGCCGCCCAGCGACTCGATACGCGAAAGCAAGTCGTCTACAACGCCATGCACCAGCTGGTGCATCTCACCATCGCGCTGGCCGTACAGCCCCGCGAAGTTCGTGACGCCGCCGGCAGTGCCCATGCCTCCAAGGAAGCCATAGCGCTCCACAAGCAGCGTACGTGCCCCATGCCCAGCTGCGCTGACCGCGGCGGCAAGCCCGGCGGGCCCGCCTCCGACCACCACGACATCGTATTCACCATAGACCGGCAGCTCGCGTGCCGGTTCCTGCACTGTGTCCATCGTGTTCATTGGAGCTTGATTCCGCTTGCAGAAATAATGCGCTGCATGATCTTCGACTCGGCCGCAACGCGGGTCTGCAGAGCAGGCGCCGATGCAGTTGCCGGCGCCTGCCAGCCCTGATTGAAAAGCTGCTGCCGTGTGGCGGCATCCTGCAACACGCCAGGCAACACAGCGGCCAGCCGCGATTTGGCTGCAGCGCTGAGCTTGGCCGGGCCAACGAGTGCAGTCCAGACCTCGAGCTCGAAATCCTTCACGCCGGCATCGGCCAGGGGCGGGATGTCCGGGGCGAGCGTGCTGCGCCCGGTCGTCAGGCCGATAGCCTTGAGCTTGCCTGCGTTGATTTGCGGCAGCGCAACGCCTGGCGGTACCAGCGCCATCTCGATCTGCTGGCCGAGCATCGCCGTCACCACCTGCGGATTGCCCTGATATGGCACATGCATCGCGGCCATGCCAGGCACCCGCGTTTTCAGCAGTTCCATACCCAAGTGACCGACGGAACCGGCGCCCACGGAGCCATAAGACCACTTCTCGCCGGCCGACCGCGCTGCATCGAAGAACGCCTTGCCGCTCGGCGCGCCTGCCTGTGCAACCAGGATCAGCGGCGCAGTCCCGACCAGCGTGAGATACGTGAAATCGGTCGCCGGGTCGTAGGGCAGCTTGGCATACAACATCTTGGCCGAGGTCAGGTTGCCGTTGATGACGATGCCCAGCGTGTGGTCATCTGTGGCCTTGGCGATTTGATCGGCGGCGATGTTGCCGGATGCACCAGCCTTGTTGTCCACGATCACCGGTTGGCCGAGTGCCTTCGAAAGCGGCTCGGCAATGGCACGGGCCGCGCCGTCAGGCGTGGAGCCACCGGGAAATCCGACGAGCAGCCGAAGTGGCTTGGTTGGCCAGGCGACAGCTTGGGGCTGTGCAAAAGCAGCAGCCGTTCCACACGCAAGCAGGGCGACCAGCGCGCCGAGGCGTGCGGCCAGATTCAAGGACAGGGGGCGTCTACCGCAAATACGCTGGTCTGAATGGTTCATCGTGTCTCCGTAATTTGTATTCACGAGGGTGCGTGGGGCCCCTGGTGCATGAAGGTTAGGCATGGAACACCATTGCAGCAATGGCATGGATCGAATATCGGTCAGCAGGATCCTCAATAGTGGATCCAAAGTCGCCGGTTCAATGCGCCCCGGCGACTGCCGCGTCGAGGCATCGCTCGGCGCGCCAGTCATAGAGCCACTCCAGCGCGTCGTAGAAGCGTTCCTGGCTTCGACCGGTCCACAGACTGTTGCGAACCAGTCGATCCACGCCCTTCGCGTGATAGATGCGCCCCATCTCGCGCACCGACAACACGACCCGTGCCGTGCGGGCAATGCGGGCCGACTCATACAGCCGGAACGCATCTGCAAAGCTGTTTGTTCTCTCGACCGCAGCAGCCAGTGTGACTGCGTCTTCCATGGCCATGCATGCGCCCTGCGCCAGATACTGCATCATCGGATGGGCCGCGTCGCCGAGCAACGTGGCACAGCCCTCGCTCCAACGTTCGACGGGTTCCCGATCGGCCGTGCTCCAGCGCCGCCATGTTGTTGGTCGGTCGAGGAGTTGCCGGGGCTTTGCATGCACGCCCTTGAAATACGACAGCACCTCTTCCTTGCTGCCATCGCTCACACCCCACTCCTCTTTCTCCCTGCTGTGGAAGGTCACGACGAGGTTGTACTGTTCGCCGCCGCGCAACGGGTAGTGCACCAGGTGGCAGTCGGGGCCGGCCCACACCACCGGCGCGTTCCATTGAAGATCCTTGGGCATGTCTTCGGCCGGAACCACGGCGCGGTAGACCACATGCCCTGAAACACGCGGCGTATCCCCCAGGAGGCGGGTGCGCACGACAGACTTCACGCCGTCGCAGCCAATCAAGGCCGCACCCTTGAAAATCCTGCCGTCCGAGGTCGTGGCTGATGCGCCGTCGTCATCGAGGTGCACCGAGTCGATTCGCGCACCGACATGCAGGGTAACGAGTGCGCTGGCTTTGGCCGCGGCATAAAGCGCGCCATGCAGATCTGCTCGATGACTGACCGCGTAAGGGTTCTTGAAGCGGGCACGAAATGCGTCGCCCACCGCAACAGACGCGACCTCCCTGCAGTCGACTGCGTCCATCATGACCAGGCGCTCATTGAAAACCGCTTTTTGGCGCACTTGCTCGCCGACGCCCAGGGCATCGAGCGCTGCGAAGGCATTCGGCCCCAGTTGAAGGCCCGCACCGATCTCCGCAATCTCGGCACTCTGCTCGAGAAGTTCGACAGGCTGCCCGAGTTTGGCCAGTGCCAGTGCGCAGGCAAGTCCGCCGATGCCGCCTCCGGCAACGATGACGGGCGGCCTTGTGGTGTCCATATGGGTAGTCATTGCGCATCCACCTGTGCAGGCTCAGGCGATCCGCACGGTCAGCGGCTCGAGGCCGTCGACGTGAACCGAGATGGTCTGGCCGGCCACCACCGCACCTACGCCTTCCGGGGTGCCCGTGAAGATCAGGTCGCCGGGCTCCAGTGCGAACAGCGTCGAGAGATTGGCGATGACTTCGTTGACCGACCAGATGAGGTGGGACACATCGCTCTTCTGCTTGACCTTGCCGTCCACTTCCAGCGTGATGGCACCCGAGGTGATGGCACCGCCGTCCTCGATTCGACGGATAGGTGCGATCGGAGCCGAGAGATCGAAGGCCTTGCCCACTTCCCACGGGCGGCCTTTTTCGCGGGCAGCGATCTGGAGGTCGCGGCGCGTCATGTCCAGACCGACCGCATAGCCATAGATCAGCTCGGCGGCTTTTTCTGCAGGCACGTCCCGCCCGCGCTTGCCGATCGCCACGACCAGTTCGGCTTCGAAATGATAGTTCTGCGTTTGCGAGGGATAAGGCAAGGTGGCGGTCGCGCCTGCCTCGACCGGAATCACCGACGCATCGTCGTTGGGCTTGCAGAAAAAGAAAGGCGGCTCCCGATCTGGATCGAAACCCATCTCGCGGGCATGTGCGGCGTAGTTGCGGCCCACGCAATACACGCGCCGCACAGGAAAGAGATCGTCCGACCCGGCGACGGGAATGCCTACGATGGACATGGGAGTAACGACAAAGGACATGTGTGCTTCTCGAAGAAAAGTTGAGGAATGGATTGACGATCAGTTGCCCAGAAACTGTTCGCGATGAATGCCGATCGCGTCCTGGACTGGACGATCCGAGAAGCTGAACAGCACCGTCTCGTCGTCGGCTTCCAGCCGAAGGCTGGCCCAGGAAGGCACGACGAAAGTGTCTTGCGGCTGGAAGGCGAAGCGCTGGCCAGCGATCTCTGCCGTGCCGCGCCCTTCGACCACGCTGTACACCGCACCATCGGTGGCGCGATGGCTCTTGCCCTTGAACGACTTCGGCAGCAATTGCAGATAGGTCGCCATGGTCGGCATGGGCGCCCCACCCGTGAGCGGGTTGACGTAGCGCAGCTTCCAGCCCAACCAGTCGTCCGGCGCCTCTGCCTTTTGCAGCGCGGCCAGCGCTTCGCGGCTGCGCGCATACGGATAGCTGAAGATCGGCGAGGTCGGCGACGTGTGCGTGTGGCGGACCGGCACCATGTTGTGCCCGAAGCGCGCATAGCTGTGGCCTTCGGGGCGCGCCACGCTCTGTGAGGCCGCAGCATCGTTCTCGGCGAAGCCCGCATCGAAAAAGCGCACCAGCGGAATGTCCAGGCCATCGAGCCAGACCACCGGCTCGCTGTCGCCTTGCAAGCCCTCGTTGCCGTGGTCGTGCCAGGCCCATGACGGCGTGATGATGAAGTCGCCCGGAAACATCGTCGTGCGTTCTCCACCCACCGTGGTGTACGCCCCCTTGCCATCGACGATGAACCGGAGCGCCGACTGCACATGCCGATGCGACGGTGCGACCTCGCCCGGCATGATCAGCTGCAAGCCTGCATAGAGCGATTGCGTGATGCACGACCGGCCCGGCATGCCCGGGTTTTCGAGAATCAGCACGCGCCGAACCGCTTCTTCCGCGGTGATGAGTTCGGCCGACTCCATCAGGGAGGGCTTGATGTCCGCATAGCGCCAGAGCGCCGCGACGCACGGCGAAGCGGGCTCCCGCGGCACCAGCGCGTGCAGTTCTTCCCACAGCGGGGTCAGGTTCAGGGCTTTGATGCGCTCGTAGTAGCGGCGCCGCTGCGCAAGCGTGTCGAGCGTTGCCGGCGAGGCGATGGTGTCCATGTTGTCTCCTGGGAAGCGACGTCCTTGTCACTCAGGATCCGATTCTTGCGGGCCACCTCTATTCGAGCAACCGCGTTCATGGAATACTTCCAATCGCAATATTTAATAATGGCTTTGGAGCTTCACGATGGCAGGACTTGATCTCGAATGGCTGGCGGTGTTCGATGAGGTCTACAAGACGTCAAGCGTGTCCCGAGCGGCAGAGCGGCTGGGCATCGCCCAGGCCTCGGCGAGCATTGCGCTGGGCAAACTGCGCACTCACTTTGACGACCAGCTGTTCAGCAGAACCGCGCGTGGCATGCAGCCCACGCCGCGCGCCCAGGCGCTACAGCCCGTCATGCGAAAGGTCTTGGCAGAACTAGAGCAGGCGCGGGCAAGCCGGCAGGTGTTTGACCCAAAGGTGGCAGACCGCGAGTTCCGTATCTGCATGACCGACATCAGCGAAGTCGTTCTCTTGCCGAAGCTGCTCAACCACCTGCGCACCGCTGCGCCGGGAGTGCGCGTCCATGTGGAGAAGATCTCGACCGCAAGCGCTCGGCGCCTGGAGGATGGGGAGGTCGACCTGGCCGTGGGCTTCATGCCGCAGCTCGACGCCGGCTTTTATCAGACCGTTCTGTTCGCGCAGAACTTTGTCTGCCTGGCGGCGGCGGCACACCCCCGGATCAGCGGGCGCTTGACCAAGGCCGCCTATGCGCGCGAGAGCCATGTCGTTGTCACGGCCTCAGGCACTGGACATGCCATCGTCGACAAGGTTCTCACCGCGGCAGGCGTGGTGCGGCATGTGGCGCTGAGTGTGCCGAGCTTTCTTGGCGTTGCCAGGATCGTGGCGGAGACAGAGCTGATCGCCACGGTGCCGCTTCGGTTCGGCGAAGCAATGCAAACCCGCGAACACATCCGCCTGATCCCGACGCCTCATGCCCTGCCGCACTATGAAGTGAAGCAACACTGGCACGAACGGTTCAACGCTGACGCGGGCAATGTGTGGCTGCGTCGAACGGTGGCGCAGTTGCTCGCATGAATGAGGCGACCCTCAGCGGGCCCGGGGAGTTTTCACCAATCGGGTTCGCTGTTTCTGCAATACCGCAAGCGCGACCAGTTCCGCCCGGCAGTCGGCCGGCGTCGCAATCAGTCGGTAAGGGTTGCGGCGCAACGCTGTGACCGCCTTCTCGGCGGCCACAGGATCCTTGGTCGACCCGACAAGCCCGGCCGCCACCATGGCCCGCGATTGCCGGGTAAAGGCTTTCTCAAAGGCAGGTGTGCCACAGCGCGCCGCGACCACGCGGTAGTCTGCTTCCTGCTGCAGCGTCCCCCCGCTGGCCGGCGCCACGGCTACTTGGGCGGTCGCGAAGCTCGACCACAGCAGGATCGGAATGGCAACTCGGCGCGGGATTGAAACTGACATGCAAATACCCCCTTTGGAGCTTAAGCATCAGGCGGGGCCGCCCTGCCCCGCGCAGGCAATAGACCACTTCGTCAGTCAGCATTTGGCTCGCGGTTCCCTCCGACCGCGGAACAGACGAAATGCCTAGCCAGCGGCCGTCCGACGGAGCGTCGGAAGGCCGACGCCTGTCGCTTCAAAGCCGCCATCCACCGCGAGCACCTGCCCATTGACGTAACTCGCCGCAGGGCTGCACAGAAACCCCACAGTGGACGCGATCTCGTCCATGGAGCCGTACCGCCCCAACGGAATGGTGTCATGGTAGTCGGCGCGAATGGCGGGCGTGTGAACCTGCCTGGCCATCTCCGTCTCCACCGGTCCCGGCGCAATGGCATTCACCCGGATGCCGACAGCGCCCAGTTCAACCGCCTGCTGGCGGGTCAGGTGAATGAGCGCCGCCTTGCTCGTTCCGTAGGCGACGCGCAAGGTGCTGGCCCGGAGGCCCGAGATGGATGCGATGTTGACAATGGCCCCGCCGCCGGTTCGAAGCATGACGGGCGCACAGGCCTGCGAGCAAAGGAAGGCCCCATCCAGGTTGGTCGCGAAGACGGTTCTCCATTCCTGGAACGTCGTCGTCTCGATGCTCTTGAAAACGGCAATGCCTGCGTTGTTGACCAGGTAGTCGATGCGGCCGAATCGGGCGGCGCCCTGATCGATGCTGGCTTGCACCTGATCCGGCTGGGACACATCGCAGCTAAGCGCCAGAACACGCGCCTCATCGTTCAGGGCGGCTTGCGCCTTTGACAACGTCTCTTCGTCAATGTCCAGCATGAGGACACGATGCCCACTGTCGAGAAACCAGCGGGTGATTGCGAGGCCGATACCGCGCGCTGCGCCGGTTACGACCGCGACCGGCATGGCTGGCGCTGAAGGCGGGTCGATCTTTGAAGAGGACATGCAGGATCCGGCAAGGGGTTGCTGCAGATTGTCGTGCAAGCCGTGTTGGCCTGCGAGTCGACAGCCAGCCCTTGCCCGATCAGCACGTCGATGGGGTTACCCTGCGCAAGGGCCTAGGTTCAGCTCGAGCCCAACTGTGATTGGGGCGATAGTTGCGAGCGCAACCATGCAGCCAGGTCGGCCATCACCTGGGTGCCCAGCGGCGACACCGCAGTGAAGTGAAGGCAGGCGTGGATAGCACCGGGGTAATGGCGGTGCTCGGTCGGCACGCCGCCCTGCGCGACGCGCAGCGCCAGCGCATGGCCCTCGTCACGCAGCGGGTCATGGCCCATGGTGGCCAGCCAGGTGGGCGGCAGCGTGTCCAGCACCTGCGAGTGCAGCAAGGCGAAATCGGAGTGCCGCGCCAGCTCCTGCCGCCCGCCGAGGTAGCAGTCGATGAACCATTGCATGACACCGGTGGTGAGGAACTTGCCTTCGCCGTTCTCGGCCATCGAAGGGCTCGGTTCGCTGTAGTGCTGGGCGACGGGATAAATGAGGCCCAGCGCACGCGGTGCGATGGCGCCTGCGCCACGCAGCGCCGCCACGGTGGCGAGTTGCGCACCCGCGCTGTCGCCGGCCAGCGCGATGCGCGACGGGTCGGCCCCGAGCTCGTGCGCATTCGCGGCCACCCAGCGCAGCGCGCATGCCACGTCGTCTACCGCGGCTGGAAAGGGATGCTCGGGCGCCAGCCGGTAGTCCACCGCCACCACCACGGCGGCCACGTCATGGCACAGGGTGCGGCAAATCTTGTCATGGGTTTCGAGGTCTCCGATCACGAAGCCGCCGCCATGTACATAGAGCAGCAAGGGGAGCGGCCCCTGGGCGTCGGGTTGGTAGATGCGCAGCGTCAACGGACTGCCGGGTCCGTCGATGACGCGGTCGTTGGCCGACGCGATGGCCGGCGCCGGCAGGCCCAGGCCGGCCGCCAGGTCGCGGTAGATCTGGCGCGCCACCGACGGCGGCAGCGACTCCAGCGGCGGGTTGCCTTGTGCGGCGGCCTGCGCCAGAAAGCCGGCCAGCGCCGGGTCGAGCGGTGCCGGGTCGAGCACGGCGGGGATGGAGGTGTGGGTCATTGTGGTCGTCCAGGCGTTTGTCTCGGTTTTCGCTGCGGGGCCGCCGAAGAAATGGGTCGGACTGGCCGCGGGCGGAAATGCCCGCAGCAGCGCGTTCTTTGTGCAACGGTCGTACCAGCAGCGCCGCGACGGGGGTGGCCCGACGCTGTTGTGCAATGCTTTTTCATTGGGGCAATCAGGGAATTCCCGAGGCCTTGATAGTTATGCCAAATAACTGGTTTACCCGAATCCGCGTTTTCACCAAATGATCAAACAACGGTCATTCGTTTCACCAAACGATGAACAACAACGCGCGGGTGGCGATCATCGCTGTGGTGGCCGGCAGCCTGGTTTTGTGGCTGCGATTGCCGGGTGGCCGGCGCTCCCGCAGGCGGCGCGAGTTCAACCAGGCGCACCTTCCCCATGGAGCCGGATGATCAAGGCGCGCAGCCAGGCCACGGCGGGGTCCCGGTGATACCGGCCGTGCCAGAACAGGTTGATCGCAATCTCGGGCAGCTTGGCCGGATGGGGGACATATGACAACCCGAAAGGCTCGACCAAGGCCTGGGCGAGCCGCTCAGGAACTGTCGCCACCAGGTCCGAGTCGTGCAGGATATGGCCGACCGCCACATAGTGCGGCACGGTCAGGACGACCTTGCGAACAATCTTCTTGCGGCTGAGAAGTTCGTCCGCCTTGCCGTGGCCAGTTCCCTCCGAAATCACAACCACGTGGTCGGCCTGCGAGAACTCGCCCAGGGTGATCTGCCGCTTGTCCAGCGCATGGCCGCGGCGAAACATGCAGACGTAGTGCTGCTTGAACAGTCGCCGCTGGAAATAGCCGCCCTTGAGCTGCGGCAGCAAGCCGATGGCCAGGGTGACGTGGCCGGATTCCATCTCGTCCTGAAGATTGACCGCGGTGTTGCGAACGGTGCTGAGCGAGAGACCCGGTGCCACGCGCGCCAGTTCCTTCATCAGTTTGGGCAGGAAATAGATCTCACCGATGTCGGTCATGCCGATGGTGAAGGCGCGCGTCGAAGTGGCCGGATCGAACGAGCTTCGCTGGTTGATCGCGGCATGGATCGTTTGCAGGGCGCTCGCGGTCGGCTCGGCCAGCTGCTCGGCGAAGGGTGTCGGCTCCATGCCCTTCGGCGTTCGAAGGAACAGGGGGTCGTCGGTCAGCTTGCGCAGGCGCGCCAGCGCGTTGCTCACCCCGGGCTGGGACAGGCCGAGGGTGGTCGCCACCTTCGACACCCGCCGATCGATGAGCAGCTGGTTGAACACAACCAGCAGGTTGAGGTCGATGTCCTTGAGCTCCACGGCGACCCCCATTCGCAAAATCTATATGAACTATTCGGCACATTCTATTGAACGATGGCTCCGAAAAATCGATCATTGCCGAACCGCGATGCAGGCCGTGCGAAACGGCCGACAGGAGACAAATATGGATGACACATCAGCAGTCTTTCCCCAGCAGATCCACTGGGAAGACAAAGGCACCAGCCGAATCCCCTTCATGGCCTACACCGATGCCGATCAGCACCGGCGTGAGCTCGAGCGCCTTTTCTACCGGGGCCACTGGTGCTATGTGGGCCTGGAGGCCGAGATTCCAGAGGTTGGCGATTTCAAGCGCACGGTGGTCGGCGAGCGCTCGGTCATCATGGTTCGGGATGCCGAGGGCTCCATCAGCGTCGTGGAAAACGTGTGCGCGCATCGGGGCATGCAGTTCTGCCGCGAGCGGCACGGCAACCGCAAGGCCAGCGGGTTCACCTGCCCGTACCACCAGTGGAACTATTCGCTCGGCGGCGATCTGCAAGGGGTGCCCTTTCGCCGCGGCGTCAAGCAGGACGGCAAGATCAATGGCGGAATGCCGGCCGACTTCAAGCCTGCCGATCATGGCCTCAACAAGCTGAAGGTTGCAACGCGCGGCGGCGTCGTGTTTGCGTCGTTCGATCCGGACGTGGAATCGCTCGAGGACTTCATGGGCCCGGAGATCCTGGGCTACTTCGACCGGCTGTTCAACGGCCGGAAGCTGACGATTCTTGGGTACAACCGCCAGCGCATTCCCGGCAACTGGAAGCTGATGCAGGA
Source organism: Variovorax nitratireducens (assembly GCF_051216545.1). Taxonomy (NCBI): domain Bacteria; kingdom Pseudomonadati; phylum Pseudomonadota; class Betaproteobacteria; order Burkholderiales; family Comamonadaceae; genus Variovorax; species Variovorax nitratireducens. The sequence continues at coordinate 38,874 of NZ_JBPJZO010000003.1, forward strand.
GAACATCAAGGACCCGTACCACCCGGGCCTGCTGCATACGTGGTTCGTCACCTTCGGGCTCTGGCGTGCGGACAACAAGTCGGAACTCCGCATGGACAGCCACCACCGGCACGCCGCGATGATCTCGACGCGCGGCGCAAGCGGCAAGGCGGATCAGGTCACGCAGGTGTCGAGCTTCAAGGAAGGCATGAAGCTCAACGATGACCGCTTTCTGGACATCGTGCCCGAGCCGTGGTGGGGCGGCCCGACGGCGGTGATGATGACGCTGTTCCCGAGCGTGATCTTCCAGCAGCAGGTCAACAGCGTCTCGACGCGGCATATCCAGCCGAGTGGATCCGGTGCGTTCGACTTTGTCTGGACGCACTTCGGCTTCGAGGACGACGACGACGAGATGACGCTGCGGCGGCTGCGGCAGGCAAATCTCTTCGGGCCGGCGGGCTTCGTTTCGGCCGACGACGGGGAGGTGATCGAGCTTTCGCAGAAAGGCTTCGAACAGAAACCTTTCCACCGCACCCTCGCCGAGCTCGGCGGGCGCGAAGTCGGCGACACGGACCACATGGTCACCGAGACACTGATCCGGGGCATGTACGCGTACTGGCGCAAGGTCATGGAGGCTTGAGATGAACTTCCAGGACTACTTCGACCTGACCCAGCTCTACGCCCGCTACGCCCAGGCAGTCAGTTCCGGCCAATGGGAACTGTGGCCGGAATTCTTCACGGACGACTGCAGCTACCGCCTGCAGCCGCGCGAGAACTACGACCGCGGCTTTCCGCTCGCGACGCTGTCGTTCGAGAGCAAGGGCATGCTGAAGGACCGTGTCTACGGCATCCGCGAGACCCTGTTCCACGACCCCTACTACCAGCGCCACGTGGTCGGCACGCCGGTCGTCCTGAAGGCCGAGGCGGACCGCTTCGAGTGCGAGGCCAACTACGCGGTGTTCCGCACCAAGCTGTCCGAACTCTCGAGCGTCTTCAGCGTGGGACGCTACATCGACGTCGTCGTCCGCACCGGGGAGGGACTGAAGTTCGCCTCGCGCCAGGTCATCTACGACAGCGAGATGATTCCCAACTCCGTCATCTATCCGCTTTGAGGCCAGCCATGAGCGATTCCCAATGGACCGATGCCGCCCCCGTCGACGAGGTGCCCGCCGACGATGTCGTCGGCATGCTGGTCGGCGGGCGCGACATCGCGCTGTACAACGTGGACGGCCAGATCTACGCGACCGACAACGTGTGCACCCACGGCCATGCCCGCCTGTGCGATGGCTTTCTTGAAGGGCACGAAATCGAGTGCCCCCTGCACCAGGGCAAGTTCGACGTGCGCGACGGGAAGCCGACCTGCGCCCCCGTGACCGAGTCGATTCGCTGGTACCCCGTGAAGATCGACGCGGGCCGCGTGCTCCTCTCGCTGGACTGAACCGGTGAGCGCCGAAACCATCGTCATCGTGGGCGCCGGTCAAGCCGGCGGCTGGGCCGCGCAAACGCTGCGCAGCGAAGGTTTCGGGGGCCGCGTGATCCTGATCGGCGACGAGCCTCATCGTCCCTACGAACGCCCGCCGTTGTCCAAGGCGGTGCTCTCTGGAGATGCGCATGCGCAGACGACCTACCTGCTGAAATCGGAAGCCTTCGATGCGCTCGCCATCGACTGGCGGCCGAACGTCAGCGCGACCTTCATCGACCGGGTTGCGAAGCTGCTTCACCTGACGCGTGGAGAGCAAGTTTCATACGACAAGCTGATCCTCTGCAACGGGGGGCGGGCGCGCCGATTGAGCATCCCGGGCGCGGATCTGCCCGGCGTTTTCACCTTGCGCAGCATCGAGGACGCGGCGGCGCTCGGTGCCGCGTTGTCTGCCGGCAAGCGGTTGCTCGTCGTCGGGGGCGGCTGGATCGGCCTCGAAGTGGCTGCAACGGCCAGGAAGAAGGGGCTGGAGGTGACCGTCGTGGAAGCGATGGGCCGGCTGTGCGAGCGCACCGTTCCGCCGGAAATCTCCGACTACCTGCTGCAACTCCACACCTCCCGCGGCGTCGACGTCCGGCTCGGCACGGGGATCGAGCAGCTGGTGCAGGGCGCGCGAGGCGGCCTGACGGCCTCGTTCGGCGACGGGCGGGAGCTCGAGTGCGACGCGGTCCTCATCGGTGTCGGCCTGATCCCCAACGACGAACTCGCACGCGAGGCAGGCCTGGCGTGCGATGGCGGCGTGCTGGTCGATTCGCAATGCCACACATCGGATCCCGACATTCTTGCCGCCGGCGACGTGGCGGCATGGCATTGCGAATGGGCCGGGCGGCGGATGCGGCTCGAGTCCTGGCAGAACGCGCAGGAGCAAGGGATCGCCGCCGCGCGCGCCGCGCTCGGCTCCACGGTGAATCATCAGCCGTTGCCCTGGTTCTGGTCGGACCAGTACGACGTCAACCTCCAGATCTACGGCATGCCCACGCCAGCGCACCGCGTGGTCGTGCGCGGCGATCGAAGCGCCAACAGCTTCGTGATGTTCTTCCTCGACGCCGACAAGGTGGTCGCGGCGCTGGGCCCCAACGCCGCACGGGATCTGCGCTTTGCGCGGCGCCTGATCGAGCGCCGCACCAGCGTCGATGCGGCGCAGCTAGCCGACCTGCAGGTGCCGCTCGCCAAACTCTGAACCAGACCCCGGATGTGGAACCAGCTTCCAAACTCCTTCACCACGAACTTCATGACCACTACCTATCTCTGGACTCCTGCTGTCATTCCATCTCTGCCGGTGCGCGGCAAGACGGAGCGTCTGCCCGTCAACCGCCTGTTTTTCGTCGGCCGCAACTATCACGCCCACGCCATCGAGATGGGCCGGCCGGTCGACAAGACGGTGGAGGTGCCGTTCTATTTCACCAAGAGCCTGCCGACGCTGGTGGAATCCGGCGCCACCGTGGCCTATCCACCCGGCACGCAGAACTACCACTTCGAGATGGAGCTGGTGCTCGTCATCGGAGCGCCGGGCTTTCGCGTCAGCCGCGCCGAGGCACACCAGCTGATCTACGGGTATGCCTGCGGCCTGGACATGACGCGGCGCGACCTGCAGCTCGTGGCCCGCGACAAGGGCCGGCCCTGGGATCTCGGCAAGGACGTCGAGCAATCGTCGGTGGTGTCCGAGGTCGTCCCCATGGCTGGCACCGTGCTCGAGCAGGGCGCGCTGGCGTTGAGCGTGAACGGCCAGGAGCGCCAGCGCTCGGATCTTTCGAAGCTGATCTGGAACATCCCCGAACTGATCGAGGATCTTTCGAAGTTCTACCACCTGCAGCCTGGCGATCTGATCTTCACCGGCACACCGGAGGGCGTGGGCGCGCTCCAGCCGGGCGATCACGTCGAAGGCAGCGTTGCCGGCGTGGGCGAGATCACACTCACGATCGGCCCGGCCGAGTGAAGCGCAAGCCAACATAGCGCAGCTCCCGGCAAACGATACAGCGCCATGCGAGCGCTCGTTGCAGCGATCCCCACGAAGGAACTTCCATGACAGTCGACACCGTACCCTCCCCCGTGCGCCTGAAGGCCGTCGCAGCCCCGGGTCAACCCGAGCCCAGCCCCGCGCTCGAGCAGCTCTACCGAGGCTTCGAAAGCGAGCTGCTCGTTCCGCTCTGGACCGAGATCGGCGATCTGATGCCGCGGCATCCGCGCAGCAAGGCGGTGCCCCACCTTTGGCGCTGGGATCGCCTGGTCGAACTGGCAAGCGAGGCCGGGCGCATCGTGCCCGTGGGTCGCGGTGGCGAGCGGCGCGCCATCGCGCTGGCCAATCCGGCGCTCGGCGGCAGGCCGTTTGCCACGCCCACGCTGTGGGCTGCCATCCAGTACCTGATGCCGGGCGAGGATGCACCGGAGCATCGCCACACACAGCACGCGTTCCGCTTCGTGGTGGAAGGCGAAGGCGTGTGGACCGTGGTCAACGGCGACCCGGTGCGGATGTCACGCGGCGACTTCCTGCCGCAGGCCGGGTGGAACTGGCATTCCCATCACAACGCGGCCAGCGCGCCGATGGCCTGGATCGATGGACTGGACATCCCGTTCTCGTACTACACCGAGTCGCAGTTCTTCGAGTTCGGCCGCGAGCACGTCAGCACCGCCGAGAAGGCCACGCCGGAACGCTCGCGCTCGGAGCGCCTGTGGGGACACCCGGGCCTGCGTCCGCTGTCGCAACCGGAGGCGCCGGCCGCGACGCCGCTCCTGGCCTACCGCTGGGTCGATACCGATCGCGCCCTGGCCGACCAGCTGGCGCTGGAGGCCGAGGGCCATCCCGCAACGTTGAGCCCGGGCCACGCGGCGATTCGCTTCACCAACCCGAGCAATGGCCGCGACGTGCTGCCCACCATTCGCACCGAGATGCACCGCATCAGGAAGGGAACGAGCACCGTGGTGCAGCGCGAGGTCGGGTCATCGGTCTACCAGGTGTTCGAGGGCAGCGGCACGGTGAAGGTGGGCGAGCAGAAATGGACCGTCAAGCGCGGCGACATGTTCGTCGTGCCGTCTTGGCAGCCCTTCTCGGCACACTGCGACGCGGCCGGCCATGCAGCGCTCGACCTTTTCCGCTTCAGCGACGGGCCGATCTTCGAAGCGCTGCACGCGCATCGAACGCATTCGGGCGACCTGGAGTAGCCGGCACTTCGTTATCGAAATGGCCGGGTCAGCCTCGGGGGCCGAGAAAGCCCGGCATCGCAGCCGCCTGTTTCACCCAGTTCTCCATCTGCAGCTCGTCGAGCTCGTCGCCTTCGTGAATGTCGAGGTAACGCGTGTCCTGATTCTTGCTCGGGCCTGGCGGCACCGGCCTGAGCGACGAGCCGCGGAAAAAGCTCACCTTGAGGTAGCGGGTGAAGGCGTGGATTCCAAGGAACCAGCCCTGGCCCTCGACGCCGTAAAACGGTGAGTTCCACTTCACGGCCTTGCGCACGTCGGGCACGTTCCGCGCAATGAGTTCGTCCAGGCGCTTCCCGACATCGCGCTTCCAGCCAGGCAGCGCATCGATATACGCCTGCACGGGGGCCTCGCCGTCCGCCTTTGCGATCTGCGGGTTGCCACCCGAGAGGAGGACGACGGCGCCCTGCCTGGCCTTCGGCGTTGCCTTCGCTCCTGATCCGTTTTGCTTCATATCACGGCTGATTTTCCCGCCGGGCTTGACGCCGTGGCAAGCCCGCGACACCCAATGGTCCATCGAGTCAGTCGTGAAGGCTGCCCGGGCGCGCAGCAGGGAGCTTCGGGCAATCCCGGAGGCCTTCTGAAACGCTGAAGCCGACCGTCGTCGTGCCGCCGCTCGAGCGCGCGAACACGGTGCCGTTGTGCATCAGGGCCACCGCCTTGACGATGGCCAGGCCGAGCCCGTGGTTCTCGCCGCTGTTGTGGCGTGAGGCGTCGACGCGGTAGAAGCGGTCGAACAGGCGCGGCAGTTGGTCGGGTGCAATCGGCGCACTGGGGTTCGAGAAGCTCACCTCGGCCGAATGCGCCTGTTGGCCGATGCGCACCAGCACGCTGGCGCCCGGCTGCGAATGCTGGATCGCGTTCTGCAGCAGGTTGGTCAGCGCGCGGCGGAACAGAGATGTCTCGATCGGCGCCACGGCGTCGCCCTCGACCTGCACCGTCATGCCGGCCTCGTCGAGTAGCAGCTCGAGGAACTCCACCGTCTTGCCAACCTCCGCCGCGATCGAGGAGGCCACCAGCCCGCGGGCCCGCACGCCCTGCTCGGCGCGCGCGAGAAACAGCATGTCGGAGACGATCGCGCGCAGCCGCTCCAGTTCTTCAAGATCGGACTGCAGCACCTCCTGCAGTTCGGCCGCGCTGCGCGGACGCGCCAGCGCGACCTGCGTCTGGCCGATCAGGTTGGCCAGCGGCGTGCGCAGCTCGTGCGCGACGTCGTCGCTGAAGGTCTCGAGCTGCCGGTAGGCCGCATCGAGCCGGTCGAGCGCCGCATTGAACGAGGCACCGAGATGCGCCAGCTCGCGCGGCAGGGCCGGCAGCTGCAGGCGCTGCGCGCGGTTGTCGGGCCCGATGCGCTGGGCGTCGGCCGACAGGCGCTGAACCGGGCCGAGCCCGATGCGCGCGATCCAGTAGCCCAGGGCGGCCGCCAGCGCCGTGCCCGCGAGCGTCAGCGCCACGAGCGCGGTCTCGAAGGCGCGCAAGGTGCTGCTGAAGGGTTCGGCGTCCACCCCGGCCATGAATCGCACCGCCGGGCGCAGGTCGTTGGCCGGCAACGCCTGACCGCGCACGCGCATGGGCTTCGGGGGCGTTCCTACGGGCAGCTCCACGCTCTGCTGCATCGAGTCCGCGAACTGCGGCATGTCGGCGCCGTAGCGGAACGCGGGGTCCTCGCTCCACATCCAGAAGCGGGTGCGGGTGTCCGCGGAACTCAGGGTCTCGAGCTTTTCACGCATGCGTTCACCGAGCTTTGCCGCACGGCCATGCTGCAGGATGTACGCCATGTCCTCCAGGCGCGCGTCGATCTGCTCCTCCTGGTGGCGCAGGAGCTCGTGCGAGAGCACGCGGTGCAGCGAAGCGCCGACCAGCGCGAAGCCCGCCATCGCCGCCGCGGCGAACATCAGCGCCAGCCGGACGGCGATCGAGTTCCTCATTCAGGCCCCTCGCCGCCGCGGTTCTCCAGCACATAGCCCATGCCGCGGATGGTGTGCAGCAGGTTGCGGCCGAAGGGTGCGTCGATCTTGCTGCGCAGCCGCTTGATGGCAACCTCGACCACGTTGGTGTTGCTATCGAAGTTCATGTCCCACACAAGCTCGGCAATCACCGTCTTGGAGAGGATCTCGCCCTGCCGCCGCGCCAGCACCGCGAGCAGCGCGAACTCCTTGGCCGTGAGGTCGATGCGCTGGCTGCCGCGAACCGCCTTGCGGCTGATCAGGTCGACGCGCAGGTCGCCCACGCGCAGCAGCGTCGACTCGTGGCTGCGCCCGCGGCGCGTCAGCGCCTGCAGCCGGGCCAGCAGTTCGAGGAAGGAAAAGGGCTTGACCAGGTAATCGTCGGCACCGGCCTGCAGCCCGCGCACGCGGTCTTCCACGCCGTCGCGCGCAGTCAGCATGATCACCGGCGTGTTCTTGACACTGCGCAGCGACTTGAGGATCGAGAAGCCGTCGAGCCCCGGCAGCATGACGTCGAGCACGATCACGTCGAAGTCGAAGTGCAGCGCCATGTGCTGGCCGTCGATGCCGTCGAAGGCGAGATCGACCGCACAGCCCTGCTCCGTCAGGCCCTGGTACAGGTAGTCGGCCGTCTTGCGCTCGTCTTCGACGATCAGCACCTTCATTCGATCGCAACTCCCGCCGCAGCTGCCTGGGGCGGCCGGGCCTGCCGGCGTTCCGCCTTGCGGCGCACGTACCAGTGGTGCGCCCGGTCGAGGTAGAGGTAGATCACCGGCGTGGTGAAGAGCGTGAGCATCTGCGACAGGATCAGCCCGCCCACCATCGCGTAGCCGAGCGGTCGCCGCAGTTCCGAGCCGGCGCCGTGGCCGAGCATCAGCGGCAGGCCGCTCAGCAATGCGCACATGGTGGTCATCATGATGGGCCGAAAGCGCAGCACGCAGGCCTCGAAGATCGCATCGGCCGGCGACATGCCCCTGTCGCGCTCCGCGTGCAGGGCGAAGTCGACCATCATGATGCCGTTCTTTTTCACGATGCCGATCAGGAGAATGATGCCGATCAATGCGATCACGCTGAGATCGTACCCACCGGCCATCAGGATCAGCAGCGCACCCACGCCGGCCGATGGCAGCGTCGACAAAATGGTCAGCGGGTGGATGTAGCTCTCGTAGAGCAGCCCCAGCACGATGTAGACCGAGATCAGCGCGGCCGCGATCAAATAGGGCTGGGTGCGCAGCGAATCGCCGAAGGCCTGCGCCGCACCCTGGAAGGTGCCGGAGAGCGTCGGCGGCACGCCCATCCGGGCCTGCGCGGCGTTGATCGCATCCACCGCCTGGCCCAGCGAGGCGCCCGGCTTCAGGTTGAACGAAAGCGTCACGGCGGGGAACTGCCCCTGGTGCGCGATCGCGAGGTAGCCGGTCTTGCTGGTGTCGAGCTTGACGAAGGTCGAAAGCGGAATCTGCTGGCCGTTAATCGGCGACGTCAGGTAGAGGCGGTCGAACAGCGAGGGGTCGCGCTGCAGCGCCGGCGTGACCTCGAGCACCACGTTGTAGCTGTTGAGCTGGGTGAAGTACTGCGCCACCTGGCGCTGGCCGATGGCGTCGTAGATGGTGGCGTCGACCATCGCAGGCGAGATGCCGAAGCTCGATGCGCGCTGCCGGTCGACCGTGACCATGGCGGTGGGTGCGGCGTTCTGCTGATCGGAAGTCACGTCGGTCAGCTGCGGCAGCCCGCGCAGGGTGTCCAGCAGCCGCGGCGCCCAGAGGTTGAGCTCGGCCAGATCGGAATCGGTGAGCGTGTACTGGTACTGCGTGCGCGACAGCCGCCCGCCGACGCTGATGTCCTGGCCGGCCTGCATGAAGAGCGTGATGCCCCGCACCGGCGCCAGCTTCGGCCGCAGCCGCGCGATCACCTCGTCGGCAGTCGAGGTGCGGCCCTCGTCCACGGGCTTGAGGCCAATGAAGAAGTTGCCCGAGTTGAAGGTGCTGGCGCCGGCCTGCATGCCGAAGGACGCGACGTCGGGATCCTGCCGGATGATGTCCGCCAACTGGAGCATGCGATCGTGCATGGCAGCGGAAGACGAGTCCTGCGCCGCGTCGGCCGAGCCGAAGATGAAGCCCGTGTCCTGCTGCGGGAAGAAGCCCTTCGGAATCACGACGAACAGCGCCACGGTGGCCGCCACCGTGAGGATGAAGCTCATCAGCGTGATGAAGGGATGGCGCAGCACGAGGTGCAGGCCACGCTTGTAGCCATTCAGCATGGCGTCGAAGCCGCGCTCGAACAGCTGGTAGGCGCGGCCGTGCTGCTCGCCGGCGGCGTGCGGCTTGAGGAACCTGGCGCACAGCATCGGCGTGAGCGTCAGCGAGATCAACACCGAGACGGCGATGGTCAGCGTCACCGTGACCGCAAACTCGCGGAACAGGCGCCCGACGATGCCGCCCATCAGCAGCAGCGGAATGAACACCGCGACCAGCGACACCGAGATCGAGATGATGGTGAAGCCGATCTCCCCCGCCCCCTTCAGCGCGGCCTCCAGCGGCGCCATGCCGTCCTCGATATGGCGGTAGATGTTCTCCAGCATCACGATCGCATCGTCGACCACGAAGCCGACCGCGATGGTCAGCGCCATCAGCGAGAGGTTGTCCAGGCTGTAGCCCACTACGTACATCACGGCCGCGGTGCCCAGCAGCGCGAGTGGCACGGTGACGCTCGGGATCAGCGTGACGGTCACGTTGCGCAGGAAGACGAAGATCACGGCCACCACCAGCGCGATCGACAGCATCAGCGTGAACTCCACGTCCTTGACCGAGGCGCGGATGGTCTGGGTGCGGTCGACCAGCGTGTCGACGGTTACGCTCGGCGGAATCGCGGCCTTGAGCCGCGGCAGTGCGGCCTGGATGCGGTCGACCGTCTCGATCACGTTGGCGCCGGGCTGCTTGGTGATGGCCAGCATGATGGCGCGGTTGGCTTCGGGCTCGTCGCCGTGCGCCGCCTTGCCCGCGTAGCCCCAGGCCGCCAATTTGCTGTTCTCCGGCCCGTCAACGGCCACGCCCACATCGCGCACGCGGATCGGCGCGCCGTTGCGCCAGGCCAGCACCATGTCGTTCCATGGCGCGGCCTTGAGCAGCTGGTCGTTGGTGTAGACGTTGAGCGCCTGGCGTTCGCCGTCGAGCGTGCCGGTCGGCTGGCTGACGGTGGTCTGGGCGATCACGCCGCGCACGTCCTCCAGGCTCAGGCCGACCGCCTTGATCTTCGCCGGGTCGACCTGGATGCGCACCGCCGGCTTCTGCACGCCGAAGATGTTGACCAGCCCGACACCCGCGATGCGCGAGATCTGCTGGGCCAGCACGTTGTCGGCATAGTCGTTGACCTGGATCAGCGGCAGCACCTTGGACTGCACGCCCAGGATCAGCAATGGCGCATCGGCCGGGTTGATCTTGCGGAAGCTCGGCGGGCTCGGCAGGTTGTTGGGCAACTGCCCGCCCGCCGCGTTGATGGCGGTCTGCACGTCGAGCGCGGCGCCGTCGATGTTGCGGTCGAGGTCGAACTGCAGCGTGATCTGGGACTGGCCGAGCGAGCTGCTCGAGCTCATCTGGCTCAGGCCCGCGATCAGCGAGAACTGGCGCTCCAGCGGCTGCGCCACGTTGGCGGCCATGGTCTCCGGGCTCGCGCCTGGCAGCCGGCCGGTGACCTGGATCGTCGGAAAGTCGACCTGCGGCAGCGGCGCCACGGGCAGCAGCGGCCAGGCGACGATGCCGATCAGCAGCACCGCCAGCGCCAGCAGCGAGGTGCCGATCGGCCGCTTGATGAAACCGGCCGAGATGCTCAAGGTTTCGCTCCCGCAACGACGGCCGGCGCATTGCCGTTCTGCCCGCCTTCGGTGATGCGCGCACCAGGCGTCAGGCGGTACTGGCCATCGACCACGACGCGGTCGCCGGCTGCCAGCCCCTTGCCGATGGTCGCCTTGCCGTCCGCGGTGTCAGCCACCTCGACCGGTTGCACGCGCACCTTGTCGTCCGGCCCGACCACGTAGGCAAAGAAGCCGGCCTGGCTGCGCTGCACCACCGCCTGCGGCACCGTGAGCGCATCGGCGCGTTCGCCCAGCACCACGCGCGCATCGACCGACTGCCCGGGCCACAGCTTGTGCTCGGCGTTCGGAAACTGCGCCTTGAGCGCGATGGTGCCGGTGGTGGTGTCGATCTGGTTGTTGAGCAGCACCAGCTTGCCGGTGGCGAGCACTGCGCGGGTGTCGCGGTCGATCGCCTGCACCTGCAGCGGCTCGCGGCTGTCGCGCAGTGCACCGTTCACCGCCTGGAAGCTGGCCTCGGGCAAGGTGAACTGCACCGCGATCGGGTCGATCTGGTTGATCACCAGCAATCCGTTCGCATCGGCGGCATGCACGATGTTGCCGGGATCGACCAGGCGCGCGCCGACGCGCCCGCCGATCGGCGCGCTGATGGTGGTGAAGTCCAGCTGCACCTGCGCGAAGTGGATCTGCGCCTGGTCGCTCTTGAGCGCGGCCTCCAGCTGGCCGACCAGCGCACGCTGCGTGTCGAGCGTCTGCTGGCTGGTCGCGTCTTCCTTGATAAGGTCGCCGTAGCGCTTCAGGTCGGCCCGCGCATTGGCCAGTTGCGTCTCGTCCTTGGCCTTCTGCGCGAGCACCTGTTCCAGCTGCGCCTGGTAGGTGCGCGGATCGATGCGCGCCAGCACCTGGCCGGCCTTGACGTCCTGCCCTTCGCGAAAGTCGACGCGGTCGAGCTGGCCGTCAATGCGCGTGCGCACGGTAACGGTCGCAACAGTCATCGCCGTGCCGACCCCGCTGCGGGCGATCGGCACGGTTTCGCGCGCGACGCGCACTGTGCTGACCGGCACCGGCGGCGCGCCGGCACTGGCGCGTGGCGGCTTCGGGCCGAGCCAGCGCCAGCCGCCCCAGGCCAGCAGGAGCACGGCCAGCAGCGCGAGCAGGGAGGCAGGCCAGCGCGGGCGCCGGCGAACGGGGGATTCAGGGGACACCATGACTTTCATTTCCCGGCCGAAGCCGTGTTTGCAGATGCCTGCAGCTGCGAGGCATTCCAGCCGCCGCCCACCGCCTTGACCAGCGCAACGCTGGCGGCGAACTGCCGGCCCTCGAGCTGCAAGGCCGTGCGCTCGTTGGTCAACGCGAGCGCCTGGGCCGTCACGACGCTCAGGTAGGTGGTGGTGCCGGCGCGGTACTGGCTCAGCGCCACCCGCTCGGCCGCGCGTGCCGAGCTCACCGCCTGATCCTGCGCATCGCGCTCCTGCGCCAGCAGTTCGAGCGCGGCCAGGTTGTCCTCGACCTCCTGGAAGCCCGCCAGCACCGTCTTGCGGTACTGGGCGGCGGAGGCATCGAAAACGGCACGCGCCTGCGCCACCTGCGCGCTGCGCAGCCCACCGTCGAGCAGCGTGCCCGCCAGCGCGGCGCCGAGTGCCCACACCTTGTCCGGTGCCGCCAGCCAGCGGCCCAGGCCGGCGCCGCTGAAGCCGCCGCCGGCCGTGAGCGAGAGCGTCGGGTAGTAGGCCGCCTGCGCGAAGCCGATGCCGGCGTTGGCGGCAGCAGCGCGGCGCTCGGCGCCAGCGATGTCGGGCCGCCGTTCGAGCAGTTCCGAAGGCAGGCCGACGGGCACCTGCGGCAGCTGGAGCGCCAGCTCGCCCGGCGGCAGCGAAAAGCTCGACGGCGTCTTGCCCAGCAGCACGGCGATCGCATGCGCGAGCTGGCGGCGCGTGAGCTCAATATCGAACGTCTGGGCCTGCGCCGCCTGCAGCGTGGTGTTGGCAAGTTCCACGTCGCTGCGCGTCACCACGCCGGCGCGGTACTGGCTTTGCGTGATCTGCAATGACTTGCGATAGGCCTCGAGCGTGCGGTCGTAGAGCTTCTGCTGCGCATCGGCAACGCGCAGCTGGATGTAGTCGTTGGCGAGCTCCGCCTGAACCGCGAGGCGCGCTGCGGCCAGATCCGCTTCGCTGGCCTGCGCGCTGTCGCTCGCGCCTTCCACCGCGCGGCGCACCCGGCCCCAGAGATCCGGCTCCCAGCCGGCCTGCAGCGACCAGGCGTGCGCGTTGCCGAGCGTGGTCGAACCAGTGGCGGTCTTGCTGCGCGCGCGACTGACCGAAGCATCGACGCCCACGGTCGGGTACCAGGCCGATTGCGCGTTCTGCACCAGCGCCTGCGCCTGGCGGTACTGCGCTTCGGCGATCCGGATGTCCTGGTTGGCGCTGACGGCTTCGGCGACCAGCGCGTCGAGCCGCGGGTCGCCGAAAGCGGCCCACCAGGGCCGAGCGGTGTCCGCGCTGGCCGGCGTGGCGGTTTTCCAGCTGTCGCTGGTTTGCCAGCTGCCGCCTTCCTTGAAGGCCGGCGCCGCGGCGCCTTCGGGCAACGCCGGGCGCCGGTAGTCCGGGCCGACGGCACAGGCCGTCAGCAACACCACCAACGCAAGACACAGGATTCGCATGCGGCCCACTCTAGACAGCCGGCCCGGACGCCAACCTGACGGCTGGATGACATTGCCGTCAGGTTGACCGCGTCAAGGGCTAACATGCCCCGATGACTTCTCCCACGCACCTCGCCGTCCTCGACGACGAGGTCGAAATCACCACCCTGCTCGCAACCTATCTGCAAGGCCACGGCTTCCGGGTCAGCCAGCTGCATTCCGGCAGCGCGCTCATGGCGCTGATGGCGCACGATGCGCCCATGCTCGTGCTGCTCGACCTGGGCCTGCCCGGCGAGGACGGCTTTGCCATCGCACGCCAGCTGCGGGAGCGCTGGCGCTGCGGGCTGGTTATCGTCACCGGCCGGGGCGATGCGGTCGACAAGGTGGTCGGCCTGGAGATCGGGGCCGACGACTACATAACCAAGCCCTTCGACCTGCGCGAACTGGTCGCGCGCATCAAGGCCGTGCTGCGCCGCCTTGTACCGGCCGAAGCCGGGCCGGCCAAGCCGAACGCCGAAGCCTCGACGCTGCTGCGCTTCGCGCAATGGGAACTCGACACCGCGGCACGGCGCCTGCTCGATCCGGGCCGCAACGAGGTGGCCCTGACCACGGGCGAATTCGACCTGCTGAACACGCTGGCGGCGCACCCTGGCCGCGTGCTGTCCCGGGACTTCCTGCTCGAACACACCCGTGGCCGCGATGGCGGCCCGTTCGACCGCACCATCGATGTCCAGATCGGCCGGCTGCGCCGAAAGCTCGAGGCCGACCCGAACAATCCGCAGATCATCAAGTCGGTTCGCGGCGCGGGCTACATCCTGGTTCCCACGGTCGAGACCGCCTGATGGAGCGCAGCTCCCTCGTTCCCGGCTTCGACGACGGCGCGGTATTCCGCTCGCTCTTCGCCGCCTACCCCGACTCGCTGCTGCTGGTCGATCTCCAGGGCGTGATCGGCCTGGCCAATCCGGCCGCGGTCGAGCTGCTGGGCTACACGGCCGACGAACTGGTCGGCCTCTCGGTCGACGCGCTGGTGCCCGACGCGATCCGGCCGCGCCATGCGGCCTACCGCAATGCCTATGCCCACCACCCGCGCGCCCGGCCGATGGGCATGCAGATGGACCTGGTTGCCAAGCGGCGCGACGGCAGCGAGGTGATGGTCGAGATCGCCCTGAGTCCGTTGCAAAGCCACGGCCTGCCCTATGTCGTGGCCGCGATCCGCAGCGTGGGAACCTATCCGCGCGTCAAGCAGGCGTTGGAGAGAGCCCGCTATGCCGAGCATCTCGCCCAGTTCGGCCGCTTCGCGGTCGATGCGCGGGATCCGAAAGAACTGCTGGAACTTGTCCCTGCGATCGCGGCCGAAGCGCTCCAGGTCGAGACAGCCGAGATCCTGCTGCTGGAACCCAGCGGCCTGGAGTTCCGGGTTGCCGCCGTCACCGGCCCGCTGCAGGATCTCGCTGTCGGCGATCTAATTGCCAATGCGCCCACCTCGCCCTCCGGCAGCGTCATCGCCGATGGCAAGGCACTGCTGGTGAACGACTACGCGCAGCAGCACCGCTTCCGGCTGGCGCCGCGCGCCGTCGAGCGCGGGCTGGCGAGCGAACTCGCCGTGCCGCTGTCGGATCGCGGCCGCACGATCGGCACCCTGGCCGTGCGCTCGCGCACCCCCAAGCGCTTCGGCGACGACGAGTTGCGCTTTCTCGATTCGTTGTCGAGCCTGCTGGGAACCGTGCTGCAGCGCGCGACCAGCGAAGAGGCACTCAACCATGCGCAGCGGCTCGAAACCGTCGGCCAGCTGACCGGCGGCGTCGCACACGACTTCAACAACCTGCTGACCATCATCTCGGGCAACCTGCAGGTGCTCGAGGACGCGCCCGCCTATGCTGCCGATCCGTTGATCCAGCAACTGGTCGGCGCCGCTGCGCGCGCCACCCGGCGCGGCGCCGAACTAACCAGCAAGCTGCTCGCGTTCTCGCGCCGCCAGGTGCTTCAGCCCACGATCGTCGACACCGCCGCCCTGCTGCATTCGCTGACCGACATGCTGCGCCGCACGCTGGATCAACGCATCGTCATCACGCTCGATGCCGAAGACGCGCTGTGCCTGGCGGATCCGGGGCAACTCGAATCCGCACTGTTGAACGTGGCTATCAACGCCCGCGACGCGATGCCGCTCGGCGGCACGCTCGCCTTCACCTGCCGCCTGGTGCCGTCGCTGCCGTTGAACCTCGATGCCGAGCGCGAACCGGCCGAGGCGCACGGCTATGTGGCGATCTGCATCTCGGACACCGGCGACGGAATGCCCGAAGCCGTGAAGGAGCGCGCCTTCGAGCCCTTCTTCACCACCAAGGAGACGGGCCGCGGCACCGGTCTCGGCCTCTCGACGGTCTATGGCTTTGCCAGGCAGTCGCGCGGCGCCGTCAGTCTCGACAGTGCACCCGGCGCGGGCACGAAGGTGACGCTCTATCTGCCGCGCGCAGAAGGCGACGGTGTCGCCGACGAAGCCTTCGACACCGCGGCGCCGGGCAGCGTGCCCGCGGGACTGCGCGTGTTGCTGGTCGAGGACGACGCCGAGGTGCGAAGCGTGGTGCAGCGGTTTCTGGCCTCGATGGCCTGCGAAGTCGTCGCTTGCGCCGATGCCGAAGAAGCATTGCGCGTGCTCGCATCGGAGCCGGGCATCGGGCTGCTGCTCACCGACATCCTGCTCGGCGCCGGCATGCGCGGCACCGAACTGGCGGACGCGGCGCGCACGCGGCGGCCTGGCCTGCCGGTGCTGCTGATGTCGGGCTATTCGAGCGAGTTGCTCGACGAGCCGCAAGGCCGGGAACTGCTGCGCAAGCCTTACACGCGCGTCGAACTCGAGCGCGCCATGGCGCGGGTGCTGAACGCGGCTCAGTGAAGCGCGGCCGCGCTCATCGGCGCGGCGCTGCGCATGAAGCTTGTCAGCGCCTCCACCTGCGGGATATGGATGTCGCGCCGCCCCTTCTCGGTGAAGCGGATCACGTCGCCCCGCGCCATCCGCGACAGCGCGCGGCTCACGCTCTCCAGCGTCATGCCGAGGTAGTTGCCGATTTCGGCACGCGTCATGCGCAGCGTGAACTGGTCGGTACGCAGGCCGCGCTGCGCCAGCGCATCGGCCCAGTAACGCAGGAAGCCGGCCACGCGGGCATCGGCGGGCAGCGTGCACAGCGACAGCATGGAGTCGTGGTCGCGCGTGAGTTCGCGGCTCATGGCCTCATGCAGCGCGGTGAGCAGCGCCGGCGTGCGAATGGCCGCCTGGAGCAATGCGTCGTAGCGGATGGCCCAGACCTCGCCGGTGTCCATCGCGACCGCGTCGCAGCCGTACTGTGCCGTCGCGATGCCGTCGAGGCCTAGCCAGTCGCCCTTGAAGTGGAGGCCGACCACCTGTTCGCGCCCTTCGCCCGACAGGTTGACCATCTTGAAAAAGCCCGAACTCACGACGTAGAGGCAGCCGAACTGCTGCCCCACCTGGTAGACCGTGTCACCCGCGCGGACGATGCGCCGCTGGATCGGAACGCTGTCCTGCAGCAGTTGCAGCATGTCGGCGATGCGCCGCACGGCTGACCGGTGGCCCTGGGTAACGCTTGTTGCTTCGGTAGTCATCGCTTGTTGTTCCTTGCAGATCGATGGCTTGAAGCTTAGAAAACCGCGGTAACTGGCGCGCCAATGCGGCCGCCCCCTCGGTAACAGTGCGTGAATGCTTTGTGTCCGGTCGGTATCGACGGGTGCGGGATGCCGGATTGTTGACGCCGATCAAGGCCTGGAGCGCAGCAAGCAATACCTTCGCTGGTGTGGAATCCGTTCTCACCCCTCCTTCTCACCGCCCGTCACCGGACGACCCACCGGCCGCGGAAGACATCCTGGCGATCTTTGCCGCGGCCCGGCGCCTGCGTGCTGATGCCAGCGCGGGCACGCTCGGCCAGCCGCTACGCGGCAAGAACCTGGCGCTGCTGCTCGAAAGCCCGCCCGGCGAGGCGCAGTCGGCCCTGCATCGCGCCGCGCTGGAACTTGGCGCCCGGGTCGCCGAAGTCCGGTTCGCCGACCCGGGCGGGTCGGCCTTCGTGCAGGACGACATTCGCGGCCTGGCCCGAATGCTGGGGCGCATGTACGACGCGATCGACTGCGCCGCACTGGCGCCGGCCACCGTGCGCCAGATCGAGCAGGAGGCGGGCGTGCCGGTCTACGCCGGACTGGGCCTGGACGACCATCCGGCAAGGGCGCTGGCGGATCTCATGACCCTCTGCGAGCATCGGCCGGCGCCAGGCGCATCGATCCGCTTCCTCGGCGACCCGACAACGCCGCGGGCACGCGCCTTCCTGCGGGCCGCGCGGGAGGTCGGCTTGGCGGAATCTGTGGATGCGACTCTCGTGGTGGACGCGGCCCATGGTTCGCACTGGTCGCTGTGCGGGCCGGCCGGCCCGCTGGACGCGCTTCGGCGTTCGGAAAACCACCGCTGCATGATGCAGACCCTGCTGCTCGAGACAATCGTCAAGGCCTGATCGGGGGCGCTCCGCGGCTTACGGCTCGGGCCGTTTCCATAGCCAGACGGCGACCACCGCCATGAGGAGCGGTACGCCGACCTTCACGACGGTCGGCGCGGGGGTGAAGAGCAGCGCTGCCGAACTGAAAGCCATCATCCCGGACGCGACCCACTTCGCGCGGCGCGGCACTGCGCCACCCTGCCGCCATTGCCGGATGTACACGCCGTAGCGGGGGTGTTCGAGCAGCCACTGCTCCAGCGCAGGCCAGCCGCGGCCGCCCGCCCAAGCGGCCGCCAGCAGAAAGGGCACCGTCGGCAGAATGGGCAGCACGACGCCGAGCAGGGCGAGCGCGAGAAATGCCAGTGCCAGCACCCGCCAGAGCAGCTTCGCGATGGGACGCATCGACCCATGGTAGGCCAATCGCCCGCCGAAGGCGGATGACGGGCCGCAGGCTTGCGCCAGATCAAAGGCGCCGTCACACGCCCGCACTAGGCTTGCAGTGCCGATACCGAAACCATGACGCACCCCAGCATCACCATCATCTGCCACGAACACCAGGCGCTGTCGGCGATGCTGCGCTCGATCATCCTGCTTCTGGATGGACATCGGCGGCGGAACACGCTGCCCGACTTCGATGCGCTGCAGGCCATGCTGTTCTACGTCGACGAGTTCCCGGAGAAGCTGCACCATCCCAAGGAGAGCCAACTGCTCTTCCCCAAGCTGCGCGGGCGCAATGCCCGGACCGACGCGGTGCTCGACCGCCTGGATCGCGACCATGCACATGGCGAGCAGGCGATCCGCGAACTCGAACACGCGCTGCTCGGATTCCGGATGATGGGTGCCACCGACCAGGGCGAAGCCCGCCGGGACAAGTTCGAGACCTTGATGAAGCAGTACGCCGACTTCTATCTCGACCACATGCGCATCGAGGAAACCGAGATCCTGCCGCTGGCCATGACCGTCCTCAGCGACGACGAATGGGCCGAACTCGACGCAGCGTTCCTGCAGAACCGCGACCTGCTCGCAGGCTACGAGGCCGACGAGGCCTACCGGCCGCTTTTCGGGAAGATCGTCGACACGCTGCAGGCTTCGGGCAGTGTCGGCTCGGTGCTCGAAGCCTTCGCAGGGGTCGCGCGGCCGAAGTTCCCGCCACATCATTGACAGGGTGCACGCGTTGACAGACGCGTCGCTGCTGGTCACGATGCTCCTTCCTGCACACGGGCAACCGGCTGCCCGGCGCCAGCGCCTCACCCCTCCACCGGACACCGAAAGCCCCCCAATGATTTCCAGCTTCAACGATCTGCTGCGCGCTGCGCGCGAACAGCCGCAACCGCAGCGCCTGCTGTTCGTCTTCGCCACCGCGGGCCTGCCGGACGACGCGACGCCCGAACAGCGCGAGCGCTTTGAGGCCGGCCAGGGCGGCACGCTGACGCCGCTGATGTGCGTCGACAAGACACCCGAAGAACTGGACTCCTTTGACACGCTGCGCGAAGAGTCGCGGGAGTTCGGCCAGACCTGGGATCTCGTCTTCACCGCCGCGATCTCGGGCAGCGCCGGCCTCGGGCCGACCAGCGCGCAGGCCGAAGCGCCGCTTCAGCGCATGGTCGAATCGATCAAGTCCGGCGGCATTGGCGACTTCGTCGCCTTCGACGGTGCGGGCCAGGCCGTGCAGATTGGCTGAACCAACCCGGGCGCGATGCCGCCCGCTCAGGCCGCGTTGACGCCCAACGAAAGCGCGGCGTCCTGCCGCGTCAACAACCGGGCCAGCAGTTCGCGCACGCTGCGGATCTGCTCGCCGAACGGCAGCGTGCCGACGCCGCGGAAGAACAGTCCCTTCTTCACGTCGCCGCGCAGGGCGGCAGCCAGTTGAGTGTCGATGCAGAACTGGCCCCAGCCGGCCAGCCCGTCACGCAACCCGCATTGGGCCAGGCAGTCGAAGGCAAGCGTGCAGCGCGGCTTGACGTGCGCCACGCTCTGCAGCTTTGCCTCGGCCTTCAGGTAGCCTTTCAGCCACTGGGTTGCCACGGCGCGCGCGGGCAGGCCGGCCACGCTCGTGAATTCGACCAGATCCTCGTCGCGTGCCTCGGCCAGCACGCGCTTGAATTCGGGGTGTGCATCGCACTCCTGCGTGACGGCGAATGGCGTGCCGAGCTGCACGGCGGCGGCACCCAGCGCCTGCACGCGCGCGATGTCCTCGAAGCAGCGGATGCCACCGGCCGCGATCAGCGGGATCTCCTTCTCGATGCCCGCGGCGCGCAGGAAGGCGAGCGACTGCGGAATGACGTTCTCGAAGTCAAAGCGCGGGTCGGCCAGGTCGGCGATCTTCGCTGCGCCGAGGTGGCCGCCGGCCAGCCTCGGGTGTTCGATCACGATCGCGTCGGGCAGGCGCTTCCTGCGCTCCCACTTGCGCACCAGCAGCTGCACGCCGCGCGCGTCCGAAAGGATGGGCACGAGCAGCGCGCCGGGGTGATCCTGCGCGAGCTCGGGCAGGTCGAGCGGCAGGCCGGCGCCGACCACCACGGCATCGATCCCGCATTCGAGCGCACGCGTCACCGAGGGAGCGTATTCGCCCACCGCGCGCATCACGTTGATGGCGAGCAGGCCGCGCCCGCCCGAACGCTCGCGCGCGGCATGGATCTCACGCGCCAGCGCTTCCAGGTTGGCCGCGTTGATGTCTTCCTTGGCGCGGCGCGTGGCGGCCGCTCCCGGTGCCAGTTCGCGCGTGAGCGCCATCAGATCCGGATGATGGCGGCGCAGGTCGACCGACGAAATGGTGCCCATCGCGCCAAGCGCCGCGACGCTGCCGGCCAGCCGGTGCGCCGACACGCCGACGCCCATGCCGCCCTGGACGATCGGCAGCAGGGTTCGCTCACCCAGGCGCAGCGGCTTCAGGCCGCATCCGCGCAGCAACGCATTCAGTTGATCGGCGCTGGCGGCGCTGTCTGCGGCGTGGGTGGTTCGGTCGATGTGGAGGGCAGTGGTCATGTGGGCAGCGGCAAGGCGCATGTGCGCCGCATCTGTGGCAATCGTTCACGGTAGTGCCTCGCTGCGAACGCGGTTTTGACCAAGGTCAAACTTGCGCTTCGCTGCGCGGCGCCGGCCCGAGTGCTTCGTCGATCTCGTTGAAGATGCTGGTGCCGCTGCCGTCGTCGACCGCTGCGTGGTCGAACGGGCCAGTACCGCTGTGGTCGGCATCGGACGCCGGCACGAAGCTCCCACTGCGCAGGTCGAAGACATGCACCTCGCCCTCCTCGATCACATAGTGCCAACCGTGCAGCGCGAGCCGGCCCGACTCGACGCGCTCCCGTACCATCGGGTAGTCCATCAGCCGCTCCAGCTGCAGCACGACGCAGCGCTGCTCGGTGCGGCGCAGCGCTTCCGGCGTCACCTGAACCGGCAGCACGGCCTCGCGCGCGAGGTCGAGCCAGGCCGCAAGGTTGGGCGCCTGCGGCAGGCTCTCTTCGTACAGCGCCCGGATGCCGCCGCAATGGCTGTGGCCGCAGACGACGATGCGCTCGACGTTCAGGCGGAGCACGGCGAACTCGATCGCGGCAGCCGTTCCGTGATAACCCGCCGAGCCATCGTGCGGCGGCACGAGCGCGCCGACGTTGCGGACGATGAACAACTCGCCGGGCCCGGTGCCGGTCAGCAGATAGGGCACGAGGCGCGAATCGGAGCACCCGATGAACAGGATGTTCGGATGCTGGCCGTCCCGCACCAGGCTCTGGAACCGATCCTGCACACCGGGAAAATAGTCGTCGTGGAAGCGCCTTAGTCGCAGCAGCAGATCGTCAGGCATCGTGCGCCGCCTGCCGCGCTACTGGACCAGCGGCGTCTCTGCCGCGTCGAGATCCACGCCCTCGACCACGGCCTGGCCGGCCAGCACCTGAAGGCACTGGCGCAGCGCCGTCACATAGGCCTGCTGGCGCAGTGCCATCGAGACCGCGCCCCGCACCGACTCGAAGGACTGGGGCTCGCCGCCCTCGCGCTCCAGCACCTCCACCACGTGCAGGCCGAAGCGGCTGTGCACCAGGCGCGGCAGGACGCCGACCTCGACATGGCCGAAGATCTCGCGGGCAAACTCGGAGGCACAGTCGGCCGGGATCAGCCATCCCAGCTCGCCGCCCTGTTCGCCGCTCGGACAGTTGGACAGCTCGCGTGCGGCGCGTTCGAAGCCAGCGCTTGCGCTGCCATTCGATTTGCCGTCGTGGCAGCGGACATCCAGCAGGCAGGCCTCGGCGCGATTTCGCAGTGCCACCACGTCCATGCCCTGCGTCACTGCGAACAGCACATGCCGCAGCAGCACGCGCTGGCCCGTTCTGTAGCGCGCCGGGTGCGCAGCATGGTGGCGCCGGCAGGCCTCCTCGGACGGGTCGGGCAACTGCAGCTCGCGCTCCAGCCACGCATCGATGGCCTGGGACGCGGCCTCGCTGAGCATGCCGTCGCCGGACGCGATATCCGTGGGCGCCAGCAGCCCGCCCTGGATGGCGGCCTGGCGCAGCAGCTCGGAGCACGCGCGCTGGCGCAGTTCCTCGACCGACAGCACCTCGGCATCGCCGTGCAGGAGCACGCCATTGATGCGCGCCACCCGGGGCAGCGCAGCCTGGGATGCTTGGCCAGCGTCCGATTTGAAGGTTTCGACATTCATGAAGGTTTTCTCCTGGGGCTCAGAGGCCGGCGCGGGGCTCGCGCGGCTCGTTGTGGCCGGCCGGCACGTTCAGCCGGCGGCTGCGGACGACCTGGGGTGACCGGAACAGGAAGCGAACCGTCCCGAAGCCGCTCCACACATGCACCAGCCGGCTGAACGGGAACAGCAGGAAGATCGTCATGCCGAACACGATGTGGAACAGGTAGGGCCAAGGCAAGGCGGCCAGCGCGGTGGCATCCACCGGTCGCAGCGTGACGATGCGCTGCGCCCAGTCCGCCAGGATCAGCATCACGCTGCCATCGGCATGCGCCCACGAAAATGGCAGCGTGATCAACCCCACAACAAGCTGAATCCACAGCACCACCAGCACCGCGATGTCGGTGGGATGGCTGGTGAGGCGGATGCGCGGATCGAACACGCGCCGGTACAGCAGCAGCGTCAGACCGACGAAGCACACTGCGCCCGCGATGCCGCCCGCCACGACGGCCAGCATCTGCTTGGTCGCCGCACTCATGAAGATGCCGTAGACGCTGTGCGGCGTGAACAGTCCGACCATGTGGCCGAAGAACAGGAACAGCACGCCGAAGTGGAACAGGTTGCTTCCCCAGCGCAGCGTGCCGGCCCGCAGCATCTGGGAAGAGTCGCTCTTCCAGGTGTACTGGTTCTGGTCGAAGCGGATCAGGCTGCCGAGCACGAACACCATGAAGCAGACATACGGATAAACCTGGAAGAGAAATCCATACATGCCTTTCATGACGATGCTCCTTGTGCCATGTCGCGCTTGCGCACGATGTGAATGGGTTGTGCCTGCCCTGGCTTGGCCTGGCCCTTGGTAGAGCAGCCATCGAACACGAACGGTTCGGCCCAGCTCTCGTCGAGCGCCTCCTCGGCCGGCGGCTTGACCGGCTGCGCCTTCTCGCCGGCCAACTCGAGCAGCGCGCCGAGCACGCTGGCGTAGGCGCTGCCCCGATGCTGCAGGGCACCGAAGATGGCATTGAAGATGTGCGCCATCTCGCCGAGGAAGGCGCGCGCCTCGCGCACCGGCTGCGTGGAGACAAACTCCAGCACGGCCGGCAGGTAGTCGGGCAGTTCGCCCTCGGCCAGGATCAGGCCGGCCTTCTCGTAGGTCTGCCCCAGGTCGATCATGGCCGGGCCGCGTTCGCGCGAATCGCCGTGCACGTGCTCGAACAGGTGCAGGGAGGTGCCGCGGCCCCGGTCGAACAAATCGACGTAGTCGGACTCGGC
This sequence comes from Variovorax nitratireducens, assembly GCF_051216545.1. Classification (NCBI taxonomy): domain Bacteria; kingdom Pseudomonadati; phylum Pseudomonadota; class Betaproteobacteria; order Burkholderiales; family Comamonadaceae; genus Variovorax; species Variovorax nitratireducens. Next base: position 62,306 of record NZ_JBPJZO010000003.1, read on the forward strand.
CTCCAGGGCATCGGCACGCGACAGCATGTCCATCAGCGCATCGAGTTCGGCCAGGCGCGAGTGCGACAGGACGTGCTCGTCCTGCAGCAGCGCGCGCATCTCCGGCAGGTCGCTGCGCAGTTGCGCATCCGGGTAGCCGAGCACCGCCGCGAGCACGCGCAGGCTCTTCGTCATCGGACGCTGGGAGTTCAGTGCAAACATGGTCAGACCTCCGCCCGGATGGGAATCGTGCGCTTCTTCTCGCTGCCGAACAGGCTGACCTCGCTGGTGCCTTCCGAGCATCCGTTGCCGAACGTGAAGCCGCAGCCGCCACGCACGTTGAAGGTGTTCTCCGCGTACTCGCGGTGCGTCGTGGGGATCACGAAGCGGTCCTCGTAGTTGGCGATCGCCATCACCTGGTACATCTCCTCGACCTCCGCCTGGGTGAGTCCGACCTGCGCGAGCACGGCGTGGTTGATGCGCCCGTCGACATGCTTCTCGCGCTGGTAGGCGCGCATGGCCAGCATGCGTTCGAGCGCCTTCACGATGGGCACGGTGTCGCCCGCGGTCAGCAGGTTGGCCAGGTACTTGACCGGAATGCGAAGCTGGTTGACGTCGGGAATCTCGCCGTTGCTGCCCACATGCCCCGCATTGGCCGCGGCGCTGATCGGCGAGAGCGGCGGCACGTACCAGACCATCGGCAGCGTGCGGTATTCGGGGTGCAGCGGCAACGCCACCTTCCACTGCACCGCCATCTTGTAGACCGGGCTGTTGCGCGCTGCCTCCATCCACTTGTCGGGGATGCCGTCGAGGCGCGCCTGCGCGATCACCTTCGCATCGAACGGGTCGCAGAAGATGTCGAGCTGCGCCTGGTACAGGTCGCGGTCGTGCTCGACGCTCGCGGCCTCCTGGATGCGGTCTGCGTCGTACAGCAGCACGCCCAGGTAGCGGATGCGGCCGACGCAGGTCTCACTGCAGACGGTCGGCTGCCCGGCCTCGATGCGCGGGTAGCAGAAGATGCACTTTTCGGCCTTGCCGCTCTTCCAGTTGTAGTAGATCTTCTTGTACGGGCAGCCGCTCACGCACATGCGCCAGCCGCGGCACTTGTCCTGGTCGATCAGCACGATGCCGTCTTCCTCGCGCTTGTAGATCGAGCCCGAGGGGCACGACGCGACGCACGCCGGGTTAAGACAGTGTTCGCACAGCCGCGGCAGGTACATCATGAAGGTGTTCTCGAACTGGCCGAGCATGTCCTTCTGCATCTTCTCGAATCCGTCCAGGTTCTTGTCCTTGCTGCGCCCGGAGAACTCGCCGCCGAGGATCTCCTCCCAGTTCGGGCCCCACACGATCTTGTCCATCTGCTTGCCGGTGATCAGGCTGCGCGGACGGGCCGTGGGGGTTGCCTTCATCTCCGGCGCCGACTGCAGGTGCCCGTAGTCGAAGGTGAAGGGCTCGTAGTAGTCGTCGATCTCGGGCAGGCTCGGGTTGGCGAAGATGCGCATCAGCAGCTTCCACTTGGCGCCCTGCCGCGGCTCGATCGCGCCGTTGGCCTTGCGCACCCAGCCGCCGTTCCACTTGTCCTGGTTCTCCCACTCCTTCGGGTAGCCGATGCCCGGCTTGGTCTCGACATTGTTGAACCACGCGTACTCCATGCCGGGGCGGCTGGTCCAGACGTTCTTGCAGGTGACGGAGCAGGTGTGGCAGCCGATGCACTTGTCCAGGTTGAGCACCATTGCGATTTGCGCGCGGATCTTCATGCGACTTCTCCTTCGGCCTGGACGGGGCGGATCAGTTCATCGGCAACCGGCGTATCGAGCCAGTCGATCTTGTTCATCTTGCGGACCACCACGAACTCGTCGCGGTTGGTGCCGACGGTTCCGTAGTAGTTGAAGCCGTAGCTGAACTGCGCGTAGCCGCCGATCATGTGGGTGGGCTTGAGCACGATCCGGGTCACGGAGTTGTGGATGCCGCCGCGCGCGCCGGTGATCTCGGAGCCGGGCGTGTTCACGATCTTTTCCTGTGCGTGGTACATCATCACCATGCCCGGCTTGACGCGCTGACTCACCACCGCACGCGCCGCGATGGCACCGTTGAGGTTGAACAGCTCGATCCAGTCGTTGTCGACGATGCCGACGCGCTTGGCATCGTCCTCGCTGATCCACACGCAGGGCCCGCCGCGGCTGAGCGTGAGCATCAGGAGGTTGTCGGTGTACGTCGAGTGGATGCCCCACTTCTGATGCGGCGTGATGAAGTTCAGCGCGATCTCGGGGTTGCCGTTCGGCTTGATGCCCTGGATTCCCGCGGTGGTCTTCAGATCCACCGGCGGGCGGTAGCTGGCGAAGCCCTCGCCGAACGCGATCATCCACGGATGGTCCAGGTAGAACTGCTGCCGTCCGGTCAGCGTGCGCCATGGAATCAGCTCGTGCACGTTGGTGTAGCCGGCGTTGTACGAGACGGTCTCGCTCTCGATGCCGCTCCAGGTCGGTGAGCTGATGATCTTGCGCGGCTGCGCCTGGATGTCGCGAAAGCGGATCTTCTCGTCCTCGCGGTGGATTGCCAGGTGCGTGTGGTCGCGGCCAGTCTGCTTGCCCAGGGCCTCCCAGGCCTTCACCGCCACGTGGCCGTTGGTTTCGGGCGCAAGCATCAGCACCACCTCGGCGGCGTCGATGTCGGTCTCGATCTTCGGCATGCCGCAGGTCACGCCGGGCTCGGTGACGAAGCCGGAGAGTTCGCCGAGCTGCTTCACTTCGGTCTGCGTGTTCCAGCTGATGCCCTTGCCGCCGTTGCCGGCCTTTCCCAGCAGCGGCCCCAGCGCCGTAAAGCGCTTGTAGACATTGGGGTAGTCGCGCTCGACCACCTGCAGGTTGGGCGCGGTCTTGCCCGGCACCAGCTCACACTCGCCGCGCTTCCAGTCGCGCACCTCGAACGGCTGGGCCAGTTCGGAGGGGGTGTCATGCATCAGCGGGGTCAGCACCAGCTCGCGCTCGACACCGAGATGGCCGACGCAGACCTCGCTGAACTTCCTGGCGAAGCCCTTGTAGATGTCCCAGTCGCTGCGCGACTGCCAGGCCGGATCCACCGCCGTGGAGAGCGGGTGGATGAAGGGATGCATGTCGCTGGTGTTGAGGTCGTTCTTCTCGTACCAGGTGGCCGTCGGCAGCACGATGTCGCTGTAGAGGCAGGTGGTGCTCATGCGGAAGTCGAGCGTCACCAGCAGGTCGAGCTTGCCTTCTGGCGCCTTGTCGTGCCACACGACCTCTTCGGGCTTGGCTTCCTCGGCGCCGAGATCCTTGCCCTGCACGCCGTTGCTGGTGCCGAGCAGGTGCTTGAGGAAGTATTCATGGCCCTTGCCGCTGGAGCCCAGGATGTTGGAGCGCCACACGAACATGTTGCGGGGCCAGTTGTCCGGGTGGTCGGGGTCGGTGCAGCTCATCTTCAGCGAGCCGTCCTTCAGCGCCCCGACCGCGTAGTCCTTCGGATCGGCGCCGGCGGCCTGCGCATCGCGCACCACCTGCAGCGGATTGGTCTGCAGCTGCGGCGCGCTCGGCAGCCAGCCCATGCGCTCGGCGCGCACGTTGTAGTCGATCATGCTACCCGCGTAGGTCTTCTTGTCGGCCAGCGGCGAGAGCACTTCCTCCATGCCCAGCTTCTCGTAGCGCCACTGGTCGGTGTGGGCGTAGAAGAAGCTGGTGCTGTTCATCTGGCGCGGTGGGCGGATCCAGTCGAGCGCAAAGGCCAGCGCGGTCCAGCCGGTCTGCGGGCGCAGCTTTTCCTGGCCCACGTAGTGCGCCCAGCCGCCGCCACTCTTGCCGATGCAGCCGCACATCATCAGCATGTTGATGACACCGCGGTAGTTCATGTCGCTGTGGTACCAGTGGTTCATCGCCGCGCCGATGATCACCATCGACTTGCCCTGCGTCTTGTGCGCGTTCTCGGCGAACTGGCGTGCCACCGTGATCAGCTGCGCGCGCGGCGTGCCGGTGATGCGCTCCTGCCAGGCCGGCGTGTAGGGGGTGTCGTCATCGAAGCTGCTGGCCGTCATCTCGCCGCGGAGCCCGCGCGCCACGCCGTAGTTCGCCACCTGCAGGTCGAACACGGTCGCCACGAGCGCGTCGCGCTGGTCGCCTGCCTTGCCGAGCGCGATGCGCCTCACCGGCACGGTGCGCACCAGCACGTCGGTCTGTTCGTTGTTGGGGAAATGCTCGCTGACGATGCCGCCGAAATAGGGGAAGCCGACCCGCGCCGTCTCGGTGGCCGGCTCGTCGCCCTCCAACACCGACAGCCGCAACTTCACCTCGGCGCCGTGGCGCGCCTCCCTGGCTTCGAGGTTCCACTGCCCTTCGTCGGCGCGGCCGTCAGCCCCCCAGCGGAAGCCGATCGCGCCGTGCGGCAGCACCACCTTGCCCTGGTCGTCGAACGCGACCGTCTTCCACTCCGGATTGTTGGCCTGGCCGAGCTTGCCGTTGAAGTCCGACGCGCGCACATAGCGGTCGGGCACCATGACAACTTCGCCGCCAGGCAATGTGTGCTCCTTGAGCATCACCAGCATCGGCATGTCGGTGTAGCGGCGCACGTAGTCGTCGAAATAGGCGCTGCGCTCGCGGCCGCCATCGGGAAAGTAGAACTCCTTCAGGATCACATGGCCCATGGCCATCGCCACCGCCGCGTCGGTACCCTGCTTCGGGTGCATCCAGATGTCCGCCAGCTTGGCAACCTCGGAATAGTCCGGCGTCACCGCCACCGTCTTCGCGCCCTTGTAGCGCACCTCGGTGAAGAAGTGCGCGTCCGGCGTGCGCGTCTGCGGCACGTTGGAACCCCACGCGATGATGAAGCTCGAGTTGTACCAGTCGGCCGACTCCGGCACGTCGGTCTGCTCGCCCCAGACCTGCGGGCTTGCCGGCGGCAGGTCGCAGTACCAGTCGTAGAAGCTCATGCAGACGCCGCCGATCAGGCTCAGGTAGCGCGAGCCCGCGGCGTAGCTGACCATCGACATGGCCGGGATCGGCGAGAAGCCGATGATCCGGTCGGGGCCGTGCTTCTTGATCGTGTAGACGTTGGCTGCGGCGACGATCTCGTTGACCTCGTCCCAGGTCGAGCGCACGAAGCCGCCGAGGCCCCGCACCTGCTGGTAGTCGCGGCGCTTGGCATCGTCTTCGACGATCGAAGCCCATGCGCCAACCGGGTCGTGTGCGATGCGCGCTTCGCGCCAGCTCTTCAGGAGCCTGCCGCGCACCATCGGGTACTTGACGCGGTTCGCGCTGTACAGGTACCAGCTGTAGCTGGCGCCGCGCGCACAGCCGCGCGGCTCATGGTTGGGCATGTCCCAGCGCGTGCGCGGGTAGTCGGTCTGCTGGGTTTCCCAGGTGACGATGCCGCCCTTGACGTAGATCTTCCATGAGCACGAGCCGGTGCAGTTCACACCGTGGGTCGAGCGCACGATCTTGTCGTGCGCCCAGCGGTTGCGGTAGGCGTCTTCCCAGGTGCGGTCTTCGCCGGTGGTGACGCCGTGGTCGCCGGAGAAGGCTTCCCTGGGCTGGCTGAAATAGCTGAGGCGGTCGAGAAAATGGCTCATTGGAGGGTCTCCGGAAAATTCGTGGCGCAGGGCTCAAGGGTTCTTCACGTACGCATTGGTGCGCAGGTAGAACCACCAGTTGAGAACGAGGCACAGGGCGTAGAACACCGCGAAGCCGTACATGGCGAGTTCGGGCGTGGCGGCCTTGATTTGGGCACCGATCACCACCGGTGCGATGAAGGCGCCGTAGGCCGCCACGGCCGATGTCCAGCCCAGCACGGGGCCGGCCTGCTGGCGGTCGAAGATCACGCCGATGGTGCGAAAGGTCGAGCCGTTGCCAATGCCGCTGGCGGTAAACAGCACCACGAACAGCACCATGAAGATCAGGAAGTACTGCTCGGGCGCGGCCGACTGGTAGGCCAGGAGCATCACGTAGCCCACCGCCGTCGAGGCGAGCACCATCACCGCCGAGATGATCTGCGTGACGATCGAGCCGCCGATCTTGTCGGCGACCCAGCCGCCCACCGGCCGGACCGCGGCGCCTACGAAGGGCCCGATCCAGGCGTAGGTGAGGGCCGAAGGCGCATTGGGGTTCTTCAGCACGTGCTGCATCACGCCGGCCGCATCGGGCACATGGCTGACGCCGAAGATCACCGTGATGGCCAGCGGCAGCGCCATCGAGAACCCGATGAACGAGCCGAAGGTCACGATGTAGAGCACCGTCAACGCCCAGGTATGCCGGTTGCGGAAGATCTCGAACTGCTTGGCAATGCTTTCCTTCATCGGCCCGAAGGCGGTGAGCTTGAGCACCAGCAGCGTGCTGACGATGATCAGCGGCATCGCGACCCACATGTTCAACACGCCGAGGCCGGTGGGCGCCGGCAGGTACAGGTACAGGCCGAGACCGGCCGGCACGAACGACAGCGTGTAGAGCCAGATGATCTTCATGAAGGCGACGACCGGGCCGCCCGTGTTCGGCGAGACGGTCTTCAGGTTGTTCATGCCGAACCAGCACAGGGCCGCCAGCGGCACCAGCGACAGCAGCCAGGCGAAGCCTGCGTTCTGGATCCAGGTCGGCGTGCCGGCCGCAATCTTCCCGAAGATCCAGCCGCTGTCCTTGACGAGCGTCATCGGCTCGCCGCCGAGCGCGCCGAACATTCCGACCGTCATGACCAGCGGGATGACGATCTGCATGCTCGTCACGCCGAAGTTGCCCAAACCGGCATTCAGCCCCAATGCCGTTCCCTGCAGCCGCTTCGGAAAGAAGGTGCTGATGTTGGACATCGAGCTCGCGAAATTGCCGCCGCCCACGCCCGACCACAGCGCCATCAGCTGGAACGCCCACAGGGGCCAGTCCTTGTGTTGCAGCACGATGCCGGTGCCGATGGCCGGGGCCAGCAGCATCGCGGTGGTCAGGAAGATGGTGTTGCGGCCGCCCGCGAGGCGAATCAGGAACGAGGCCGGGATGCGCATCGTGGCGCCGGCCAGGCCCGAGATCGCAGTGAGCGAGAACAGCTCGGCCTGGCTGAACGGAAAGCCCAGGTTCAGCATCTGCACCGTGATGATTCCCCACATGCCCCAGATCGCGAAGCCGCACAGCAGACTGGGCACCGAGATCCACAGGTTGCGGTAGGCAATGCGCCGGCCGGTGGACGCCCAGAAGGCATCGTCTTCAGGGCGCCAGTCGGCGATGTCTGCGCCGCTCGCGGGCCGCGCCGGGCCGGTGCTGGCGATGGTCGGGTTCATGAGGATTCCTGCAACGTAGGGGGAGTGGTTCGGCCGTCGAGGCTGAAGGCGTGGGCGCGTTGGCCCATGACCTCGGTGCTGCGCACCTCGGTCCAGTACATCCAGATCAGCGACACCCAGACCACGCCGTACATCAGCATGAAGGCGCTGGAGCGGATGCCGGTGAGATCCACCAGCACACCGAACATGATCGGCAGCACGAAGCCGCCCAGCCCGCCGGCCAGGCCGACGATGCCGCTGATGGTTCCGATGTTTTCGGGGTAGTCGTCGGCGATGTACTTGAACACCGAGGCCTTGCCGAATGCGAATGCGGTGCCGAGCAGGAACATCAGGCCGGTGAAGGCGTAGACGTTCAGGCCGAGGTGAAAGGTCTTCGGGCCGCTGATGGTGGCGATGGTGAAGTCGGTCTGCGGGTAGCTCAGCAGGAACAGGCAGATCCAGCTGACCCACATCACCCACCAGGTGACCGAATGCGCGCCGTACTTGTCGCTCAACCAGCCGCCCACGGCGCGCAGCACGCCGCCCGGCAGCGAGAAGCACGCAGCGAGCAGCGCCGCGGTGCGGATGTCGAGGCCGAACTCGCCGATGTAGTACTGCACCATCCACAGGCTCAGTGCCACGTAGCCGCCGAACACGATGCTGTAGTACTGGCAGTACTTGATGACCTTCGGATCCTTGAGGGCCCGCAGCTGGTCGGAGAAGCGAGTGTGGCTCGGCACGAGGTGGGTCGGATCGCTCGCGCTGAACATCCAGAACAGCAGCAAGGTACCGAGCATGACGGCGGCATACACCTGCGGCACCATGGCCCAGCCGAAGGCCACGACGAGCGCCGGCGCGATGAACTTGTTGACCGCCGCGCCAGAGTTGCCCGCACCGTAGACACCCATTGCGAAACCCTGGCGGTTCCTGGGAAACCAGCGCGCCACATACGGCGTGCCGACCGAGAACGAACCGCCGGCCAAACCGACGAACAGGCCGATGACCAGGAAATGCCAGTACGCCGTGGCGTAGCTCATCATCCAGATGGCGGGCACGGTGAGGGCCATCAGCAGCGCCATCACGATGCGGCCACCGTACTTGTCGGTCCAGATGCCCAGGGGCACGCGAATCAGCGAACCGGTCAGCACCGGCATGGCGGTCAGCAGGCCGAACTCGGTGGCGTTGAGGCCCAGCGCCTTCTTGATCGGGATGCCGATCACGCCGAACATCATCCACACCATGAAGCACACCGTGAATGCCAGGGTGCTGACCATCAGCACCGCCAGTGCCTGGCTCTTCTTGCTCATGACGAAGTCCGCTCGTTGCTCATGAACCGACTTTAGGAACTGCCGGCACTTTGCGGCATCCTTCGGCGGGAGGGCCGCGGGGCGGCACAAGAACGATGCGGCCGGACGGCGGCATCCTCATGAAGAACTAGCGGCGTAGGAGAACAGCGCGTGTTTGCGCTGGATCAACCCAGGCCGTGCTCAACTGCGATAACAGCGGCTTGCACGCGCGAGCTCACGTCGAGCTTGCGCAGGATGTGCTGCACATGGATCTTCACCGTGGTTTCGGCAATGCCCAGCGAGCGCGCGATCTCCTTGTTGCCCTGCCCATGCGCAACGCCGCGCAGGATGTCCTGCTCGCGCGGCGACAGCGTTTGCAGCGGCGATGCCGGCGCCGCGGGCTCGACCAGCGGGGCGGGCCGCGGCGCGGCGGCACCGCGGTAGGCCGCGACCAGCTTGCCGGTCATTTCTTCGGCCACGATGCACTCGCCACGCATGGCACGACGGATCGCCGCGGCCAGCGCATGGCCCTCGATGGTCTTGAGCAGGTAGCCGCTCGCGCCGGCGCGCAGCGCGCCCGCGAGGTCGCGTTCGTCTTCGCTCACCGTCAGCATCAGAACCCGTGCCGCGGGCGCGGCTTCGCGCAGTGCCGGCAAGGCATCGACCCCAGTGACGCCCGGCAGGTGGTTGTCGAGCAGGATCACGTCGGGCTTCAGCTCCTGCGCGCGGCGCTGCGCCTCGCCCGCGTCGCCGGCATCGCCGACGACCTCGAACTCCGGATCGCGCTGCAGCAGCGCCGTCAGCCCGCGCCGGAACAGCGTGTGGTCGTCGACCACCAGGATGCGGATGGCCGAAGGCAGATCGGTCATGGGCATTCAGGCAACCTGGTATTGCGGCGCCGCCACCACACCACCTGTGCCGGACGTCATCGGCAGGGTCAGTACGACCGAGGTGCCACGGCCGGGCGTGGAGAGTACGTCGAGCTGCGCACCGAGACGTTCGGCACGCTCCGCCATGATGCGAAGGCCCACGTGGGTTTCGTCGGGAACGCCGTTGCGGTCGGCAAACCCAAGGCCATCGTCGCGCACCTCGAGCCGCCACTGCGGCGCCTGCTGCACGTCCAGCCACACCTGGCTGGCACGCGCGTGCTTGCGAACGTTCGACAGCGCCTCCTGCACGATGTGCAGCACCTGGATCTGCGTGTCCGGGAGCATGGGCATGCCCTGGCCAAGCATCTGGAGGCTAGCCTTCAGGCCGCTCTGGTGCTCGAACTTCCGCAGCGTCGTGAGGAGGGCCGGCTCTATGTCCTCGCCGTTGGCCCGGGTGCGAAAGTGCAGCAGCAGCTCCCGCACGTCCCCGTAGCTCTCGCGCACGCCGACGTCGATCTCTCCCAGCACGTGCTGGATCTGCCGATCGTCGCCGGCAGCGACCGCGTCGCGCATCAGCTGCACCTGGATCTTCAGGAACGCAAGCGACTGGGCGATCGAGTCGTGCAGTTCGCGAGCGAGGAAACCGCGCTCCTGCGAGATCGCTGCCTCCAGCCCGAGCGAATCGAGGCGCAGGTTCTCCATTGCGCCGGCGAGATGGACCGTGAGCGATTCGAACAGCGAACGCTCGGCTTCGGAGATGGTGATCCGGGCGTGGAAGAACAGGTCGACCTCGCCCATCAGCCGCTCATGCAACCTGATCGGAATGGACACCACGGTCTCGAAGCCTGCCTGCGCGCAATGGCGCGTCCGGGCCGGCAGCATGGTGCGGATCGAAATCACGCGCGCGCCCGGCGACGCGAGCGGCGAGCCGCAATGGCAATCGCCCGCCTCGAGGCAATGCTCGGCATCGGCCATCGCCTGCGGCAAGCCCTGCGAGGCCAGCATCAGGTAGCGGCGGTTCGCCTCGTCCGACCAGCGCAGGGCAACGCCGTCGGCGTGCGCGATCCGTGCAATGCTCTTCGTGAACCCCTGCGCCAGTTCATCGAGCGTCGCGGCCTTGGCGACCAGCATGGTGACCTCGTAGAGGCATTCCAGTCGCCCACGCTCCTCCTCCAGCTGCGCCGTCTTCTTCTGCACCCTGCTTTCCAGATCGCGGTACATGGACTGCAGCTGCCTGGCCATGTCGTTGAATCCCTCTGCCAGGGTGCCGAACTCGTCGGTGCTGGTGCGCTCGACGCGGGCGCCGAGATCGCCATCCTGGAGGCGCTGGATCGCCCGCTTGAGCACGCTCAGCGGTTCCAGGACGAAGCGGAAACCGGTATGGATCAGCACCGCCGCACCGATGAGCGCCACGCCCATCATCGCGACCTGCAGCAAGTGCATGAGTGCAGTCCACCGTGACAGGTAGATTTCGATGCCGGCGACGAATGCGTCGATGTCCAGCGTGACCGCGGCTGCGTCGTCGCCAAGGCTGGCCGTCGTCGCCACGCCCGGCAGCGCCGAAGCCGCCACGCGGCTGCGAAGGACGGTCCAGTCGCGTTCGACGACGGCGAAGCGCTGGCGCGCGGCGTCGTCCCAGGGCACGAACAGCGGCCGTTCGGCGTCGCCGCTGCGCAGCACCTGGAGGCTGCGCTCGAACTCGGCCGCCTGCTGGGACAGCACCTGCGCATCGCCTGCGCCCACCGACAGCACCATCCGATAGGTTTGCATGCGCATGCGCCCCGCTTCGTTGACCGCGGCGGCGCCGCCCTGGATCTGCCATGACATGTAGACCAGCACGGCAATGGCGCACAGGAATGCCAGCAGGCACGGCGTGGCGACCAGCGCCAGCTTGGCGCCAAGAGTCCATTGCCTGGATCTGGCCGTCGAACGAATTGGGTCGTTGCCCGTGCCGGCGGAAAGCTCGGCGGCAGTCAATCGCGTTCTTCCGTTTGCATGCCGCATTCTGCGTGCGGAACCGGGTACTTGGTTGATTCAAATCAAGCACCGGGGGTTCCATGGGGCTACGCTGCAGAAGCTCACCCCCGAAACGATGAAGCGAAGCGGCGCGGTGCCGGCCGCGCCGGTTGCGCCGCGGATCGTTGCGCCCTCGAGCGCTATGTCTCCGAACTGGAGAGCCCGCGCAGCTTGCGGTAGAGCGTATTGCGGCTGATGCCCAGGCAGCGGGCCGCCTCGGAGAGGTTGCCGCCACTGGACTGCACGACCTGCTTCAGCGTGCGTGCCGACTGGGCCCGCAGGTCGACGACGTCGTCGACCACCTCGCGCACAGCCGGGGCGCCACGCAGGTCGTCGGCCAGGTCATCGGGCAAGTGAACCCAGTCGATCATTGCCTCGCTGTCGTCAATCAGGGCGCACGCCGTGCACAGCGCGCTGTTCAGCTGGCGAAGGTTGCCCGGCCAGCGAAAGCGCGCTACGGCGCAGGCCAGATCGGGCGCGAGCTGGAGTTCGCGATCGGGAAGGATGTCGCGCAGCATGCGGGCCACCATCTGCAGCTTGTCCTGCCGCTCGCGCAGCGGCGGCAACTGCAGCGCCAGGCCGTTCAGCCGGTAGTACAGATCTTCCCGAAACCGCCCGGCATCGATCTCGGCGCGCAGGTTGCGGTGGGTGGCGCAAACGAGCCGGAAGTCCACCGCCACCGGCTTGCCGCCGCCCAGCGGCACCACCTGGCGATCCTGCAGAACGCGAAGCAGCCGCGTCTGCAGGACAAGGGGCATGTCGCCGATCTCGTCGAGAAGCAGCGTGCCGCCATGCGCCTCGCGGATGCGGCCGGGCGCGCCATCGCGGCTCGCCCCGGTGAAGGCGCCCGGGCGGTAGCCGAACAGTTCGGCCTCGATCATCGTTTCGGGCAGCGCAGCGCAATTGACCGCGACGAACGGCCCGTCGCGACGCATTCCGCTCGCATGGATGGCCCGGGCGAACACCTCCTTGCCGACGCCCGATTCGCCTTGCAGGAGCAGCGAGATCGGCTTGTCCATCACGCGTCGTGCGCGGCCGATCGCCGTCTGCATGGCCAGATCCCCGGTGTCCAGTGCCGCCAGCGCATCGGCATGCGCCGCAGCCTGCAACCGGACAGCGGGGGTGCCGTGGCTTGCCGCCAGCACGCCGCGGCTCGCCTCCACCCGGGCCCAGAGTACGCTGCCGTCATGGCGGCGCACTGCCCGCGGCGCGCAGGCCGCCTGGCGGCACCAGGCGAAAAGCGTCGCCATGTCCAGCTGCAGCAGCCGCTCAATCGTGCTTGCACCCACGTCGGCGCGCGAGAGCCCCAGCATCGCCAATGCGGCCGCGTTGGCCCCGATGAGCCAGCCATCATCGGACAGGGCCACAAGACCTTCGGCCACGCTCCCGATGCCCTCGGGCTGCGCATGCAGCCGCAGGCGCAGGCTCGTGGCGTGGCGCGCGTCGAACAGCTTCTGCTCGATCGTGCGCACTGCCAGGCGCACCAGCCCCAGCGTATGCGGATGGAAGCTGCGCTGGTCGCCCGAAATGTCCAGCACGCCGAGCACGCGGCCGCCGGGATCGATGATCGGCGCGGCCGTGCAGGCGAGGAAGCCATTGCGTTCGAGGTAGTGCTCGCCGCCGTGCACCACCACCGGTGCGCCATCGGTCAGCGCCGTGCCGATGGCATTGGTGCCGCGCCACTGTTCGTGCCAGTTGGCGCCCGGGCGCAGCGCCACGCGCTGGGCCCGGCTTGCGAAACCTGCATCGCCCATGGCCTGCAGCAGCGTGCCTTGCGCATCGGCAAGGATGACCATGCTCCCGGTGTCGCGCATCTGCTCGAACAGGAACTCCATCAACGGCTGGGCATGCGACGCCAGTTCGCGCTGCCGATCGAGTGCCCGTGCCAGTTGCGCCGCGGAGGCATGCGGTGCACCGGGTACGCGGCCGGCAGGAACCAGGCCGAAGCCGCGGCTGCGTTCCCAGCTCCGGCGCAGCGAGGCCTCGATCAGGCCGTCAGCGACCTCGCCGGCAGTCAGCAGTTGGCGGCGCGCTTCGCGCAGGCGCGAGCCCGGCGCGCGCGTGGCGAGAGATTGAGCAGGCATCTTGTCTCCAGGTTCAGCATCGATGCGGCATTCGACTGTCCTGTTTCGTGACAGGTGTTCACCGCATGGCACCCCTTGCGCAGTCTGGGACATGGATCTGACGTGGTTCTTGCGCCAGATCAGGGAAATGGCGGCCAAACGGGACTGGCACGCCACGTGCGATGCGGAACGTCCGGATCCGCACAGCATCCGGTTTGCGCGGTTCCCATTCCACCCCTACCGGACGGAGACAAGAAACCATGCAATACGCCAGCCCCAATACCCCGGGTGCCAAGATCGACTTCAAGCCTGCCTACGACAACTTCATCAACGGCAAGTTCGTGCCACCGGTGAAGGGCGAGTACTTCGACGTGATCACGCCGATCACCGGCACGCCCTACACCCGTGCCGCGCGCTCGACTGCGGAGGACATCGAACTCGCCCTCGATGCAGCCCACGCCGCAGCCGATGGGTGGGGCCGCACCGCGCCCGCCGAACGGGCCCGCGTGCTGCTGCAGATCGCCGACCGCCTGGAGCAGAACCTCGAGCTGCTCGCCTATGTCGAGACGGTGGACAACGGCAAGCCGATCCGCGAGACGCTCAACGCCGACATTCCGCTGACCATCGACCACTTCCGCTATTTCGCCGGTTGCCTGCGCGCGCAGGAAGGCTCGCTCAGCGAGATCGACGAGAACACCATCGCCTACCATTTCCACGAGCCGCTTGGCGTGGTGGGCCTGATCATTCCCTGGAACTTTCCCATCCTGATGGCCGCCTGGAAGCTGGCACCGGCCATCGCCGCGGGCAACTGCGTGGTGCTCAAGCCCGCTGAATCGACGCCCATCAGCATCCTGGTGATGGCCGAGCTGATTGCCGACCTGCTGCCGCCGGGCGTACTCAATATCGTCAATGGCTATGGCCGCGAAGCGGGCATGGCGCTGGCCGGCAGCAAGCGCATCGCCAAGATCGCGTTCACCGGCTCCACCGCCACTGGCCGCGTCATCGCGCAGGCCGCGGCCGGCAACCTCATCCCGGCCACGCTGGAGCTCGGCGGCAAGAGCCCCAACATCTTCTTCGAAGACATCGCCGATGCCGACGACGACTTTTTCGACAAGGCCATCGAAGGCCTGGTGCTGTTTGCCTTCAACCAGGGCGAGGTCTGCACCTGCCCGTCGCGTGCGCTGATCCAGGAGTCGATCTACGACAAGTTCATGGCGCGTGCGCTGGAGCGGATCAAGGCCATCAAGCAGGGCAGCCCGCTGGACACCGAGACGATGATGGGCGCGCAGGCGTCCTCCATGCAGATGGACAAGATCATGAGCTACCTCGAGATCGGCAAGCAGGAAGGCGCGCAATGCCTGATCGGCGGCGGGCGGGCGCAACTGGGTGGCGACCTGGCTGGCGGCTACTACGTGCAGCCCACGCTGTTCAAGGGCCACAACAAGATGCGGATCTTCCAGGAAGAGATCTTCGGCCCCGTGCTCGCGGTCGCGACCTTCAAGACCGAAGCCGAAGCGCTGGAAATCGCCAATGACACGCCCTACGGCCTGGGTGCGGGCGTGTGGACACGCGACGGCAGTACCGCCTATCGCATGGGCCGCGCCATCAAGGCCGGCCGGGTGTGGACCAACTGCTACCACGCCTATCCGGCGCATGCCACGTTCGGCGGCTACAAGGAATCCGGCATCGGCCGCGAGACGCACAAGATGATGCTCGACCACTACCAGCAGACCAAGAACCTGCTGGTGAGCTATTCGCCGAAGAAGCTCGGCTTCTTCTGAGGATCGCGCCCACGGATGCCCGCCAAGCCTTGGAAGCTTGAGCGGGATCAACACCTGGGAGATGGCGTCCTCTCAGAATGGTTCGAGCCCGGCGCCAAGCGCAGGCTCCGCCCTCCTTGCTGCGCACCATCCCTTGTCCAACCTGAAACTGATGCCTGCCCCGCTGCGCGGCGCCCTCACCGCCGCGTTGCTCGGCTTGAACACGCTGGTCGCGTTCAGCTTGATGGTGCCGCCGGCAATGATCAAGTTGCTGGTGCCGGTCAACATGGTTCGCGCCGGCTGCGACCGCGTCCTGAACGCGCTGGCCGGAGGGTGGGTGGCCATCAACAACGCATGGATCGCAGCCGTGTGCCCTGCGCCATGGCGAGTCCAGGGCGTCGAGGGGCTGAACCGCCGCGGCTGGTATCTGGTGTCGAGCAATCACCAGAGCTGGGTTGACATCCTGGTGCTGCAGCGTGTGTTTCACGGGCGCATCCCGTTTCTCAAATTCTTTCTGAAGCGCGAGCTCGTCTGGGTGCCGGTGATGGGGCTGGCCTGGTGGGCGCTCGACTTTCCGTTCCTCAAGCGCGGCCGTGGTCGGGGTGCGGGCCGGGGGGATCTCGCCACGACGCGGCGATCCTGCGAGAAGTTCAGGCGCGTTCCAACGGCGGTCATCAACTTCGTCGAGGGCACGCGCTTCACGGCGGCCAAGCATGCCGCGCAGCACAGCAGCTACCGGCACCTGCTCGAACCCAGGACCGGTGGCCTCGGCGTGGCGCTGTCCACGATGGGCGAGCAGTTCGAGTCCATGCTCGACGTGACCATCGTCTACCCCGAGGGG
The DNA here is from genome assembly GCF_051216545.1 of Variovorax nitratireducens. NCBI lineage: Bacteria > Pseudomonadati > Pseudomonadota > Betaproteobacteria > Burkholderiales > Comamonadaceae > Variovorax > Variovorax nitratireducens. The sequence continues at coordinate 78,357 of NZ_JBPJZO010000003.1, forward strand.
ACGCCGAGCTTTTGGGCGCTGCTGTGCGGCAACGTGAAGGCCGTCACCGTCGACGTCCGTCAATGCCCCATTCCGCCCAACCTGCTGGGCGCGGGCCCCTCGGGGAACAGGGCGCACCGCCAGCGGATCCGCAAGTGGGTCGAAGGCCGGTGGGCAGAGAAGGATCGGCTGATACAGCGCCTGCTGGCCGAACCGCGCAGCGCTCGCGAATAGGCACATGACCGGTCCCGCCGCGCGGGCGATTTGGAGACGAATGTTGATGCACATCAACGTCCCGGAGCGAAGCCTTTCCTAGGATAGATGTATTCCAAATACACCTTCTGCCCAGTTCGCTTTCCACAAGGAATTCCCCGTGCAATCTGCAGCCTTCTCCTCCGTCGTCGAAACATCATGAAAAACAACAGCAGGCTCTGGCGCTGGCTCGCCTTCATCTTCGTACTGTCCTTCGGTGCGCTGGGTTATCTGGGCGTGCAGATCTACCTGACGGCCCCCCCGATTCCCACATCCGTCACCGCTTCCAACGGCGATGTGGTCTTCACCGGCGAGCAGGTCCAGCGCGGCCAGCAGGTCTGGCTGTCGGTCGGCGGGCAGCAACTGGGCTCCGTGTGGGGCCATGGCGGCTACGTCGCACCCGACTGGTCTGCAGACTGGCTGCACCGTGAGGCCGTTGCGCTCAAGAATCGCCACGCAGAGGCCTATCGCAAGGCGCCCTCCGCGCTGAGTGCGTCGGAGCGCGGTGCGCTCGACGCCACGCTGGTCGAGGAGATGCGGCGCAACACCTACGACAGCACGAGCGGCGTGGTCACCGTTTCCGTGGCACGCGCCGAGGCGATCCGCGAAACAGCGGCGCACTATGACGCACTGTTCGGCCGCGACAGCTCGGTCGCCACGCTGCGCGACCAGTATGCGATGACGGTGGACATGCTGCCCGATCGCGCCGACCGCCAGGCGCTGACCGCCTTCTTCTTCTGGACGGCGTGGGCTGCTGCCACAGACCGCCCCGGGGAAACGGGGCTGAGCTACACCAGCAACTGGCCGCATGAGCCGCTGGTCAACAACACGATGACCAGCGGGGCGGCCATCTGGACGATGGTCAGCATCTGCCTGCTGCTGGCGGCCATTGCGGCCATGCTGTGGCTGCACGGCAGCCAGAAGCACGAAGCCGAAGCGCAGCCGCCCAAGGCGGATCCGCTGCTCGGTGTCGTGGCAACGCCCTCCATGAAGGCCACGCGCAAGTACTTCTTCGCGGTGATCGGACTGATGCTGCTGCAGATCGGCATGGGGGTCATCACGGCCCACTACGCCGTCGAAGGCCAATCGTTCTTCGGGCTTCCGCTGGCCGAGGTGCTGCCCTACGTGGTCAGCCGCACGGTACACACGCAAGTCGGCATCTTCTGGATTGCCACCGCGTGGCTGGCCACAGGCCTCTACATCGCCCCGCTGTTGTCCGGCCGCGAACCCAAGCTGCAGAAGCTCGGCGTGGACGTGCTCTTCTGGGCCCTGATCGCCATCGTGGTGGGCTCGACGCTGACCGGCTGGCTCGGCACGCTGCAGCACCGCGGCGTTGACTTCAGCTTCTGGATCGGCAACCAGGGTCTGGAATACACCAGCATGGGCCGCGTCTGGCAGGTGCTGCTGTTCGTCGGCCTGCTGTTCTGGGTGTTTCTGCTGGGCCGCGCGCTGTGGCCGGCACTGGTCAAGCCTTCGGCATCCCGTGGCCTGATCGCGATGGTGTTCCTCTCGGCCACCTGCATCGGCGGCTTCTATTCCACTTCGCTGGTCTGGGGACAGCACACCCACTACTCGATGATCGAATACTGGCGCTGGTGGCTGGTGCACCTCTGGGTGGAAGGCTTCTTCGAAGTGTTCGCCACCGCCGTCGTCGCACTCATCTTCACGCGCCTGGGCCTGGTGCGCACCGAAAGCGCCAACCGCGCCATCATTGCCGAGACCATCGTGTTCCTGTTCGGCGGCATCCTCGGGACGCTGCACCACCTCTACTTCACCGGCACGCCGACCTCGGTGATCGCCGTGGGCGCGGTGTTCTCCGCGCTCGAAGTGGTGCCGCTCACCCTGATCGGCCTCGAGGCGCTGCAGACCTGGCGCCGTTCGCAGGCCATGCCGTGGCTCGCTGCCTACAAGTGGCCCGTCATGTGCTTCGTGGCCGTCGGCTTCTGGAACACCATCGGCGCCGGCGTGCTCGGCTTCGCGATCAATCCGCCCGCCTCGCTCTACTACGTGCAGGGGCTCAACATGACGGCCGCCCACGGCCACGCCGCGCTCTTCGGGGTCTACGGGATGCTGGGCATCGGACTGATGCTGTTCTGCCTGCGCGGCCTGTACGAGCGCCACTTGCATGCCGACGGCCTGCTCAAGCCCGCGTTCTGGAGCCTCAACATCGGCCTGGCCATGATGGTGTTCCTGTCGCTGCTGCCCGCCGGCATCTACCAGGCCTGGGCCAGTGTCACGCAGGGGTTGTGGTTCGCCCGCTCCGCCGAGATCGTGCATTCCCGCGTGATGGAGATCCTGGTCTGGATGCGGGTGCCGGGCGACATCGTTTTCGCCGTGGGTGCGGTGCTCCTCGCCGCATATGCGCTGCGCCTGCTGCGCCCTCCGGTGTCGCAAGCCGGGCCGCAGACATCGCCGGGCCTGAAGGGCCGCGAAGGCCTGGCCATCCCGGCTGCCGCCGCGGCCGAACGGTGAGGCGGCTTGCCCCCGAGAGACCATGAAGCTCACCGCCTTCACCGACTACAGCCTGCGGGTACTGATCTACCTGGCCGCGCAGCCGGAGCGGCGCGCCACCATTGCGGGGATCGCCGCCTCTTTCGGGGTGTCGGAGCATCACCTGACCAAGGTGGTTCACTTCCTTGGAAAGCATGGGTGGCTCGCCAACGTTCGCGGCAAGGGCGGCGGCCTGTCGCTCGCCAAGGCGCCCGACATGATCAATATCGGCGACGTCGTGCGCCACACCGAGGGCAACGCGATCGTCGAATGCTTCGCGCAAGACGGTGGCGAGTGCCGGATTACCGGCCTGTGCCGTCTGCGCGGCGTGCTGGACGAGGCCCTGGCGGCGTTCCATTCGATCCTGCATCGCTACACGCTGGCGGATCTGGTCCACAACCGCGAGGCGCTGTCCGCGATATTTTTTGTCGATGAAGCCCCGGCGCACCACCATGCCAAGGGGGGCACATGACGAACCAGGCAATCCTCGACCTGGCCTCTTTCCCCTACGACGGGCCGGAAGCCTTGCGGCAGCCGATCGCCACCGCGCTGTCACGCGTGGTCGATCCGGAAATCTCGATGAGCATCGTCGATGTCGGCCTCGTCTACGGCGTCACCGTCGACGCCAAGACCGCGCACGTGCTGATCACCATGACTTCGGCCGCCTGCCCGGTGATCGACGTCATCATCGAGGACGCGGAGCTCGAACTGGACAAGGTCGTCCCGGCCGATCTCAAGATCTGCATTGAACTGGTGTGGGAGCCGCCCTGGACGCCGAAGCGCATGAGCGCGAAGGCCAAGCGGTTCATGGGATGGTGAACGCCGAACGTCTTTCCATCCGCAGCAGCCACCGGGCATCGGCGTCCCGCGTCTGGAACTTCATGCGCATGGTGTTCGGTGCGGTGGTTGGCGTCTCGTTGGTGGGTGGCATCGCGGGCGGACTTTGGCGGCTCGGCGTCGCGCTGCCGGATCCGATCTCCTTTGCCTGGACGGGCCAGGTGCTGATGGTGCATGCGGCCCTCATGATCTGCGGCTTTCTGGGGACGGTCATCGGCATCGAACGCGCAGTGGCCGTCAAGCACCGTGCGGCCCTGCTCGCGCCACTGGCGTCAGGCGCTGGCGCTGTGTGTCTTGTGCTCGGGCAGCAGGCCACCGGCGCGTGGCTGGGCGTGGCGGCGGCGGTGGCCTTCCTCGCGGTCAACGCGGTGGTCGTGCGGCGCCAGCACGCTGCCCACACGCTCCTGTTGCTGGTGGGTGCGGCCGCATGGGTGATGGGCAACGTGCTGTTCGCACTGGGCCACGACGGCAACGCCGTCTTTCCGTGGTGGTTCGCCTTTCTCGTCATGACGATTGCCGCCGAGCGCCTGGAGATGACGCGGCTCATGCGACGACGCCCGGGCGCCAGCGCCACGCTGCATGCCGTTCTGTCTTTGCTGCTGGCGGGCGCGGCATGGTCGGGCGTGGCACCGCGCGCCGGTGGCCTCGCCTATGGCACGGCGCTGGTGTTGCTGGCGGCGTGGCTGGCGACCTTCGATGTTGCGCGGCGCACGGTGTTCGCGCACGGCATCAGCCGCTACATGGCGATCTGCCTGCTGGGTGGCTACGCCTGGCTCGCGGTCGGCGGCGTGGCGTGGGCGATGACGGCGCTCGGCTGGGCCGGTCGCGACGCAGCGCTGCACGCGTTGGGACTCGGTTTCGTCGTCAGCATGATGATGGGGCACGCGCCGGTCGTGCTGCCGGCGATCGCGCGGGTCAAGCTCCAGTTCGGCGCGCTCTTCTATCTGCCGCTGGCCGCCCTGCACCTGTCGCTCCTGATGCGGCTCTTCCTCGGTTCCTTCAGCGAACCGTTGCGCGCCGCCGGCGCCGCACTCAACGCAGCGACGATCGGCTTCTTTGCCGCCACCGTGGCCGGTGCGGCCGTGGCCTGGCGTCTCCACCACGGCGCCCCCGGCGTCAGAAAGGCCCGGTAATGGCTTCCTTCATCGCCATCGAGCGCGCGCAACCTCCCGTGGTTCCAGCGCCCGCCTTTGCCCTGTGGCAACTCGGCTTCCGGCCGTTCTATCTGCTTGCCAGCGCCTTCGCTGCACTGTCCATCGGCCTGTGGGCGCTGCAGTTCGCAGGCTGGCTGCCGATGGCCTACCTGCAGGGCCCGCTGTGGCATGCGCACGAAATGCTGTTCGGCTTCACCCTCGCTGTGATCGTCGGCTTTCTCTTCACCGCGGGGCGCAACTGGTCCGGCCAGCCGACGCCCGTGGGCCTGCCGCTGGCCGCCCTGGCGACCCTCTGGGTGGCAGGGCGCGTCCTCGTGCTCACGCCTTTCGGCTGGGCGGCTGCCGTCGTCAACGCGGCCTTTCCGCTGGCCTGTGCGGTAGCACTGGGGATTCCGCTGATCACTGCGCGCAACCGGCGCAACTACTTCTTCATCGGCTTGCTGCTGGTGCTTTCGGGCGCTGCATTCGCCTTCCATCTCTCGGCCCTGGCCGTGATCCAGGTACCAGCATGGATCGGTATCCAGGTGGCCCTGGACGTGTTGCTGCTCATCATGGCCGTCATGAGCGGCCGCGTGATTCCGATGTTCACCAACAACGGCGTTCCCGGCGCGAACGCGACGACGCATCCCCTGCTCGAGAAGGCGGCGCTGGGCTCTGTGGCCGCGCTGCTGCTCGTCGACGCAACGGGCCTGCCGCCGGTCGCCGTGGCAGCCATCGCCGTGCCGGCGGCGCTCGTGCATCTTGCGCGGTGGTCGCTCTGGCGGCCCTGGAAAACGCTGAACAACACGATCGTTCTAGTCCTGCACCTGGCCTACGCGTGGATTCCCGTTCACCTCGCATTGCGGGTGCTGGCGTCCGGTGGCTGGGTGTCGCCCTCGCTGGCGGCGCACGCGCTGACGGTGGGCGCGGCAGGGGGGCTCATCATCGGGATGATGGTTCGCACGGCGCGAGGCCACACCGGTCGAATGCTGCGCGCCGACCAGTTCGATACCGCCTGCTTCGTGCTGGTTCTGCTCGCCGCGCTCACGCGAGTTCTCGTGCCGTTCGTCGCGCCGTCCCAGACCCTCGCCGCGGTGCTGGGTTCCGCCGCCTTCTGGACACTGGGCTTCGGCCTGTACGCCGTGCGCTACTGGCCGGTGCTGACGCGGCCCCGCCTGGACGGCAAGCCGGGCTGAGCGCACGCCGTATCCTGTCGTGGATAATGAGAATCGTTCCCATCTGCAATTTACGCACCGGGTGAGCCGTCGCGACGCCAGCCTGTCGAGGGGACTCGTCACCTCCATGGCTGTGATCGATCTGTGCTTGAACGCTACTACCAGGAACTGCTGAACTTCTGTTCGCGCACGGCGCGCAACCGCGATGCCGCGGCCGATGTCGTGCAGGAGAGCTATGCACGCGTTCTGGCCGTGCAGCATTCCGGCCAGCCGGTGCCCGAGCCGCGCGCGCTGCTGTACCGCACGGCGCGCAACCTGCAGATCGACCAGCACCGCCGCAGCGAAGTGCGCGGCGAAGCGCTGCAGCCGGACGACGAGGAGGCGCTTTCCGCCGAGCTCGACAGCCTGGCGGCGCCGCGGGCCTGCGAACCCGACGCGGCCGCCGAGTCCGCGCAGGCGGTCAGCGCCCTCCTTGCCACCATCGACGCCCTGCCCTTGCGCTGCCGCGAGGCTTTCATCCTGCACAAGTTCGATGGCTTGCCGCACGCGGAGGTTGCAGAGCGCATGGGCATCTCGCGCAAGATGGTCGAGCAGCACATCAAGCTGGCCATGGAAGCCTGCAGGCGCTGCGCGGGCGACCTAGGGTTTCGGGCCGCTGGTGCGTCTACATCAAGGAGATGACAGCGTCATGAGCCCCCAGCCGCCAGCAGACCCGCCAGCCGCGCCGTCCCCGGAAATCGAGGGCGCGGCCCTGGACTGGTTCGTGCGCCGTGGCGGCGGCAGGATCGATGCCGCCGAGGAAACGGCATTCCAGGCCTGGCTGGCTACCGATGGCCGCCACCGCGCGGCCTTCGCGCACTGGCAGCGCGACTGGAGCGCGCTCGATGCACTGCCGGCGGAGGGCCTGCGCACGCTGAGGAAGAGGCTGAGTGCCGACAAGGCAGCAGCCCATGCCGCGCCGCTGCGGCGCGCCTGGTGGCGCGGGCTGGCCGACTGGGCGCCGCAAGGTGCGTTTGCGGCCGTGCTGCTCATGGTCGTCGGCGGCAGCTACCTGGCCTGGAGCCACTGGCAGCAGCCCTTGTTCGCGCAGAGCTTCGCGACCGCGCGCGGCCAGCAGCTCGATGTGGCCTTGCCCGACGGCAGCCGTCTGCGGCTCGACACCGCGACCCGCGCCGACGTAACGCTCTACCGCCAGCGCCGCGAGCTTCGCCTGCCCGAGGGACAGACCGTGCTGCAGGTCAAGGGCGACGCGGCGCGCCCTTTCGACGTGCTCGCCGGCCCGCTGCGCATCACGGTCGTCGGCACCCGCTTCTCGGTGCGCTACACGCCCGGCCTGTCGGACAAGGAAGGCGTGCACGTTGCCGTGGAAGAGGGACGGGTGCGCGTGGCGCGGGCCGACCGGGCGGCATCCGGCGCCGCCGTCGAGCTCGGTGCCGGCCAGCAGGTCGCCAGCGATGCGGCCGGCATGCTCGGCGAAGTGTCCGCCGTGCCTGCCGCCGGTATCGCGCCATGGCGCGAGAGCCGGGTCAGTTTCGACAACACGCCGCTGGCCCGGGCGCTGGCCGAATTCGAGCGCTACGGCCCCACCCACCTCGTGGTGCGCGACCCGGGCGTGGCAGCGCTGCGCGTCACCGGCACCTTCGACCCACGCCGGCTCGACAACTTCTCGCGCGTCCTGCCGCAGGTGCTGCCGGTGCGGCTGCGCGCGCAGGATGGCGTGACGGAGATCGTCCACGGCAAGTAGGCACGCCGCAGGCCGCAAAAAACTTTGAAGCCGACCTAGGGTTTGCCGAAGCCCATGCGTCTACATGAGAAGGATTCTTATTTACTTCCTTCTCAGAGATCACGCGCATGTTCCGTTCCCGCCGCTTTCACCCTGCTCCGCTGGCCCTCGTCGGAGCGCTGTCCTTTCTCAGTGCCGTCGCGCACGCCCAGGCTTTGGCGCCGATGCAGATCAGCATCACGGCGCAGCCGCTGGCCCCGGCGCTCAATGACCTGGCGCGGCAGACGCGGCTCGAACTGATGGTTCAGCCCGCGCTGGTGGCGGGCAAGGCGGCACCGGCCGTGTCCGGGCACCTGACGCCACAGCAGGCGCTGAACCGGCTGCTGGCCGGGAGCGGGCTGGCGGCGACCATCGAGGGCAACGCCGTCGTCGTCAAGACCTCGTCCGAAACATCGGCCGCCGGCAACCTGCCGGTCGTGACGGTGACGGCAAGCCCGCAAGAGGAAACCGCCGGCGGGACGACCGGCTATGTCGCCAGGCGCAGCGCTGCGGGCGCCAAGACCGACACGCCGATCCTCGAAACGCCGCAGTCCATCTCGGTGGTGACCAAGCAGCAACTAGAAGACCAGAAGCCGCGCAGCATTCCCGAGGCGCTGAACTACACGCCCGGCGCCTTCACCGGGCTCGTGGGTTCGTCCAACCGCTACGACTACGTGGCCCTGCGTGGCTTCAACGACAGCAGCGTCGACAGCACCCTGCTCGACGGCTTGCGCCTGCTGAGCGACCAGGGCAGCTACAGCTCGATGCAGGTCGATCCGTATTTCCTGGAGCGCATCGACGTAGTCAGGGGGCCGGCCTCGGTGCTCTATGGACGTGCGTCGCCCGGCGGGCTGGTGGCCCTGACCAGCGCAAAGCCGCAGTTCGAGCCCTATCGCGAAGTCCAGCTCACCGTTGGCAATCGCAACCGGGTGGAAAGCGCGGTCGATCTCACGGGGCCGGTCGATGCGAACGGCGTGGTGGCATACCGCCTGACGGCGCTGGGGCGCTCGCTGGATTCGCAGTTCAACCATGTGAAGGAACAGCGGCAGGCCATCGCGCCGTCGCTGACGATCAGGCCGGCGAAGGACACGCAACTGCTGCTGCAGGCGTATCTCCAGCACGACCCCGAAGGCAGCTACCACAGCGGCGTGCCGGCGGACGCCAGCATCAATGCAAACCACAACGGAAGACGGATCTCGCGCTATTTCTTCGATGGCGATCCGAGCGTCGAGAAGTACCAGCGCACCCAACGCTTTCTCGGCTATCAGCTTGACCATGCCTTCAACGACCAGTGGAAGTTCCGGCAGAACTTCCGTTACGTCTCGGCCGACACCACGCTGCGCCAGGTCTACGGCTACGGCTGGGCCAGCGCCAACGAGCTGACGCGCTATTACGCCGGCGCACGCGAATCCACGCGCGGCCACACCGTCGACAACCAGCTCGAAGGGCGATTCGAGACAGGGGCGGTCAAACACACGCTGCTGACAGGGCTGGACTACCAGAAGCGAAGCGTCGGCGGGAGCTGGGAGTCGGGCGGCGCGTCACCGATCAACGTGTTCGCGCCGGTCTATGGACTCCCCGGCCTGAGCGACGTCGCGAGCTCCCCGATCGACCGCCACCTGGAACAGACCGGCCTCTACATCCAGGACCAGATGGAGCTCGGCCGCTGGCGCCTCACGCTCGGCGGACGCCAGGACTGGGCGCAGGCCTCGAACCTTTATGGAACCGGTGCGCCGGCGGAATGGAAAGGCTCCAAGTTCACCAAGCGGGCCGGCCTGGTCTATCTGTTCGACAACGGCATCGCGCCCTATGTCGGCTATTCGGACGGCTTCAACCCGAGCCTGCGCAACGACCAGCAAGGCAAGATCCTGCGGCCGGCCGAGACCCAGCAGGTGGAGGTCGGCATCCGCTATCAGCCCAAGGGTTCGAACACCCTGCTGTCGGCGGCCGTGTACGACCTGAAGCAGGAAAACGTGGCCACCCGCCCGGTCGGCGCCACCTACTACGTGCCGAGCGGCAAGGTGCGCTCGCGCGGCCTCGAGCTGGAGGCGCGTTCGCAGCTGAGCAGCAACTTCTCGATGCTCGCAAGCTACACCTTCACCGACATGAAGTTCATCGAGTCGGCGGAAGGCTTCACCGGCAATACGCCCTACCAGGCGCCGCGCCACATGGCCTCGGTCTGGGGCGACTGGACTTTCATGCCCGGCTTCACGCTGGGCGCCGGCGTGCGCCACGTGGGCACCAGCTGGGTCGACAACGCCAACAGTTTCAAAGTGCGGCCGTACGCCGTGGTCGACCTGATGCTGCGCATCGACCTGGCGTACGTGAACCCGTCGCTCAAGGGCTCCAGCCTGCGCCTCCATGCCAACAACGTCTTCGACAAGAGCTACGTGGCGTCGTGCCTGAGCCAGCAGTACTGCTACTGGGGCGACGCACGCAACGTGGCGGCCACCCTGACGTACCAGTGGTAGCGGCCGCGCATCGACAACCCCCAGATTGGAGTGCCATGAAAACGGACGTTCAAGAATTCATCGCGATCGGGCTCGGGCCCTTCAACCTGAGCCTGGCCTGCCTTGCGGAGCCGATTGCCGGTCTGAATGGCATCTTCCTGGAGCGCAACACGGAATTCAGCTGGCATCCCGGGATGCTGATCGACAACGCCACCCTGCAGAACCCTTTCCTGGCCGATCTGGTGAGCCTCGCAGATCCCACGAGCCGCTTCAGCTTTCTCAACTATTGCAAAGCGGAAGGCAAGATCTACTCGTACTACTTCCGGGAGAACTTCTACCTGAAGCGCGCGGAGTACAACGCCTACTGCCGATGGGCCGCGGCACAGCTGTCCAACGTGCGCTTCTCGTGCGATGTGCAGGAGGTAGTGCATGACCTCGAGAACGGCTGCTATGTCGTGACCGGCGTGCAGGGCCCGCAGCGCGAACCCTTCGTCCTGCGCTGCCGCAAGCTGGTGCTGGGCGTCGGCTCCCGGCCGGTCTTTCCCCAATGCTGCGAGCCGGCCGAGCACCGCTTCATGCATGCCGCCGGCTACCTGGCGCACAAGGCGCAACTGCAGCAGAAGCGCTCCATCACCATCGTCGGCAGCGGGCAAAGTGCGGCGGAGGTCTATCACGACCTGCTCAAGGAAGCCGATGCGCACGACTACAGCCTGACCTGGATCACGCGCTCGCCGCGCTTCTTCCAGATGGAGACCACCAAGCTCACGCTGGAGATGTTCTCGCCCGACTACATCGACTACTTCTTCCACCTCGACGAGCAGAAGAAGGAGCGCATCGTCCGCACCCAGGACAGCCTCTACAAGGGCGTCAACGCCAGCCTGATCAACCAGATCTACGACCTGCTCGACGACAGGCGCAACGAGGGCCGGCTGCGCACGCACCTCATCACCAACTGCGAGCTGCAGGGCTGCCGCTACGACGCTGCCGGCGACGGCTACGACATCGAGTTCCGGCAACTCGATTGCGAGACCCGCTATGCGCACCGCAGCGAGGGCGTGGTCTTCGCCACGGGATACCGCGAGAACATCCCGCCCTTCATCGACGGCATCCGCCACCGGCTGCGCTGGGACGAGAAGGGCCGCTACAGGCTGGCGCGCAACTACGCGGCCGACTTCAATGGCAACGAGGTCTTCGTGCAGAACGCCGGCCAGCACACCCACGGCATGACCAACCAGGATCTGGGCATGAGCTGCTACCGCAACTCCTACATCCTGCGCGAACTGACGGGCGTGGAGCACTACAAGATCGAGCGCCGCATCGCGCTCCAGGATTTCGCGATTCCAGCGACCGCGGATTTCGTCCGGCTCTGACGCGGAAAACAGCATGAGCCTGAAATTCCACGTGATCATGATGACGGTGCTGGCGGTCATCAGCGACGCCATCCTCATCCCCTTCTATCCGCAGTTCTTCAGCGCGCGCTACGGCATCGACAGCGCAGTGCACGTGGGCGCCTACGTGGCGGCCATCTCGATCGCGGTGATGTGCACGCTGCCGATCTGGGCGCGCGTGGCACGGCGCATCGAGCCGTTGCACCTGCTGGTCTACACGCAGTTTGCCGCCGGCACCTTCAGCCTGCTGTGCGACTGGGCACCCGACGTACAGAGCTACTGGGTGCTGTCGATGCTGATGTTCATGTGCAAGAGCAGCTACCTGCTGATGTATCCGTACATGATGCGGCTCACGCCGAAGGACCAGCATGCGGCCACCATCGGCGTGCTGTCGGTCGTGGTGCATTTCGGCGCCATCTTCGGTGCGGTGGTGGGCGGCTTCGTGCTGCAGGCCTGGGGGCCGCGCGCCAGCATCTACGCCATGGCTGCCGGCGACTTCTTCCAGATGGCGGTCTGCATCTACCTGATCCGCAGCGGCAAGATCGTGCGCATCAACACCGGCGAGCACGCGCAAACCGCCGCGGCGGCCGCCGAAGCGCGCCGCGTCAACTGGCGCGCGCGCCTGCCGATCCTGCGGCTGGCACTGGTGATGCTGCTGTTCGACTTCAGCGCCTACCTGATCCGCCCCTTCTTCGCGGTCTACTGGCAGAAGACGAGCGGCTACGACAGCGAACTGGTCTCCGGCATGGCCTTTGCCATTCCGGGCGTGGTGGCCATCGTGGCGCTGCGGCTGCATGCCCGCATCCTGGCGCGCAGCGGGCGCTTGCCCGACCACACCGTGGGCAACCTGCTGCTGGGCATGGTCGGGCTGCTGCTGCACGCCGCGCCGGACCCGGTGTGGATCGTGGTGGGACGCGTGCTGTATGGCTGGTCGCTGTTCCAGATCATCGTCAAGCTCGAAGTCAACCTGTTCCGCCTGTCGACGCCACAGCGCTATGCGCAGGACTACAGCATCACCAACTTCTTCCAGAACCTGGGCGTGCTGCTGTCCTCGTTCGCAGCCGGCGCGATCGTCGAGCGCTACGGACTGCACGTGCCCTTCCTGCTGGCGGCGGGCGGCTTCGTGCTGACCGCGTTGCTCGACCGCCTGATCCTCAACGTGCCGAGCGCCGATCACGCGGCCGCGCTGGAGGCGCCCGCCCATGCCAACTGAGAGCGCCTACCGCGACCAAGCCGGCTTCGTCTTTCGCCCGCTTCGGATTCCGGACGACGTGCCGATGCTGCATCGCTGGTTCACCCAGGAGCGCGCTGCGTTCTGGCTGATGCAGGACAAGTCCGAGGACGAGGTGCGCGAGGTCTACCGGCAGATGATGGCGTCCGGCCATGCCACGGCCTACATCGGCTGGCACCAGGGTCGGCCGGCCTTCCTGGCCGAGTGCTACGACCCTGCACACGATCGCATCCGGGCCTTCTACGAGGTGCGGCCCGGCGACCTGGGCATGCACGTCTTCGTCGGCCCTGCGGACGTGCGCATCCCCGGCTTCTCGCGCGCCGTGTTCCACGCGCTGATGCGCTTCATGTTCGCCCACCTGGGCGCCCGGCGCATCGTCGTGGAGCCCGACGCGGGCAACCACAGGATCCATGCATTGAACCGGTCGGCAGGCTTCGTCTACGACCGCGACGTCGTCTTCCCCGAGAAGATCGCCAGCCTCGCCTATTGCACCCGGCGGGATTTTGAACAGGCTACGGCCACCAACCAGGAAGCAGTCCATCCATGAATGCAGACATCGCGAAGCAGCTCTATCAACAACCAGCCGAAGCCGCCGCGCACCTGACGCCGGAAGTCTGGGCCGAGGCCAACCGCCTGCTGCTGCGCAAGGCGATCGCCGAGTACGCGCACGAGCTGATCATCGAACCCGAGCGCCTCGGCCCGGACCAGAACGGCTTTGCGCGCTACCAGGTCTTGTCAGACGACACAGCGGTCTGCTACCAGTTCGAGGCGCAGCGCCTGGCGTTGCGCCACTGGCACATCGAGCCGGCATCGATCCGGAAGCACGTGAACGGCGCGGAGCAGCCGCTGGACGCCCTGCAGTTCATCATCGAATGCCGCCAGCGCCTGGGCATACGCGAAGAGCTGCTGCCGATCTACCTGGACGAGATCAGCAGCACCCTGTTCGGCAGCGCGTTCAAGCGCATGAAGGCCGATGCGCCCAGCAGCGCCGAACTGGCCGACGCCGCCGACTTCCAGACCATCGAGGTCGCAATGATGGAAGGCCACCCGGGCTTCGTCGCCAACAACGGGCGGCTCGGCTTCAACGCGGTGGACTACCGCGCCTACGCGCCCGAAGCCGGTTCAGACATCCGCGTGATCTGGCTCGCGGTGCACAAGGCCCATGCCACCTTCGCCAGCATCTCGACGCTCGGCTACGAACAACTGCTGGCTGAAGAAATCGGGCAGGACACGGTCGAGCATTTCACCCGCCAGGTGAGCGCCTGCGGCGTCGATCCGGCCGACTACTACTTCATGCCGGCGCATCCGTGGCAGTGGTTCAACAAGCTGTCGATCGCTTTCGCCGGCTACGTCGCTGAGCGCAAGATCATCTGCCTCGACTACAGCAGCGACCGCTACACCGCGCAGCAGTCGATCCGGACTTTCTTCAACACCAGCGACCGTAGCAAGCGCTATGTGAAGACCTCGCTGTCGATCCTCAACATGGGCTTCATGCGGGGCCTGTCGCCCTACTACATGTCGGGCACGCCGGCGATCAACGAGTTCATCAAGCAACTGGTGGACGGCGATCCTTATCTGCGCGCGAACGGCTTCACCATCCTGCAGGAAGTCGCATCAGTGGGTTTTCGAAACTTCCACTACGAAGCGGCAATTCCGCTCGACACGCCCTACAAGAAGATGTTCTCGGCGCTTTGGCGCGAGAACCCGCTGCCGCTGCTCGCACCGGGCGAACGCCTGATGACCATGGCCGCGCTGCTGCACGTCGACAAGCATGGCCATGCATTGCTGCCGGAGTTGATCCACCGCTCGGGACTGGGCACGGTGCCGTGGCTGCGCCGCTACCTGGAGGCGTACGTGACGCCGCTGCTGCACTGCTTCTACAGGCACGACCTGACGTTCATGCCGCACGGCGAGAACCTGATCCTGGTGCTCGACCGCCATGTGCCGGTGCGCGCCATCATGAAGGACATCGCCGAGGAGTGCGCCATCCTCGACATCGAAGCCAAGGCGCGCCTGCCGGAACGCGTCGATCGGCTGGCGGTGGATGTGCCCGACCACTTCAAGTTGCTCGGCATCTTCATCGACGTGTTCGACGGCGTGCTGCGCCACATCAACCAGGTGCTGGTGGAAAACGCATGCTGCACCGAAGACGATTTCTGGGGCGCGGTGGCCGATTGCGTTACCGACTACCAGAACGCCCACCCCGAACAGGCCGACAAGCACGCGCACTACGACATGTTCGTGCCCGAGTTCCTGCATTCGTGCCTGAACCGGCTGCAGCTCGGCAACAACGTGCAGATGGTCAACCTGTCCGACCCCGCCTCCAGCCTCAAGATGGCCGGCAATCTCGCGAATCCGATCGCGAAGTTCCGCCCCCGCGCGGCAGCACGCGCCCAGGCGGATGCGTTGGCGGAAAGCCTGGCGTAACGGATCCCATGCGGGCGATCATCGACACCGATCCGAACCTCGCCCGCGTGTTGCAGTTGGCCGAGCGCATCGTCCCGGGTCTGCGCGGCGAACAGAGCGACGTGCCGCTGCCCGATGCGCTTCGCCGCGACGACGAGATCGCGGATGGCGAGACGGCACTGCGCGCGCTGTGCCGTCACTGGACACAGGCACACGGCGCCGCCGGGGCGCACTACGTGGCGCTGCGCTGCTGGGGGCTGGCGATCTGGCAGCCGGTCTATCTGGGCGTGATCGCCACGCATCTCGATACGCACGTGCCGCGCCTCGCGGGTTTGGCGCAAGCGGTGGTCGCCGGCTTTCCCACCGGCTTCCGGCTGCCGGTTCACGTGCCGGCGACCGGCGACCTGTCCACGCGCATGCGGCTCTCGGCCGATGAACTGCGCACGCTTTGCGACGCCACGCGCGAAGTGCTGATGCCGCTGGTGGCGCTGCACCCCCGCGCCGCCGACCGGCTGCAGGCCGAATGCGTGCTCGGCGCACTGCTGCTGGTGCGGCGCCAACAACCCGCACGGCCCGACGCCGAACTCGTCGCGCTGGGAGCCGACTGGCTCACGCAGCTCGGCATTGCCGGCGGCTGCGGCTTCTTCGCCTACCGGGCGCGCGACGGCACGCCCGCACTCGCGCTCGACCGCAAGGTGTGCTGCCACCACTTCCGCCGACCCGACGGCGAGAAATGCAGCACCTGCCCCAAGCTCCCGCTCGACACGCGCATCGCCCGCCTGCTGGCCGATCCTTCGTAGTCCGGCCTCCCCGTTCTCTCGGTGCGCCGAAGCCCGTACGGGCCGGCGTGGTTCGTCACGCTTTGGAGATTCCCATGAACGTTGTCGCACGCCTGGCGCGTGTTCTGCCGGCAGTCACGCAGTTGCCGGTCAGCGCCTATTTCGACGAAGCCCTGCTCGCGCGCGAGCAGGAACTCATCTTCAACAAGTCGGCCCGCTATGTGGGCCACGAGAAAGCCGTCCCGCACGTCGGTGACTGGCGGCGCCTTGCGCAGGAGGGCGGAGGCCGTGTGCTGGTGCGCAATGCGCAGGGCGTGGAGCTGATGTCCAACGTCTGCCGGCACCGGCAGGCGCTGATCCTCGGCGGAGAAACCGGCGACGTGAGGGGGCCCGCCAACCCGAGCGGAAACCTGGATGCGGCGGGCGGACACATCGTCTGTCCGCTGCACCGCTGGACCTACAACGACCGCGGCGAACTGCTTGGCGCGCCGCAGTTCGAGCAGAAGCCCTGCAAGAACCTGCAGCGCTTTCCGCTGCGCAATTGCCACGGCCAGCTGTTCGAAGGTGCGCGCGATCCGGCGCGGGATATGGCGGCGCTGTTCGCGCAGCCGGAGTTCGATTTCTCGGACTATGTGCTCGACCACGTCGAAGTCCACCAATGCAACTACAACTGGAAGACCTTCATCGAGGTGTACCTGGAGGACTACCACGTCGCGCCGTTCCACCCCGGCCTCGGCAGCTTCGTGGATTGCGACGACCTGAGCTGGGACTTCGCCGATTTCTACAGCATGCAGCGCGTCGGCGTGCACCAGTCGCTGGGCGCGCCGGGCTCGGAGGTCTATCGCGCCTGGCACGATCGCCTGCTGGACTACCGCACCGGCAGCGCGCCCGATTTCGGCGCGGTGTGGGTCACCTACTTCCCGACCCACATGATCGAGCTGTACCCGCATGTGCTGGTTCTGTCCACCCTCTACCCCAAGGGGCCGCAGAGCACTATCAACGTCGTCGAGTTCTACTACCCCGAGGAGATCGCCGCCTTCGAGCGTGAGTTCATCGAGGCGCACCGTGCGGCCTACATGGAAACGGTGAGGGAAGACGACGAGATCGGCGAGCGCATGGATGCGGGACGCCGCGCGTTGTTCGAGCGCGGCGTCTCCGATGTCGGACCGTACCAGTCGCCGCTGGAAGACGGCATGCAGCACTTCCACGCGTGGTACCGGCGGATGATGGGTGCCTCGATGCTGGCTTGAAAAGCCCGCTGTTCCTAGCCCGGACCATCGTTGCCCATGGCCCGCCCGATCGCATCGGCGAGCTGCTGCTGGTCGAAAGGCTTGGCGACCTTGACCGCCAGCGCGTAGGCGCTGGCCGGCCAGTCCGCAAAGCCGGAGGCCAGAATCAGGCGCAGCTCGGGATGCTCCTTGCGCAGCACTTCAAACAACTGCAAGCCGGTCATCTTGGGCATGACCTGGTCGGAAATCACCAGATCGATTCCGGGTTCGTTCCGAATCAGGCCCAGGGCCTCCACGGCGCCCGAGGCGCTGAACACCGAATGTCCGAGATCCTCCAGCATCGAAGCGGTGCCGGCCAGTACCAGCGGGTCGTCATCGACCGCGACAACCTTCAGGGCCGCAACGCACTGCGCTGCAGCGGGCGGTGGTGCAGCATGGCCCCCAGGCAGCGCCTCGTGCACCTCGCCCCTTGTCGAAGGGAGCCAAAGCGATGCGGTCGTCCCGACACCCTCGGTGCTGGTCATCACGAATTTTCCGCCGGACTGAACCGCCAGCCCCTGCACCATGGCCAGGCCCAGGCCGGTGCCCTTGCCGACACCCTTCGTCGTGAAGAAAGGCTCCATGGCACGCGTCAACACTTCGGGGCTCATCCCGCTGCCGCTGTCAGAAATCGACAGGCGCACGAATGTTCCCGCCTGCAGGCCCTGCGAGGCGGCAAGCACCTCTTGCGTTGCCTCCAGACGCAGCGTGCCACCGTTCGGCATTGCGTCGCGCGCGTTGACTGCGAGGTTCAGGATGGCCAGCTCGAGCTGATGCGGATCCACGAGCGCCGGACCGAGTTGCGCCGCAAACTCGCGCTCGATGAGAATCGTCGGCCCGAGCGTGCGCTCGAGCATGTCCGTCATGCCGCCGATGACAAACGGCAGATGCACGCTTTCGGGACGGAGCTCCTGCCGGCGCGCGAAAGCCAGCATGCGCTGGGTGAGCGACACGCCGCGCTTGGCGCCCTGCACGGCGTTCTCCACCAGCTGCCGGAGCTTTTCATCTGCAGGCAAACGACGCCGCAACAGCTCGAGACTTGTGAGGATGACCATCA
Organism: Variovorax nitratireducens; assembly: GCF_051216545.1. Lineage (NCBI taxonomy): Bacteria > Pseudomonadati > Pseudomonadota > Betaproteobacteria > Burkholderiales > Comamonadaceae > Variovorax > Variovorax nitratireducens. The sequence continues at coordinate 96,564 of NZ_JBPJZO010000003.1, forward strand.
ACAGGTTGTTGAAGTCGTGCGCCACACCCCCGGTGAGTTGCCCGATCGCATCCAGCTTCTGCGACTGGAAGAGCGCTTCGCGCGCCTGCTCGAGTGCGAGCTGGGCATTGCGTTTCTCCGTGATGTCCCGCGTGACCTTGGCAAATCCGCGGAGCTCCCCGTTGCTGCCGTAGATCGGGTCGATCACCACGTTGGCCCAGAATTCGGTTCCGTCCTTGCGCACGCGCCAGCCCTCGCCCTCGAACCGGCCCTCGGCGGCTGCGATCGCAAGCGCTCTTGCAGGAAGGCCCTGGTTCCGGTCTTCGGCACGGTAGAAGCGCGAAAAGTGCGTGCCGATGACTTCGGCAGGCTCATAGCCTTTGATTCGCTGACCCCCGGAATTCCAGTTCGTGATGATGCCCTCGGGGTCGAGCATGTAGATCGCGTAGTCGGTCACCGCCTGGACAAGCAGCCTGAACTGCTCCTCGCTGCGTCGCAAGGCGTCTTCGGCAGCCCGTCGCTCGCTGAGATCGCGGGTCACCTTCGCGTAGCCGAGCAGTTCCTTGGCCGGCGACCAGATGGGATGCACAACCACCTGCGCCCAGAAGCGACGCCCCCCCTTGGCGTGGCGCCAACCTTCCGATTCGAACCGCCCCCTCTGCAATGCAGTCGCCAGCGCCCTGGCCGGCAGCCCGCTCTGAACGTCTTCGGGCTCGTAGAACAGCGAAAAGTGGCGGCCTACGATCTCGGACTCCGTGTAGCCCTTGAGCCGCTCTGCGCCGACATTCCAGCTGACAACGAATCCGTCCGGATCCAGCATGTAGATCGCAGAGTCTGCGACCGCGTCCACGAGCAGGCGATACCGCTCCTCGGTGCTGATGCTGGTTGTACGCGGCTGTGGTTCCATTGCAAGCGGACTCATTCTGTCGATCCGGCACAGCCCTCAAGCGATTCCGGGCGGTGCTGCGTGCAAGAGTCTAGACGTTTGCGCTTCACCGCAGACGCCGCAGGGCTGGGTAGGGGTTGATGGCCGTGCCCTGCCACCAACGCTTGTCCGCGCCGAGCCGGAAGACAGCGAAGTGCAGGTGCGGCGCGTTCCCGGGCGCGTTGCCCGTGGTTCCGACGTAGCCGATCAGGTCGCCGCGCCGCAAGACCATGCCCTCGTGCAGGTGGTCGGCGTAGCGATCCAGGTGCGCGTAGTAGTAGGCGAGCTGGCCGGTGGGATCGAATTGGTAGATCGTGAGGCCGCCCGGCACGCTCGTGAAGAGCTTGACCAGGGTGCCGTCGTCCACTGCGCGCACCGGCGTCCCGCGCGGCGCGGGGATGTCGATGGCCTCGTGCGCCCCACCCGCACGGCCGTCGTCGAAGGTGTCCTGCAGCGCCTGCGCCTGCACGCCCGCCACAGGCATCGCGAGCGAGCGCGCGGCGAGCAGCCCGGGGCCGTCGTCCGGCTTCGCCCCTTGCTGCACCCGCGGCACACTTACACCAAGGCCCCAGGCAACGCCCAGCAGACAGCCGGCGCACGCCACGATGGAGCGCTTGCCAAGGCCTGCCATGCGCATCCTCAGGCCCTGACCTCGACCGAGAAACCGGCCTTGGCCAGCTGCGCCAGGCGCGCGGCATTCCAGTTGGTCAGGTGGATGCAGCCGTTGGTCTCATCATGGCCGACACGCTCGGGCGACGGCGTGCCGTGAATGCCCCAGTGCGGTTTCGACAAGCCCATCCAGATATTGCCTACGGGATTGTTCGGCCCCGCCGCGATGTCGACCTTCCGGGCATTGGCCGGCACATTCTTCTTGAGGAGCGCGGGGTTGTAGGTGAAGGTGGGATTCTTCACCTCGTTGGTGATCTTCATCTTGCCGAGCGGCAACGGGTCGAGCCGCCCGCCGATGCTGATCGGGAAGCCCGCGAGCGGCTTGCCCTCGCGATCCAGCACGAACAACATGTGATCGCCCTTGTCGATCTCGATGGACTTCGCCGCGGCCACCACGCCCGCGTCGGCATCGGTCGTCGCGTTGACCACGACTATCGAATCGCCGGCCCTGAAGCCCGCGCCCTTGTTCAGATCCGCAAGCAGCCGCGGCGCCATGTGATGCCGCTCCGACAGTGCTTCCCGGATGTTCTCGTAGTCAAGCGACTTGAGCTTGGCGCGCTCGGCCATGTCGACGGGCGTCGGGGTAAAGGGGCCAGCCGCGTCCTTGTCGGTGATCGTGTAGGCAGCGAAGAGCGGCGCAGTGTCTTTCGTCAGGGCATCCCAGGTGGGGGCATCGACCTTGCCGGTGCCCGGAATGCCGTTGGCCTTCTGGTAGGCAGCCACGACGCGCCGCATGTTGGCGCCGAAGCCACCGTCGATCTCGCCGGGCGAAAACCACGCGCGGTCGAGCAGAATCTGCGCACGCACCACCGCGGCGCCGCGCGAGCCTTGCGCCAGCAGGGGCGTCGCGTTGGCGGCGTTGAGCTTCGCGATATCGCCGCCCGCATCCTGCTCGGGCGCCGCCTTCTTCGTGGACGACCTGGCCGCCCATGCGCTCCATGGCGTGAAGATACCGGCCAACCCTGTAGACGCCAGAAGCAGGGCACGACGCGAAGCGTCCATGGCCTCGCGGCCCATCCGGCCATCGGCAATGGTGCTGTCGTCATTCGGCATCGGGGGCTCCAGGTGGAAATGTGAGCCTGACCCTAGCAGCCGCGGACGCAGCGACGTGTAGTCTCAGGTAACCACCTGGCATCGGTGCCATGCGTACAAGGCCATCATCAGGCCAGCGGTGCAGAGGAACCCTGGTCGCCACGCCCAGCACGCCTTCGCAGCGCAGCGGCTTTGCCTGTGAAGCGGCTCAAGTCAGAAGGGCGTGTCGCCCTGGATGGTGGTTCGGTAGAGCTTGCGCCGCAGGTGGTCGGGCGTGCCGGCCGCAAGATGCATCACCGAGCGGTTGTCCCAGAACACCAGGTCGTGCGGCTGCCAGCGATGGCGGTAGACGAACCCGGGCTTCACGCTGTGCGCGAACAGTTCGGCCAGCAGCGCGTCACCCTCCTCCCGCGGCAGGCCAACGATGCCGGTCGTGAAATGCTCGCTGACGAACAGCGCCTTGCGGCCCGTTTCGGGATGCGTGCGCACCACCGGCTGCACGGCGGGCGCGACCTGGTCGATCTGCTCCTGCGAAAGCTTGGGCCGCCACGGGTTCTTCGCCCGCAGTTCCTCGTACTTGGCGAGGTAGCTGTGCTCGGCCTTGAGCGGCAGGATGCGACGTTGCAGCGCCGGGCTCAGTGCTTCCCATGCCAGGTGCTGGTTTGCGAAGAGCGTGTCGCCGCCCTCGGCGGGCAGTTCCTGCGCGTGCAGCAGCGAGCCGAGGCTGGGCTTGGGCTTGTACGAGATGTCCGAGTGCCAGTAGGCGCCGGCGTCGCCAAGGCCGATTGGCTCGCCGTTCTCCTTGATGTTGGAGACGATCAGGATCTCGGGATGGCCCGCCAGGTGGTACTGATGCAGCACGTGGATCTCGAGCGGGCCGAAGCGCCGGCTGAAGGCGATGTGTGCATCGGGCGACACCTGCTGGCCGCGGAACACGACCACGTGATGGTCGAGGTGCGCGCGATGGATGCGCGCGAAATCGGCGTCGTTGATCGGCCGGGAGATATCGAGGCCGATGACCTCGGCGCCGAGGGGGGCGTCGAGCGGCCGGATCTCGAAGGTCTGGGCAGGTGCGTGAGGCAACAGAACGGCCGGCATGATGAGACCAGTGGCAAGTGACAGCGAACCCTCGACTGTAGGGGCCGGGTGGACCATCGGGAACAACCAATTTCTTGCTTGCTTATGAGCAAATCGTCTGAGACTGCCAGTGACGGCCGCACCGTGTTTTCGACGCCGAAGCGGCGCAAGCGGATGCCAGCGCGAAAGCTCAGATCATTCTCCTATTTGAAAGCAACGAATCGGTTGTTCGGAATCTGAAGGCACGCCCGCAGAATCGGCCGTTCCATGAATTTCCAACAGTTGCGCTCCGTGCGCGAAGCCGTTCGATGCGGCTTCAACCTCACCGAAGCAGCCCATGCGCTGCACACCTCCCAGCCCGGCGTCAGCCGACAGATCCGCGAACTGGAGGATGAACTCGGCATCGCCCTTTTCGCGCGTGCGGGCAAGCGCCTGACCGGCCTGACTGCGCCGGGCGACCACCTGCTGCCGATCATCGAGCGCGTGCTGCTCGAAAGCCACAACCTGCGCCAGGCCGGGCAGGAGTTCCTCGCGCAGGAGCAGGGCCTGCTCTCGATCGCTGCGACGCACTCGCAGGCACGCTACGCGTTGCCGATGGCCGTGCAGGAATTCCGCGGCAGGTTCCCCAACGTGCAGTTGCACCTGCGCCAGGGCTCGCCCAAACAGATCGCGCAGATGCTGCTCGACGGCGAGGCCGATGTGGGCATCGCCACGGAGGCGCTGGGCGACTACCCGCAACTCGTGGCACTGCCCTCCTTCCGCTGGACCCACTCCCTGATCGCGCCACCGGGCCACCCCTTGCTCGACGGGCCGCTGACCATCGAACGGCTGGCCGCCTACCCGCTCGTCACCTATGACAGCGGCTTTACCGGGCGCACGCGCATCGACCAGGCCTTTGCCGAGGCCGGCCTCAAGCCCGACCTGGCCATCACCGCGATGGACGCCGACGTCATCAAGACCTACGTGGAGCTCGGCATGGGCGTCGGGATCGTTGCAGGCATCGCCTTCGAGGCGGAGCGCGACACCCAGTTGCGCGCGGTCGATGCAGGGCACCTCTTCGGCATCAACCTGACGAAGCTCGCGGTGCGCCGCGGCGTCTACCTGCGCAGCTTCGTGTATGCCTTCATTGAAGCCTTCTCGCCCACGCTGACACGCGCCGCGGTGGAAGAGGCGCTCGGCAGCGACGCGGCCGGGGAGGAGAGCCAGCCCCTGCCCCATTGGGTTCAATAGGTCACGGTAACGGTCACGACGTCGAGGTAGCTGTCCGGCCTCACGTTGGCGCTGGCGCCGGGCACCCGGCCATAGACGGTCAGTGCCTGAACCAGACCGCTGCCGGTGCCCGCGACGGTGTTGGTGCCTGTGACGTTGCCCCAGATGCTCGAGTGACCCGCGTTGCGGTAGAGCTGGTAGGGCACCGTGTCGGTATTGCCCGGCACGCCGCCCGTCGGGGCCATGACGCCGGCGCCGGTCGTCGCACCATTGGATGGCGCCAGCCCGACCGTGTAGGCCGTCGGCGTCGTGCAGGTCACGTTGATGGTGCTCGTGCGGTCGATATCGGCTGCCCCCGGGAGACCGTCGACGCTGCCGAAGTTCAGCGGATCGGCCGTGACCAGGCAGCTCTTGGCGACGGTCGCGCTGACCACGAACGGGAACTTGCTCGAGAGCAGGACGCTGTTGCAGTCCGGCGGCATGAACAACAGGTCCGACGTGAGCATGATCGAGGTGTGGTCGCCGGCGAAACTGTCCTGGTACGCGCCCGGCGGCACGGTGGTCTGGAGCGCGACCAGTTCCCCGCGCATGGTGGTGCTTCCCGATACGCGCCCGTCGCCGCTTAAAGGACTCCAGCCAGGAATGCTCAACGCCACGGTGAAAGGATTCGGCACCGAGGCGTTGCCGTTGGTGCCCCAGACCGTGCCGCCTGTCGACTGGTAGAGCTGAAACTTCAAGGTGTCTGTGGCGCCGCTCTTCATGATGCGCGGATTGAAGTTCCCGGCGCCTTCGTTGCCGTCGCCTATGTTGAAGCAGACCCTGGCCTGCACGGCGAGGCTGTTGTTGGTGCAGGTGTAGTTCAGCGTGGCCGTGACGGGCGATGGCGTGCCTCCGGCGACCAGGTCGACCGTGCCGAAAGCCACGTTCGTCATCGTCGCGGTGCAGTTGACGGCCGCCTGCGCATTGCCTGCCGGCAGCCACCACAGCAACGCGCAGATCAAGGGCATGAGCAGGCCCTGCCAGGTTCGGTTTTGAAGGTTCATGGCGACCTGGCCTCCCTGGCGCAGCGCAGCGGCCCGATTTGGGGAATGCCGGTGCCGTCCTTGCGGTAATCGAAGCTGGCCTGGCAACGGCCGTTGGGCATCTGCACGTCGAGCGTGTTCCGGGGTTCGAGCGTCTCGAGATAGACCGCGCCGTCGAAGCCGACCAGCGCGGGCTCGTCGGCCCGGCCGTTGGCGCGCACGCGGCTGCCCAGCGGCAGCGGCTTGCCAGCCTCGTCCACCAGGATCAGCGCAGCCGCGTGGATCGGCGTGATGCCGAATCGCACCAGCGTGCCGGCGCGGTCGCTCGGCGTGGCGAGGGTCTTCACGCGTTCGATTCGCACGTCGGCGGGCAATTGCATCGGGTCGATCGAAAGGTGGTTGTTCTGGTAGGCGCTGAGCGGCGCTACCAGCAGCATGCCATTGGCGTCCGTGGTGCCGATCGACCGGTTCTCCAGCTTCACCGGCACGCCGGCGACGCCGTCCGTGGAGACCACCGCGAAGGCATCGTCGATGCGCCGCGCCGCGAACGGCTGGCCGCCCATGAACACGACCGAACCCGTGGCGCCAGCATAGGCGAAACGGCTGTCGCCGAGCATGCTGATGCCGGCCATGGCGCGGCCGTAGCGGCCGAGGTAGTCGATCTCGGCCTGTCCGCCGCTCTGGCCCCCGCCGTGACGCAGGCCGGTGCGCCAGCCGACGCCGCCGTCGCTCGGGGTCGAGCTCTGCACGTCGGCGGTGTAGACGGTGCGATCCCGATCGCGCTGCACTCCGGCAGTGGCCGTGACCTTGCCGTCGAGCGACCAGGTAAAGCCGACGAAGAGACTGCGCTCGCGCCGCTCGTCGAGGTTCTGGTTGAGGCTCACGTTCAGCGAGGCGCTGCGTCCCAGCGACTTGAACCAGTAGGCGCTCGCCAGGCGCGTCGCCGGTTGCGCGGGATAGCGCAGGTAGAGATAGCTGAGGCCGAAGCTGCCGAAGTTGTCGGTGGTGTAGCCGACCGAAGTGCGGCCCGAGCCGCGGGCCGGCGCACTGCCGTACAGGGATGCGACGTCGCGGTACTCGCCGCGGGTGCGGGTGCCTTCGACCGCGAAGTTGAATCGGTTGTCGCGCCAGCTGTAGCCCAGGTTCAGCAGCGAGCCCCCTTGCCCCTGGTAGCTGCTCTGCGCCACCGCGCCCGACAGCACGCCGCTTTGCCCCAGCAGCCACGCGCCGCCGACGCCACCCTTGACCAGTCCGCGCGTGGCCTCGCCGTGCGCCTCCAGCGTGAAGCTGTTGCTCACGCCATAGCGCCAGGTGCCGGTGGTGGCGGGGTCGCTGCCGTAGTCGAAGGAGCGCAGGCCGTAGCCCTTGCGCACCACGCCGAGGTCGACCGACCAGTCGGACAGCCCCTGCTGGAGCAGCCGCTGCGTGTCGTACAACGAGAAGTCGAGCGTCGTGGCGCGGCCGAAGGCATCGGTAAGAACCACCTGGGCGTTGCCAGCGCCGTTGATGCTCGGAACCGTGTTGAGCTGAAACGGCCCGGCCGGCACCCGGCCCGTGTACTGGCGCATGCCGTTGATGTAGAGCTCCACCTGCGAGGGCAGCGCAGCCGCCCCCAGGAAAGCCGGCAGCGGCGTGGTGGTGCGATAGGGCTGCAGCGCAAAGTTGCGCGAGAGCTGGACGCCGCCGATCCGCGTGGACCGCGACCATGGCAGCGCCGCAGTGGTCGTGTCGCCCACGCGCAGGGTCAGCATGTCTTCAGGGAAGGAAGTGCTCAGGGTGGTGTCGAGCCGGACCGAGTCATGCCGCCAGCCCGCGTCATCGATGCGGGCCGCGCGTGTCATCAGCGTGTTGCTGAGCACCGAGCCCGCGCTGAACGCGCGCAGTTCGGTGATCGCGTTGAGGCTCGAAGTGTTGTTGCGGCCTTGCGTGCCATAGAGGTCGTAGTTGAGCAGCAGGCCGGGCGACGCGCTGGCCCTGGGCGCGATGACCGCCGATGTGTCGACCACGGTCTTGGACAGGCGCAGCACGTCCGCGGTTGCGTTGATCGCCACGCTCTGGCGAGCCGCGTCGTACTTGACCTGCACCCCCGGAAGGCTGTTCAGCCTGACGGGATCGGCCATGCCTGCCGGCAGCACGAAGCCAAGCTGCCGCAGTGTGGCTGCGCTGGCCCACAGCGCCTGGCCGCGCAGGCCGAAGTGCACCAGGCCTTGCGGATTTCCGTTGAGGCTCAGTTCCAGATAAAGGTCGCTGCCGCCCGGCCCGGCGAGGTCGCCGTCCGCGGATGCGGCGACCGGAGAGCTTGCGGCGGTTGCAGCACTCTCGGCCTGCGCGGCGAAGGGCATCAGACCGGAGAGAAGCAGCAGTGGCAGCAGGCGCTCAGCGGACGCGTTCGAGAGGCGGAATGTGTTCCTGCGTCGCGTGGCCATTGATCATCGTTTCCAGGATGCCGCCGAGTGCAAAAGCCTCTGCGGACGATTTCAATGGCCAGCGCATCCGTGCGCCCGGCAAAACGTAGCCCATCAGGCCGGCATGCACCTGCGTGCGGTGGCCGGCGCTATCGACAAAATTCAGGTCGGCCAACTGGGCGTGCATTCCGCCGCTATTGGCGACTTCGAGCACTGCATGAACGCCCTCCCGGCGCAGCGACCATTTGAGCTGGGGCGCTGCAGACTGCGCGCCGGCAGCCGCGACGAAGATCGGGACCGAATAGCGCAGCACGAGCTGCAGGCCCTTCTTGTCCTGCACCTGGACCGGCAGCTCGTCGATGATGACCCGGTACGCGTCCTCGACCACGCCAGCGGGAGCGCCGGCACGAATGACGCGGATCAGCTGGCGGTCCGACACCGCCAGTTGCACCACCGGCGGGCTGACCAGCAGCCCGCGCGACGGGGTCAGCTTTTCGACGCCGTTCTCCTGTGTCCAGTGATAGACCCGCACCTGCGCGTGAACCACATTGTCGCCAGTGTTGCCGAGCCACAGGCCATCGGCGTTCTGCGCCGGCTGCAGTGTCAGCGTGACTGGCGAAACCTGCAGCCCGCTCGCCGCCGCGACCGCGTGCGCGCAGGCAAGCGCAAGGAAGACCGCGTAGCGCAGCAGGCGCACGGCCCGTCGATCAGTAGTTGACCTGAACCGTCACGGTGTCGGCATAACTACCGGGCGTGACGTTGGCGCTCCCAACCGTGGCGAACACCGGGATGGTTTGCGCCGCGCCGGTGCCGGTGCCGGCAACGCCGTTGCCGACATCGATGTCCGTGGCGGTGCTGCCCCAGACCGGCCCCGCGGCGCTCACCGAACGCAGCTGGTAGGCCACCGTGTCCGGGCCCGCCACAAGGGGGCTCATGACGCCGCCGCCCGTGGTGCTGCTATTCGAGGGCAGCAGGCCGACGTTGTAGGGCGTCGACTTGGAGCAGGTCACGCTGATGTTGCTGGAAGCGGACAAGGCGGTGGCGGTGGAGTTCACCGAGCCGAAGTCGATGTTGGAACCGGCACCCGCCGTGACCGAGCATGCCTTGACGACCGTGATCAGCACCTGAAACGTGGCGGTGGTCGTTGCGGCGACCGCAGCGCTAGTGACCGTGGCGGCCAGGACTGCAGCGGCGATGAGGGAAAGTTTTTTCATGGTGCGGGGTACTAGGTTCGGTTGAAAAGGGTGACTGGACCGGCCTGGGTAGTGTGCGCGCCCGCTTTCCAACGGCTAGTGCATTAGTGCTCGCAAGTATCAATATAGATATTTCTGTTGTTAAAAGTTGATGAAATTGCCGCCCGCGACGTCACCACTGCGCCCCACTCCGCGATGTCGCCCTTGATGGCCGCCGTGAAGCGCCCCGCCCTCTAGAAGGCGTGCTTGATCCCGAAGTCGTACCCCATCGCCTTGCTCGGCGCATAGCCCGAAGTGCCGGCTCCCGTCGACAGATAGGCCGCGGTTCCGCCCGTGGTGGCGCCCATGATGGCCGGGTTGTTCTGGCCATCCTTCACACGGATGCGCGCCACGGTGGCGTAGAGGGCGGTGCGCTTGGAGAGGTTGTGCTCGTAACCGATGGCGAGCTTGTTGACCGAAGCGTCGCGCCGTGGCGCGAAAGGCGACGCCAGGGAACCCGGATCGTTGTCGAATTTCACGCGCGAGTAAGAGGCCTTGATCAGGCCCGGCCCCACCGGCACCGTCACGCCAAGCAGCCCGCCGGTGTACTTGTCGTTCTCGCGCGCGGCGAGCAACCCGAACACGGGAACAGGCGTCGTCGATTGCTTCTGATCACGCACCTGCGAGAGTTCGCCAATCACCTTGAAAACATTGAAGTTGTACGACGCGCCAAGACTGATCGTCTTGATCTTTTCGCCGAGATTGACGCCCGTGAGGCCGCCTGCGGCATTCACCCCTGTCGCATCTGCCGCGGTGCTCGCGCCGTAGGCCAGCGCCACGTCCAGCGGCCCCGACGCATAGCCGAAGCGGCCACCGAAGAACCGGCCCTTCGTGGTCGGACTGCCGGGCACGTTGCTCACGTCGACGTTTTCGTGCAGCGCGTACTGAAGCTGGCCATAGAAGCCGCCGAGCGTCGGTGGCAGAAAGTACCCGATGCTGTTGTTGGTGCGCAGGTAGTTGTCCGACGCTGCAAGCGCTGACCCAGGGCCCCGGGCCACCGCGATATTGCTGCCCACGGTCGACACGACGTTCGCGCCGACGCCGGTGGTGCCGAACGGACTGAACACCGAATCGTTCCAGAAGGTCGGCGTGTAGTCGCGGCCCAGGCGGATCTCGCCAAAGTTCCCTGCCAGACTCACGGTCGATCGCCTATTGAAAGCGAACGCCCCGGCAGGCCCACCGCCCAGCCCCGTATCGTTCGCCAGCTGCGCTTCGAGCCAGAAGCTGGCTGACAAACCACCGCCCAGATCTTCCGTGCCACGGAATCCAAGCCGGCTGTTGGAGATGCCGCTGTTGGACAAGCCCGTCTGGCTTTGGGTAACGCCTGTGGGTGCGGTGGCGGGAGGCAGAACCAGCGCACTGGTGTTGTTGTAGAACGTGCTTTTCGCGCTGTAGTAGCTGACGCCGGCGTCCAACACGCCGAACAGCGTGACGGAGGATTGAGCGGTTGCCGCGGTGGCGCACGAAAGCATGCTCGCTGCCAGGACAGTGGATTTTTTCATGAGGGTTCTCGGTGATGAAGGTTGCTGGGCCGGCGTCGGCGACTACTGCTTGGCGATGCCGGCGCGCGTGATGACTTCGCCCCAGCGCGTGACTTCACTCGCCAGCAGTTCGCGCGCCTTCTCGGGCGAGCTCGCGCCGGGCGTCACATACAGCGCATGCAGCTTTTTGAGGACTTCAGCGTCGGCAAGGGCGGCGCCGATCTCGCGGTTCAGCCGTGCGATCACCGGCGCTGGCGTGCGAGCGGGCGCGGCCAGTGCGTTCCACGATGTCACCGCATACCCGGGGATGCTGCTCTCGATCATCGTCGGCACGTCCGGCAGGGCCGGTGAGCGCTTCTCGCTCGTGACGGCCAGCACGCGCAGCGCGCCGGAGGTGACCTGCGCCATCACGGGCGCCAGGATCTCCACCGCTGCATCGATCTGACCGCCGCGCAGCGCGGTGAGCACCGCCGGCGAGCCGTTGAAGGGCACCACCTGCACGTCCACCTTGCCCTGGATCTTCAGCAGCTCCGCGGCCAGGTGCTGGGTGCTGCCAACATTGATGCTGCCGATGTTGAGCTTGCCCGGATTGGCCCGCGCATAGGCCAGCAGCTCGGTCGCATTGCGAAAGCGTGCATCGCTGCGCGCAAGCAGGCCCAGCTCGAAAGTGGCAAGTGTGGAGATCGGAGCGAGATCCCGGATCACGTCGAAAGGCAGCGTCTTGAAGAGGTTGGCGCTGACCGCGCTGGCGTTCGACATCAGCAGCAAGGTGTAGCCGTCCGCTGCCGCCTTGGCCACGAGGTCCGACGCCACCACGCCCCCGGCGCCGGGGCGGTTGTCGATGATCACGGGCTGGCCCAGCGATTGGCTCAGGCGCTGCGCCACCACGCGCGCCGTGAGGTCGGCCACCCCGCCTGCGCCGAAAGGCACCACGATGCGGATCGGCTGCGCCGGCCAGGTTTGCGCGTACGCGCTGAGGCTCGGTGCCAGCGCGCCCACAGCGCCCAGCATCAGCAGCCGACGATTTCTTGATGTCATTTATGTCTCCTTGTGAATGGAATGTCGGCACTGTCCGCCAGGTGGCCTCTATCAGCAATGCCACAAAGAGACTTGTTGATATGCCGAACTTCGATAACGCAGGCAAAGGCAAGGCGAGCGCCCACTACCGGGTGGCAGGGAGCCCCGGGGGGAAACTAGTTCTCTTGCGGCCAGTAGAGCCGCGCGGGGTTGTCGACCAGCAGCTTCTTCTGCAGTTCGGCTGTGGGCGCGATGTGCGGGATGAAGTCCACCAGCAGGCCGTCGTCGGGCATGTGATCCTTCAGGTTCGGATGCGGCCAGTCGGTGCCCCACAGCACCCGGTCGGGGAACAGCTCGACGATGCGGCGAGCGAAGGGCACCACGTCGCGGTAGGCGGCCTGTTCGCCGTCTCGTGCCGAAGGGCCGGTGATCGACAGGCGCTCGGGGCAACTCACCTTGGCCCACACGTTGGAATGCTCGCGCATGAACCGCACGAACAGCTCGAACTCGGGATCGTCTATCGGCTTGCTCACGTCGGGACGGCCCATGTGGTCGACCACCACGGTGGTCGGAAGGCTGGTGAAGAAGTCCCACAACTCCGGCAGATCGACTGCCTCGAAATAGATCACCACGTGCCAGCCCAGCCGGTGGATGCGAGCGGCGATCTCCATCAGTTCGTCCTTCGGCGTGAAGTCCACCAGCCGCTTGACGAAGTTGAAGCGCACGCCGCGCACCCCGGCGGCGTGCAAGGCCTGCAGTTCCGCGTCGCTCACGCTTCGCTTGACGGTGGCGACCCCCCGGGCGCGGCCGCCCGAAGCCTCGAGCGCATCCACCAGCGCGCGGTTGTCCGCGCCGTGGCAGGTGGCCTGCACGATCACATTGCGGTCGAACCCGAGGTGGTCGCGCAGGGCGAACAGCTGCTCCTTCGACGCATCGCAGGGCGTGTACTTGCGCTCCGGTGCGTAGGGAAACCGGGCGGCCGGCCCGAACACGTGGCAGTGGGCGTCCACGCTGCCGGGCGGAAGCTTGAACTTCGGCTTGGACGGATCGGCGTACCAGTCCAGCCAGCCGGGCGATTTGGTGAATGCAGTCATGGCGTATCTCTTTGGTTCAGGCCGGTTCCATGCCGTGGCGGCGCTTCGCTTCGGCCGCGGCGCGTGAACCCATGAAGTCGAGCAGGCGGCCTACTTCCGCGCCCTGTGTCGATGCGGCGCAAAGGCCCGCGGAGAAGGTGGTGGTGATCTGGATGGTGGCGGGCAATCGGCCGACCACGTCGATGCCCTCGAGATGCATCAGTTCGCTCAGTTGTTGAAAGCCCAGGGCCACTTCGCCGCGCGCGACCAGCTCGCCGACCGGAACGCCCGGCGGCGCTTGCACGATGCGCGGCTGGATCTCGGAGGCGATGCCCCAGCGCTCGAAGAGCTTTGTCAGCGCCACGCCGCTCGGCCCGGTGGAGTAGCCGATCGATGCGGCCTCTTGCACCGCGCGACGCACGGCGTCCTCGGAGGCGATGTCCGGCCTCGGCGAACCGGCACGCACGGCGACGGCCACATCCGAATGGACGAGGTCGACCTTGCTGCCAGCGACCACCCGGCCCGACGAGACGAGCTTGTCGATGGCGCCGGACGCCAGGAAGACGACGTCGAATGGCTCGCCGGCCTCGACCCGGCGCGCGGCGTCGACGCCGCCTACAGATTCGATATCGACCGTGCTGCCTGACAGATGCGCATACGCTTCGGCCAGATCGCCAAGCACAAGGCGAGTGGCCATGGACGAAATTCCGCGGATCGGGAGCGATGTCATGCGGCAATTCTGCTGCGCGCTGCCGCCCGGATGGAAGCCATCGCCGCCACTACCAGCTAGAACAATCGGGAATAGCTGGCACCCTGCCCTACACTGCGATGCATGGATCTTCGGCAGCTGGAGTACTTTGTTCGTGTCGCCGAACTGGGCAGCTTTACGCGAGCCTCGCTCGCGCTCGATATCGCGCAGCCGGCACTCAGTCGCCAGGTTCGGCTGCTCGAAGTGGAACTGCGCCAGACCCTGCTGACCCGCAACGGAAGAGGTGCCGTGCCGACCGATGCCGGCCGGCTTCTGCTGGAGCACGGGCGCGGCATTCTGCACCAGGTCGAGCGTGCGCGCGAGGAACTGGGCCGCGTGCGCGGCGCCCTCGCCGGCCGGGTTGCGATCGGCCTGCCGCCGAGTGTGGCCAAGGTGATCACCGTTCCGCTTCTCCGCGAAGTCCGAAAGCGCATGCCGGAAGCCTCGCTGTCCGTCAGGGAAGGCCTGTCGGTGGCGTTGTACGAGTCGCTCACCCGCGGGCAACTCGATATTGCATTGCTGTACAACACCGTGCAGTCGCCGGACGTGGAACTCACCCCCCTGCTCGAAGAGCAACTGTTCCTGATACAGCGCAGAACCGGCAAGGCAACGCCCACGGCGAAGCCCAGGGGAATACCGCTGCGCGAAGTGGCCGGCCTTCCACTGGTGATGCCCAGCCGCCCCAATGCCATCAGGATGCTCGTGGAAACCGAGATGGCCCACCTGGGCTGCCGGCCGCAGGTGGCCCTGGAGATCGATGGCGTCGCCGCGATTCTCGACCTGGTCGAAGACGGCGCGGGCAGTGCCATCCTGCCGCGCAATGCCGTTGCCACTGCCGCGCGTCCGCAGGCTTTCGTGACGCGGCCCATCAGTGCGCCCCGCCTGCACAGCAAGCTGTTCATGGCGATGAGCTCGCGCCGCACGGCGACGCTCACGCAAAAAGCGATGCTGCAGCTTGTCCAGCAGATGGCGTTGAAGCTTCTGGCCGCTTAGGCGCAGGCACCCGCGGGAGGCGAGCAACGCCTCCGCGCTTCGGTCTGGTGCTTACCGATGCCGTCTACGCGCAGGCCAGATTCTGGCTTTGCGGCCGCGCTATCATCGACGCGACTTTCTCTTCGTTGCAGGGATGGCCATTTTGCCGCTCCAGAAGTCGACGACCTGTCGTGCTGCTTCGGATTGCGCTGCTCCAATCTGCCGCTTGGCAGCGCTGGTAGCCTGGCCGCGAGCCGAGCCCGCCGCCTTGTTGGCAGCGCTAAGCCACATGCTCATCAACGGGTTCTTTTTTGTCCATGGATTGCTCATAACACCTTTCGTATTCGGCCGATGACCGTTGAGCCACCGTGGAGCCACCTCACACGCGGCAGTGCAGCATTTGCGCTCGAAATTGATACGCCGCTGTCCTACATGTGGCGCGCGTATGCTTCGGCTGTCGAGCGGGCGGCCCGCACTTGGCCTTCCACATCAAGGGTTAAGGTAAAAGGGTAAGGCGGACACGCGCTGCGGCGCGCTGAAGTTTGGACCGCCTTGCATTTCCATACTCAAGCCGGAGGGCCATGCGCGAAGACATCATCAAGGAGGCGCTTTTCCTGCGCTTCGGCATTGGCTCAGATGCCGGGCAGATCGCGGATGCCATCCGCGTGGCCTTGCGGCTGCTCCACGCCGAACTCGCCTTGGTTGTCGGCGCTCAGGCATCGGCCGCCCTGGTCGCGCATGCCGTTCATCGCACGCGCACCGTAGTCAACTGGACCATGCCGGCTGCTGCTGCACTCACTGAGGCGATGCTCGCCGCCTTGCGCGAAGATCTTGCGGCGCGCACACCCGCTGATTCTCTGTTCGCAGGGGAGACCTTGATTTTCGCCCTGGTCGATCACCTCATTTCCCTTATCGGTGAACCATTGACGTTTCGCATGTTGAATTTGGCTTGGGCCGTGCCCGGTGCCGACCAGTCCCCCCAGGAGATTCTCTAATGACTAGCAATGTTGTCATCCGACGACTCACTACCGGCGTGCCTGGCTTGGACGCGTTGCTGGGGGGCGGACTGGCGGAGTTTTCCTTCAACCTGATCGCTGGAGCGCCGGGATCCGGCAAGACGACCCTTGCGCACCAGATCATGTTCGCACTCGCGAATCCCGACCACCGCGCCATCTTCTTCACTGTCCTCGGGGAACCTCCACTGAAAATGCTGCGCTACCAGCAGCAATACAGCTTCTTCGATGCGGCCAAGGTCAACGACTCGATCCGATTCATCAACCTGGCCGACGAAGTCGAAGCCGGTGACTACAACCGCGTCCTGAAGCGGATCGTCGAGGAGGTCGAACGCTTCGGGCCCGCGCTTGTCATGGTCGACTCGTTTCGCTCGGTGGTTCAGTCGGCAAGGAGCGTCGGCAAGAATGAGATGGATCTGCAGCAGTTCGTGCAGCGCCTCGGCATGCTCCTCACCACCTGGCAGGCCACGACCTTCCTGATCGGAGAGTACGTCGCTCTTGAAAGCGAGGCCAATCCGATTTTCACCGTTGCCGACGGCATCATCTGGATGGCTCAGTCTGTCGAGCGCAACTCGGTCGTGAGAAAAATCCAGATCATGAAAATGCGCGGCCATGCCACCATTCCAGGCCTGCACACTTTCCGTATCACCGACCACGGCCTTCAGATTTTCCCTCGCACGATCGGGGTGAGCCCCAGGCCCCCCGACGCCAAAGCATCCCTCGATGGCGGCAGCACTCCGGCGCGACTATCAATGGGCGTGCCACTGCTTGACGGTTTGATGGGCGGCGGCCTGCCGCTTGGGTATTCGCTTCTGGTCGCAGGGCCCACCGGTTCTGGAAAGTCGCAGCTTGCCGCGGCTTTCCTGGCCGAGGGCGCGCGCGCCGGAGAAAAGGGGGTCATCGCCGCCTTCGAAAGAACTCCGGCGCGATCTCACCAGGTGCGACTCGATGAATTGATCAGCAGCGGCGAGGTCGCGATGATCGATACGCGCGCGCTCGACTTGTCAATCGACGAGACGCTCCACGCCCTGACCGAACTGATCGAACGCACGGGCGCAACGAGGGTCGTGATCGACTCCATATCGGGGTTCGAGCTCGCACTGGCACCGAGCTTCCGGGAGGATTTCCGTGAGTCGCTGCATCGCATGATCGCAGTGCTCACCGGCTTGGGGGCGGCAGTGTTGTTGATCTCGGAGTTGGAAGACCGCTACATGGATCTTCGTTTCAGTCCCTACGGGGCAGCCTTTCTCACGGACGCCATCATCGTGCAGCGCTATGTGGAACTCGAAGGCCAACTTCAGCGAGTCATGGCCGTGGTCAAGATTCGGAACAGCGATCACAGCCATGAGCTTCGTCCCTATGAAATCACCGATGCCGGCATCGTTATCGGGCAAGCCACCCCGGGCATGTCTGGGTTACTGACGGGACATCCGCGGCAAACCTGAAGTCTTTTGAGGTTCCATCGTGACCGCCGAATTTCCGGATCCTCCAGCCCAAGCTGGCAGTTCGACGCCACAAGATCCCGCCGCGCAACCCGATCACGCCGCGGCAACCTACGATGATGCGACATTAAAGCTGATGCGGTTGGAAGCACGCAGCGACGATCTGAGAGAAGCCAACGAGCGCTTGGTCTTGGCCACACTTGCCGCAGAGACGCTCGAAGAAGCAGCCCGGAAATCGAAGCATCAGCAGGACGAATTCCTTGCGATGCTGGCGCACGAACTGCGCAATCCCTTGGCTCCCATTCGAAGCGCCGTCGCGCTGCTTGAGCGGCTGGACACGATCGATCCCCGGTTGACGACGATCAAGGAGGTGGTTCGGCGACAGGTCGATCACATGGCGCGGCTGCTGGACGATCTGCTTGACGCGTCGCGAGTGACCAGCGGCAAAGTTACGCTGCACCAGCAGACAACGAAGGTGAGCGAGTTTGTCAATCAGGCTGTCGAGATGTATAGAGCGCTCATCGACGCGCGTGGCCAGCAGCTCACACTGGACATGCCTGTCACGCCCATCTACGCACATGGGGACCCGACACGCCTGGCGCAAATCATCGGCAACCTGCTTCACAACGCGGCGAAGTACACGCCGGAGGGGGGCACCATCGCGGTGAGCGCCCGACCGGTGCAAGACACTATCGTGGTTCGGGTGATCGACAACGGAAGCGGCATTTCGGCCGAGGCGATGCCCCATATCTTTGACCTGTTCGCGCAGGAAGAGCGTTCCCTCAGCCGCAGTCAGGGTGGCCTCGGCATCGGGCTCACAGTGGTTCGCAACATGGTCGAGCGGCATGGCGGCACGATCGAGGCACGAAGCGGCGGACCTGACGCAGGCAGCGAGTTCATCGTGACCCTGCCGCGCGTGGAGAAGGTGGAGGAACCTGTCTTGGCGCCGACGCCCAAGGTCGCATTCGTCCCAGCTCGCATACTGCTCGTCGACGACAACGTCGACGCAGGCCTCTTGCTATCCATGCTGTTGAGAATGTCCGGGTATGAGGTCGAGGTCGCTCTTGACGGGGCCAGCGCTATGGTCGCGTTCGCCAACCAGCGGTCCCAGATAGTTCTCTGCGACATTGGATTGCCCGACATGAATGGGTATGAGGTCGCCAAGCGCATGCGCCAAATGGGCACTACTGGGCATTCACCGCCGCTCTTGATTGCGCTGACGGGCTACGAGGCCCCTGAAGACCGAAGACGCTCTCTGGCGGCAGGCTTTGATCACCATGTGGCCAAACCGGTCGACTTCGATGACCTGCTCAGGCTGCTTGAGAAGGCCGAGATTCCCTCGGGCGAATCGTAAGAGCGTAGCGCAGGGCTTAATTCTCAGAGCACATCCGAGCGGCGCGGGCGGACGTGTGAAGATTTCGGAAGAGTCACCGTGAACTGCACCCGGTGAGGGGAGGAATGGCCATGTACCTCTCCCCCATGCACCTTTGCAATTTGTCTGACGATGAACAGACCAAGGCCAAAGTGCGAGCGGTCAGGCCCCGGTTTGTGTGCGGCCCTACGGCGCAGCGGCTCGAATAGCTGCTCCATTTCGTTAGCGCCAATCTCATGGGTAGCCGCGTTCTCGACTATCAGCCGAACCACTTGATCCTCGCCCTCCAACCTGACCATCACGGGTTCTGAAGAAATCCCATGTTTGACAGCATTCGTAACCAGATTGCCGAGCGCCTCGCGGATTCGGGAGCCGTCGAACTCGCCTCGCGTGTCCCCTCGCACAGCCAACTCGATCGTGGCGCCTGGAAGTGCTGCGCGTTGCAGTTCAAGTTCGTCGCTGCATGCCGCCTCCAGGTCGATCGACACTCTCTCGATCGCCATCCCGCTGCCCAAGCCAGCCCTGTTGTATTCCAGCAGTGAGTCCATCAGCGAGGCCATCCGACGAGTGCTCCGCGTCAGTGTTGCTGTTGGCAGGGCAAGGTCTCTTGGCGCCTTCCGGGCGATGATCTCGGCGGTCATCGCGATGGCATTCAATGGGCCGCGCAGGTCGTGGCCAAGAACACCGAGAAAAATCTGTCGCCATCGCTCGACTTCGGCCGCATACACCCGAACTGACTCTGCCAGCGCCTGATCGATCGCCTCATTGAAACGACCGACGTCGTGCAACGCATTTGGGTCTGGAGGAGCAGCCTCCGACCAGAGACGCACGACACAAGAGCGTAGAGCGCGATATTCGGCAATGACCTGCTCGATGTGCAGCCCACTGCGAGCGCGAACGAGACCGTGGGTCTCGGCGGCGGTTTCCCGAGTTGTACCGGCGGCAAACGGGTCGCCATGAGACTTCTCAATCGACTCCGTCCTACTTTGGGCAGTGCGCAGGTCGGCTGAAATGGCTTTCAACACCTTCGGCAGATGGTCCCGAAGAACGACTTCGTCTTCGTCTTTCAACAACAGGATCGTTTTGGCATATGTAACCGATTCGGCCAAGATTTCTTCCCTGGCGAGTTCTAGAAAGTCAGCTAGTTGCATGGTCTCGGATGATGTCTGCGTCCGCGGGACGTCGGGTTTGCCCATTGATAGCCCATGCTTTACGGGAAAGCAATAAGAGATGACGCAAGCTTTTGAAATCCTCGTTCTTGACGACGAGCACGATGCCGCTGACATGATGTTTAGCTTGCTCACCTTGGAACTTCAAGGCGCCGTTGTCCGCGTTGTCTACACCGGCGAGGACGCCGTGGCGGCCGGCACAGAGCACCGCCCTGACGCTGCGATCTTTGATCTGGAGATGATTGGCTTGGGCGGGGAAGGGGCGGCACGAGCCCTGCGTTCAGCATACCCAGACTCCCAACTGCTTCTCATAGCACTCTCCGGAAACGTATTGCGACTTGCTGCACTTCGGGAGACGGGCACCTTCGACTACCTCTTGAGCAAACCACTTGACGTTGCAATGGTGATTGGTCTGTTGAAGGGTCAAGTTCGCGCAGCCTAGTTCTGGAAGCAAAGAGCTGCCAGGAGGCTGTGATGCTCGGGCCTGGGCGCGGCCGAGCCTGTCGCGCTCCGACGCCCCTTGCAGATCGGGCCCCTCGGGCGCGCAACTGTTACGCGGAAAACCCCAATTGAATACTTTTGAAGTACTTCGTACACTTTGTATCGCTTCCCAACCAACTTGGAGGAGGTATGAGTCTGCATCTACTGCCCTCGTCCATTCGCGAGTCGGTGTATCGCCGCAAGTTCCTGGAAAACCGCGAAGAGAATCTCTTCATGGGGTCCTTCGAAAGCTTTCGCGCCGCCGAGGCGGGCGCACCGCCCACGAAGGCCGTTGGATATGACAACGCGCCGGCCGAGGCCTTCTATAGCCATCAAATCTATTTCTACGACTATCCGGGCCTGTTTTGGTTGAGGCACTCGCTGGATGACGGCATGCGCAGCATTTTTGATCTGGGCGGCCACGTGGGTATCAAGTACTACGCGTTTCGCCGCATGCTGCACTACCCCGCCGATCTGCGCTGGACTGTCTGCGACGTGCCCACAGTGGTGAAATGCGGTCGGGAACTGGCGATGAAGCGCGAGGCCACTGCGCAACTCAGCTTCACCCCCAGTTACCAGGACGCGAGTGGTTACGACGTGCTCTATGCCTCCGGCAGTCTGCAGTACCTGCCAATGCAGTTGGCAGACATCCTTGCCGATCTGCCGATAAAGCCGAAACGGATCGTGCTCAACACGACCGCCGTGCATCCTGACCGCACGATCTACACGCTCAATAGCATTGGCTTTGCCGTTTGCCCTTATCGCGTCCAGCACCACGACGAGCTGCTAGCCGAACTTGTGGGTGCCGGCTACAGGCGGCGCGATGCTTGGCGAAACGAAGGCAAGCCTATCGAGGTGCCTTTCGTCGACGGCGGGGACAAGGCTTACTACGCAGGTTGCTGCTTTGACCGGTTCTAAGCGGGCGAGCCCAGTCTACGAACCCAGTAGCCCCTTCTTCCACGGAGCGTTGAAATGGAAACTCAGAGCAGTGAGCCGAGTTTTTGGCTGTCGGCGGGCGGAGACGCTTTGCTTGTCCTGGTGCTT
The DNA here is from genome assembly GCF_051216545.1 of Variovorax nitratireducens. Taxonomy (NCBI): domain Bacteria; kingdom Pseudomonadati; phylum Pseudomonadota; class Betaproteobacteria; order Burkholderiales; family Comamonadaceae; genus Variovorax; species Variovorax nitratireducens. The sequence goes on from NZ_JBPJZO010000003.1 coordinate 117,925, forward strand.
ATCGGCGGCTTCTTCCTCTACACCGAACATCGCGCACATCTGTTCGGGATGCTTCCATATCTTCTCGTCCTTGCGTGGCCGTTGATGCATGTGTGCATGCACCATGGGCACCCCCATGGCGGAAGTCGCTCAGGTCGTTTCCCGTCGGAAGATGATCTATGAACAGCGCCAACAATGACTATGGACTGTGGAGCCTTGTGCTCCTGAATTCCGTCGTGTTCATCGGATTCGCATATAGCTTCTTCAAGCCGTCCAAACAGCGGGACTGGACGAGCTTCGGCGCTTACTCCGCGTTCATCGTGGCATTGTTTGCGGAGATGTATGGCTTCCCACTCACGATTTTCCTGTCGGCTGGGTTCGGGCACGAGGCAGGGCATCTGCGGTGGCTGTTCACGTTCACGGGACAGCACAGCCATCCGCACACGGGGTTGTCGCACCTCCCCAGCTTCGTGACCATCTCTGCCGGCTTCCTGCTTTTGTCAAAGGCATGGCATGTTCTGTATCACGCGCAGCGACGCCACAAGGTTGCGACAGCAGGCCCGTATCACAGCATCAGGCATCCGCAGTATGTTGCGTTCGTCCTCATCATGTTCGGCTTCCTGCTCCAATGGCCGACACTGCTGACGCTCGCGATGTTCCCGGTGCTGGTCGTGACGTACGTCCGCCTTGCAATATCCGAAGAACATGAATCAGAGCGGGAGTTCGGGGAGGCCTGGCGTGCATATGCTGACGTGACTCCCCGCTTCTTCCCGTCCTGAAGCGGAGGTTCGCAGCAGCGCGCCTAATACTGCCGTGCCATCCGTGCCCGTCGTCCGCCTGGGAAGGCGGGGCGTCGCAAAGACGTCCAAAGGCCAAGGCCTATGCACCCGCCTGGGCCGAGGGCCCTTCAAGCGGCGGGAAGCGCCTACATCCTGACGCGCAACGTGCCGACCTCGTGTGCACACTCGCCCATTACCTTGGGTTTGCACTGTCCGGTCGGACAGTGATTCGGCAACGACCCAAGGAGACTCTCATGAAATTCACGTCACCGCTTTTCGCCGCCTTGCTTTTCGGCAGTGCGACGCTCGCCTGGGCACAAGGCACACCCCCCACGGTCACTCCGGCCAACCCGGCCACGGCGGCAGGCCAACAGAGCCCCGCGGGTGGCCCGATGGGCACGACTGGAACACTGCCACAGAACCAGGCGCCCACCGCGGCCCCTGCTGCGGCACCCGCACCGGCGCCGATGGATTCGACAGCGCCGCCGATGCGCCGGGCACGCGCGGACCGCAACTGAACGCGCGGCAGCCCTCCTTCCGGGGTTCCGTCCCCGGACTCGTTTTCTGAGGTTTTCAAATGACCTTCCAGAACCGCGGTGCCATCCCGCTCACCGCACTGCTGCTTGCCGCACTGTGCGCCAACGGGGCGCCCGCGGCGGACAGACCTGACGAGCCCGCCATCGCTGCGCAGCAATTTGCTGCTGCAGCGGTGCGCGCAGGCGACAACCAGCGCTTGCCATTTGCCGTAGTCGACAAGGTGAACGCCCGCGTCTGGGTGTTCGGCGTAGACGGCGAATTGCGCGGCACGGCACCGGTACTGCTGGGCCTCGCGATCGGCGACGATTCGGTGCCGGGCATCGGCGAGCGAAAGATGTCGCAAATCAAGCCCGCCGAGCGCACCACCCCGGCGGGCCGTTTCGTCGCCGAGCCGGGTCGCAATCTGCGGGGCGAAGACATTGTCTGGGTCGACTACGAGGCCGCAATCTCGATGCACCGGGTGCGCGCGACCAACGCCGCCGAGCGCCGGCTCGAGCGCCTCGCCACGCCCAGCGTGCGGGACAACCGGATTTCGTTCGGATGCATCAACGTGCCTGCGGCCTTCTATGACCTGCACATCCAGCCGGCATTGGGACAGGCGCGTGGCATCGTTTATGTGCTGCCGGAGACCCGCGCCCCGCGCGATCGCTTCGGCTTCCTCGGCACACCTTGAGTCTGCACATAGCTGTAGGTGTGCACTGGCAGCCCCCACAGCCCGTCGCCTTCACGCCGACAAGCACGCGGGCGCTGTCGAACCTGAAGCGCACGGTACAACTTTGGTTTCCCTACGTTTATTTTTGGAGACATTCCATGATTGATCGAAACGACACCCGTGTGCCCGGGGACGATGCAGATTCGCATCCCGCTGCGACTGGCCTTGGAGCCGTGCTCGGCGGCGCTGCAGGTGGTGTGGCGGGCGGCGCCGCAGCAGGCGCGGCGATTGGGGGAATGACGGGACCCGTTGGCGCCGCCGTCGGCGCCACAATTGGCGCGGTGGCTGGGGCTTTGGCCGGCCGCAGCTTGGCCAAGGCGGATCCGGTCGCCGAGGATACCTACTGGCGAGACAACTACGCGGATCGCTCCTACGTGGACGCCGGGTCGAGCTACGACGACTATGCACCGGCCTACCGCTACGGTGTCGACGCCTATTCGCGCAACCCGAATCGGAAGTTCGACGACGTGGAGCCGGAGTTGAGCCGCGATTGGGGCACGGCCCGTGGACGCTCCTCGCTGGAGTGGGAGCGCGCCAAGCACGCGACGCGAGACGCTTGGCAGCGCCTCAGCGACAACGTGGAACGCGCCGTGCCCGGCGACTCGGATCGCGACGGCCGCTGAGGGCTGAGCGTCTGCAGCAACAAACGGCCCGCGAGGGCCGTTTTGTTTGGGCGCGTGCGCAGTGGTTGACCCGGCCAGCGACGATCAGGACAGGCGCTTCAAATAGTCATCGACGCTGTTGGCAAGCGTGTTCCCTTCGGGCACCGTGCCGCCCGGCGTGAAATGGTCGACCACGTCGGGCAGGAGTTCGGAGAGGCCCGACCTCGCCTCGTCGCTGCTGATTCCGGCCTGCTGCGCCATCTGTTGCAGTTCATCCTCGCCGAACACATCATCGATCGCCCGCGCAGGCAGCGGCTCGTTCGAGCCGGTGCCCACCCAGGAGGCGGCCTGCTGACCGTAGCCCCGCTGCGAGAGGCGGCCAAGCAGGTCGCCCAAACCACCCCCACCCCCACCGCCGTCCCCCTGGTGGCCGCGCTGACTCAGCATGCCCAGGACGACCGGCAGCAAGGCCATCAGCACCGGACTCAGCCCGCTGCCGCGCCGGGCATCGTTGCGCCCGCCGAGCGCACTGCCGGCGAGGCCGCCGAGGATTTGGGATAAAAGGCTCATGATCATCTCCTGAAGGTTGGCCGCGAGCGCAGCACTTTGCATCGCATCGCCGGTGTAGTGCAACGATACGCGTACATCCGGCGGCCGCGGTGACGGCACACTTCGGCTTTCGGCCGCAGAGGGAACCTACGGCGGGTGCTATTGCTTCCGGAGCTTGCCGTTTCCGCCCTCGCGTTCAGGCCGCCTTCCGACGCTTTTCCGACGGTATGCCGACACCAAGCAGCGCCGTGATCTCCTGCACCAGGGGCACATTCCTCGTCTTGCTCCAGGCCACAGCCGTTGTCGCTGATCCGCCGCAAGGCGGGTACGATCGCGCAACGAATGAACACCGAGCACGACATGCGGATGCAGGCCGGCCGGCTCAGAGAGCTGGCCGAGGAGGCAGAACGATTCAATGTGGCGAGCAGCTGTGCTTGCCGGCTGATACGTGCTACTGGCTGGGAGAGCATGCCGGAGGAACGCTGGCCGGCCGAACTCATGAAGTTGCAAGGGACGTTGCGCGACGCTTCGGTCGACGAGCCGACTTTCGAAGAATTCCATCCAGCGGGCACGCGCTACGACTCACCGGATGCGCCCATTGCGTTGAACTTCTTCCCGTTCAACCGGTGCGACGTCTATCGGTGCACCCGTTGCCTGCTTCCCGCCCTTCGCTATACCGAGTACGGCGGCTACTACGTCGACCCCCGGGCACGTTGCGTGAGATCGGCGCTGATCGTCGATTGAACGCAGGCTGAAGAAGCTGACGTACGCACCACATGGCGCGCCGTGTCTTCAACCTGGCCTCAATCCGCTTTGATGCCCGCGTCCTTGATCACCTTCGACCACATCGCCGTCTCCTGATCGACGAACTTCGCGAGCGTCGGCGGATCCATGTAGGCGGCAAACGCGCCTTGATCCTCGACCTTCTTCTTGTAGGCCTCGCTCTCGACGATGGATTTGATCTGGGCCGTCAGACGTGCGACGACGGCGGGCGGCGTCTTGGCCGGCGCGAACAGGGCAAACCAGGACTCGACTTCGTAGCCGGGCAAGCCTGCCTCGGTGGCCGTTGGCACATTGGGCATCGACGGGTGCCGCTTGGCGCCCGCATAGGCAAGCGCCTTGATCTTGCCTGCCTGCACCTGCCCGATCACCGACGGCGGTGTGGTGATGAACATGTCCACCTGCCCGCTGATCAGGTCGGCCACCACCGGGCCGGCCCCCTTGTAGGGGACGTGCGTTGCGGGAACCTTCGTCTGGCGCGCGCTGCGGCCAATGCCGGGCGGCCCTTGCGACTGCGCGTACAGGTTCGCAGTTTCGACGCCATGTGCAGATGATTGCCGCGAGGCTCGGCGTCGGTGTGCTTCCCTTGCCCGCATGCAAGGAGCGCTTGGGCCCGCGCGGCCTGAAGGCGGTGCGCCTGACCGATGATTGGGCGCATCGCCACCTGATGCTCGGCTACAGCGCAGCGCGCCCACTTTCGGCGGCCGCGCGGCTGATGGTGGAACACCTGCTGCTTCCCGCTGGCGACGCGAAGGAATTCGGCTACTCGGCCTGAACGCCGGCGGCGCGGATGACCTTGCCCCACTTCACCGTCTCTGCCTCGAGGTGCTTGCGCAGGCCCTCGGGCGTCACCTTCTCGGGCGAAACGATTTCCGAACTGAGTTCGGCCAGCCGGTTCTTGACGTGGTCATCCTGCAATGCAGCGCGCAGCGCGGTGTTCAGCTTGGCCAGCGCATCCGGCGGCGTCTTCTTCGGCGCATAGACGCCATGCCACACCTTGACTTCGAAACCCTTGAGGCCCTGCTCGTCCAGCGTCGGAAGGTCGGGCATGGTGGAAAGGCGCTTCGACGTGGTGACGCCATAGACCTTCACGCGGTTGCCGTCCTTGATCACGGGCGCCGTCTGGGTGGTCTGGTCGCACAGCAGATCGACCTGCCCGCCCATGAGGTCGTTGAGCGCCGGCCCGGCCCCCTTGTAAGGCACCTCGGTCAGCTTCACGCCGATCTGATGGATGAACAACATCCCGCAAAGCTGCGATACCGCGCCGATGCCGGCATTGCCGATCGAAACCTTTTCTTTGTTCGCCTTCACGTAGGTAAGAAGCTCCTGGAAATTCTTCGCCGGAAAGTCCTTGCGCGACAGCAGCGTCATCGGGACGTCCATCACCTGGCCGATGTACTCGAAGTCCTTGAGCGGATCGTATGGAAGCTTTTTGTAAAGCGCCGGCGCCGTGGCCATGCCCATGTGATGGATGAGGATCGTGTAGCCGTTGGGCGCCGCGCGCGCCACGCGCGTGGCGGCGATGGTGCCGCCGGCCCCCACCGTGTTTTCGACGATGACCGTCTGCCCCAGCGACTTTCCCATCGGAATCGCGAGCATGCGGGCCACGACGTCCGTCGGCCCTCCTGCGGAATACGGCACCACCAGGGTGACCGGCTTGTCCGGCCATGCGCCCTGGCCCATGGCGGGTGTCGAAAGGGCCGCTGCGCATGCAACGATCCATGCGCCCGCGCGCAAGTTGCTGTTCAATTTCATGTCTTTGTCTCCGTTATGAATCTGGCCGAATACCTTGGTCAAAGTTGACCCTGTGCGTCGAGTGAGAGAAGCCGTTCGGCAAGCTTCACCACCGGCAAATCGACCATCCGGCCGTCGAGGCTGATGACGCTGCCGCGCGCGGCCTGCGCGGCGCCAATGACCCGGTGCGCCCACGCGAGCTCGTCGACGCTCGGCCCAAGCGCCCGGTGCGCAGGTGCGACCTGCTCGGGATGGATGCACAACTTGCCACCGAACCCCCCGCGTCGCGCGCGTCTCACGTCGGATTCCAGTCGAGCCACGTCGCGCCAATCGGGTGTGACGCCATCGACGGGCGCCGCAAGCCCGGCGCAGCGCGAGGCGAGAACAATCGCCAGTCGCACCGACACCAATTCCACCTCGTCGGCATCGCAGGCAAGACCGAGGTCGGCCTGAAAGTCCAAATGCCCGAACGCGAGGCGCAGAACCTGGGGTACGGCGGCGATGGCGTCCAGGCCAGCCCAGCCGGCGGCGGACTCGATCAGCGGCACCAACACGCCGGCCGGCCCCATGGCCTCTGCCAACCCCGCCAGGTCACGGGGGTCTTCAGCCTTGGGGGCCATGAGGCCGGCGAGCCCAGCCGCGGCCAACCGTGTCGCCAGCGCTTTGTCTTCGTCGTGCCACGGCGAGCCCGCCGCATTGACGCGAACCAGCACGCGCGCCCGGTCGACCTCCGGCAAGGCGAGGAATCCCTCTTCCAGGAGAACGCGGGCCGGTGCTTTCTTGTCCGGCGCGACGGCGTCTTCCAGATCGATGATCACCGCGCCGGCACCCGTGCCCAGCGCGCGCGCATAGCGCTCGGGCCTGTCGGCCGGCACGAACAGAAAGGTGCGGGCCAGTGCCAACGCAGATGCGGTGCGCATGTCAGATCGCCTCGGCCGCGCGCAGCGCAGCGATGTCGGCGTCGTTGCGGCCCAGGCCGCGCAGGATGGCTTCGGTGTGTTGTCCGATGGCGGGTACGGCGTCCATCCGGTAGTCGAATGCGCTCTGGCGCCCCGGCGGCAGCAGTGCCGGGATGGCGCCAGCCGGCGAGCCGATTTCGCGCCAGCGCTCGCGCGCCTTCAACTGCGGGTGCGCCCACAGCCCGGCCATGTCGTTCATGCGCGCGTTGGCGATCTGCGCGGCGTCCAGGCGCTCTTCGATCTGCGCCGTGCTGAGCGTGCCGAAGGCCTCGACGATGATCGCCTTCAGGGCACCACGATTCGCATTGCGCTTGGCGTTTGCGTCGAAGCGTGGATCAGCGGCCAGCGCCGGTTGCAGCAGTACCTTCTCGCAGAACACGCGCCACTCGCGCTCGTTCTGCAGGCCCAGCATCACAGTACCGCCATCGCCCGCGGCGAATGGGCCATACGGATAGATCGTGGCGTGCGATGCCGCGCTGCGCGGCGGCGGCGCAGCGCCTTCGTAGGCGTAGTACATCGGGAAGCCCATCCACTCGGCCAGCGACTCGAGCATCGAAACGTCGATGTGCGATCCCTTGCCGGTCTTGCCACGCTGCAGCAGGGCTGCCAGCACGCCGGTGTATGCGTACATGCCGGCGGCAATGTCGGCGATCGAGTTGCCGGACTTGCAAGGCTCCTCGGCCGTGCCGGTGACCGAGAGGAAACCGGCCTCGCTCTGGATCAGGAGGTCGTACGCCTTCTTGTCGCGATAGGGGCCGTCTTCGCCGTAGCCCGAGATGTCGCAGACTATGAGCCGCGGGTACCTGGCCTGCAGCGCCTCTGCCCCCAGCCCCATGCGCGCCGCGGCGCCGGGCGCGAGGTTCTGCACCAGCACGTCGGCATCGGCGATCAGCTCCAGCAGCACCGCCTGCGCAGCCGGCTGCTTCAGATCGAGCGTCAGGCTTTCCTTGGAGCGATTCACCCAGACGAAGTGCGAGGCCTCGCCGTCGACGCGCTGGTCGTAGGCACGCGCAAAGTCGCCGACGCCGGGGCGCTCGACCTTGATCACGCGGGCGCCCAGGTCGGCCAGCTGGCGTGTGCAGAACGGCGCTGCGATCGCATGTTCGAGCGAGACGACGGTGATGCCGTCGAGCGGTCTTGTCATGGCTTGGTGCTCCCGCTCAGAACGACCGCGGCAATCCGAGCAAGTGCTCGGCCACGTACGAGTAGATGAGGTTGGTCGAGATCGGCGCAACCTGGTAGAGGCGCGTCTCGCGGAACTTGCGCTCCACGTCGTATTCGCAGGCAAAGCCGAAGCCGCCGTGGGTCTGCAGGCAGGTGTTGGCCGCCTCCCAACTCGCCTTGGCCGCCAGGTACTTGGCCATGTTGGCTTCGGCGCCACAAGGCTGGCCTGCGTCGAACAGCGTGCAGGCCTTGAAGCGCATCAGGTTGGCCGCTTCGGCTTCGATGTAGTTGTCAGCGATCGGGAACTGGATGCCCTGGTTCTGGCCGATGGCGCGGCCGAACACGTTGCGGTCGCTGGCGTAGCGGCGCGCCTTGTCGATGAACCACCAGGCGTCGCCGATGCATTCGGCCGCGATCAGCGTGCGCTCGGCGTTCAGCCCGTCGAGGATGTACTTGAAGCCCTTGCCCTCCTCGCCGATCAGGTTCTCGACCGGGATCTCGAGGTTGTCGAAGAAGACTTCGTTGGTCTCGTGATTCACCATGTTGAGAATCGGCCGCACCGTCATGCCGTGTCCGATCGCCTGCTTCAGGTCGACGATGAAGATCGACATGCCCTCGGACTTCTTCTTGACCTCGGCCAGCGGCGTGGTGCGCGCCAGCAGGATCATCAGATCGGAATGCTGGATGCGCGAGATCCACACCTTCTGCCCGTTGACGACGTAGCGGTCGCCCTTTTTAACGGCGGTGGTCTTGATCTTGGTGGTATCGGTGCCGGTGGTCGGCTCGGTAACGGCCATGGTCTGCAAGCGCAGCTTGCCGCTCGCGATGTCGGGCAGGTACTGGCGCTTTTGCTCCTCGCTGCCGTGGCGCAGCAAGGTGCCCATGTTGTACATCTGGCCGTGGCACGAGCCGGCATTGCCGCCCGAGAAATTGATCTCTTCCATGATGACCGACGCTTCGGCCAGCCCGAGGCCAGAGCCGCCGTACTCGGCCGGGATCAGCGCGGCGAGCCAGCCGGCCTCGGTAAGGGCATTCACAAACGCATCGGGGTAACCGCGCTCGTGGTCAACCTTTTGCCAGTACGCGGAATCGAACTGGCCGCACACGGCCCGCAGTGCGTCGCGCATGTCCTGGTGGGCGTCGGGGGTTGGAATTTGGGTTTTCATGGGATTCGTTTTTTCAAGCGAGGGTTGCGGTGGCCTGCATCGTCAGCCAGCCGTCGGCGTCTTCTGCCCACAGGCGAAACGTCTTGCCGTCGGCTTCGGGGCGTCCGTGCACCCGGAAAGGCGCGATGTCGAAGGTGGGTCGCACGGCACGGAACTCGAAGCGTGCCAACGCGGCTTCTGGCTTCTCGCGACGCAGCAGGTCGACCAGCAGCGTGGCGATCAACGGGCCGTGCACGATCAGGCCCGGATATCCCTCGACCTCGGTCACATAGCGGCGGTCGTAGTGGATGCGGTGGCCATTGAAGGTCAGCGCCGAATAGCGGAACAGCAGCACGTCATCGGCCAGCAGGTCGCGGCTGAAGGTGGCGTCTGTCGGTGCCGCGGTCGGCGGCGGAGCCGCCTCGCCCGGCGCGGCCATGGCGCGGTAGACGATGTCGTGCTCTTCGGTCAGCGCCAGCCCGCGTTCGTTGTGAACCTCGTGCCGCACCAGCACGAACACCAGCTCGCCGGTACGGCCGGCCTTGTGCGTGACCGACGCGATGGTCGAAGTGCGCTTCACCGCATCGCCCACGCGCAGCGGGTTGCCTGCTTCCCACGCCAGCCGCCCGCCGGCCCACATGCGGCGCGGCAGCGGCACCGCGGGCAGGAAGCCGCCGCGCCTGGCATGGCCGTCCGGCCCGATCTCCGACTGCCGGTGGTGCGGCAGAAAATACAGCCAATGCCACAACGCGGGCAGCGGCGTGCCGGCCTCCGGCAGCGGATCATCGCGATCCAGCGTGGCCGACAGCGCGCGCACGGGTGCAGCGGTGATGCCGTCGGCAAAAGTTTCGCTGCGGCCTTGCCACGCCTGAAGCGCACCGATCTCTCGTTCATCCAACATCGTCATGTCTCCTTGCAGAACGTCATGGTCGCCGCTGCCGCAGCGCTGCACAATCTGCGATTTTTTTACCAAGCCTTCGGAATCTCCAGAGGCTCGCTAGAATTTCCGGCATGCAGTTCGACCAGACAGACCTGCGCCTCTTCCTCGCAGTCGCAGAAATCGGAAGCATCACGGGCGCCGCCGAACGCCAGCACCTGTCGCTTGGCGCGGCCAGCGCGCGAATCAAGGCGCTGGAATCCAAATGCGAAGTTCAGTTGTTCACGCGAGAGGCCCGCGGCGTGCGGCTTTTGCCTGCAGGCGAGGCGCTTTTGCACCATGCCCGCCTGCTGCTGGCGCAGGCCGAGCAGTTGCGCAGCGAACTGCACGAGTACCGCGGTGGCTTGCGCGGCCATCTGCGCATCTTCGCCAACACGACAGCAGTGACCGACCTGCTGCCGGAGGTTCTTCCGGGGTTCCTGAACCGTAACCCGCAGATCAGCGTCGACCTTCAGGAAAAGCCGAATGCTCTGATTCCGCGCGGCGTGCTGGACGGGCGCGCGGACGTTGGCATCGTCGCGGGCCAGGTCGATACCCTGGGGCTCGAAAGCATTCACTTCAGCACGGATCGGCTCGTGCTGGTGACCTCGCGGAAACATCGCTTTGCCAAGCGTCGCCGCATTTCCTTCGTGGAGACTCTCGACGAAGATGCGATCGGCATGCAACAGGGCAGCACCCTTCAGGCTTTCCTGAGCCAGATCACCGACAACCTCGGCAAGCACCAGAGACTGCGCGTGCGGCTCAGCAACTTCGACGCGATGTGCCGGATGATCAGCAGCGGCGTCGGCATCGGCGTCGTGCCCGAATCTGCGGCGCGGCGCAACCAGGATGCCATGCAGCTCGCCTTGATCGAGCTGACCGACCCCTGGTGCGTGCGGGAGCGCTATTTGCTGGTTCGCGAACGGGCCAGGCTGCCGACCTATGCCGGCGAACTGGTCGACATCCTCTGTGCGGCCCACAAGCCGGGGTGAAGCCCCAAACCTGCTTTGCGCATCTGCAAACCATGCGACAACTGAGATCGCACTGATGCAGTCATTGGCACGCTAGCGGCCAATACGCTGGCCGGGAAAGCGCGTCAGTCGGCTTTCATCGCAAGCGGTGCGGCATCTGCCAACGCCTGCCGGATCTCAAGCGTGATACGGAGAAAGCGGCGAACATCCGCGACCGAGTTGCAATGAAGCGGCGAGACGCGGACTGCGCCTTCCAGGCCGAACGAGTCGAGCATGCGTTTCGAATAGAGGCTCGTGGCGACGCGCTCATAGACGATGACACCCCGCTTCTCATACTCGCGAACGGCCTGGGCATGCTCCAGGTTGTCGATGCCGATGGCCAGGATCAGATCGCGCTTCGTCAGATCTTCGTAGTCCAGGAAAACTTCGACGCCGTCCATGCGGCGCAGGCCCGGCGTGCTGTCGTCGCCGTCGAGCATGTGCGAGAGCAGGGCTCGTTCGTGCAGTTCTATCTTCTGGATGCCGCTAACGAAGAGCGCGCGGCGGTCGTCGCTCGGGGCGAACTGCGCACCGAGCCAGCACACGTAGTTCACGATCTCGGTCACCACTGCAAATTGCCATGTGGCTGCGCTGCCCAGATCCCAGAAGTCTTTCTTTTTTCCGGCGAGCTTGTGGTGCGGCAGCACCGATGCGCGCTCAGAGAGCCACGACATGCCCGACCCGCGGCATCCGAAGAACTTGTAGGGCGCGATGTTGATGCCGTCGACGGGCGTCTTCTGAAGATCGATGAGACCATGCGGCGCATGCTGTACTGCATCAACGACGATGTAGAGATCGGGCTTGATGCGTCGTGCCCGCTCCACGATCTGCTGAATGTCCAGCTTGGCGCCCGAGATGTTGGACGCGTAGATCACGCTCAGCAATGACGTGTGCTGGTCGACCAGCCCGACGATTTCGTCGACATCGACACCGCCCGTGACCGGGTTCGATTTTGCGACGCGAAGCTCTTTGCCGAGCCGCCCGGCATAAAGCGACATGGCGTCGAATGAAGATGGATGCTCGAGCGCGGTCGTCACCATGTTCGTGCCGGGAACGTGCTCGGCGATGGCGCGAACCATGTCGAACATGCCGCCCGACGCGGTGAGCGAGGCGTACACGCTGCCGCCCTTCGCATTGAGGATGGTGCGAACGTCGTCCGTGCCTCGGGCCTGCACGCCTTGCAGGAACAGCGCCAGTTCGTGGATGCGTTCCGGGTTGTCGGGCAAGGCATCGATGCGCGCGAACTGTTCAACCGCGGCCTTCAGGCGGAACGAGCCGCCCGCGTTGTCGAAGTACAGCCGTTCACGGCCTGTCATGTCGTGGTCGACGTAGTGAAATCGGCTCTTGATTTCCTGCATCAAGGCATCGGAGAAGAGTTCGCCCTTGGCGGCATTCATTGGCTGGGTCCTGATCAAAGCGGGGAAGAAAAACTGGCGTATGCAAATGGACGCGCACAGTTTCTGAAGTTGATTTTCCGGTTCGTTGAAGATATCCAAAAGCGATATTTCTCGATACGATTCAATGACAAAAAGAGCTCGATGAACCCAACTGCCCTGCTCTTACCATGATGACCTTCAAGCAGCTTGAAGCCCTGTACTGGATCGGCCAGCTGGGCAGCTTTGCGCTTGCGGCCAACAAGCTCCACACCTCGCAGTCGGCAGTTTCCAAGCGCGTGCACGAACTCGAAATGGTGTTCGACACCGAGCTGTTCGATCGAACCCAGCGCTCCGCTCGTCTCACGGACAAGGGCGAGGAAATGTTTTTGCTGGCGAAGAGCCTGCTCGACCAGCGCGACGCGGCTGTCGAGCAGTTCAGCCGCCTCGAGGTGATCGAGCGGCGCGTGCGCATCGGCGTTACCGAGCTCACGGCAATGACGTGGTTTCCGCGCTGGGTCGAACTGATCCAGCAGCACTACCCCAAGGTCTCGCTGGAGCCCGACGTGGACAGCAGCGTCAACCTTCGGGAAAAGGTGTTGGCCGATGAGCTGGATCTGATCGTCGTGCCCGATGCGTTTGCCGACACGCGCATTCCGAGCAAGGCCATCGGACAGGTAGAAAGCGCATGGATGTGCAAGCCGGGCTTTGTGCCGGAAGAAGGGCCGATCCGTCTGCATGAACTTGCCGGGCATCGCATGCTGATTCAAGGCCGAAAATCCGGTACGGGCCTGCTCTACGACAGCTGGATGAAAGACCTGGGCGTCCAGGCTGCGAAGCCCATCGTCATTCACAACCTGGTGGCGCTCATCGGTCTGACCATCGCCGGATTGGGCGTGAGTTACCTTCCCAAAAGCGCAGTGAGCAGCATGATCGATGCCGGCTCGCTCAGGGTTCTCGACGTCACGCCGGCCCTGCCCCCGGTCACCTACGTGGCGATGTACAAAGGCGAGCATCGCAGCTCGCTGCTGGCGTCGATCATCATGCTGGCGCAAGACTGCTGCGACTTCACCCGGATGTTTCAGGGCACCGATGAGAGCAGCGCGGACGCAACGTGAGCGCGGCGGCGCCGCGAATCAGACGCCCTTGTTGTTCGGATTCTTGTAGAGCTCTTTCACCGGCTCCGTCATCGGAAAATTCAGGTTCGCGTTGGTCGGCGGAATCGGCTTCGTGAACCACTTGGCGTAGATCTCGTTGATCGCGCCAGACTTCATCAGATCGGTGACTGCCTTGTCGACGAGTTCCTTGAACTGCGGATCTTCCTTGCGATACATGATCCCGTAGGGTTCCTGGCGCAGCGATTCGGTGGTGAGGATCTTGAAGTCGCCCGGCGTCGGCGAAGTCGCGATCAACCCTGCCAATTGCACGTCGTCAAGGATGTACGCCACGGTGCGATCCGACGCCAGGAGCAAAAAGCCGTCGGCCGTGTCCTTGGCGGCAAGTTCTTCGACCTCGATGTTTCCGCTCTTGCGATAGCCGCGCAGGAGTTGCACGCCGGTGCTGCCGGAAACCGTCGAGACCTTCTTGCCGTTCAATTCGGCCAGCGTATTGATGCCGGAGCTTTTCTTGACCGCGGCAGTGATGTTCGTGACGAAGTGGCTCGGGGCAAAGGCCACCTGCTGCTGGCGCTGTACCGTGTTGGTCGTCGTTGCGCAATCGAGATCCACCGTGCCGTTGGTCAGCAACGGAATGCGGTTGGTGGAGGTCAGGATGGTGTAGTTCACCTTCAGCTCGGGCATGCCGAGCTTGGCCTTGATCGCATCCACGATCTTCAGGCAGATGTCATTGGTAAACCCGACTGGGTCGCCGCCGCCACCCGGCTTGTACGAGAACGGAATCTGGCTGTCGCGCCCACCGATCTGAACGGCGCCGCTCGCCTTGATTTTGCTCAGCGTGTCGCTCTGCGCCATGGTGGCGGAACACGCCACCGCAGCGGCCAGGCCGACGGCCATCGGAAGAGAAAATTTCATTTCGCGCTCTCGTGTGAGTTGAGGAACCCCGTCGCTGTCTCGGCTCGGATTGCAGCGCGATCAGAGGCAGGCACCCGTGAATTCTGGAAGTGCTCACACTTTTCTAAAAGCGATTAATTTTCACGCTGATAGACAACCAAAAGAGATTGGCGAGAGCGTGCCGCTTTGGCCATGCATGGTCAGAGGCGCTGCATTCTTTCCTGCGTTGCCCGGATGTAGCCCGCGACCGCGCACTCCACGTCGCCCACGAGTTCTTCCGTGCCAGGGCAGACCTCCTGCACCAGCAAGGCCTGCTCGACCATCGCATCGACGATCGAGAACGCGTTGAACGCGGTGCGCACCGGATCCAACGCTGGCGGCCAGTCGGAAGACGCGACGAGGGCATCGCGAAACAGGGCAACGAACTCACGGTAGATCTCGCGGTAGCTTGCGGGTGAGGAGAGGCGGCGCTCGAGGTACAGCAGCGCGCGCCATTCGTCGGCCTGGCCGAGCAGGCCTTGCACGTACGCTGCCACCACGGCGCGGATCGTCTGCCCGGTCGTGCGTGGAACAACCGACACCATGGCGGCCTGCGCGAGGATCGCGGCCTGCTTGCGCATCCAGCTGCGAACGGTGACCGCGGCGATCGAGTCCTTGCCCGGAAAGTAGAGGTACAGCGTGCCCAGACCGACACCCGCGACACCTGCGATATCGCGCATCGACACCTTCTCGTAGCCGCGCTCGACCAGCAGCAGGACAAAGGCATCCTGGATCGCGCCGCTGGTCATCCACGCCCGCGACTGCAGGGGCTTGCGCCGGGGTTTCACGATCGTGTTCATGCGTCTGGCGGGCTCGCGGCATCAAGGGGTGGGCCCATCTTCGTGCTTCGAGCCGGCCGCGGCAAGGCGGCCGCGGCAAGGCGGCCCCGGTGGACGGCGCAAAGCTGAACACCTTCGTATTTCCCCTGCACAACCTCCTCCCGTACAGAACCCGAACACGCCCGGCATGCATCCGGCCTAAGCTGACGACCATGGCACCACCCGAACAGGAAGCGATCACGATGACGAGCATGTCGAGCATGCCGGGCAACACGCCGATGCCGGCCACGCTGGCCGATTTGGTTCACCGCCTCGATCAGGCCCGGCTCACCGGCACGCGTGAGGAGGGCGACGAGGCTGGAACCGTGCCCGCCAGCCACTACACGGATCCGCAGCATTGGCAGCACGAGCAAGCGTCGCTGTTCGGGCAGTGGCCCATCGTCGCGGCCCACAGCTCGGAAGTCCCGGCCGGATCGGCACTGCCCTTCGACGCGCTCGGTGTTCCCATCGTCCTGACCCGGGCGGCCGACGGCCGCGCGCGTGCGTTCTTCAACGTCTGCAGGCATCGCGGCATGGCGCTGGTCAGCGCCGACGGCCCCGAACCGGCCAAGGCCAGGCCCTGCAAGGCGCTGGTCTGTCCGTACCACGCCTGGACCTATGAACTCGATGGGCGGCTGCGGCATCGCCTGCATGCGCAGACCTTCGATGGCATCGACCCAGCCACGTTGAACCTGGTCGAACTACCTTGCGACGAAGCGGGCGGGCTGATTTTCGTCAAGCGCACGCCCGGCGCGACCTTCTCGGCCGAGGCGTTTTTGCAGGGGCTGGACAAGCATCTGCACTGGATGGATCTGCCCCGGATGACCGTGTTTCGCAAGGTCGACCGGGTGTACCCGGCGAACTGGAAGCTCACGGTCGACGCATTCCTGGAGGGCTATCACATCCGGGTGCTGCATCGCGACACGATCTACCCCTTCTTTGCAGATGCCTACACGGTCAACCTGCATGCAGGGCCGCACCAGGACTCGCTGGTGGCGCGGCGAACGGCCTTCGATGCCTTCGCGTCGCCGCGCGACCGCTACGAACTCTGCAAGCTGGCCACGCCGACGCAGCTCGTGTTTCCGAACACCTTCCTCATCTGGCACCCCGACTACGTAAGCCTGATCGGCATGTTCTCGCCGGCGGTGGATCAGATCCGCTGGGTGCACACGATGCTGATTCCGCCAGACCGCGCCGGCGAGGACTGGACGGCCCATTGGGAGAAGAGCTTCCGGCTCATCGAGCAGACGGTGTTCCAGCAGGAGGACATCGCCACTGCGGTGGCGATCCAGCGCGGTCTGTCCAGTGGCGCCAACACGCACTTCCATCTGGGCCGGCTCGAACACGAGGTGATGCGTTTTCACCGCGGCATCGACGATGCCCTCGGCGGAACGCTGGTGCCCGCCGGCGGGGTTCTGTCGCCATAAGGCGATGAGATTCAGCGCAAAGGCACCGCCTGTTTTGTGAAGTCGGGCTGCCCCAGTTCGCTCAGGCGCGCGAGCTCCAGGATGGTGATGCCACCGTACTCGATGCGCACCAGCGAAGCCGCCTTGAACTGGCTCAGCGCCTGGTTGCAACGTTGCCTTGAAAGGCCGACGAGGTTGGCCAGTTCCTCCTGCGAGATCTGCAGATGGTGTTCTGCGCCGGGATGCAGCCAGGGGTGCAGCAGCCCGACCAGCGCCCGCGCAACCTGTGCCTCGACACCCAGCAGACGATGCGCCGCAAAGTCGCCCATGAACCAGTGCAGGCGCTCGTTGATCTGGCTCAGCAGAAACCGGCCGAACGCAGGCTGCGTGCCGTGAAGCCAGTCGAACGTGTCTTTGGGCAGCATCACGACGCGGCTGAAGCGCAGGGCGACGACCTCGGCCTGCATCGGTCGCCCGCGCAGCAGGCTGCCTTCTCCGAACCAGCTGCCGACGGACAAGCCGCCGAGCGTGACCGAGCGGCCGTCGGGCGTGCCGGTCGACCACTTGAGCACCCCTTCCAGCACACCGAACCACCAGAGCGGCGTTTCGCCATGGCGGATCAGCGCATCGCCGGCAACGACCGTCCGCTCGAATGCGTCCGACAGCACCTGCTGCCGTGCGGCTTCATCGAGCTGGGGGTACCACGCCGACTTGGCGAGCAGTTGGGGTGTCGAGAATGCGGACGCTCGTTGCGCCGTCCTGGTGGTCATGGTTCGCTCCTGCAGCCGTCGCAGCCCTGGTGGTTTCCCGGGGGCCGATTGTCGTGCAAACGACTGTGCAGCCCCGGCCGGGCATCGAACAATACGAGGCTTCCTCGAGGTGCCCCGACCTCCATTGAACCTACCCCCACGACCATGAACCCTCCCGTCATCCAGCGTGTTGCCGTCGTCGCCACCGGAGTGATCGGTGCGAGCTGGGCCGCGCATTTCCTGGCCCACGGGCTCGACGTGTCGGCCACCGATCCTTCGCCGGGCGCGGAAGACCGGCTACGCGCGAGCGTGGCGCAGCACTGGTCGACGCTGCAGCGGCTGGGCCTGGCGGCCGGCGCCGCGCAGAACCGGCTGCACTTCAACGCGGATCTGGAACAGGCCGTCGCAGGCGCCGACTTCGTCCAGGAAAACGGGCCTGAACGGCAGGACTTCAAGGCAGAACTTTTCAAACGCCTCGACGCGGTTTTGCCGCCCCATGTCATCCTGGCGTCCAGTTCCTCCGGGCTGTCGACCACCAGCATCCAGTCGGCCTGCGTCCATCCGGAACGGGTGGTGCTGGGGCACCCTTTCAATCCGCCGCACCTCATCCCTCTGGTCGAAGTGATCGGCGGGGAGCGCACGTCGCCCGCCACGATCGAGCGTGCCATGGCGTTCTACGCCTCGATCGGCAAGAAGCCGATCCACGGGCGCAAGGAGATCAAGGGGCACATCGCCAACCGGCTCCAGGCGGCACTGTGGCGCGAGGCGTTTCACCTGGTCGAACAAGGCGTGGCCTCGGTCGAAGACATCGACCTTGCAATCGCCTATGGCCCCGGCCTGCGCTGGGGCGTGCTCGGGCCATTTCTGAACCTGCACCTGTCGGGCGGTGCCGGCGGTATCCAGCATGTGCTGGATCATCTCGGCGGGCCGATCGCGGATTGGTGGCAGGATCTGGGGCACCCGGACATGAGCGCAGCGTTGAAGGCCAAAGTGGTTCAAGGCGTTGCCGACGAGATGCAAGGCAGGCGGATCGAAGATCTGGAAGCATCGCGCGATGCGCTGCTGATCGATCTGATCAAGGCCAAACAAGGTCAACAGTTCACAGACTGAGAAACAACATGGTCGCCCTCTACGACAACCCCGACCTGGTAGCGCCAGCGCGAACCATCTGCACTGCCCACGCCGACGGCAGCATCGTGCTGTCCTCGCCGGAACCGCTGGGCCCCTACGCGCGCTGCATCGGCGAGTGGGTCGAGCAGTGGGCCCACGCCACGCCCGAGGCGCTGGCGCTCGCCGAGCGGGACGGCACCGGCGCCTGGAAGCGCCTCAGTTGGGGCGAACTCCGAAAGGCAGTGGGCGCCATCGCACAGGGCCTGCTCGACCTGAAGCTGCCGCGGCAGCAACCGGTGGTGGTGCTTTCCGACAATTCCATCGACCATGCGCTGCTGATGCTGGCCGCTATGCACATCGGCATCCCGGTTTGCTCGGTCTCCAGCGCGTACTGCCGGCTGACCCGCAATTATTCGAAAGTCCAGGGCATCCTGGACGCGTTGCAGCCCTCGCTCGTCTACGCGTCCGACGCCAAGGTCTACGGCCCCGCACTGCAGGCCTGCGCAACCCCGGCCATCAAGGTTCTGAGCGAAGGCTTCGACGCGCTGCCCGGCGCGTTGAGCCTGCGTTCGCTGCTGGACGTGGTCGAGACGCCGGCGGTCATGGCCGCGTTCGCCGGCGTCACCGGCGACGACCACGCGAAATACCTGCTCACGTCAGGCTCCACCGGCCATCCGAAGGTCGTCATCAACACCCATCGGATGCTCTGCGCGAACCAGCAGACGCTGGCGCAGACCTGGCGGTTCCTGGCAACGGAAAAGCCCATCCTGCTCGACTGGCTACCCTGGAGCCACACCTTCGGCGGCAATCACAACCTGAACCTGGTGCTGCGCAACGGCGGCGCACTCTACATCGACGAGGGCCGCCCGGCACCGGGACTGATCGAACGCACGGTGCGCAATCTGCGCGACGTGCGGCCCAACCTGCACTTCAACGTGCCACGTGGCCTGGACATGTTGCTGCCCTTCCTGGAAGCCGATCACGCGCTGGCGCGCGACGTCTTCTCGCGGCTGTTGCTGGTCTTCTACGCCGCTGCGGCCCTGCCTGCGTCCACATGGTCGCGCCTCGAACGGCTCGCGGCGCAGGTGCGAGAGGAGCCCTTGTGGTTGACCACCTCGTGGGGCTCAACCGAAACCTCGCCCCTGGTCACCAGTGCCCACTACAAGCTCGACAGTGCGGGTTGCATCGGGCTGCCGCTGCCGGGCCTTGAACTGAAGCTGGTTCCCAACGGCGAAAAGCAGGAAATGCGTGTGCGCGGCGTGTCGGTCTTTCCCGGCTACCGCAATGCACCCGAGCTCACGGCTGCGGCGTTCGACGAAGACGGCTTCTACAAGATCGGCGATGCCGGCTACCTGGTCGACCCGGCGCACCCGGAGCACGGCGTGATGTTCGACGGGCGCGTTGCCGAGGACTTCAAGCTCACCACCGGCACCTGGGTTTCGGTGGGAACCCTGCGCCTGAAGCTGGTCTCAGCCCTGTCCCCGTATGCGGCGGACGCCGTCATCACCGGCCATGACCGCGACGAGATCGGCGCACTGATCTTTCCGGGGGCCGCGTGCGCGCAGGCCGAAGCCGGGGCGGTGGCCGAGAAGATCCGGGAGGTGCTGCAGGCCTTCCGCGTGGAAGGCGGCGGCTCCTCGCAATGCCCTTGCCGCGCGATGCTGCTGGAGGAGCCGCCGAATGCCGATGCCGGGGAGATCACCGACAAGGGCTATGTGAACCAGCGCGCCGTGCTCACGCGCCGCGCGGACGAAGTCGCCCTGCTCCATGCCCCCGCGCCGCATGCGCGCGTGATACTCGCCCCCTGAAACGCAGGTCAGCGGGGTCGAACGTTCATCAGTGCCATGGTGATCTTCGACACGCACACGAGATCGCCCTCTTCGTCGCGGATGTCGATCTGCCAGACCTGGCCTTCCGAATCGCTTTTCAGCGGGCGCGTGATGCCGGTGACCCAGCCCGACGTGGCCGTCTTCAGATGATTGGCATTGATGCTCAAGCCCACCGCTCTTTGGGTCGGCGGCGTCGCATAGTGCCCGCCACAGGAGCCGAGCGTTTCGGCCAGGACGACGTTGACGCCGCTGTGCAGCCCTTCGCCCCACACCGTGCGGCGATCGACCGGGGCGCGCGCGCGGATGAAGTCGTCACCGACCTCGAGGAACTCGATGCCCAAAGCCGCCGTGGCGGAGTTCTGGTGGGCCTCTGCCAGGGCTGCAATCGAAATGTCCTTTTTCCAGATGCTCATCGGTGTCTCCATGTTCGGGGTGGCAGCCGCCGATCATAGGACGCGGGCCGCGTTCAGTAGGTTTCGAGGTGGAGGCGCCCTTCGCGCTGCAGCGCCGTGCCAATCGCGTCCCAATCGAGGCCGGCCTCGGCCGCCACGTCGCGCAGGGCGAGCACCACGCCCTCTTCCATGCTCTTCAGGCCGCACACGTAGAAATGCGTCTGCCCGTCCTTCAGCAAGGCGGCGAGATCGGCGGCACGTTCACGCATCGCGTCCTGCACGTAGCGCTTGGGCTGCCCCGGCGTGCGCGAGAACGCGAAGTTGATGTCGATGAAGTCTTTCGGCAGCGTCTGCAGCGGGCCGAAGTAAGGAAGCTCCTGCTGCGTGCGTGCGCCGAAGAACAGCAGCAGCTTGCCCCCTTCGAACTTGCCGCTCTTGCGCAGGCGGCGGCGCCATTCCGTCATGGCTCGCATCGGCGCACTGCCGGTGCCGGTGCAGATCATCACAATGTGCGACTTCGGGTGGTTGGGCATCAGGAACGATGCGCCGAACGGGCCCACCACCTGCACCTTGTCCCCCACCTTCAGGTCGCACACGTAGTTGCTGGCCACGCCGTGCGCCGGCTTGCCCTGATGGTCTTCGGTGACGCGCTTGACCGTCAGCGAGATGTTGTTGTAGCCGGGCCGCTCGCCGTTGCGCGGGCTCGCAACCGAGTACTGCCGCGCGAAGTGAGGCTTGCCCTTGCCATCCACGCCGGGTGGAATGACGCCGATCGACTGCCCTTCCAGCACCGGGAATGGCATCGCACCGAAGTCCAGCACGACGTGGTGCGTCTGGTTCTCGAATCCGGCTTCGGTGCAGTTGAAGTTGCCGACCACCGTGGCGGTGACGGGATCCTTCGGGGAATGCAGGTTGGTGTAGGCGTGCGCGGCCGACCACGGCGGCCTGGTGGCGCCGTATTGGGCCGAGTTGAAAACAGCCGCACCGGGCTCCGACGCCGGCTGCGGTGCCGCGGCCGGTGCCGGCACGGCGGCCTGGCCTGTTGCCGGGACGCCTTCTGCCTCGAGTTGCTCGGGCGTGAGTTCGGCCGGAAGCTCGTCCCACGTCAGTTGCTCTTCGATCGAGTAGGCCCGCACCACGGGCATGATTCGCCAGTTGTCGATCGATCCCGTGGGGCATGGCGAGATGCAGGCCATGCAGCCATTGCACACGTCGGCGCGCACCACGTAGTTGCGGTCGTCATGCGTGATCGCATTGACCGGGCAAGTTGCTTCGCAGGTATTGCAGCGAATGCAGATCTCGGGATCGATCAGGTGCTGCTTGATCACCCCGGCTTCAATGACCATGTCCATGTTGT
This sequence comes from Variovorax nitratireducens, assembly GCF_051216545.1. Taxonomy (NCBI): domain Bacteria; kingdom Pseudomonadati; phylum Pseudomonadota; class Betaproteobacteria; order Burkholderiales; family Comamonadaceae; genus Variovorax; species Variovorax nitratireducens. The sequence continues at coordinate 139,873 of NZ_JBPJZO010000003.1, forward strand.
TCTCCTGAAGCCCTCCCCCTCCGGGGGAGGGTTGGGTGGGGGCACGCCGCGCTTGTCGTGGTCACGCCGCTGGCCCCCATCCCTGCCTTCCCCCAGCGGGGGAAGGGGCAATACCCCAATACCGGTCAGCCGAAGCGCACGTACTCGAAATCGACCGGCTGCCGGTTGATGCCCATGACCGGCGGCGCGATCCAGCCCGCAAACTTGCCGGGGTCGACCACACGCCCCATCAACGAAGCGACGAAGGCGAAGTCGTCCGGCGACGGCAGCCATTCGTTCTTCTTCGCGGCCCATTCGGTCTCGTTCACGACGCGGCCGTCCGGCGCCATCCGGATGCCGGCCAGGGCGCCGATCTGGCGGTTGAACGCCTTGTGCGGCACGATCAGCCTGGTCGGGATGCCCGCCTTTTCCAGCACCTTGTTCCAGCGCATCACGCCGGCCACCGAATCCTTGATGAAGTCGTCGCGCAGCACTTCATTGAGCGCATTGAGCATCGGCACGTCCTTCTCGAGGAGCTGGCCGTTCTGCACCTCGAGCACCTTGTAGGTCTGGCCCTTGAGGATGTGGTCGTCCGTCCGCTTGCCTTCTTCGTAGCGGCCTTTCAGGCCCGTGCTGTAGAAGGTCGCGGCATTGCTCGACTGGTCGGCACCGAACAGGTCGATCGTCACGCTGTAGTGGAAGTTCAGGTAGCGCTGGATCGTTCCGAGGTCGATCGCGCCGGCCGCGCGCACCTTCTGCGGGTCGTCGGTCTTGAGTTCGTTCATCACTGCGGCGGTGCGCGACAGCACGCGCGAGACGCCGCTCTCGCCGACGAACATGTGGTGCGCTTCCTCGGTCAGCATGAACTTGGTGGTGCGTGCCAGCGGATCGAAGGCGCTCTCCGCCAACGCCGACAGCTGGAACTTGCCATCGCGGTCGGTGAAGTAGGTGAACATGAAGAACGCGAGCCAGTCGGGCGTCTTCTCGTTGAAGGCGCCCAGGATGCGCGGGTTGTTCTCGTCGCCGGAGGTGCGTTGCAGCAGCGCTTCGGCTTCTTCGCGGCCATCGCGGCCGAAGTGCTTGTGCAGCAGGTACACCATGGCCCACAGGTGGCGGCCTTCTTCGACGTTGATCTGGAACAGGTTGCGCAGGTCGTACATGCTGGGCGCCGTGAGGCCCAGGTGCCGCTGCTGCTCGACCGATGCGGGCTCGGTGTCGCCCTGCGTCACGATGATGCGGCGCAGGTTCGCGCGGTGTTCGCCGGGGATGTCCTGCCAGGCTTTCTCGCCCTTGTGGTCGCCGAAATGGATCTCGCGGTTGGCATCGCCCGGGTTCAGGAAAATGCCCCAGCGGTAGTCCCGCATCTTGACGTGGCCGAACTGCGCCCAGCCCTGCGGGTCGACGCTGACCGCGGTGCGCAGGTACACGTCGTAGTTGGTCGAACCGTCGGGGCCGACGTCATCCCACCAGTTGATGAAGTTCGGCTGCCAGCCTTCGAGCGCGCGCTGCAGCGTGCGGTCTTCCCCGAGATTGACGTTGTTGGGAATCTTCTCGCTGTAGTTGATCGTGCTCATGACGGAACCTTTATCGATTTGGTTGCTAGAGAGTTGTCTGTTCGGGAAACGCCGCGGAACCGGCTTTGCCGGGCCGCCAGCGTTGCCCCCTGCAAGGGGGTTGGCGTAGCGACACGAAGTGCGCGAAGACTGGGGGTCATACCCGATTCAAGTCGAACCCGGCCTTCTCGCCGGTGCCGTAGACCTTGAGCGCGCCCTTTTCACCCACGGCGTTCGGACGATTGAAGATCCAGTTCTGCCATGCGGTCAGCCGGCCGAAGATGCGGGTGTTCATGTTCTCGCGCTGCGCAAAGCGCAGGTTGGCCTCGAGGCCAGTCAGCGAATCCGGCGACATGGCGGCCCGTTCCTCGAGCGCAATGCGGATCTCGTCGGCCCAGTCGATGTCGTCCGGCGCCGCGGTCACAAGGCCGAGGGCGAGCGCCTCGTCTGCGTTCAACGCCTTGCCGAAGCTGGCACGGGCGGCCTCCAGCGGGCCTTCTTCTTCATAGAAGCGGCGCTGCAGGCGGCTCTGGTCGTTGACCATGACCAGCTGGCCGAAGTTGAAGGCATTCAGCGACAGGGTCGGTGCATGCTCCGGGTCGTCGGGCAGCGCCAGCATGTAGGCCCGGTCGGCTGCGAAGGCCAGCTCGGCCAGACTGCCCGCGAAACAGGAATCGGAGTCGATCAGGGCGAACAGGCTGCGCGACGAGACGTCCAGGCGCGCGAAGGTTCTGCGCAGCAAGCCGATCGTCTCGCGCACGAACCAGTGATCCTGGTTGGCAAGCATTGTTGCGTCGCTGGCGAGCACCGCGGCCGGGTCGCCCTTGGTCTTGAGCTGCCAGGTGCCGATGTCGAGTGCGTTGGTGCGCATCGAGAGGATCGCGTCGTCGAGTTCCCGCGCCATCGCAAACGGCCACCAGGTGGCGCCGGCTGCCTCGATGGCGGCGATGTCGGCCGGCTGTGCGCCGACCGGTGCATGAACCGTGAACGTCGCCGAGCGCGATGCCCGGTCGATTTCGACCTGCACATGCCGGTAGCGCAAAGCGTTCTCGCTGTCCTCGCGTTCGATGCGGGTCAACTGAACACCCTGGGTGCCCGCAGGCGTTTGCGGACGATCGCTGGCCTGGCCCAGTTCGACCGCGCGCTGCTGAACCGTCGCCGCGAACTGAGCCGGCTTGACCACGGCGTCGACCAGGCGCCAGTCGACCGCGCGCTGGCCTCGCACGCCTTCCACGCTGGTGCAGAAGATATCGGCAAGGTCGTGGCGCACGTGGCGCTTGTCGGTGACGCGGGTCAGGCCGCCTGTGCCGGGCAGCACACCCAGCAACGGCACCTCGGGCAGCGACACCGCCGACGACCGGTCGTCCACCAGGTAGATCTCGTCGCAAGCCAGGGCCAGCTCGTAGCCGCCGCCGGCACATGCGCCGTTGACCGCGGCCAGGAACTTGATGCCGGAATGTTTGGAGGTGTCTTCGATGCCGTTGCGGGTTTCGTTCGTGAACTTGCAGAAGTTCACCTTCCAGGAGTGGCTCGAAACGCCCAGCATGAAGATGTTGGCACCCGAGCAGAAGATCCGGTCCTTGCCGCTCGTCACGATGACCGAGCGGACTTCGGGATGTTCGAAGCGCACGCGGTTCAACGCGTCGTTCAGTTCGATATCGACGCCCAGATCGTAGCTGTTGAGCTTGAGCTTGTAGCCGGGGCGAATGCCGCCGTCCTCCGCAATATCGAGCGACAGGCGCGCCACGGCGCCGTCGACGCTGAGCTTCCAGTGGCGGTATTGAGTGGGGTCGGTGCGGTAGTCCACAGAGGCCGGGGCGGTGGCGATTTCAGTCATGACGAGTCTCCTGTGCGGCGAATTGAAGCAACATATTGCATTTGACTGGCCGGGTTACCGCCAGAACATGCATCATCTTGCATGTTTTCGAGCGTGTCAACCCTCGCATCGATTTATTACAGCCGCGGCCGGCGGGCGGCGTCAGTGCGAGGGCATCAGGCGCTCGCGCACGGCGGAGCGCAAGGTTTGAAAGCTTTCGGCGAGGCCATGCCCGGACGTGTCGATGGTGATGTCCGCCTTTGAGTAGAAGGCCGCACGGCCCGTGAGGATCCGGCGCAAATCGTCCATTGCCTCCTTGCTCGCGGCCATCGGGCGCGTGTCGCCCTGCGCAGCGACGCGGCCCATGTGCTCCTCGGGCGCCGCCTGCAGCCACACGGTGGTGCAGTGCGTCAGCAACTGGTTGAAGGTGGCCGGATCCGAGACGATGCCGCCCGGGGTGGCGATCACGACCTCGCCGTAGATCTGCACGGCCTCCTCGAGCGCCCGCCGCTCGTAGCGGCGGTAGGCATTGGTGCCGTACAGATCGTGGATCTCGCGCACGCTGCAGCCGGCGAACTTTTCGATTTCCCGGCTCAGTTCCACAAAGGGCACTTCGAGGTCGTCCGCCAGCATTTGGCCGAGCGTAGACTTGCCCGCGCCGCGCAGGCCGATCAGGGCGATGCGTCGGTGCCGCGCAGGGTCGCTCGAAGCCGAGTCGAGCAGCTCGCCCAGCGCGACCCGCACCCGGCGCAAATCCGCCTCGCCCCGACGCTCCAGCATTTCACGGATCAACAACCATTCCGGCGAACTGGTGGTCACGTCGCCGACCAGTTCCGCAAGGGAACACTGCAGCGCGTTGGCGACCTGTTGCAGCACCAGGATCGACGCATTGCCGATCCCGTATTCCAGATTGGCCAGGTGCCGCTCGGACACACCGGCCGTCAGCGCCACCGCCTTGCGCGTCAGGCCGCGGCGTGCGCGCAGGTTGCGAACCCGCTCGCCCAGTGCCATCAGCAGCGGGTTCTTGACTTCTTCCGCGACGCTGATGACCGCGTCGGCTCGCTCGTTCATGTCCATTCCTTGACTGCGTGCCGGCGCCTCAGGGTAAACGCCATATATGCACTATATTGCTTGACACGACTTAAGGGCCTGCGTATCGTTTCTCAACAGGCAAGATACTGCACGCGACGCCATACCGCAAGCCCGCAGCAAATTCTCACCCCACAAAGATCGCCCACTCACGATGTCCAAAGAAGCATTTCATCAACTCGTCTCGGCCCTGACGGCCGAGATTGCCGACCGGCCGCTCGACTCTGCACTCGACCAGTGGCTCAACGCCCGGCACGGCGCCGGAACCCCCACATTCGAAAACCTGAAGCAGGCCTGCATCGACGGCGTCGCCGAGGGCTGGCTGTGCGAGCGCGAAGGCGGCGGCATCCGGTACGGACGCGTCTTCAAGGCAGAGGATGCGCTGCACCGCTTTTCGGTCGACGTGGTCGACATGCAGGACATCGCCGGCCCGCACCACAGCCACCCGAACGGCGAGATCGACCTGATCATGCCGCTCGAAGGCGAGGCCACCTTCGACCACCGCCCAGCCGGCTGGTGCGTCTACCCGCCCGGCAGCGCGCACCACCCGACCGTGGCCTCGGGCCGCGCGCTCGTCCTCTACCTCCTGCCCGAAGGGCAGATCCAGTTCACCCGCGCCTGAATTCCGGGCTTTCGAATCAACATCTTCATGACCGAACTTCTTCCCAATTTCGTCGCCGGCCGCTGGCAAGCGGGCAGCGGCGAAGGCGTGCCGCTTTTTGATCCGGTGCTGGGCACCGAACTGGCACGCGTCGACGCGACTGGCCTTGACCTGGCCAGTGCATTCGGCTTCGCACGGGACACCGGCGGCGCTGCGCTCCGCGCACTGACCTACCGCGAACGTGCGGCCCTGCTGGGCGCCATCGTGAAGGTGCTGCAAGCCAACCGCGACCTCTACTACGAAATTGCAACGGCCAACTCGGGTACGGTGAAGAACGACTCGGCCGTCGACATCGATGGCGCAATTTTCACGCTGGGCCAGTACGCCCGATGGGGCGAGGCGCTGGGCGACGTCCGGGTGCTGGCCGACGGCGACGCCGTCAAGCTCGGCAAGGAGCCGGTGTTCCAGTCCCGCCACATCCAGGTTCCGACGCCTGGCGTGGCGCTGCTGATCAACGCCTTCAACTTTCCGAGTTGGGGTCTTTGGGAAAAGGCCGCGCCCGCCCTGCTCTCGGGCGTGCCGGTCATCGTCAAGCCCGGCACCTCGACCGCATGGCTGACCCAGCGCATGGTGCGCGACGTCGTCGACGCCGGCGTATTGCCGGCCGGCGCACTGTCGGTGATCTGTGGAAGTTCGCAAGGGCTGATGGATCAACTGCAGGTGTTCGACGTGGTCTCCTTCACCGGGTCGGCGGAAACCGGTGCGGTGATTCGCTCGCACCCGGCCGTGTCCAAGCACTCGGTGCGCGCGAACATCGAGGCCGACAGCCTCAACTCGGCGCTGCTGTTGCCCGATGCAGCGCCGGGCTCGGAAGCCTTCGACCTGCTGGTGCGCGAGGTGGTGCGCGAGATGACGGTCAAGTCGGGCCAGAAGTGCACCGCGATCCGGCGCGTGATGGTGCCGGCCGCTCACTACGACGCCGTGGCCGAAGCGATCGGTGCCAAGCTCGCGGCCATCACCGTCGGCAATCCGCGCAACGAATCCGTGCGGATGGGTTCGCTCGTCAGTCGTGCGCAGCTGAATGCCGTGCGCGAAGGCCTGGAGGTGCTGAAGGCACAAACCGGCGTGCTCTACGACGGCAGCCAGGCACCGCTGGTCGACGCCGACCCCGCCGTGGCCTGCTGTATCGGGCCGGTGCTGCTCGGCACGCGCGACGCGGACGGCGCCGAACGGGTGCACGAGATCGAGGTGTTCGGCCCGGTCGCGACGCTGCTGCCCTACCGCGACATCGACCACGCGGTGGCATTGGCCCATCGTGGCCAGGGATCGCTCGTGACATCGCTTTATGGCGCAGACGATGCGGCACTGGGCCAGGCCGCGATTCAGGTCGCGGCGAGCCACGGACGTGTCCACGTGATCACGCCTGCCGTGGCCAAGACCCACACGGGCCATGGCAACGTGATGCCCATGTCGCTGCACGGTGGCCCGGGCCGCGCCGGCGGCGGCGCCGAACTGGGCGGCCTGCGCGCCCTTGATTTCTATCACCGCCGCAGCGCGATCCAGGCCAGCCCAGAGGTTCTGGCGCGCCTGGGCACGGCAAGCTGACAGCACGCTCAAACAAAAAGCCCCCGGAGACACCGATGAGCCTGCCCTCAACCTTCAATTTCGCCGAACACCTGTTTGCGCTCAACCGCGGGCGCGCCCGGAAGATCGCCTACATCGACGACCGCGGCACGCTGAGCTACGGCGGGCTTGAGGAGGGTGCCCGGCGCTTCGCCTCGGTGTTACTGGCGGCGGGCATCCAGCGCGAAGACCGCGTCCTGTTGCTGCAACTGGACAGCACCGACTGGCCGGTGAGCTTTCTCGGATGCCTCTACGCGGGCGTCGTGCCGGTCGCGGTCAACACGCTGCTGACGGCCGACGACTACGCTTACATGCTGGAGCACAGCGGCGCGACGGCCGCGCTCGTCTCAGGCGCGCTGGCGGGCGTGCTGCTGCAGGCCATGGCGAAGGCACCGAACGCGCTCAAGCGGCTTATCGTGTCGCAGCCGACCGGGACGCTGCCGGACAACGCGCTGGACATGAGCGCGGCCATCGCGGCCGCCGAACCGCTCGCAGCGCCCGCCATGACAGCGCCCGGGGACCACGCCTTCTGGCTCTATTCGTCCGGCTCGACCGGCCGGCCCAAGGGCACGGTGCACTCGCACGCCAACCCTTGGTGGACGGAAAAGCTGTTCGGCACCCCGGTGCTCGGCCTGACGGAAAGCGACGTCTGCTTTTCGGCCGCCAAGCTCTACTTTGCCTACGGCCTGGGCAACGCCCTGACCTTTCCGCTGTCGGTGGGTGCGAGCGTGGTGCTCATGGCCGAGCGCCCGACGCCCGATGCCACCTTCCGGCGCTGGACGGGTGCCACCCCGAGCGGCGACGGCGTCAAGCCCACCGTATTTTTCGGCGCGCCCACCGGCTTCGCAGGGATGCTCGCTTCAGCCTCGCTGCCGGCGCGCGAGGCGGTCGCGCTGCGCATGTGCTCTTCGGCCGGCGAGGCGCTGCCGGGCGAGATCGCACAGCGTTTCAAGGCGCACTTCGGCTGCGAGATCATCGACGGTATCGGCTCGACAGAGATGCTTCACGTGTTCCTCTCCAACCGGCCCGGCGACATCCGCTACGGCACCACCGGCCGCCCGGTCGAGGGCTACGAGATCGAACTTCGCGGCGAAGACGGCCGGCCCGTGCCCGACGGCGAGGTGGGCGACCTGTTCATCAAGGGCCCGAGCGCCGCATTGATGTACTGGGGCAACCCCGAAAAGACGCGCGACACCTTCCAGGACGGCTGGACGCGCAGCGGCGACAAGTACTCGCGCGACGCGGACGGCTACTACACCTACGCCGGGCGCAGCGACGACATGCTCAAGGTCAGCGGCATCTACGTGTCGCCGTTCGAGGTCGAATCCACGCTGATGCTGCACCCTGCCGTGCTCGAAGCCGCCGTGATCGGCAAGGAAGACGCGGACGGCCTGACCAAGACCAAGGCCTATGTGGTGCTGAAGGCCGGCCAATCCGCCAGCGACGACGAACTCAAGGCCTTCGTGAAGGAGCGGCTGGCACCCTACAAGTACCCGCGCTTCATCGAGTTCGTCGACGAACTGCCGAAGACCGCGACAGGCAAGATCCAGCGCTTTCGCCTGCGCGAGCGGGAGCGGGCTGCATGAGCCCCGCGCCGGAGTTCACCGCCATCCGGTGGCGGGAGCGAGAGGTGCGCATCGAGTGCGCGTGGATCGCGCCGGAGCGCACCGCGGCGCCGCTGGTGGTGTTCCTGCACGAGGGGCTCGGCTCGGTCGCAATGTGGAAGGACTTCCCGCAGCGACTGTGCGAGGCCGGCGGCTTTCGGGGCCTGGTGTTCTCGCGCCCCGGCTACGGCCGCTCGACCCCGCGGGATGCCGACGAGACCTGGGACGTCGATTTCATGCACCGCCAGGCGCACGAGGTGTTGCCGGCGCTTTTCGACGCGCTCGGCATCGAGACCCCCTGGCTGTTCGGCCACAGCGACGGCGGCTCGATCTCGCTGCTGTACGCAGCGCGCTTTCCCGAGCGCGTCGCGGGCCTGGTGGTGCTGGCGCCGCACATCTTCGTGGAAGACGTGACCGTCGCGAACATCGAAGTGGCACGCATGGCCTACGTCGGCACCGACCTGCCCGACAAGCTCGGCCGCTACCACGACAGCGCCGACTCGGCCTTCTGGGGCTGGAACCGCATCTGGCTTCACCCGCCGTTCCGGCAATGGAACATCGAGGCCGAGCTCGCTACGATCCGCTGCCCGGTGCTCGCGATGCAGGGCGTGGACGACGAGTACGGCACGCTGGAACAGATCCGCGGCATTGCGCGGCATACGCCGCAAACGCAGCTGCTCGAATTGCCCGACTGCGGGCATTCCCCACATCGCGACCGGCCGGAACAGGCAATAGTCGCGACAGTTTCATTCATCGACCACCACCGGAGACAAGAACCATGAGCCACCGCATCGCACGCACCACCCTGACCGCCCTCGCCCTGGCCTGCATCGCCACGCTGGGCCATGCCCAGCAGGGCAAGCTGAAGGTCGGTCTCATGCTGCCCTACAGTGGCACCTTCACCGCGCTCGGTGTGGCGATCGAGAACGGCTTCAAGCTGCGCGTCGAGGAACAAGGCGGCAAGCTCGGCGGCCGGGAGATCGAGTACATCAAGGTCGACGACGAGTCCGATCCGGCCAAGGCCACCGACAACGTCAACAAGCTGATCAAGCGCGACAACGTCGACGTGATCGTCGGCACCGTGCACTCCGGCGTGGCGATGGCCATGGCCAAGGCCGCCAAGGAGAGCGGCACCGTGCTGATCGTGCCGAACGCCGGCGCCGACGCCGTGACGGGCCCGATGTGCGCGCCGAACATCTTTCGCAGTTCGTTCTCGAACTGGCAGCCGGCCTTCGCGATGGGCGAGGTCGCGGCCAAGCAGCAGGGCAAGAAGAAGGCCATGACCATCACCTGGAAGTACGCGGCGGGCGACGAGTCGGTCGCCGGCTTCAAGGAAGGCTTCGAGAAGGCCGGCGGCCAGGTCACCAAGCAACTGAACGTGCCGTTTCCGAACGTGGAGTTCCAGGCGCTGCTGACCGAGATCGCGGCCGCCAAGCCCGATGCGGTGTACGCCTTCTTCGCGGGCGGCGGCGCAGTCAAGTTCGTCAAGGACTACGCCGCGGCCGGGCTCAACAAGACCATTCCGCTCTACGGCCCCGGCTTCCTGACCGACGGCACGCTCGACGCACAGGGCGAGGCGGCGCAAGGCATGCTCACCACACTGCACTATGCCGACGGCCTCAACACGCCGCGCGACACCGCTTTCCGCACCGCCTATGCCAAGGCCTTCAAGCTGCAGCCCGACGTGTATGCGGTGCAGGGCTACGACGCGGCGCAGATGCTCGGCATCGGCCTGGCCGCGGTCAAGGGCGACATCGGCAAGAAAGCCGAGTTCGCCTCGGCCATCGAGAAGGCGAAGATCGACAGCCCGCGCGGCCCGTTCTCGATCGGCAAGTCGCACAACCCGGTGCAGGACATCTACCTGCGCAAGGTCGAGGGCAAGGAAAACAAGATGGTCAGCATCGCGAGCAAGAGCCTGGCCGATCCGGCCCGTGGATGCAAGATGTAAGCACACCCCCGTCCCTCGCTCACTTCGTGTAGCTCGACTCCCCCCTCGAGGGGGCGACACCAGCGGCCCGGCAAAGCCGGTTCCGCGGTGTCACTCGAACATCACGGGCGCCTGGCGCCCGGTTCCTCAAGCCTACTGGGATGACCACAACGTGGATTTCGGCACCTTTCTCGTCCAATGCCTGAACTCGGTTCAGTACGGCCTCCTGCTCTTCCTGGTCGCGTCGGGCCTCACCCTGATCTTCGGGATCATGGGCATCATCAATCTGGCGCACGGCAGCTTCTACATGCTGGGCGCCTACATGGCGTTCGCGCTGTCGCCGCTGTTCGGCGACCAGTTCATCGTGATGCTTGCGGCCGGCGTGGTGCTGGCCGCGGTGTTCGGCTACCTGCTGGAGTGGGTCTTCTTCAGCTACCTCTACCAGCGTGACCACCTGCAGCAGGTGCTGATGACTTACGGGCTCATCCTGGTGTTCGAGGAGCTGCGCTCGCTGCTGGTCGGCAATGACGTGCACGGCGTCAAGGCGCCGCCCTGGCTCGAAGGCAGCTTCGCGCTCGGCGACCTGATGAGCTACCCGTGGTATCGCCTGTTCGCCTCGGCTGCCTGCATCGCGCTGGCGATCGGCCTCTACCTGGTGGTGAACCGCACGCGGCTCGGCATGATGGTGCGCGCCGGCGCCAGCAACCGCGACATGGTGCGCGGCCTCGGCATCGACATCCGCCGGCTCTACCGCATCGTGTTCGCGGCCGGCGTGGCGCTGGCCGCACTCGCCGGCATGATCGCGGCGCCGATGTCCTCGGTCTACCCGGGCATGGGCAGCAGCGTGCTGATCATCTGTTTCGTGGTGGTCGTGATCGGCGGCATCGGCTCGATCACCGGTGCGCTGGTCGCGTCGCTGCTGGTGGGTTTCGTCGACACCTTCGGCAAGGTTTTCTTCGCCGAGCTGAGCGGCATGGGGGTGTACGTGCTGATGGCGATCGTGCTGATCTGGCGCCCCGAAGGCCTGATGGGACGTAAAGCATGATGCGCCGCCTCAACCACTTTCTGCCGCTGCTCTGCGCCATCGTGCTCGCGCTGCTTGGGCCGGCGCTGAGCCCCTATCTGTCGGACTTCATCGTCAAGGTGATGATCCTCTCCATCTTTGCGCTGAGCCTCGAACTGCTGGTCGGCATGACCGGGCTGGTGAGCCTGGGCCATGCCGCGTTCTACGGCATCGGCGCCTACGCCACGGTGCTGGGCTCCGGTGCAGAGGGCGGCTCCATTGCATGGCTGCTGCCGCTGGCGATGGGCTCGGCCGCAGCGTACGCGTTGGTCGTCGGCGCGCTCAGCCTGCGCACGCGCGGCGTGTACTTCATCATGGTCACGCTGGCTTTCGCGCAGATGGCGTATTTCGTGTTCCACGACACCAAGGTCGGCGGCGGCAGCGACGGCATCTACATGTACGTGAGACCGGTGCTCGGCGCGCTCGACATGGAGAACCGGCGCGTGCAGTTCTATGCGGTGCTCGCCGCGCTGGTGGCCACCTACGGCCTGCTCGCGCTGATCCGGCGCTCGCGCTTCGGCGCGGCGCTGGCCGGCATCCGCGTCAACGAGCAGCGCATGCGCGCGGCCGGCTTTCCGGTCTATGGCTACAAGCTCGCGGCCTTCGTTCTGGCGGGTGCGCTGGCCGGCCTGGCCGGCTTTCTGGTGGCGGCGCGCGACGGCGTGGTCAACCCCGAGCTGCTGGCCTGGCACAACTCCGGAGAGGTGTTGCTCATGATCATCCTCGGCGGGCTGGGCCACCTGCGCGGCGCGGTGATCGGCGCGGTGGCGTTCACGCTGCTGAAGGAATTTTTGTCGACGCAGGCCTTCGTCGGGCCGCTGGCCGACCACTGGCAGCTGACGCTGGGCCTCGCGATCATCGCGTTCGTCGCGCTGCTGCCAAAGGGCCTGATCGGCATCGCGGCGCGTCTCGCGCCGAGGAGTGCAGCATGAGTGCCCTGCTGGCCGTCAACAGCCTGACCCGCCGTTTCGGCGGCCTGGTCGCCGTGAGCGCGGTAACGCTCGACCTGCATCGCGGCGAGGTGCATGCGGTGATCGGCACCAACGGTGCGGGCAAGTCGACGCTGATCAACATGCTCTCGGGCGAGATCGCCGCCTCCGACGGGCGCATCACGCTCGAAGGCGACGACATCACCACGCGTGCGCAATCGCGCCGCGCGCGCGAAGGCGTCGGCCGCAGTTACCAGCGCACCACCATCTTTCCGGAGTTCACCGTGCACGAGAACTGCCGCCTGTCGGCACAGGCCGCAGCGCCGCGGCCGTGGGCCATCTGGCAGGCCTCGCGCGGCTGCGCCGTGAGCAACGCGGCGGCCGATGAAGCCCTCCGCGCAGCCGGCCTCGAGGCCGATGCGCAGCGCATTGCCGGCACGCTGAGCCATGGCGCCAAGCGCCAGCTCGAAGTCGCGATGTGCCTTGCCACGCGGCCACGCGTGCTGCTGCTGGACGAGCCGCTCGCCGGCATGGGCGCCGAAGAAACAGAACGCATGCTGGCGCTGCTGACGCGGCTCAAGACATCGCACGCGATCCTGCTGGTGGAACACGACATGGACGCGGTGTTCCGCATTGCCGACCGCATCACGGTGATGGTCAACGGCACGGTGATCGCGACCGGCGATCCGGCAACGATCCGCAACAACGCGGACGTCCGCACCGCCTATCTGGGCGAGGAGGATTGAGATGCTGAAAGTCGAGAACCTCAACACCTACTACGGCGACAGCCACATCCTGCGCGGCGTGGATATCGAACTGCCGGCAGCCACCTCGGTCGGCCTGCTCGGACGCAACGGCATGGGCAAGACCACGCTGATCCGCACGCTGATGGGCTACGTGCGGCCCGCGGCCGGCCACGTGCAGCTCGATGGCGAGGACGTGACGGGCTGGGCACCCGAAAAGATGGCGCGGCGCGGCATCGGCTACGTGCCAGAGGGCCGTGGCATCTTTCCGAACCTGTCGGTGCGCGAGAACCTGGTGATGAGCGCGCGTGCCGGCATCGACGGCCAGCGCGCCTGGACTTTCGATCGCGTCATGGCGACCTTTCCGCGTCTGACCGAGCGGCTCGGACACGGCGGCCAGCAGCTCTCGGGTGGCGAGCAGCAGATGCTGTCGATCGGCCGTGCGCTCATGACCAATCCGCGCCTGTTGATTCTCGACGAGGCCACCGAGGGGCTGGCGCCGCTGGTGGTGGTGGAAATCTGGCGCGTGATCGCCGACATTCGCGCGACCGGCATCGCAACGCTGATCGTCGACCGCGACTGGCGCAAGGTACTGGCACACACCGACCGTGCGGCCGTGATGGAAAAGGGCCGCATCGTGCTTGCATCGGAATCGGGCGCGCTGGCTGCGGCCCCCGAAGCCCTGTCTGCGCTGCTGGGCGTCTGATGCGGTCTTGCATTCACAGCGTCCGACGCTGATCTGACCGCTGGGGTTCCGGGGCGGGATCACGCGCGTGGGATTCCCGGGGCGGGAACAGGGCGCGGAGTTCCGGGGCGCCGAGGTGTCGGGCGGGGCGAGGGCGCTGAGGGTCCGGGGCGGAGAGATCCGGGGCGGGCTCAGGGCGGCGGGGCACGCTGCTCCGCGAATGTCCCCCGGCCTGCGGCCTCCTCCTTTATTTCGCTGCGCAGCGCGCCCCACCGCCCTGATCCTGGAAGCGATGTGACCGTTTCGCACTGAACATGCAGAGCGTGCCCAAGGCCGCTGGTGGTGGGTGGCCCCTGCAGCGAAATAAAGGAGGAGCCGAAGGCGGGGGACATTCGCGGAAGGGGCCACCCGCCGCCAGCGGCCTACCCCCGGCGCCCAGCGCCCGTCGCTCTCCCTCACGGCTCACCCTCACGGCTCACGGCTCACGGCTCACGGCTAAACGCTAGTCGCTCATTGCCCGGCGGCGAGCCCCAAGCCTCAGGCCAGTTGCACCGCAGTCTTGACCGGCAGCGGCTTCAGTGCGGCTTCCAGGCGTGCCTGCAACGGCCCCGCCAGCGCGCCGACCGCGACAGGGTCGATCAGCACCCGAACGCCCAGGTGTTCATCGGCCACGACGCGCGGGCGTGCGGCCTGCGGGATGCCGAGTTCGTCGCAGCCCTGCGCGACCAGCACAGTGGCCACCTGGCCGGCGGCCAGCGCCCGCAGTTCGGGCTTGTAGATCTTGCCGACGTTGGTCATCGGCATGTGCTCGATCACAGTGACCGACTTCGGCCGGGCCGGTGCTTCGTCGACACGGCCGGCCGTGAAAGCGCGCAACTCCTCCTCGGTCACCTCCGCGCCGGGCACCAGCGTCGCGAACGCCACGGGCAGCTCACCCGCGTAGGCGTCGGGCGCGCCGACCGCGGCGCAGAGTTGCACGGCGGGATGCGCGCCGAGCGCATCCTCGATGGTCTTGGGGTCGATGTTGTGGCCGCTGCGGATGATCAGATCCTTGGAGCGGCCCGTGAGGTTGAGCCGCCCTTCGCCATCAATCCAACCAAGGTCGCCGGTCGCGAGCCAGCCGTCGGCAGTGAACGCCTTGGCGGTATCGCCGGCATCCAGAAAGCCCGAGAACACGTTGGGCGACTTGAACAGCACCATGCCGTGCTCGCCCGGCGGCAACTCGCGGTCGCTGGCGCCGCCGTGGTCGTCGAGCGCCACGATGCGCATCTGCGAATAGGGCAGCGGGAAGCCGACACAACCGGCCGGCCCTTTCACACCCGGTGGCGTGACGGTCGAAATCCCGGCCATCTCGGTCATGCCCAGGCTCTCGTGCACATGGAGGCCGAACAGGCGTTCGAAGCGCGCCGCCAGCTCGGGCGCAAGCACGGCAGCACCGGTGCGGCAGTACTTGATGGAGGAAATGTCGGCGCCGGCCAGTGGCACGTTGGCCAGCGCCGCCAGCACGGTGGGAACGGCCGACAGCGAGGTCGGCCGGAATTTTTCGACCAGCCGCCAGTAGTTGGCGACCACCGCCTTGCTGCGCAGCAGCGCCGTGGTCGGAATGATGGTTTCGACCCCTGCCGACAGGGCCGCCAGCGACGCCGGCAACACGCCCGCGACGTGGAACAGCGGATAGCCATTGATCGTCACGTCCATATGGGTGAGCCCCTGCAACTGCACACAGGCCCAGGCCGTGAACACCTGCGCACCGTGGCTGTGGCGCGCCAGCTTCGGCGCGCCGGTGGTGCCGCCGGTATGGAAGTAGGCGGCGATGTCTTCGGGTGCGATCTCGCGACCGCTGGCCAGGCGGTCGTCGGGCTGCGTCGCACGCAGCGCGACGAAGTCGCCGACGCCCTCGGGCAGTTCGACCGCGGCATCCGCCGGCTCGTCGTGCGGCGAGACACGCAGCACCTTGCGCAGCGACGGCACCTGCCCGCGCAATCGCATCGCCTTCGACCACATGCCGGACTCGGCATCGGAGCCATAGGCGATCAGCACCTTGGCACCGGCCGCGTTCATCAGCGACACCAGCTTCTCGTCGGTCAGCAGCGGGTTGAGCGGCTGCACGATGCCGGCCGCCTCGCCGCCCCACAGTGCCAGGTGGTATTCGAGGCAACCGGGCAGCAGCACCGCGACCGTGTCCTGCGGGCCGACGCCGAGCGAATGCAGCAGGTTGGCGGTCTGGTGGATGCCGGCCAGCAGCTGCGCGTACGTCCAGCGGATCGGCGGCGTTTCGGGGTCGGCGTCGCGCAGGAAGGTCAGCGCGGTGCGATCGCCATGCGCCGCGGCCGCGTTGCGGAACAACTCGTAGGTGCTGCGCGCGGTGATGGCTTGTTCGAGCGGCGTGGCTTCGAGGCGGCGCACGTCGGCCAGGGAACGGATGGGAAAGGATGCCGTGAAAGGCGGGGCCACGGGGCGCATGCAAGTCTCCTGGGGATCGCGGTCGATGCTACCCCCACCCGCCGCCGGGCTCAGTCGCCTACGAGCCGGCGCGCACCAGCTTGCCCTGCACGCCTTCGGCCAGCCAGTTCATCTGGAGAATCTGCGCGTCGGTCAGCGCCACGCCGCGCGGGATCACGACATGGCCTTCGTTGTCGCGCACATCGGCCACCGCGCGAAAGGGCTGCAGCTTGCCGGCCGCGATGTCGCGCTGACGCGCCAGCACCTCGTCCTGCACCGCCTTGGGCACCTTGGGGCCGAAGTCGCCAACGCGGATCATTCCTTCCTTGACGCCGCCCCAGACCGAGCCGCTCTTCCAACTGCCGTCCAGCACCACGCGGGCGCGCTCCGTGTAGTAGCCGCCCCACTGGTGCGTGACAGCGACGATCTGCGCATCGGGCGCGACTTTGCGCATGTCGGAGTGGTAGGCCACGGCCATCCGGCCGCGCTCCTGTGCCGCGGCCATCACGGCGGTGGAACCGGTGTGGAAGGCGATCACGTCGACGTCGTGGTTGAACAGCGTCATGGCTGCGTCGCGCTCCTTCGGCGGATCGAACCAGGCGTCGAGCCAGACCACCTTGACCTGCGCTTTCGGATCCACCGAGCGCATGCCGAGCGTGAAGGCGTTGATGCCCTGCAGCACCTCGGGGATCGGGAAGCCCGCGACGTAGCCCGCGACATGCGTCTTCGTCATGCGGCCGGCCGCGATGCCGGCGAGATAGCGGCCTTCGTAGTAGCGCGCGTTGGCCACCGCCACGTTGGGCGCGGTCTTGTAGCCGGTGACGGACTCGAACTTCACGTCCGGAAAGTCCTTCGCCACCTTCAGCGTCGGCTCCATGTAACCGAAGCTGGGCGTGAAGATCAGCTTGTTGCCCTGCTGCGCCAGGTCGCGGATCACGCGCTCGGCATCAGCGCCCTCGGGCACGTTCTCGACGTAGGTGGTCTTGACCTTGCCCGGCAACGCCGCCTCGACGGCCTTGCGGCCCTCTTCATGCTGGCGCACCCAGCCGGCATCGGTGAGCGGCGCAACGTAGACGAAGCCGACCTTGAGCGGATCGGTCGCAGGCGCGGTGGTTTGTGAAAAAGCGGGCGACGAAAAGCAACAGGCAGCCGCAAGCGCGGCCACGAGGTTTTTGTACATGGTGTTCCTCTACATGGCCCCGGTGAAACAGAAACGCGTTGCAGCCGGGACGCCTGCAATGCGGGCCATATTTTAGGCGCTGTGGCGCGCGGCCCGCCTGCGTGCTCGACGCGCGAATCTCAGGCGAAGCTTTCGAACGCGGCGTTGAGGCGGTCGACGTAAGCGCGTTTGGCCGCGGCCTCGATGAAACTGCCCTCGAAGCTGTTGGCGGCGAGCTGCCACGCCTGCTGCGCCGTGAGACCCGTGGCCGCGAAAGTCTGCACGAAGTTCTCGTTCATGTAGCCGCCGAAATAGGCCGGGTCGTCGGAGTTCACCGTGGCGACCAAGCCGGCATCGAGCAAGGCGCCGAGGTTGTGCTGGGCCAGATCGGGGAACACGCAGAGCTTGAGGTTGGACAGCGGGCAGACGGTCAGCGGGATCCTGTCCTGCGCCAACCGCTTCATCAATGCCGCGTCCTTGGTGGCCTGCACACCGTGGTCGATGCGCTCGACCTTGAGGACGTCGAGCGCACTCCACACGTACGCGGGCGGGCCCTCTTCGCCCGCGTGCGCCACCAGGTGAAAGCCCAGCGCGCGGCAGCGCGCGAACACGCGGGCAAAACGCTCGGGCGGATTGCCGACCTCGCTCGAATCGAGCCCGATGCCGATGAATTTGTCGCGGTACGGCAGCGCCTGCTCCAGCGTCTCGAATGCATCCTCTTCGCTCAGGTGCCGCAGGAAGCACAGGATCAGCGCGGCGCCCACGCCGAGCTTCGATTGCGCATCGACGCAGGCGCGGTGCAGCCCGTCGATCACCGTCTTGATGTCAACGCCGCGCGCGGTATGCGTCTGCGGGTCGAAGAACATCTCGCAGTGCACCACGTTGTCGGCCGCGGCGCGCTCGAGATAGGCCCAGGCCATGTCGTAGAAGTCCTGCTCCTTCAACAACACGCTGGCACCCGCGTAATAGATGTCCAGAAAACTCTGCAGGTTGGTGAAGGCATAGGCGCGGCGCAGATCCTCCACGCCGGCGTAGGGAATGGTCACGCCGTTGCGCTGCGCGAGCGCGAAGATCAGCTCGGGTTCGAGCGAGCCTTCGATGTGCATGTGCAACTCGGCCTTGGGCATGGCACGCAGCAGGGCGGGCAGGCGATCGGCGGAGATCTTGTCGAAGGCGGGGCGGTGGTCGGTCATGGCGGGGAAATCTGCGTTGTGATCCGCAAAGCATAAGCGCAGCCACACGGTGTGATGCACGAGATGGGCTTCTGGGGAGTTGCCGGGCGTGCGCAGTTCCGCTACTGTCTGGCAGCTACACCGCCGAAGACCGGAGAAGCGCTTGCTCCCATGGCGTACCGCTCCTCGCACCGATGTCGCGGAGGCTCACATGCCGCTGTTCCTGATTGAGCGCCACTTTGCCGAAAAACTCGACCTCACCGCCGACGGCATCGCCGCGATTTCGAAGATCAATGGCGAGACAGGGGTCAACTGGCTGTTCTCGTTCCTGAGTGCAGACAAGCGCAAGTCCTACTGCCTGTACGAAGCGAAGGATCCGGAAGCGATCCGGGAGGCGGCACGCCGTGCGAACGTGCCGGCCGACGTGATCATCGAAGTGCAGCAGGTCTTTGGAACCGATCCCCGGGTTCTTGCGTCGCTGGCCTGATCAGGCCCCGCGCCCGGGCGGTGCCGCCATCGCGCCGATGGTCAGAACTGACTATTCCCTCGCGATGGAACGATGCGTACAACTGCGCCCTGGCTTCACGTTCATTTGAACGTGCCACTCACCAGGAGAAACGCCATGCCGAGCCCCGACGAAATTGCCCAACTTTCCTCCGTGCTGCGCGGCCGCATCGTGCAGCCCGGCGAGCCTGATTACGACACCGCGCGCAAGGTCTACAACGCGATGATCGACCGCCACCCAAGGCTCATCGTGTATTGCCGCGACGTCGCCGATGTCATGCACTGCGTCAACTTTGCACGCGAGCAGTCGCTTCTGCTGGCCGTTCGCGGCGGCGGGCACAACGGCGGCGGCCTCGGAACCTGCGATGAGGGGCTGGTGATCGACCTGTCGCTCCTCAGGGGCATCCGTGTCGATGCGGCGGCGCGCACCGTGCGGGTCGAAGGCGGCTGCACCTGGGGCGACGTGGATCACGCCGCCCATGCGTTCGGCATGGCCACGCCGAGCGGCATCATAAGTACCACCGGCGTCGGGGGTCTCACGCTCGGCGGCGGCCTTGGTCACCTGACGCGCAAATGCGGCCTGACGGTGGACAACCTGCTCGAAGCCGACGTGGTGCTGGCCGACGGCAGCCTGGTTCGCGCCAGCACTGAAACGAACCCGGATCTGCTCTGGGCGCTGCGGGGCGGAGGCGGCAATTTCGGCGTTGTAACGTCTTTCCTGTTCAGGCTGCATCCGGTGGACACGGTGGTCGCCGGCCCGACCTTCTGGCCGCTCGAGAGCGCCGGCGAGGTCATGCGCTGGTATCGCGAGTTCATCGTCTCCGCACCGGAGGATCTGAACGGCTTCTTTGCCTTCCTGACGGTGCCGCCGGTAGAGCCTTTTCCGCAGGCGCTGCATGGCCAGGCCGTGTGCGGCGTGGTGTGGTGCTACACGGGGGCGCCGGAAGATGCCGATGCGGCATTCAAGCCCGTGCGTGAGTTCGGCTCGCCGCTGATGCACGGTGTGCAGCCGATGCCCTTCCCGGCGTTGCAAAGTGCGTTCGACGCGTTGTATCCGCCGGGCCACCAGTGGTATTGGCGCGCCGACTTCGTGAATGAACTGTCGGACGCTGCCATCGCCGAGCATCAGCGCTTCGCCGCAAAGATGCCAACGCCGCAGTCGACGATGCACCTGTACCCGATCGACGGCGCAGCGCATCGCGTCAAGTCGTCCGACACCCCGTTTTCATACCGGGATGCGACCTGGGCCGAGGTCATTGTCGGCGTCAGTCCCGACCCACAGGATGCGGAGAAGATCAGTTCCTGGACCAAGGGCTACTGGGATGCGCTGCACCCGCATTCGGCCGGCGGCGCCTATGTGAACATGATGATGGACGAGGGCGAGGAGCGCATCCGCGCGTCCTATCGCGACAACTACCCGCGGCTGGCGAAAGTCAAGCGCCAGTACGACCCGAACAATCTGTTTCGCGTCAACCAGAACATCCGCCCGGAATGACCCCTCGCTACTTCAGCAGGCCTTCGCGACTGGCATAGGCCGCGGCCTCGGTTCGGTTGGCGGTGTAGGTCTTTTCCAGGATGCTGCGCACGTGGTTGGCGACGGTGTTCGGGCTGATCGTCAGCACTTGGCCGATTTCGCGGTTGTTGCGTCCTATCGCCATCAGGCGAAGTACGCCGACTTCGCGCTGGGTCAGTCCACAGGGGAAGGTCGGCCGCGGCGCGGCGATGGCTTCGGTCAGCGCGGTGATGCGCGGCGTCAAGGCATCCATGCCCAGCGCGGTGCTCTCGGCCAATGCATCGGCAAGCAGCGTACGCACCCGATCGAGATCGCAGGCAGACGCACGCCGATGCAACATCACGGCATACGCGTAGCGGCTGTGCGCCAGCCAGACGCGCCAACCCGTTCGGTGATCCATCGCGAGCGCGGCTTCGAAGTGGCGCTCGGCCACCTCCCATTGCCCCATCACGGTGGCCAGTCGACCCAGTAGCCGGTCGGCCGAGCCCAGGCAAGGCCCGCCGGAGTCAGCCACGAGGTTGGTGCCGGCATGGCCCTTCAGCAACGGGTACAGCAGCGCCGCACGCGTGGCGTCGTCGAGGTAGACACTCACCTCGGCGGCGAACATGGCGATCGTCATCGTGCTGGCGTCCGTCGGCGCCGCCAAGGCACGGCTCCATGGCAGGCTGTCGAACTGCGCCTGGCACTCGGGCCGCATGTCCAGTTCGGCATACAGGAGGGCCAGCCCGGGCTGCCAGATCTGCGCCTTGGGCGTGGTTCCCACGAAGTGGTGCAGCAGCGGCAGTGCCTCGCGCAGCCGGCCTTGCTCGCGCCGCAGGCAGAACATCTGCATGCCATAGGCACCCACCGCCAGGTGTTCGGCGACGCGCCGTCCGAGTTCCAGCGCCTCGGTGGCCCAGGCTTCGGCGTCGGCAAAGCGGCCTTCGTTGATGGCCACCAATGCCTCGATGCATCGGCAGACCGCCTGGTCGCGCAGCGAGCCCGACTGTTCCGAGAGGCGCAGGCCTTGCTCCCGCACGCGCGTCAGCAAGGGGATGTCGCCAACGCCGATGAGGTCGAGCAGGAAGTACGACAGCAAATCCTGGTTGAGCAGCGGCTGTCCCAGCGCCTCGGCGATTCCCCACGCTTCGTGGGCGGCCGCCAGCCGCTCGTGCAGCAGGCCGGGCCAGTAGATGCCCGAGGCGATCGAGGCCAGGGCCAGGCGAAGCCCGCTCATGTCGCCGATCTTCCGCGCCAGCGTGACCGCGCGATGGTGGGCCTCCTTCGCCGCGTCCGCACGGGCGCAGTAGACGTGAGCCCGACACAAGCAGCCCAGCAGTTCCACTCGCAACGGATCTTCCGCCTGGTGCAGGGCGATCGCCTCAAGCAGCAGAACCACCGCCGGCTCGCCGAACCGGGCCGCAATGACACTGCTTTTTTCAAAGCCGACGGCGGCCTGCGCAAACAGCGCGCCCAGGCCCTGGATGCGCGCGAGGTCGGCCGCCTCCTGGTAGGCCGCCCGTGCCTGTTCACCAGCCCCAAGCAACAACTCGACTTTGCCGAGATCCAGCAACAGGCGGCAGCGCTGGCCGGCATCGTTGGCGAAATGCGCCCGCTGCAACTGAAGCGCCAGTTGGTAGAGGCGCACGGCCTCCTCGAAGGCGAGCAACTGTCCCGCGTGCTCGGCCGCCTGCTTCGCATAGGCCAGCGCCTTGACCGCTGCGCCGCCGGGCCCGGCCTCGCTGAAGTGGTAGGCCAACTGCGGCAGCACCGTGTAATCATCGGCGCCATAACGCCGCTCGAGCATTTCACCGATGCGAAGGTGCAGGCGCGCCCGGCGCAGGCCCAGCATTTCGTCATACACAGACTCGCGGATCAAGGCGTGGCTGAAGCGAAACTGCTGCGTCTGCGGCACCGGCTCGATCAGGTGCACAGCCAGTGCTTCTTCGAGCGCCAGCAGGACTTCGTCTTCGGACTTGTCGGCTGCCAGCCGCGCCAACAGATCCAGATCGAAGGTTCGGCCGATACATGCGGCGATCGACAGCAGCCTGCCGGCCGATACGGACAGGCGGTTCATACGCTTGCCGATGACTTCGCGCACGCCGGTCGGAATTGTGATCAGCAGGCGCGGGTCGTCGATGACCGATCCCAAGGCCTGCGGCGCGCGCGTCTCCTTCATGAGCCGCAGCAGCTCTTCGAGATACAGCGGATGCCCTTCGGTGCGCGCGTGGATCGCACTCAGGAAATTGGCACTCGCAGGGCCGCCACCGGCGGCCACCACGAACTCCTCGGTCTCCCGATGGTTCAAGCCGGTCAGTTCGAGTCGCTGGAATGCGGGCAAGCGCGCGAGTTCCGCCAGGGTGTCGAACAGCGGATGCCGGCGCGACAGTTCGGTATCCCGATAGGTTCCTACTACCAGCAAGGCGCTGTCTTCGAGTTCCGCGGCCAAAAACGCGAACAGGCGCAGCGAGGTCGCGTCAGCCCAATGCAGGTCTTCGAAGACCAGCATCTGAGGTCCTTGCTGCGCGGCGCGGCGCCAGAACCCGGCGATGGCGTCGAACAAGCGGAAGCGCGACTGCGCGGTGTCTCCCGCTTCGGTGCCGGGCTGGGGTGGAGAGAACTGCGTGGCCAGTTCGGGAACGATGCTCGCGATGTCGGCCAGTCCCGCGCCGAGCGTCTGGGCCGGATTGGCATCGCCACTGCGACGCAGATAGCTGCGGATCAATTGTCGCCAGGGCCAGTACAGCGGCGCGCCTGGCTCTTCGAGACAGCGCCCCCACACGACAGACACGCCATCCTGTTCGGCTCGCCCGGCCATTTGCTGCGCCAGGCGCGTCTTGCCAATGCCGCCCGAGCCGGCCAGAAGCACGACCTGCCCGTGTCCCTGGCGGGCATTTGCCAGCGCGCTGGTCAGGAGCGCCATTTCCTGCTGGCGGCCCACGAACAGACTCGACGGACGTGACGATGGGTGTGGTGCTGCCGGTGCTGACCCGGCGTCCGTGTCCGGGCCCGCGGCGCCCAGGGCGGCTACGGTCGCGCTTTCGGCGTCAGCAGCAAGGATGACTGTGAGCCCATGTCTGACAGCAGGTTGATTCAACGCAGTGGCTCCGGGTGTGGAGGTGCAAGAGCACGCGCGAAGTATCTGCGTCGTCGCACGCCCGGTCAAACGCCCAACTGAGCGAGCCGTGGCCCGGAGACCAAGGCTTCCACCACTCCCGAAAATATTTGAATTTACGTAAATTCAAACTAAAGTTTCCGCTCAACCATTTGAGCCAGGACATGCCGACTCGCAGCTACATCCCCGGCAAGCGGCTCGCGCAAATGTCGGAGCGACGCCAGCGCGTCACCGCCGCGGCGGCCCAGTTGCACGCCGCGAAGGGGCCGCTTGCCACGAGCTATGCCGATATCGCGCAGCGCGCGGGCGTCTCACTGCCCACCGTGTACAGCTATTTCCCCACGCAGGCCGCCCTGATGACCGCGTGTACGGGCCATGTTGCCGACCGTGCCCCGCCTTTGCCGGTGAACGCAATTCTGGCTGCGCCCGACTTGCGCGCAGCCGCAACGACACTGGTTGCGGCCGTGGATGCATTGCACGCCTACGTCGAGCCTTGGGCCACCTGGCGGCAAGAGCTGGTCATCCCGTTTCTCGCGGAGTTGCGAACCACCCGCCGCGAGCAGCTGACAGCGCTGCTGGCGCGGTTGCTCTCGCAGCATCAGAAGGGTTCCCAGGCGGTGCAGGCGGCCGCTTGGGAGTCGCTGTTGTCCTTTGATCTCTGGCAGCGGCTCGTGCAGCAGCACGCCTTGCCGCGTGCCCGCGTGCGCGCACTCCTCATCGACCTGTTGCTGGCTGCGCTCGGACCCCGAGTCAGCGACATCCAGTCCCCCGGTCCGCGGAGACGACCATGAACACGCCAACGGGATCGATCACCGAGATTGCACCTGACATCCACCGCATCAGCGTCGCCATGCCACCGGGACTCATTCCCGGCGGCTTTTCGTTCAATCAGTACCTGCTGGTAGACGAGCGCCCATTGTTGTTCCACACCGGCCCGCGCAAGCTGTTTCCGCTGGTACGCGCGCAGATTGAGAAGGTGCTGCCGCTTGAGCAACTGCGCTACATCGCCTTCTCGCACGTCGAGGCCGACGAGTGCGGCGCACTCCCGGAATTCCTGGCGGCCGCACCGCAGGCACAGCCCGCGTGCAGCGACATCGCAGCCATGGTGTCGATCCGCGACATGGTCGACGTCGAGCCGATCGGACTAACTGACGGGCAGCCGCTCGACACGGGGCGCCACAAGCTCGTGTGGCAGTCCGTGCCCCACTTGCCGCACGGGTGGGAGTGTGGCTACTTGTTCGATGAATCGTCCAGGACGCTGTTCTGCGGCGACCTGTTCACCCAGCCCGGCATGGGTGAGCAGGCGCTCGTCCACGAAGACATCGTGGAATCGAGCGAGGCCTTCCGCGGGCGCATGGACTATTTCTCACACAGCCTGAACGCGCCGGCACAGATCGACAAGCTGGCGCGGCTGAACCCCGTGACGCTGGCCTGCATGCACGGCAGTGCCTGGTCTGGCGATGGCGCCGCACATCTGCGCAAGCTCGGCCGCTCGCTGGCAGCAACTCCAGCGTGATCAGAGGCGCGGCCGGAGGGACGCACTACCGCAGTACCGAGCCCCTCAGCGCCGCGCACCGCAACTTCGCTGGCCGCTGGATGGCATGATGGCGAAACAAGCGAGGTACAGCCATGACTGATCACCGCGAGAACTGGGAAGAGGCTGCAAAAGCCATTTCTGCGAAAGCGCAATAGCGCCAACGCGCGGAGGGGCTCAGATGCTTCCCATCGTCATTGCGCTCATAGCGACCGTCGTCCTGCTCGTCTGGATGGGTTTTTTCATGATGGGCTCGCTGCCACTGCTGGTGCTCAAGCACGACACCCCGCTGGACTCGCGCTTCATCCGGGGGCTGTTCAACGTCTACTACGTTGCCGTGATGCTGACGGCGAGCGTGGCGGCACTCAGCTATGCATGGTGCGGCAAGCCCGCCTTCGCCTTTGGCATGGCCTTCATCGCAGCCCTGGCGTTCGCGCTGCGCCGCTGGATCGTCATCCCGCGCATGGACGTCCTGCGTCACACGATCCCAGCCGCCGACACTTCGATCTTCCAGTTCCGCCAGCTTCACATCGCCGGGATGATGCTCAACGTGGCGCAGTTGGGAACTGTGGCCTGGGCCTTGACGCAGTTGGCTCTATGACCCCGGCGGAGGGTGGCGCCGCGCGGGGTGCCGCACAAGATCGGGACGCCGGTCGCGATGAGAAGCGTGCTCCGCTTCAGGGAGCCGCGCCCCAGCGCGAGCCCACTGTCGTGGGCCGGCCATGGCAAGCAGAATGGCCGATCCTGGCCGGATGCCCCACGGCATGAAGTTGCCGTGCGCGCTTGCGCCGCTCTGAATTGCGGATCAGAGTGCGATCTCATCACTCCGGAGAACCAGATGGAATCGCCGCTTCTTGATACGCCACAGCGCTTTGTCCTCAGCCACCACAACGAGGCCGACTTCAAGACAGGTGGCTTGCGGGACTATTCGTGCTACCGCGACCTCGGCGTCGCAGCCGCGACCAACGGGCTGGCCGAAGCCCACGTCATCCGCATGATCGCGCCCTTCCGGGCGGAACTCAGCCAGCGGCATCACCACAACGTGAGGTTCCAGATGGTCTATTGCTTGAAGGGCTGGTTCGAGACCGATTTCGAAGGCATCGGTCCGCAGCGCCTGGTCGCCGGTTCGAGCTGGGTTCAACCACCCGGCATTCGGCACACGGTCATCGATTGGTCGGAGGACTGTGAGCTCCTCGAGATTCTCATGCCCGCTGATCACGAGACGGTCAACGACTCATAGCGTCCGATCCGCCTAGGTCGATCGTGGCAGAGCGTTTAAGAACAAAAAAAAGCTGCCTAACCGGCAGCCTTCATAGCGGAGTGGAATTCTTCGCGCAAACACCGCGGAACCGGCTTCGCCGGCCCGCTGGTGTTGCCCCCGGCAGGGGGTTGGCGCAGCGACACGAAGTGCGCGAAGCCTGGGGGCGAGCCTACTTCTTTTCGCCCGGAACCTTGCCGTCCACACCCTTGACGTAGAAGTTCACGCCCGACAGGAACTTGTCGTCGGCCACCGCGCCGGCCGCCACGAGCTCCTTGCCGTCCTGGCCGACGATCGGGCCCTTCCAGATCGAATAGGTGCCGTCCTTCAGGCCCTTCTTGACCTCTTGAACCTTGGTCTTGATGTCGGCCGGAATGTCGTCGGCGAGCGAGACGATGTCGATCGCACCCTCCTTCACGCCCCACCAGGTGGCGCCGGTCGCCCACTTGCCGTCGAGCGCGTCCTGCGTGGCCTTGATGTAGTACGGGCTCCAGTTGATCACGGCCGAGGCCAGGTGGGCCTTCGGGCCGTAGGCGGTCATGTCCGAATCCCAGCCGAAGGCGCGCTTGCCCTTTTCCTGCGCGGTCTTGAGCACGGCGGGCGAATCGGTGTTCTGGAACAGCACGTCGGCACCGCCATTGATGAGCGCGGTGGCCGCTTCGGTTTCCTTCGGCGGGCTGAACCATTCGTTGACCCACACCACCTTGGTGGTGATCTTCGGGTTGACCGACTGCGCGCCCATCGTGAAGCTGTTGATGTTGCGCAGCACTTCTGGAATTGGCACCGAGCCGACCACGCCGAGCGTGTTGCTCTTGGTCATCGCGCCCGCGATGATGCCGGCCATGTACGCGCCTTCGTAGGTGCGGCTGTCGTAGGTGCGCATGTTCTCGGCGGTCTTGTAGCCGGTGGCATGCTCGAACTTGACTTCCTTGCTATCGGTCGCGACCTTGAGCATGGGCTCCATGTAGCCGAAGGTGGTGCCGAAGATCAGCTTGTTGCCCTGGCCCACGAGATCGCGGAACACGCGCTCGGCGTCGGCCGATTCGGGCACGCTCTCGACGAAGGTGGTCTTGATCTTGTTGCCGAATTCCTTCTCGAGTGCCTTGCGGCCGTTGTCGTGCGCGAAGGTCCAGCCGCCGTCGCCGACCGGGCCGACGTAGGCAAAGGCGATGTTGAGCGGCGCAGCCGGAGCCGGTGCGGCAGCAGTCGGTGCCGGGGCGGCCGGGGCGGCAGCCGGGGGTGCGGCCTCTTCCTTCTTGCCGCAACCCACCAGGGCGGCCGAAGCGACGGCCGTCAGGGCCGCCAGCTTGAGCAGGGAACGCTTGTTCATCAGATCATTCATTGTCGGAAATCCTCAAAAGGCAGGTTGCGAAACAAGAAAACACGAATGGATTATGAGCCGGGGTAGAACGGTTTTCCGATCGACGC
This sequence comes from Variovorax nitratireducens, assembly GCF_051216545.1. NCBI lineage: Bacteria > Pseudomonadati > Pseudomonadota > Betaproteobacteria > Burkholderiales > Comamonadaceae > Variovorax > Variovorax nitratireducens. The sequence continues at coordinate 167,589 of NZ_JBPJZO010000003.1, forward strand.
CGGCATGTTGATTCGAATGAAGGCCGGATTGCGCGAGATCAGCGCCAGCACCACGATGGTGGCGAGGTACGGCATCATGTTGAGGAACTGGCTCGGAATGTCGACGCCGACGCTCTGCAGGTGAAAGCCAAGCATCGTGACGCCGCCGAACAGGTAGGCGCCGAGCAGCACGCGCGCCGGCCTCCAGGTGGCGAAGGTGGTGAGCGCCAGCGCGATCCAGCCCTTGCCGGCCACCATGTTCTCGACCCACAGACCGGTGTAGACCACCGACAGGTAGGCACCCGCCAGCCCGCAGAGCGCACCGCCCGCGAGCACCGCCAGGAAGCGGATGCGCCGCACCGGGTAGCCGAGCGCGTGCGAAGACTCCGGCGACTCGCCGACCGAGCGCAGCACCAGCCCCGAGCGCGTGCGGTAGAGGAACCAGATCAGCGCAAAGGTAAGCAGCACCGCGAAGTAGACGATCGGATGGTGCTGGAACAGCGCCGGCCCGACCAGCGGCAGATCGCCCAGAAACGGCAGCTTGTACTGCACGCTCTCGGGCAGCTTGGCCTGCACATAGTTGATCCCGGCAAAGGCCGAAAAGCCCACACCGAACAGGCTCAGCGCGAGCCCGGTCGCGTACTGGTTGGTGTTGAGCCAGATCACCAGCACGCCGAACACGGCCGCGAGGAAGGCGCCCGTCACCATGCCGCCTGCAAAGCCGAGCCAGCTGCTGCCGGTTTGCACCGTGACCGCGAAGCCGGCGATCGCGGCGCACAGCATGAGCCCCTCGGCGCCGAGGTTGACGATGCCGGCCTTCTCGTTGATCAGGAGGCCGAGCGAAGCGATCGCCAGCACGGTGCCGGCGCTGAGCATCGAGCCCAGCAGGAGTGCGTACCCGTCCATCAGAGAGCTCCTTCGGTGGCGTGCGCGACAGGCTGCGCGGTGAGAGGGGTACTGGCCTGCAGGGAGGCCGTGCCCGGCGACCCGGACGAGACGGGCGCCGGCTTCGGTGCAGCCTTGAGCCGCACGCGGTAGGCGATCAGCGTGTCGCAGGCCAGCAGCGTGAACAGCAGCAGCCCCTGGAATACGCCGGTCAGCGACTTGGGCAGCCCGAGGCGCGACTGGGCCAGCTCGCCGCCGATGTAGAACATGCTCATGAGGATGGCCGAGAACACCATGCCGACCGGATGCAGCCGCCCGACGAAGGCCACGATGATGGCGGCGAAGCCGTAGCCGGCCGGCACGTAGGGCGTGAGTTGGCCGATCGGGCCGGCGACTTCGAGCGCACCGGCAAGGCCAGCTGCGCCGCCCGAGGTCAGCAGCGCGATCCACACCGCGCGCCGGGCCGAGAAGCCCGCGTAGCGCGCTGCTGCCGGCGCGAGGCCGCCGACCTGCTGCGCAAAGCCGGCCCGCGTGCGGAACAGGAAGATCCAGAGCGCCGCCACGCCGCCGAGCGCGATAACGAGCCCGATGCTGACGCGAGAGCCCTTCACGAGCCGCGGGATCTGCGTCACCGCCTCGAAGTTCTTGCTCTGCGGAAAGTTGAAGCCCATCGGATCCTTCAGCGGGCCCGCGACCACGTAGCCGAGCACCAGCGTCGCCACGTACACCAGCATGAGGCTGACCAGGATTTCGTTGGCGTTGAACCGGTCGCGCAGCAGCGCAACGATCGCGGCCCAGAACATACCGCCCAGCACGCCGGCCGCGATGATGGCCGCCACGATCCAGGGGCCGGTGCTCTTGTCGGCCAGCAGCGCGACATAGCCGGCCGCGATCGCACCGATCACGAACTGCCCCTCCGCGCCGATGTTCCACACGTTGGAGCGGAAGCAGACGGCAAGGCCCAGGGCGATGATCAGCAGCGGCGTCGCCTTGACCATCAATTCGCCCAGCGCATAGCCGCTCCTGATGGGCTCCCAGAAGAAAACGAGCAGGCCCTTGACCGGGTCCTTGCCCAACGCTGCGAACAGCGCCATGCCGATCACCACCGTGATCAGCAGCGCCAGGATCGGCGAGCCGTAGCTCCAGAATCGCGAGAGCTGCGGGCGGGCTTCGAGCTTAAACATGGGTAGCCTCCCGTGCAGCGGTGGCGCCTTGCCACAAGCCGCTCATCCATTCGCCGATCTGCGGCACGGTGGCCGCGGCCCGATCGACCGAGGGCGAGAGCTGCCCCTTGGCGATCACGTACAGCCGGTCGCTGATCTCGAACAGCTCATCAAGCTCTTCGCTCACCACCAGCACCGCGCAGCCGGCGTCGCGCAGCGCCAGGATCTCGCCGCGAATCAGCGCTGCTGCGCCGACGTCGACGCCCCAGGTCGGCTGCGCCACGATGAAGAGCTTGGGGTTGGCATCGATCTCGCGCCCGACGATGAACTTCTGCAGGTTGCCGCCCGAGAGCGAACGCGCCGCCGCGCCCGGCCCGCCCGCCTTGACGTTGAAGCGCGCGATGATTTTTTCGGCATGCGTCTGCAGCGCGCCGATGCGGATCCAGCCGCTCTTGCCGATCGCGTTGTCGCGTGTCAGCAGCATGTTCTGTGCGAGGCTCAGCGTCGGCACCGCGCCGCGGCCGAGCCGCTCCTCGGGCACGAAATGCACGCCGAGCTTGCGCCGCCCGCGCGGCCGCAGGCGCGCGGCGGGATGGCCGAACATCTCGATCATGGCCGGCTCGGCCCGCGTGTCTTCACCCGACAGCGCATAGAGCAGCTCTTTCTGTCCGTTGCCGGAAACGCCGGCGATGCCGACCACCTCGCCGGCCCGCACATCGAGCGAGACGCCGTCGAGGTCGACGCCGAACTGGTCGTCGCGCGCCAGCGTCAGGCCTTTCACGCGCAGCGCGACCGCGCCGGTCTTGAGTTCGCGGTGCTGCAGCGGCGGCGGCTCGGCACCGATCATCAGGCGCGAGAGCGACTCGTTGGTTTCGTTCTGCGGATTGCACACGCCCGTGACCTTGCCGCCGCGCAACACGGTGCACGCGGTGCACAGCTCGCGGATCTCGTGCAGCTTGTGGCTGATGTAGAGGATGCTGCAACCCTCGGACGACAACTGCTTGAGCACGACGAAGAGCTTGTGCACCGCCTGCGGCGTCAGAACCGAAGTCGGCTCGTCGAGGATCAGCAGCTTGGGGTTGGTCAGCAGCGCGCGGATGATCTCGACGCGCTGCATCTCCCCGACCGAGAGCGTGTGCACCGGGCGCGAGGGATCGATGTCGAGCCCGTACTCGCGGGCCTTGGCCGTGATGCGCTGCGTCACCTCCATCAGCGCCAGGCTCTTGTCGAGCCCGAGCCAGACGTTCTCGGCCACCGTGAGCGTGTCGAACAGGCTGAAGTGCTGGAACACCATGCTGATGCCGAGCGCCCTCGCCTCCTGCGGGTTGCGGATGTTCACCGGCTGGCCATTGAAGCTCACCGTGCCCTCGTCGGGCTTCACTGAGCCGTAGATGATCTTCATCAGGGTCGATTTGCCGGCGCCGTTTTCGCCCAGCACCGCATGCGTTTCGCCGGGTTGCACGGTCAGCGAGACATCGCTGTTGGCCACCACGGCCGGATAGCGCTTGGTGATGTTTGCAAGCTGGAGTCTGAAGGGTGTCATGCCCGATCCCGTTGTTTGTCTTCAATAGCCGAAAGTGCCGCGGCACCGGCACCCTGCACCGGACGCAACGACGCCGCCACCGACTTGATGCGGTCGCGCAGCCAGCGCGCCGAACTCGACGAATGGGTTCGCTCGTGCCACAGCTGGTAGTACATGAGGCGCGGAAAGGCGACTGGGCACTCGACAATCTTCACCGGCAGCCGCGCGGTGAAACGCTCGCAGTACTGGCGTCCGGTGGTCAGCACCAGCAGGCTCGACGCCACCATGTCGGGGATCAGGCCGAAATGCGCGCAGCGGGCCGTGATGTTGCGCTGCAGATTCAGCCCGTCGAGCATCTGGTCGATGATGCCGCGCGCGCCCGGATGCGTCGGCGTCGGCGCGATGTGCTCGGCGGCGAGCCAGGTGCCCGTGTCCCAGCCGCGCCGCGCGGCGGGATGGTCGAGACTGATCAGCGAGACGATCTCGTCGCCGAACAGGCGTGCCATGTGCAGGTCTTCCGGCGGCTTGAGCCAGTTGCCGATCACCAGATCGACATGGCCGAGCGACAGGTGGCCGTGATAGTCCGAATCGGGCGAGAGCGGATGGATCTCGATCTTGCACATCGGCGCCTGGCTCTTGATCTGCGCCACCAGCGTCGGCAGGAAGATCGGATCGAGGTAGTCGCTCGCGGCGATGCGGAAGGTGCTTTCGGCCGTTTGCGGGTCGAAGCCGCGCGCATCGCTGAACAGCACCTCGGCCGCCCGCAGGATGCTGGCGCTCGGTTCGATCATGCGCAGCCCGGCGTCGGTCGGCACCATGCCCGAGCCCGAGCGCACCAGCAGCGGGTCGCCCGAGAGCTCGCGCAGGCGCTTCAACGCGGCCGACACGGCCGGCTGGTACATGCCCAGGCGAATGGCCGCGCGCGACACGCTGCGGTCGGTCAAGACGGTGTGCAGAACCCGGATCAAGTGAAGATCGATCTTGTCGAAGAGCGCTTGGTCACGCATCTAGAGCTCCCCCCCAGGCTGCGCGCACTGCGTGTCGCTGCGCCAACCCCCTGCCGGGGGCGACACCAGCGGCCCGGCGAAGCCGGTTCCGCGGTGTCCCGCGAAGGGGGGAGCGATCTCGGGCATGTCGGTAAAGATAAAAGCGGCTCAGGCCTGCACGGCCGTGATGGCCGCCAGGATCGCTTCGCTGGTCGCGGGCGCCCGCAGCGGGGGGTCGACCTTGTGGTCGCCTGCCGACGAAATGGCGTCGCGAATGGCATAGAACACCGAGAACGGCAGCAGCAGCGGCGGCTCGCCAACCGCCTTGCTGCGGTGGATCGAGTCTTCGAAGTTGTCGCCTTCGTACAGCTTGACGTTGAACACCGGCGGGCAGTCGTTGGCCGTCGGGATCTTGTAGGTGCTCGGTGCGTGCGTCGTGAGCTTGCCGCTCTGTGGATGCCACATCAGCTCTTCGGTGGTGAGCCAACCCATGCCCTGGATGAAGGCGCCCTCGACCTGGCCGATGTCGACCGCCGGGTTGAGCGAGCGACCGGCGTCGTGCAGGATGTCGGCGCGCAGCAGCTTCCATTCGCCGGTGAGCGTGTCCACCACCACCTCGCTCACGGCCGCACCATAGGCGAAGTAGTAGAAGGGCCGCCCCTTCATGGTTTCCTTGTTCCAGCTCAGGCCCGGCGTCGCATAGAAGCCGTCGGACCAGAGCTGCACGCGGTCCATGTAGGCCTCGGCCACCAGCGTGCAGAAGTCGAGCGTTCGGCCATTGACGACGACCTTGTCGTTGGCAAATCGCACCGCAGCCGCGTCGCCGCCATGCCGCTCGGCCGCGCACGCGGCCAGCCGTTCGCGGATTTGCCGCGCCGCGTCCTGCGCGGCCTTGCCGTTCAGGTCGGCACCCGTGGAGGCCGCCGTCGCTGAAGTGTTGGCAACCTTGGTGGTGTCGGTGGCGGTGACGCGCACGCTCTCGAAACTCACGCCGAGTTCGTGCGCCACCACCTGCGCGACCTTGGTGTTGACGCCCTGGCCCATCTCGGTGGCGCCGTGGTTCACCAGGATCGAGCCGTCGGTGTACACATGCACCAGCGCGCCGGCCTGGTTGAAGTGCTTGACGTTGAACGAAATGCCGAACTTCAGCGGCGCCAGTGCCAGACCGCGCTTGAGCACCGGGCTCGCGGCGTTGAACGCGGCAGCGGCTGCGCGCCGCGCGCGGTAGTCACTGCTCGTTTCGAGCTGGGTCACCAGCTCGTCGATGATGTTGTCGGTCACGACCTGGTCGTAGGGCGTGACATTGCGCTCGGTCTTGCCGTAGAAGTTGAGGCGCCGCACGTCCAGCGGATCGCGTCCCAGTTCGCGCGCCACCGTATCGAGGATGTTCTCGATCGCGATGGCGCCCTGCGGCCCGCCGAAGCCGCGAAACGCAGTGTTGCTCTGCGTGTTGGTCTTGCCCGAGTAGCCGTGCATCGACACGTCGGGCAGCCAGTAGGCGTTGTCGAAATGGCACATCGCACGCGTCATCACGGGGCCTGACAGGTCGGCCGAATGCCCGGCGCGCGACACCATCGAGATCTCCGCGCCGAGGATGCGGCCCTCGTCGTCGTAGCCGACTTCGTATTCGTACCAGAAGCAGTGGCGCCGCCCGGTGATCAGGAAGTCGTCGTCGCGGTCCAGCCGCAATTTCACCGGGCGCTGCAGCGTGTGCGCCGCGATCGCCGCCACGCAGGCGAACAGGCCCGACTGCGATTCCTTGCCGCCGAAGCCGCCGCCCATGCGGCGGCATTCGACATGAACCTCGTTGGCATGCAGGCGCAGCGCATGCGCCACCAGGTGCTGCATCTCGCTCGGGTGCTGGGTCGAGCAGTGCACATGCATGGCTCCACCCTCTTTGGGGATCGCGTAGCTGATCTGCCCTTCCAGATAGAACTGCTCCTGGCCGCCGACCTCGAAGGTCGACTGGAGGCGGTGCGGCGCTTTTGCGATGGCCGCCTTGGCCCCGCCTTCGTGCGTGGCGCGCTCGAGGTGCATCGGCGGCAGCACGTACTGGCCTTTGGCATGGGCCTGCTGCGGCGTGAGCACCGGCGGCGCAGCCTCGATGGTGAGCACGTCTTTCGCCCTGGCCGCGACGCGGCGCGCGATATCGCGCGTTTCGGCGATCACCGCGAACACCGGCTGGCCCAGGTGGCGGATGTCGCCGCTGCAGAGGATCGGGTCGTCGTGAACGATCGAGCCGCAGTCGTTGGTGCCGGGGATATCGGCCGCGGACAGCACGGCAACCACGCCGGGCAGCGCGCGCAGCGCGTCGAGCGACATGCCGGTGAGCCGGCCGTTGGCCACCGGCGACAGGCCGAGCGCGCAATGCAGCGTCCCTGCCAGTTCGGGGATGTCGTCGATGTAGGTCGCTTCGCCGGCCACATGCAGTTGCGCCGACTCGTGCGGCCGGCTGATGCCGACGCGTGCGCCGTCGTCGTGGGCCCTGGCTTCGGCACCGACGTCGATGCGCGCGGCCGCATTCTTCAGGTAATCGGCAAATGCCTCAGCGGGCTGCATCAGGCGGGCATCGATTGGTTTGTTCATTTCAATTGCTCCTTTGCGCTCGACCCGCCTGGCCGCACATCAACGCCCCTGCCAGAAACACCGTGGAACCGGCTTCGCCGGGCCACTGGTGTTGCCCCCTGCAAGGGGGTTGGCGCAGCGACACGAAGTGCGCGAAGACTGGGGGTGTTCTCATACCACATGGGGCATCACACTCCAGACGCTGGTCGCTTCCAGCGGCAGGGCGTCGGTGGAGCGCGTCTCGAGCCACAGGCGCTGAATCAGATTCTGCGCCACCTGCAGCCGGTAAGCCGCCGAAGCGCGCATGTCCGACAGCGGCTTGAAATCCTGCGCCAATGCGAGCTTGGCAGCGTTCACGCTGGCCTGCGTCCAGGGCTTGCCGAGCAGCGCGGCCTCGGCCTGCGCCGCGCGTTTGACCACGGCCGCCATGCCGCCGAATGCAAGCCGTACCTCCTTGACCGTGTCGCCGTCGAGCGCGATCGAGAAGCCGGCGCACAGCGCCGAGATGTCGCAGTCGAAGCGCTTGCTGATCTTGTAGGCCCGTACGCGGCGCGTTGCCACCGAGAGCGGCACGGCCATGCCCTGCACGAACTCGCCCGGCTCGAGCTGGTTCGTCATGTAGTCGACGTAGAACCCGGTCAGCGGCATGCGGCGCACGCGCTCGCCCTGCCGCAGCTCGATCTGCGCGTCGAGCGCCATCAGCACCGGCGCCGAGTCGCCGATCGGCGAACCGTTGGCGACATTGCCGCCCATGGTGCCGGCATTGCGGATCGGCGGCGACGCAAAGCGCAGCCACACGTCGGTGAGGCCCTCGAAGCGCTGCGCGAGTGCGCGCCAGGCCGTTTCGAGCGAGGCGCCGGCACCGATGTAGAGCTCGCCGCCCTGCTCCCGAACGGTCTTCATTTCCGCGACGTCGCCGACATAGATGATGTCGCCGAGATCGCGGAACTGCTTGTTGACCCAGAGGCCGACGTCGGTCGAGCCGGCCAAGAGCTGCGCATCCGGCTTCTGCAGGCGCAAGGCCGCCAGCTCGGCCAGCGTGGTCGGCGCCTGGAAGCGATCGGTGCGCCCGCCGGAGACGGTGCTGTAGTCGAAGGTGCCTTCGCGCTGCAGGGCGGTGAGCGCCCGCACCACGGGCTGCGTGTCGAGCCGCACGGCGGGCAGGTCGAATATGCGCTGGCCCGCATCGAGGATCGGGCGGTAGCCGGTGCAACGGCACAGGTTGCCCGAGAGTTCGTCGGCCAGCTGCTGGCGCGTGGGCTGGGTGCCGGCTGCGCTGTGGTGTTCGTAGCTCGACCACAGCGACATCACGAAGCCTGGCGTGCAGAAGCCGCACTGCGAGCCGTGGCACTCGACCATGGCTTGCTGCACCGGGTGCAGCTGCCGCACGGCGTGCTTGTCGTGCTGCCGGGTGTCGAGCGACTTGCCGCACTGCCGCTTGAGATCCTCGACCGTGAACAGCGCCTTGCCGTGCAGCGTCGGCAGGAACTGGATGCACGCGTTGACCGTTTGCAGCTGCAACCCGCCAACCGCGCCAGGCGCGCCCGGCTCGGCCAGCTCGCCGATGACGACGGTGCAGGCGCCGCAATCGCCTTCGTTGCAGCCCTCCTTGGTGCCGGTGCAGCGCGCGTCTTCGCGCAGCCAGTCGAGCACGGTGCGGGTGGGATGCACGCCGCTTACGTCGACGATCCGGTCGCGATGGAAGAAGCGAAGGGGCTGGCTGCTTGTGTTGCTGCTCATGGATTGAATGCTGTCGTGGATGCGAAAACCGGCGCTACCGAACTTAGGGCTTCGAGGCCGCGGACGCATACAGCCCTCACCATAGTTCGTATGTCCGGCTCCGTATGCACCTTATTCGGGTTTACACGGGTACCCGCCGCACTCGGACAGCAATTGTCGGGCCCGATCGGGCCGGGCCGCGTGGCGTTTTGGGGCTGGCCGCTGGCGGCGGGTGGCCCCTTCCGCGAATGTCCCCCGGCCTGCGGCCTCCTCCTTTATTTCGCTGCAGGGGCCACCCACCACCAGCGGCCTGGGCACGCTCTTGGTGTTCAGCGCGAACCGGTCACGCCGCGGACAGCATCATGAGGATGGTGGATCCTGCGCGATCAGCCGATCCGCGTAGGCTTGCCAGGGGCTTTGCCCGTCCAGTCCGTCGAACAGGCCGGCCCGCGCCTGCCGCGCCACCCCGTCCTGCTTGTCTGCAATCGCCGTCGCCATGACCGGCTCGAAGCCCGCTTCGCGCACCGTCCGGGCAGCCTCGCGCATTTCTTCCGCACGCCGCTTTCCATGATGCACCACGCGGCTGAAGAAATAGGCGCCCTGCTGCTGCCAGTCGATCTGCGGAAAGGTCTCCTGCAGCGTGGGCAGCACGTGCGCCTCCACGCCGTAGCGCCGTGCCGTGGTGTAGCTCTCGATCACGAGCGCCTCCAGGCCCTTGATCATGATGCTGCGGCTCATCTTGATGGCGGACGCCACGCCGAGCTGCGGGCTCACCGCGCGCGCGTCCATGCCCCATGCGCAAAGCGTCGCGGCCAGCGCCTCGGCCTGGGCGCCGCCCAGCAGCATCGGCACGCGGATGCCGTAGGGCGGGACGGAGGTCATCACACCCGCTTCGACGTAGGACACGCCGACGCCCTCGAGCGCGGCGCCGGCTTGCTGCTTGGTGCCCGGAGAGGCCGAATTGAGATCGAGGAAGCGGGTGCCTGCACGCGCATGCAGCGCGGCCGCCTCGGCTACGGCGAGCGTATTGGAGGCCGTGACCGCGGAGATCGTCAAACCGGCAGCGGCGCACAAGCCCCGCATGCCCGTTGCGACCTGCATGCCGTCGGCCTCCGCCGCAGCCCGCGCGGCGGGGCCGCCCGCCGCGTCGGCGAACTTGAGATCCCAGACCCAGACCGCGTCGATGCCGGCCTGGTGCAGCAGGCCGCGCCCGAAGATCCCGCCCACTTCCCCGTAGCCGACGATGCCCAACGTGATACCCATGGTGTGTGTCTCCTTTTCAATCGGCCTTGAAACCCTGGGTGCCCGCGACGCCGGATGCCCTGTCTCAATCCGGCTTGATGTTGGCTTCGCGTATCAGCCTCCCATAGCGGGCCGCTTCACCCTTGAGCAGCTTCTCGAATTGCGCCGTCGGCCCCGGCAGGGCGACGCCACCCGCCGCTGCGAGCTGGTCGCGCACCTCGGTGGATTCGAGCGCCTTCTGCACCGCCTCGTACAGCTTGGCCTGGATCGGCTTGGGCAGCCCGGCCGGTGCGACGAAGCCATACCAGACGCTCGCTTCGAAGCCGGGATAGCCCGACTCCGCAACTGTCGGCACCCCGGGCAGCACCGCCGCGCGCTCGGGGCTCATCAGCGCCAGCACCCGCAGCTTGCCTGCCTTGGCGAGTGGCGCCGCCTCGAGCGCGTTGACCGCCACAACATCCACGTGGCCACCCATCACGTCGGTGAGCGCCTGCGAGCCACCCTTGTACGGCACGTGGCGCAGCGAAAGCCCGGCGGTGTGCTGAAAAAGCTCCATTGCCAGATGCGGTGTCGAGCCGTTGCCTGGCGTTGCCACGCCGATCACGCCCGGCTTCGCCTTGGCCGCGGCCACCAGCTGCGGCAAGGTCTTGAACTCCGAACCCTCGCGCACCGCAGCCACCACCGGCACGCGTCCGACCAGGGACACCGGTGTCAGGTCGCGTTCCAGGTCGTAGGGCGCCGGCTGGAACAGTGCGGGGTTCACCGCCAGGGCGTTGGCCGCCAGCATCAGGGTGTAGCCGTCGGGCGGGCTGGTGATGAGCGCCTTGACTGCGATGTTGGTGCCCGCGCCGGGCTTGTTCTCGACAATGACGGGCTGGCCGAGGACGGAGGCCATCCGCTGGCCGACCGAGCGCGCAATCAGATCCACCGCGCCGCCGGCGCCGTAGCCGACGATGATCCTGATCGGCTTCGAAGGGTAAGCATCCGCTGCGCCGGCCTTCGATGACACGGCGAGCGCCGACAGCCCGGCCAGGGCGAGCGAGGCGAGCAGGGGGCGGCGAGAAAGCATCTTCATGATTTGTTCCAGGTCTGCGGGGCCGCGTCCTTGCCGGCCACCGAATACAGCGCGCCGGGCGCGTTGCGCGTTTGCTGGAATTCCTCCAGCGACTGCCCGCGCATGGCGGCATAGATATGCAGGTTGGAGACGCCGACCACCGCGCCCAGCTTCTCCAGCATGAAGAAGATGACGCCGTAGTGGATAAGGCCGCGCCAGTCACGCCGGCGCACCAGGTCGCGTTCCGGCGCAGTCAGGCCGGCAGCCTCGAACGCCGCCTCCTGGTCGACGACAAAGCGGGCGCGATGATCCGGGCGCGTCATGCCGTGCAGGAACTTGTTCAGGCGGTAAGCGCGTACGCTGGTCTCGAGCGTGAACGGGTGCGTGCCCGCCAGCGCCTCGACGCCCGCGAGCTGCGCGTCGATGTGACGGCGGTGCCGCTCGACCTCGCCGGCGACCGGCGGGCTGGCCAGGTTTTCGTAGACGGCGGTGGCGATGCCGGTCATCGACGGCAGGTAGTAGCTCTGGTGCGTCTTGCGCACGTTGGAAGAGAGCGCGCCGCGCATCACCAGCCACATGATCACTTCCGCGCCTTCCATGCCACCGAGGGTGGCGAGCTCGGCCTGCGTCATCTCGGTGAGCCGTACCGGGTCGTTCTCGATCAGGTCGAGGAACTGCGCATCCCACGCGGTGTTGTTGAAGCCCGCGCGCTCACCATGCACCTGGTGCGACAGCCCGCCGGTGGCGACGATGGCCACTTTCAGGTCTTCCGGATAGCTCTCGATGGCGCGCCGCAATGCCTGCCCGAGCCGGTAGCAGCGCCGGGCCGACGGCACGGGCGATTGCAGCACGCCGACCTGCAGCGGCACCACGGGGAACGGCCAGGCTGGCGTATTGGATGACCTCCGCCCTGACGGGCTGCGGTGCGAGCCCTCTTCGGAGCGGCCGGGCAAGGGCTCCTGCGGACAGAGCAGCGACAGCGGCGAGAACACGCCGTGGTCCAGCGCCCGATCCTGGAAGAAGGACATGTCGAACTCGTCTGCCACCAGCGAGCGGCCGATGTGCTGCGCGAGCGCCGCGTGCCCGGCCAGCGAAGGCAGGTCGCGCGCGCCACCGCCTTCATCGGCCACCTCGTGCCGCTCGCCGACACCGAGCGAGAAGGCCGAATAGTGGTCGAAGAAGAACGAGCTGACGTGGTCGTTGTAGATGAAGAACAGCACGTCGGGCTGGTTGTCCGCGAGCCAGCGCTGCACGGGCCCGAAGGCCTCGAAGATGGGCGCCCACACTGGATCCTGCTGCTTCTTCTTGTCGAAAGCGAAGCCGATGGTGGGCGTGTGGGAACACGCGACAGCGCCGATGATGCGAGCCATGGGGTGTGGGCTCCGGTCGCCGTCAGTCGATGTAGCGCAGGCCGGCCTTGGCCAGCGACTCGCGCATGGCGTACATGTCCAGGCCCAGCTCTCCGGCGGCGAAGCGCGCACGCTTGCTGGTCTCGCTGGCCTCGCGGGCCTCGGCCGCATCGGCCACCTGCTGCGCACGCGCAGCCGGCACCACCACAACGCCGTCGATGTCGGCCACCACCACGTCGCCCGGCTGCACCAGCGCGCCGGCACACACTACCGGCACGTTGACCGAACCGAGCGTCGACTTGATGCAGCCCTTCGAATGGATGGCGCGGCTGAACACCGGGAAGTTCATCGCGGTGAGGTCGCGCACGTCGCGCACCCCGCCGTCGATCACCAGGCCCTTGCAGCCGCGCGCCTGGAACGAGGTGGCCAGCAGGTCGCCGAAGAAGCCATCGGTGCTGTCAGAGGTGCAGGCGGCGACCACCACGTCGCCGGGCTGGATCTCCTCGGCCGCGACATGCATCATCCAGTTGTCGCCGGGCTGCAGCAGCACGGTAATGGCTGTTCCGCAAATGCGCGCCTCGGTGTAGATCGGGCGAATGCGCGGCTGCATCAGTCCAAGCCGACCGAGCGCCTCATGCACGGTCGAGACACCGAAACGCGAGAGCTTCTCGACCGCGGCCGGGTCGGCACGGGTGATGTTGCGATGGACGACGCCGAGTTGTTGAAGCGCGGAGGAGGTGGACATGATGGTCAAAGGCCTTTGGCAGTGAGGGCGCGGTCGAGGCGCGGGTAAACGCGGCGGGCGTTGGCTTCGAACACCTTGTGCCGCGTGTCGGCGTCGAGCATCGGCGTCGCGTCGATGTAGCGCCGCGTGTCGTCGTAGAAGAATCCGGTTTCCGGATCGATGCCGCGCACGGCGCCGATCATCTCGCTCGCGAACAGGATGTTGTCGACCGGGATCACGCGCGTCAGCAGATCGATGCCGGGCTGGTGGTAGACGCAGGTGTCGAAGAAGATGTTGTTCAGCAGATGATCCTTCAGCAACGGCTTCTTCAGCTCCTGCGCGAGGCCACGAAAGCGCCCCCAGTGGTAGGGCACCGCGCCGCCGCCATGCGGGATCACGAAGCGCAGCGTCGGGAAGTCCTTGAACAGGTCGGAAGTCAGGCACTGCATGAAGGCAGTGGTGTCGGCATTCAGGTAGTGCGCGCCGGTGGTGTGAAAGCAGGCGTTGCAGCTCGTGCTCACATGCACCATCGCCGGAATGTCGTGCTCGACCATCTTCTCGTAGATCGGATACCAGTGGCGATCCGACAGCGGCGGCGAGGTCCAGTGGCCGCCCGATGGATCCGGGTTGAGGTTGATGCCGACGAAGCCGTACTCGCGAACGCAGCGCTCCAGCTCGGGGATGCAGCTGCGCGGATCCACGCCGGGCGACTGCGGCAGCATGGCCGCGCCGATGAAGTGATCCGGGAACAGCTGCGCCACGCGGTGGCAGAGCTCGTTGCAGATCGCGGCCCAGGTGGCGCTGGTCTCGAAGTCGCCGATGTGATGCGCCATGAAGCTGGCACGCGGGCTGAAAACCGTCAGGTCGCTGCCGCGTTCCTTCATCAGGCGCAGCTGGTTGCTCTCGATCGATTCGCGCAGCTCGTCGTCGCTGATCTTCAGATCCGAAACACGGGGCTTCAGCGCGGAATCCTTCAGACCCGCAATCTGTTGGTTGCGCCAGTTTTCCAGCGCCTTGGGCGCCGTGGTGTAGTGGCCGTGGCAGTCGATGATCATCTGCAATCCAATGGGTTGATGGCTTGCGTCGAGTGTGATGGCCGACGCCGGCGCGTGGGCTGAATTCGCGTTACCCTCCCATCAGACTTTTTTATCGAATGGGGTTTACCCGCAGCACCATCGAACCCATTTGCAAGAGGACACAGGCGACCGTGACGCACAGGGAACAACAAGACAAAGTTATCGACAGGACGCAGGGAGGCGCCCTTGCCATCAATCTGCGGCACCTGCGCGCGTTCTCAGCGGTGGCCGCGGCCGGCAGCATTGCCGCAGCCTCCGAGGATCTGTACCGCGTCGCCTCGGGCGTCACGCGTTCCATCTCCGAACTCGAGCAAACGCTGGGCCGCCCGCTGTTCGATCGCCGGTCGCGCGGCATGACGCTCAACTCGTACGGCGAACTGGTGCTGGTGAGGGCGCGCCGCATCGAGCGCGAGTTCGAAGACGCACGCGGCCAGCTCGTCCTGCGCGACGGCAACAGGGCCTCCGCCGGGGTCAGCTCGCTGTTCACCTCGATCCTCAACGGACGACGCCTCGCGGTGATCGCGAGCCTGGTGGAAAACCGCAACATGCCCATGGTCGCGCGCGAATTCGGAATTACGCAGCCGGCCATCAGCAGTGCGCTGAAGGCGCTGGAGCGCGGGCTCGGCATCGCGCTTTTCGATCGCAAGACGCGCGGGCTGGCGCCCACGGCGGCGGGCGAAGTGGTGGCGTTCTACTTCAAGCGGGTGCTTGCGGAACTGCGGCACATCGGGCCGGACATTGCGGCCAGCGAAGGGACGTTGCAGGGGAGCGTCAACGTCGGGGCGCTACCGCTCGGCCGCACGCGGATCCTGCCGCTCGCGATCGCTTCGCTGCTCGCACGCCATCCGCAACTGCATGTCGCGACGGTCGAAAGCCCGTACGACGCGTTGGCAGCATCGCTGCGCAGCGGTGACATCGACTTCATCCTGGGCGCACTGCGCAGCGCCGACGAGGCAAAGGATTTGCAGCAGGAAGCGCTGTTCGAGGATCGCATTTCGGTGATCGCACGCGCCGGCCATCCGCTCACGCGCGCTGCGCGCATCGACTTCGATGCCTTGCGCCAGGCGACGTGGGCGCTCTCGCGCCACGGCGCACCGTCGCGCGAACTCCTCGAGCGCTTTTTCTCGCAAGCGCGGCAGGCGCCGCCGGTGCCCGCGGTCGAGACCGGCGACCTCGCCGTGCTGCGCGGCCTGCTGCTCGAAAGCGACATGTTGACCGCGATCTCGGCCCACCAGCTGCGCTACGAGATCCGGGACGGCAGCCTGGTCGTGCTGGATTTTCCGCTCGACCAGACGCGCCGCGAAATCGGGATCACCCAGCGGCTGGGCGCATTCCCCTCGCCCGGAGCGCGGGCCCTGATGCAGGAGATCGGCACGGTCGTGGCCCGATCGCCCGATTTCCGGGTGGCGGGAGGGCCGCACCCAGAACATCCTCGCACGGCTAAAGCCGGGCTCAGGTCACCGGTGAAATGAATGAGATCAGCCGCCCCATGCGGGCAATAAAGTTCGACGTGATGATGAACTGTGGCTTCTCGCGCTTCACATACGGTGCGATGTCGGGCGGCACATCGGCCGGATAGGGCGAGGTGTCGTAGACATCGCCGACGTGGCGGCTGCGATAGGCTGTGCCGGTGTACGGCGTCGTCGGGCCGTTGCCGCGATACGGGTTCACGATCTCGGGCACGGGCGCGGTCCAGTACTTGCCATCCACCAGCGCGGCCACGATCGTCTGCACCTCCGCTTCCGGCACCACCGGCGTCTTCAGCACGGCGCCTTCGAACAGATCCGGGAAATCCACTTCGCGAACGGCAGTGAAGTATTTCGGCAGGGCACGGGCCGAGGCGGCCCGCAACGGCGACTTGGCGACCATCGCGTCGATCTGCGCCTGCGTCATCGCATTGAGCTCGTCCAGGCGCTTCTGCAGCGCGCCGGTATCCACCGAGCGGCCCGACGAATAGTGGCTGATCGTGTTGGTGATGTCCTTGTCGAAGAAGTACGCACCGTTATGGATGTTGGAGCCGTAGCGGTGGATATAGAGCGGCTCGTTCGTATCGAGTTCGATGAACGTGGCTACATTGCGGCCCGCGAGCAGCGGATTGATGGTCGCGACGTTGGCGGGAAGCTGGATCAAGGGTGACTTCAGCCAATCGATCGCCTTCTGCAACTGCGACAGGTACTTCTTGTCCCCGGTCAGCGTGAAGTAGCCGAACAACTGCTGAATGTTGGTCTGCGTCGTGTGAGTGGCGAGCGAGCGCGGCTCGTAAGAACGCGCACCGGCCGGAGCGCCTGCAGGGCGGCCATTCGTTATGCGCGACAGGTGCTGAAGGCTCCAACCCGACTGCAGAGGTTGCACCGCTGAGGTCCACTGCAGCCGCTGCATGCAATCCATTGCCCGCGTGATGCTGGTCACCAAGTCCGTGCGGCCCAGCGTCATCACGCACATGGTCAGGAACTTGATGTTCTCGCCCATGACGTCGTCGTTGAAAGTCACATGCAGCGTGTAGTCGCTGTCTTCCATGCCCGCACGCGCGCCCACAGGCAACTGCTGCGGGTTGGGCAAGGGCATCGAGCTGATCGCGTTCGGGTTGTGCGGAAAGCGCTGCGGCCAGCCGCCGTCGGCCACGCCGAACTGAGGGCCGAACTGCGCATCGGTGATGAACTTGATGGCCTTGTCGGTCGCGGCCTGGTAGACCGGATCCTTTTTCTCCAGGTACATGCGCAGCATCAACTGCGAAGCCACGGCGGTGGTGGCGTCGTCGAAGGTCGCATTGCCGTAGTAGTGCTGGAACTCCTCCAGGCGCCAGCCGTTCATGCCCACCGTCTCGTACCAGTGCTGCAGCGACGCCTCGCCGGCGAAGTCATAGATGTAGTTCCATCCGCCCGAGCTGTGCTGGGCAGCGGCGACTGCCTTGGCTGTGCGGTCGGCCGCATCGTAGAAGCGCTCATCCCCGGTCGCGTGATAGGCATCCAGATAGAGATGGCCGATGGAAGAGGTGCCCGGCGGCTGCAGCCAAAGCATGGTGCGCTTGGCTTCCATTTCGCCAAAAGTCTGTGTGAGGTCGGGTGAATACGACCAGACATAGCCGCCCCGGTAGGAGACGACTTCGTCCATATAGGTGGCGGCGCGCTTGAGTGCCGCCGCGGCGGTGGCCCGCGATGTCGGGGCGGGCGCGGGGCCCGGCGCGGGGGCCGGCGCGGGAGCTGGAGCCGGCGCGGGGATCGGGAAGTTGGGCCCGTCGCTGCCGCCACCACAGGCGGCCAGCGCCACGGGTGACAGGACCGAAATTGCAAACTGTCTGCGTTTCATGGCATTTCCCTCTATTGATTGATGGGGTAAGCGCGCTCCGGTCGTCAGATGTCGTACAACACCAGTTGTCTACGCCGCAGCGGGCGAATTATTGGAGGCGCCCCTTCGGGGAGTCAATGGGAGAATCCAAGGAATATTTGATTCAAAAGGTAAGCAGTCGGCGGCTAGTTGTAGGACAACGTACGATCTCGCCGCGGAGGGGCGGCTGAGGCTGCGCACTGGGCGTCACGACACGGTCACCCACGACCGCGAAAGTCAGCGCCAGCGCGGACCCCGCGCCCTTCGAAGCCGATGGATCAACCAGGAATCCGCCATGCCGACGAACCGCTTCATGCTCGCCTGTGCATTGACCGCCGCTGCTGCCGGCGTCGGCGCCCTTCCAGCGCACGCCCAGCCTGGCGCCGCCGGGCCGCGGCAGATCGTCGCAGCCAACGACGACCACCGCGAGAGGGACCGCGACGATGCGCGTGGACGGAACCGAGACCGCGATGACGACCGCCGCGGCCGTTGGCGCGAACCGATCAAGATCAAGATCATCGGTTTCAACGACTACCACGGCAACCTGCAATCGCCTGGCACCTTCGGCGTCAACACCCTGGTTCCGGCGGCCCAGCGGCCCGCCGTGGGCGGCGCCGAATACCTCGCGGCCTATGTGGCCCGATTGAAATCGCAGAACGTAATGAATGTGGTGGTTGGCGCAGGCGATTTCATCGGTGCGTCGCCGCTGATCTCTGCCTTGTTCTTCGACGAGCCTGCGATCGAAACACTCAACAAGATCGGCCTCGACTTCAACGCTGTCGGCAACCATGAGTTCGACAAGGGTTCTGCGGAGCTCAAGCGCCTGCAGAACGGTGGCTGCAAGCTCACCGATGGCGTGCCGGATCCCAACAGCTGCAAAGGCTTGGGTTCGAATGCGCCTGGCACCTTCGACGGAGCGAAGTTCAAGTGGTTGTCCGCCAATGTCGTCGAGACGGCCACGGGTCGCACCCTGTTCCCGCCTTACGGCATCAAGACTTTCCATGGTGCGAAGGTCGCCTTCATCGGCATGACCCTGAAGGGCACGCCGAGCATCGTCACGCCGACCGGCGTAGCCGGCCTCGAGTTCCGCGACGAGGCGCAGACAGTCAACGCCCTGGTGCCGCGCCTGCGTGCAGAGGGCGTGCAAGCGATCGTCGTGCTGGTGCACCAGGGCGGGTTTCAGACCAGCCCCAACGTCGGCGACATCAACGGCTGTGATGGTGACCTGAAGAACGCCGACGGCAGCGACTCCGAGATCGCGAAGATCGTCAAGGGCCTCGGGAACGGCGTCGACCTGGTGATCAGCGGGCACACGCATGCCGCGTACAACTGTTCGTCCAACACTGTCGACGTGAAGAGCGTGAACGGCGCGACTGTGAGCACGCCGCGCCCGACCGGATTGCCGAACAGGCACGGTCGGCTGATTCCAGTCACGAGCGCAAGCGCTTTTGGCCGCGTCTTGACCGACATCGATCTGACGCTGCATCCGCGCTCACACGAGGTGATCGCCGTTTCAGCGACGAACCGGCTGGTGGATCGCACGGACGTGGCGATCAACCAGGCGATCGTCACCGACCCCAGCGTGAAGAACGTGGTCGACGGGTACAGCGCACTGGTGTCGCCGCTCGCCAACCAGGTGATCGGCACCATCGCCACGCCGCTGCCCAATGCAGCAAATGGCGCAGGCGAGATGCCGGCCGCCAGCCTGATCGCCGACGCTCAGTTGCAAGCCACTCAGCCGGCGGCGCTCGGCGGGGCCGTGATGGCGTTCATGAACGCCGGCGGCGTGAGAAATCCTGGCTTCGCGGTCGCTGGTGCCAGCTATCCCGCCAACGTCACCTATGGCAACGCCTTCACGGTGCAGCCCTTCGGCAACAGTCTGGTGACCTTGACGCTGACCGCGCAACAGCTCAAGGACGTGCTGGAGCAGCAGTTCACCGGATGCCGGGGCCAGACCGCGCAGCGCGTCATGCAGGTGTCGAACGGCGTCAAATACGCATGGAGCGCGTCGGCCGCGCCTTGCTCGAAGATCGTCAGCATGGTGCTGACACCGACCGACGTCACTGTCACACCGCCCGTGGCGACAGGCGCCCCGGAGACGATCGTGGCCAACGGCGTCGTGCTGAACCCGACCAAAACCTACCGGGTCACCGTCAACAATTTCATGGCCACCGGCGGCGACGGCTTCACGGTGCTATTGGGCGGCACCAACGTGCTCGGCGGCGCACAGGACATCGATGCACTCACCGCCTATCTCAACGCCGGCTACAAGGCGCCGAAGCCCGCCTATGACCCGACGCTGCCGGCGCTGGCGATCCCCCGCATCACGCAGGTACCTTGACGGGCTCGAGAGTTGAAGGCGAGCCTTCGTGATGTGTCCCTGGTCGCGCTCGCGTGGGTCGCATTGGGCGTGCCCGCCGCGCCCGTCAACGCACAGCCCGCGGCGAGCGGTGTCGCGCCACGCTCTGCCGCAGCGATCACGGACATGCGCGTGCTCGACCCAACTGTGGTGGCCGCCCGTCTGGCGCTGCTGAGGCGCGCAGAAGCAGAACTCGCGCGCGGCGATACGGTGGCCGCCACGGATACATTCGATCGCGCCGCGATGATGCTGCACGCCCCCGACACCGAGATGGGGCTGGTGCGGGCCTACATGCAGGCTGGGCAGTACCGGCGCGCACTGGCGTTCTGCGCCCACGTTGCCGGCGCCCACCTGGAATCCGCGCCGGCGGGTGCCCTGTATGCATGGTTGTTGCGCGCGGGCGGGCAAGCGGCGGTCGCCGAGCGCACGCTGCATGCCACCCTCGAGCGCTCGCCGCACGACCCCGTGGCGTTCGAGGTGCGCCGGGCTTTCTCGGCGCCGAGGCGACTGGCGACCGGTCTGCTGCTGCAGGTCCCACACCGGATGGCGCCGCAGGCGTTGATGGAAGGTAGGCAGGCCGCGGTGCCGGAGGCGGCGCGAGTCGTGTCCAGCGGCGTGCTGATCAACGAAGGAACGATGGCCCTGATACCCAGCGCAGTCGCGCGCCTCGCCCCATCCGGCGAACTCTGGGTACGCAACGGGCTCGGGCGAACCACGCGGGCGCGGGTCGATCCAGTGAAGCAAGGCTTCGAAGCCCTGGGCTTGAGCTTGCTGCGCCTGGATGCCGCGCTCGATGGCAATGGAACGCAGCCCGTGCCGGGTCGTGCTCCGTTCGCCGGGAGCGTCGGCTTTGCCGTGGAATACGCGCCATCCGACACCGCGGTGCCCGCGTGGCCGTCGCTGAGCCAAGGCTTCTTCGGCCTCGTCGAGGGCAACGCCAAGCTTCGGCGATTGGGTATCGAGGTCGCCGACGGGCCGCACGGGGGACCGGTTCTCGATGCCAGTGGTCGTCTCGCAGGCATCGTCCTGCGAGGGGCCGGCGGCGAGGCCTTGATGCTGCCCGCTTCGCGATGGCATGACCTGGTGGCAGTCACACCCGACAGTTCGACGCGCGATGCACTCGACGCGAACCAGCCAGGACGGGCCGCTCGTGCGATATCGGTCGATGAGGCGTACGAGCATGGACTGCGACTGGCTTTGCAGGTCATGGTGCTGCCCTGAGTCACACCACGACCGAAAGCGGCGATCCCACCTGGCGCGCGCGGGCCAAGACGGACGCTTGTTGTAGAGACGGTCGAGGACATCGGGAACCTCAGGATTCGAGGCGCAAATTGCATTCCCTACCAGCGTCCACGACCGTCACTGCAAATCCTCGCATTGCAATCTGACGTGCATGTGACTTCAGCCACCCGGCAGCACGAAAGCCTGCCTCCGGATTCCCGTCGTCGCTGACGATGATGAATCGGACCACGCCGTGGATGACGGCCGGGCACACTCCTTCTGCGCGCTCCAAACCCTGAAGACCTGGAACCGCGACACGGCGCGCTCGGTCGAGAGGCTCGCGCCAAACTTTGTTACGCCTTCGCCAGGGCCATTGGAGTATGTTCCCAGCCTTTCCCCTCTGGGCTTCGCATACCTTTTCATCTTGAGGAGCGATAAAGATGTCCCGATATCTCTGCGAATTGAAGAATCTTCTGACGGATCTGAAGGATCGCTACGGGGAAGGCGATGATTCGGTGCAGCAGGTAAAGCACGAGCTCGAGGCCGTTGAGGCCACGGAGTCCGTGCATCAGAACCTGTTCGCTCATGGCCGCGACCGCCTTCTCCGCAGGAGCGGCAGGCACAGTTGGGAAGGCTATTCAAGCCTCTTGCACTCAACCCAGCGCCCGCCCCCTCTTGGCTAGGCCTCCCTGCGCAGGCAGGCATCGCCAATGACCTGAGGTTGCCCCGCGGGCTTCAGTTGGCCTACTTCTTCGGACGCCCAGCCTTCAGCGGCGCCAGCGAATCCAGCGCACCGCGCAGTTGGGTATCGGTGAGTCGTTGAAGCGCGTGCAGCCCGGCGCGCAGAAGCTCGCTCTTCTTGGCGGGGCGTTTGAAACCTAGCGCGCGGTCCTTGAGGACGGCAATCAGACCGAAGTCCTGCTGGGGCATCGTGAAACTGTCGCGCACGAGTTTGGCTTTGGTTTTGGCTGCACCGCGGACGGATTCGGGGACAGTGGCCTGGACAGACGTCGCCAGTACCGTACGGGGAGCAGCAGGCCTTGAGACCTGAGCAGGCGCGACCACAGCCTTCACCGCCTTGGCCTTCAGTGGCCCCTTCTTCGCAGATATCTTCTTGGCAGATGCCTTTTTAGCTGGTGTCAGCTTCTTGGACGCGGCGGTTTTGACGCCGACTTTGGCTGATACCGCTTTCTTGACCACCGTTTTCTTTTTCGCCGAGGACGTCGTGGTCAGAGGTTTTGCCGGCTTGGCCTTCCGAGGCGAGACCTTCTTGGCGGCCGCCTTCTTCGTCGCGGCTACTTTGGGCTTGCGCACCGGCGCCTTCTTGAGCGCCGACGTTTTGCGTGCAACAGGCGCCTCGCTTGGCGGGTTCGATGGCCGCTGCGTTGTGTCGGGAGTTGTCGCCTCTGCCGGTGCCTGGATCGCGGAGTCGATCGCTGCCGGGTCGGTCGCGTCGCTGGGCTCGAAAGCCATTTCGTTGTGGGTCAGATCGAAGTCAGTCATTGAGGATTTTCAAATATGGTGTAAATGATTTACACCATTATTTTGAACGAAATGAAAGTCTTCATCAAGAGCCTCCCCTCGCCGGCAACCCAGTGAGGCCCGTGTCATTCGCATCGAATGGGTGCCGCATGCGGCAGTGCATCAAGGGTTCGGCAAACATCTTGCGCGACACGTCGAAGCGGGCAGCGTCAGCACCCGCATCTTTCCCCTTGCCTTTCTTTACGCGCATCTGCACTCTCCACCAAGCGACAGCGACTTATGAGCAATTTGGATCCTTCGTCCCCCCTCCCGGAACCGGGCCGTATTGCGCGGCGGGCGAAGGCCGCCGATCAGACCGGGTGGAGCCGCTGGCTGCCGGGACTCCGCACACTGCGCGGGTACCAAGTGGCCTGGTTGCGGCACGACATCGTTGCCGGACTGGTGCTGACCACGATGCTGGTGCCCGTCGGCATCGCCTACGCGGAGGCGTCGGGCTTACCCGGCATTTATGGCCTCTACGCGACCATCGTTCCGTTGCTCGCGTACGCCGTGTTCGGACCCAGTCGGATTCTGGTGCTGGGCCCGGATTCTTCATTGGCTGCCGTCATTCTCGCCGTCGTCCTTCCGCTGTCCGGCGGCGACCCGCTTCGCGCGGTCGCCCTTGCGGGCCTGATGGCGATCGTGTCGGGGACGGTGTGCATCCTCGCCGGAGTCGCGCGCCTGGGCTTCGTCACCGAGCTTCTCTCCAAGCCGATTCGCTACGGCTACATGAATGGCATCGCGCTGACGGTATTGATCAGCCAACTGCCCAAGCTTTTCGGCTTTTCGATCGAGGGTGACGGACCGTTGAAAGACCTACGGGCAATCGCTACAGCGGTGATGGATGGAAAGACCAACAGGACCACGTTCATGGTCGGCGCAGGCACCCTGGCGGTCATCCTGCTGCTCAAGGGCAGCAAGCGCTTGCCGGGCATCCTGATCGCCGTGGTCGGAGCGACCCTCGTCGTTGGCGTGCTGGGCCTTGCGGCACGTGCTGGGGTGTCGGTTCTCGGCGCCCTCCCCCAAGGTCTGCCTGCGTTCACCATCCCGTGGCTCACTGCCGCCGACATCGTCCCCGTCCTGATCGGCGGTTGCGCCGTCGCTCTCGTCTCGTTCGCCGACACCAGCGTGCTCTCTCGTGTCTATGCGGCGAGGACCCGCACCTATGCCGACCCGAACCAGGAGATGGTGGCGCTCGGCGCCGCCAACCTGGCGGCCGGACTTTTTCAGGGCTTTCCTGTCAGCAGCAGTTCGTCACGCACTCCCGTGGCCGAGGCCGCAGGCGCCAAGACCCAGCTGACCGGAGTCGTCGGCGCGCTGGCTGTTGCCCTGCTGCTTGTGGTGGCGCCGGATCTGCTGAAAAACTTGCCCACCAGCGCACTGGCCGCTGTCGTGATCGCATCGGCCATCGGCCTGATCGAGGTCACCGATCTGCGGCGAATCTATCGCATCCAGCGCTGGGAGTTCTGGCTATCGATCGCCTGCACCGTCGGCGTGGCCGTGCTGGGCGCGATTGAGGGTATTGGCCTGGCCATCGTGATTGCGGTCATCGAATTCCTGTGGGATGCCTGGCGCCCCCATTTTGCGGTTCTGGGACGCGTCGACGGCGTCAAGGGCTACCACGACATCACACGCTATCCCGGTGCGCGTCTCGTCCCCGGCCTGGTTCTGTTTCGGTGGGATGCTCCGCTGTTTTTCGCCAACGCCGAGTTGTTCCAGGACCGGGCGCTCGACGCTGTGGCTTCATCGCCTACGCCTGTGCGCTGGCTGGTCGTTGCGGCGGAACCAGTCACCAGCGTGGACGTGACCTCCGCCGACATGCTGGCCGAGTTGATCGAAACCTTGCGGGCGGCTGGCATTCAGTTGTGCTTTGCCGAGATGAAGGATCCCGTCAAGGACAAGCTGAAGCGGTTCGGGCTTTTCGATCGGCTTGGGGAAGCGGCGTTCTTTCCGACCATCGGTGCCACCGTCAGCCGATATCTCGAGACCCATCCGGTGGATTGGGTGGACTGGGAGGACGTGGGGCGCTGAGTAGGTCTTCACGGACAGCCACCGCTCAACCTCCTGCGGCGACAATGAAATGCTCCTCAGGTCAACCAGCAGTGCAGGCAAGTTGGTGAGTAACTTCCCGGGCAAACCTTGGAACTCACGCTGCAACTTTCGGTCGGCCGCGAAGCAGACGCCGCAACAGCGGCGCCACCCAGACCAGCACAGACACCACCGCGAGTCCTGCTGCGATAGGCCGGGAGACAAAGCCCATGAGATTGCCGTCGGACTTGATCATGGAGGTGATGAAGTTCTCCTCCAGCATGCCGCCCAGCACCACACCGAGGATCGCGGGTGCGATCGGAAACTTGTTCTCTTCGAGGATGTACGCGATGAAGCCGGCGACCAGCATGACGCCGATGTCGAACAGTGAGTTGTTGATCGCAAAAGCGCCAACGATGCAAAACAGCATGATCAGTGGCATCAGCACGTTGCGCGGAACCAGAAGGATGCGCTTGGACACCTTGATGCACAGGATGCCGAGCGGAATCATGATGATGTTCGCGATGATGAACAGCATGAACACCGCGTAGATGTTCTGCGGGTTCGTGGTGAACAGCGTCGGCCCGGGGTTCAGGTTCTTCATGTAGAGCACGCCGATCACGATGGCCGTGATGGAGTCGCCCGGAATGCCGAATACAAGCGCAGGAATCCACGCACCCGCCAGCGCGCTGTTGTTCGCGGATCCCGACTCCACGATGCCTTCGACGTGGCCGGTGCCGAACTTCTCGGGTTCCTTCGAGAACTTCTTGCTCATGGCATAGGACATCCACGCCGCAATGTCGGCACCCGCGCCCGGCAATGCGCCGACCGCCGTACCCAGGACGCTGCCGCGCAGGATCTGCACCGGGTATTTTTTTGCGAGGGCCCACTGCCCCTTCAGCACGCCACCGACCTTGTCGACGACAAGTTCAGCAGGAGGCAGCGTGTCGACCGCGAAGCGGATCACCTCGGACACCGCGAACATGCCGATCATCAGCGGGATCATGCCGATGCCGCCGGTCATCTCGGTGTTGCCGAAAGTGAAGCGCGGGAAGCCGGCGGGGTTACCGAGCCCCACGCATGCAACCAGCAAGCCGAGCAGCAACGTGACGAGTCCTTTCAGCGGCCGGTCAGAGGAGATGAACACGGCACAGGTCAGCCCGAGCAGTACCAGCCAGAAGTATTCGAAAGAGCTGAAGTTGAGCGCGAAGTCGGCCAGCGCCGGCGCAGCGACGATCAGCACCGCGGTACCGAACAACCCGCCAACGGCCGAGAACACCAGCCCTGCGCCAAGCGCGGTCTCGGCCATGCCCTTGCGAGTCATGGCGAAGGCTTCGTCGGTGTAGGCAGCAGATGCCGGTGTGCCCGGGATGCGCAACAGGCAACCCGGAATATCGCCCGAAAAGATCGCCATGGCGGTGGCGGTCACCATCGCCGCGATGGCCGGAATCGGGGCCATGAAAAAGGTCACCGGCACCAGCAGCGCCACGGCCATCGTGGCCGAGAGGCCCGGCACCGCGCCGACGAACAAGCCGTAGAGCGATGCGATCACCATCACCATCAGCGTGTAGGGATCGAACACCATCGAAAAGGCTTGCGCCAAGGCTGAAGACATGGTCTTACCAGGGTTACCAGGCGTACGGCGTGAGCACGCCCCAGGGCAGCGGCACCCGCAGCAGCTTGTAGAAGGCCGCGTGAATCAGCAGCGTCGCGATCACGGCGATTGCCACCGAGCGTCCGGCCGGCACTCGCAATGACCACATCAGCGCCAGCAGGATCAGGACCGAGGTCAGCACGAAGCCGAGCCGTTCCGACACGAGGATGTAGAACACCACGCTCAGCAGCGTGATGGCGAAAGCGAGCGCGTGGCGGGGCGAACGGATCCACTCGTCGAAGTGAAACCATTGCACGGTCGCGCGCTCGCGCAAGCCCTTCAGCAGCAGCATGGCACCGCAGACGCAGAGGCCGGTGGCGATCAGGCCCGGAAACAGCGCCGGGCCGACCTGCTGGCCCGGAATCTTCGGGTAGCCCTGCACCACCGCGAGCACGGCAGCGCCGAGCACCAGCAGGATCAACCCGAAGACCGCATCGTTGAACTTCACTTGGCGATGCCCACGGCCTTCATCGTGGCACCGAGCTCGGTGTCGGATTTGGCCATGTACTTGCCGAAGTCGTCCGGCCCTGCATAGATGACGCCGAAGCCGCGCGAGGCCATGAAGTCGGTGTACTCCTTGCTGGCGGCAATTTTCCTGATTGCCGCGGCCAGCTTGTCGCGTGCATCGGCCGGGATGCCCTTGGGCGCGACGATGCCGCGCCATGCGGCCATGGTCCAGTCGCTGCCGATTGCGGATTTCAGCGTCGGGACGTTGGGATACAGCGCCGACGGCTTGTCGCTCATGATGGCAAGGCTCTTGACCTTGCCGGCGTCGATCAGCGAGCGCGCTTCGGGCAGCGACACGGGAGCGACATCGACACCGCCTGCCACCATGTCCTGCAGGCCGGGTGCGGCGCCGTTGCTGGGCACCCATGGCACTGCCGCCGGGTCGATCTTCTGGTCGCGCAGCAGGCCGGCGATGGCCAGGTGCCAGATGCCGCCCTGTCCGGTGCCGGATGCCTTCAACTTGCCCGGATTGGCCTTGATGGCGGCGAGCAGGTCATTGACGGTCTTGTACGGAGCGTCAGCGCGCACCTGCACACCTGCCGGATCGGCGTTGACCAGCCCGATCGGCGTGTACGAGGCGCCTGTGAGTTCGGTCAGGCCTTGCCAGTGCATCATGCCGATCTCGACCGTGGCGAGCCCGATGGTGTAGCCGTCGGGCGCTGCCGATGCGATGGCCGCATGACCGACCACGCCACTGCCGCCGGTGCGGTTGACCACCGTCACCGGCTGGTTGATCTCTTTCTCGAGCAGGCTGGCGACGATCCGCGCCGTGGCATCGGTGCCGCCGCCCGCACCCCAGGGAACAATCAGCGTGACCGGGCGTGAAGGATAGTTCTGGGCGGCGGCTGGCAGGCTGCCGGCGAGCAGCGCCATACCGGCGAGCGTGCCGCCCAAAATTGCGACAAAGGTACGGCGAGAGCGGGCAGCGCGCATGGGTGATGTCTCCTGGGGGATGTCGTTGTGCGACGACTGTTTGGGAACGGCATGTTGTCGCACGGTTCGCACTGCCAAGACACTAGGGCGAACCATCGCTTCTGCCCGCCCCTGCGTCTCATCGAACCACTGTCTGCGCGACGAGCGGCTCTGTCGTTGTGAATGCAGGAACCGTCAGGCGGGTCACGCTTGACATGCAGGCATTTACCTGCATATCATTTCCGCACACACAAACACAACGGATGGACGCTGACAAGATTTTCAAGGCGCTGGGCGACCCGACACGCAGAAAGCTGCTCGACCTGCTTTGCGAGCGGAACGGGCAGACGCTGGGCGAGCTCTGCGAGCACCTGGGCATGGCGCGGCAATCGGCCACCCAGCACATCGGGATCCTCGAGGCGGCCAATCTGGTGAGCACGGTCTGGCGGGGCCGGGAGAAGCTGCATTTCATCAACCCGGTGCCGCTGCACGAGGTCTACGAGCGGTGGGTGCGGAAATTCGAACGCCAGCGGCTCAGCCTGCTGCACGACCTGAAGAAGGAACTCGAAGGAGAGTAAGCAATGAACAACGAGAAGACCAGCTTCGTTTATGTGACCTACATCCGCTCGACGCCGGAAAAGGTGTTCGAGGCCATCACGAAACCGGAAATCGCGCGGCGCTACTGGGGCCACGAGAACGTCTCCGACTGGAAACCCGGATCGACCTGGGAGCACGTGCGCGCCAACGAGCAGCGCACTGTCAATGTGGTCGGCAAGGTGATCGAGGCCGTGCCGCCGACGCGCCTGGTCATCACGTGGGCGAGCCCCTCGCAGGCCGCCGATCCCGCCAGCTACAGCCGCGTGAGCTTCGACGTTGCGGCGTACGACGAGATGGTGCGGCTGACCGTCACACACGACGAACTCGAAGCCGGCAGCGGGATGGCCAAGGGCATCCAGCAGGGCTGGCCGATCGTACTTTCCAGCCTGAAGTCCCTGCTTGAAACGGGGCAGGGCATCGACGTCTTCGCCAAGCCCAGGAGTTTTTCATGACCCAGCCCTACACCGGCGGATGCGCGTGCGGCGCGATCCGCTACGCAACCACCCACGCGCCCGTCTTCCAGAACCACTGCCAGTGCCGCGACTGCCAGCGACGCAGCGGCACCGGGCACGGCTCCTGGCTGACCTTTCCCGCGCGCGCCGAGATGACGCTCACCGGCGAGGCGACGCACTGGCAGGTCGCTGGCGACAGCGGCAACATGAAGGATCACGCCTTCTGCCCGGTCTGCGGAACGCCGGTCTACCTGAGCTTCGCCGCGATGCCGGATCTGATCGCGGTTCCTGCGGCCAGCCTGGACGAGCCGGGCCGCTTCGCGCCGCAGGTTCTCACCTACAGCGTCCGCGGGTTGTCGTGGGACGCCATCGATCCTTCGTTGCAGGCATTCGAGCGGATGCCGTCCGTCTAGCCCAATGCCGCTTTCGCCGCACGCACGATGCTCGCCGCATCCACGCCGAAGAAGTCGCGCAGCGCAGCACGCGTGTCGCTGCGGCCGAAGCCGTCGGTGCCCAGCGTGACATAGCGCCGGCCCCCGGGCAGGAACGCACGAACGCTCTCCGGTACGGCGCGCACATAGTCGGTGGCAGCCACGATCGGGCCTGTTCCGCCGGCCAGTTGCTGCGCGATGAAGGGCCTGGCGGCCACCGCTTCGCAGGCCACGCCGTCGCGCGCGAGTTCGCTCCAGCTTGTCACGCTGAACACCTCGGCCCCGATGCCTTCGGCAGCCAGTTGCTGCGCCGCCTTCACCACCTCGGTGAGGATCGCGCCCGAGCCCAGCAGCGTGACCCGGGCCTTCAACGCCGCGGCCGAATCGCCGCCGAGGCGCCAGCAGCCGCGCAGCACGTCGGCATGCGCCTCGGGCGGCAGGCTGGGCTGCGCGTAGTTCTCGTTCATGAGCGTGACGTAGTAGAAAACGTCTTTCTGCTCGACCAGCATCTCGCGGATGCCGGCGTCCACGATCACGGCCATCTCGCCGGCATAGGCCGGGTCGTACGCCTTGCAGTTCGGAATGGTCGCGGCGATCAGGTGGCTGGTGCCGTCCTGGTGTTGCAGTCCCTCGCCGCCGAGCGTGGTGCGCCCCGAGGTGGCGCCAAGCAAGAAGCCGCGTGCACGCTGGTCGGCCGCGGCCCAGATCTGGTCGCCCACGCGCTGGAAGCCGAACATCGAGTAGTAGATGTAGAACGGCAGCATCGCCATGCCGTGAACGCTGTAGCTGGTGGCCGCCGCCGTCCAGCTTGCGATGGCGCCGGCCTCGCTGATGCCTTCTTCCAGGATCTGGCCGTCGGTGGCTTCGCGGTAGCTCAGGATCGAATCGATGTCTTCCGGCGCATAGCGCTGGCCCACGCTGGAATAGATGCCGACCTGCTTGAACAGGTTGGCCATGCCGAAGGTGCGGGCCTCGTCGGCCACGATCGGCACCACGCGCGGGCCCAGTGCAGGGTCTTTCAGAAGCGCGCCGAGCATGCGCACGAAGGCCATCGTGGTGCTCATCTCCTTGCCGTCGGCCGCGACCGCGAACTGCGCATAGGCGGCGAGTTCGGGCTTGGGCACGATGTCGCAAGCCGTTTCGCGCCGCGGCATGGCGCCGCCGAGCGCCGCGCGGTGCGACTGCAGGTACTGCATCTCGGGGCTGTCGTCGGCGGGCCTGTAGAACGCCAGCGAGGTCGCCTGTTCGTCGCTCAGCGGCAGGTGGAAGCGGTTGCGAAAACCGATCAGGTCGGCGCTTTCGAACTTCTTCTGCGAGTGGGTGGTCATGCGGCCCTGCCCTGCACTGCCCATGCCATAGCCCTTCTTGGTGTGGGCGAGGATCACGGTCGGCTGGCCGCGGTGTGCGGCCGCCGCCGCATAGGCCGCATGGATCTTCACCAGGTCGTGGCCGCCGCGCTTCAGGCGGTCGATCTGCTCGTCGGTCATGCCCTGCGCGAGCTGTTTCAACGCGTCGTTCTGGCCGAAGAAGGTGTCGCGGTTGAAGCGGCCGTCTTTCGCGGCAAAGGTCTGCATCTGCCCGTCGACCGTATGGGCGAAGGCGCGGGCCAGCGCACCGGTGGTGTCCCGCGCGAACAGGCCGTCCCAGTCGCTGCCCCAGACCAGCTTGATGACGTTCCAGCCAGCGCCGGCAAACAGCTTTTCGAGCTCGTCGATGATGCGGCCGTTGCCGCGCACCGGGCCATCGAGGCGCTGCAGGTTGCAGTTGACCACCCACACCAGGTTGTCGAGCTTTTCGCGCGCGGCCAGCGTCAGCGCGCTCATCGATTCGGGCTCGTCCATCTCGCCGTCGCCGAACACGCCCCACACCTTGCGACCCTCGCAATCGAGCAGCCCGCGGTGCGTGAGGTAGCGCATGAAGCGCGCGTGGTAGATCGAGCTGATCGGCCCGATGCCCATCGAGCCGGTCGGGAACTGCCAGAAGTCCGGCATCAGGTACGGGTGCGGGTAGCTGCTGAGGCCGCGCGCGCCGCTGCCCTGCGTGAAGGCCGGCGCGGTGAGTTCCTGGCGGTAGTGCAGGAGGTCGCCTTCGCTGAGGCGCCCTTCGAGGTAGGCCCGTGCGTAGACACCCGGCGCGCTGTGCGGCTGGAAGAACACCAGGTCGCCGCCGTGCGCTCCATTGCGTGCGTGGAAGAAGTGGTTGAAGCCTGTTTCGAACAGGTCGGCCGCGCTCGCGTAGCTGGCAATGTGGCCGCCGAGCTCGCCGTACGAATGGTTGGCGCGCACCACCATCGCGAGCGCGTTCCAGCGCATCAGCGAAGCGAGGCGTTCCTCGATGGCGAGGTCGCCCGGAAATGCGGGTTGCGCATCGACCGCGATGGTGTTGATGTACGGGGTCGACAGTTCGGGCTGCCAGCCGATGCGCTGCTGGCGCGCGAGCTGCGCCAGCCCGTCGAGGATCTGGCGCGCGCGCTGCGGGCCATGCGCCGCGAGCAGTGCGGTGAAGGCTTCACGCCACTCGGCGCTCTCCTGCGGATCGGGGTCGACGGCGCCGGCGGGGACATCGGCAGACAATTTTGTAGGGGCATTCATGCGCAGCATTCTGAGGCGCGATGCGCGATTTGTGGTGCGGTAACGGATGGCCCTCGCAGCAGTTCTTTGAACCGCAGCACCCACTACCTGGTACGGGTAACCGTGACGGAATACGCCGCGTTGCAAATGTAAAAGACCGCGATCACGCAAGGTTTGCGAACGTCTCTAAAATCCGCATCGACGGCAATTGCCCCCGACCTCTGCGCTTCGCCTAACCCGGATCCCCATGATTGAGATAGATTTGCCCGCGCAGATTGACACGGTGCGCAGCGTGCTTGCCACCCACGGAATTCGTCCTGCGTTGGCATTGCTCAACGATCGGACACCCTACCGGTATACGGCCATCTACAAGTTGAACGGCGACGTGCTGCGCGCAGAGCATGTGTTCGACCGGCTGTCCGAGTACCGCACCTGGTTGAAGGCGGTTCCGCTCGAAAAGAGCTTCTG
Source organism: Variovorax nitratireducens (assembly GCF_051216545.1). NCBI lineage: Bacteria > Pseudomonadati > Pseudomonadota > Betaproteobacteria > Burkholderiales > Comamonadaceae > Variovorax > Variovorax nitratireducens. The sequence goes on from NZ_JBPJZO010000003.1 coordinate 199,897, forward strand.
CCGGCACGCGATCGAACAGGGCGAATTCACGACCGACCACGTCTCGGAAGACAAGATCCTGATCAACTACCGCCCCTACGTGGGTCTGGTCGAGTCGTACTACGGCCGGCTGCTCACGCGCGCTGGCGGAACGCCCTACGGGACCTTTATTCATTTCGATCTCGAACCCCGAACCATCGACGAGGCCGAAATGGCGTTTCTCCGCGAAGTGACGCCACTGTTCCTCGATCACCTCGAGCAAGTCAACTGACCGCGACGCGGGTCGCGCGGGTTACTTGCGATTCGAAGGCGCGGCGCTGAGCCGGTCGTATCCGCTCAGTTCCAGAAATCCCTCGCCGGTGGTGCTCCCGGTCACCTTCACAGGCCCCTCCCAATAGACGTTTGCCGTCGTTGCACTCGAATCGAATTCGCTGTCGGCAAAAAAAGGTTTGACGTCCAGTACCCCCGAGGGCAGCTTGATGCGCCATCCGACCGCATAGTTGATCCGGGTGCGCGGGCTGGTCCAGTGGGTGACTGGCAGCAGTTCGACCTCGCCGGGGTTGATCGGCGTTGATCCGCTCGCCGTCGATATCGTCCCGGCGGTCGTGACCTTGCGGCCGTCCCTGTCGAAAAGCTCATAGAGCATCAGGTCGGAGCCATCGGCCAGGTGCAATGCAAACCAGTTCCAGCCGAGGCTCAGCACATCGAAATCGCCCCATTGGTGGTCAAACCAGGCCTGACCGCTCACCTCGACGGGTGCTCCGCCGACGGAAACCCGGCCTTGCGCCGCCATGCGCGGGCGCGAGTAGTAGTAGCTGATCCCGCTCTGGCCGAAATCGAGCAGGCCCGGCGTTTTCGACCCTGCCGCGCGGTGGGCGACGACCGGGGCTGAATCGCTCAGGTCGAGCGCGATCGACGCCCCTTCAAAGGAAGCGGTCAACACGTGCGAAGCGCCGGACGCGGCGACCCGCCAGCCCTCCTGCCGGAAGTCATAGCCGTTGGCGACACGTTGCGCCGGAACACCGCCGGTTCGGCTTTGGCTGGAAAAGCGCTTGCCGGTTTGCAGGTCGGTCAGCGCGACATGCATGACCGTGTGCTTGACCAGCGTGTTGGCAACAAAGACCGCGACGTGGAACGCATAGCGCTCGCCGGTCTTGGCGTCGAGGATCCCGTTGTAGTACCACCATTCCATGCCGGAGCCATGCGGTGCGTGGTCGGCCGGCAGGTTCAGCGGCGCCAGCGCGGCGGTTCGCTCCACCGCTTCACCGCGCGCCGCTGCCGGCCGATCAGACGCTGCGGCGGCAGGAATCGGCTCAGACGTCCACAGGTAGAGCAGGCACGCACCGACCACCGCGATCATCGCGATCACCAGCAGCCCCGCATAGGCCCTGAACCCCCGGCGGCGCCGCGTCCGCCGGGTTCGATAGCCGCGCGAACCATCCGGGCTGGCGCGTTGGCGATGCTTGCTGGCCTGGTCGTCGGCGTTCTTCATTGGGGCACCCGGGGTGAACGGCAGAAGCGCAGCCTAGCATTGCGCTAGAGAATCAGCAGCGCCCGGAAGTCGTTGACGTTGGTGTGGGTGGGCCCTGTCACCAGCAGGTCACCGATGGCGTCGAAGTAGCCGTAGGCATCGTTGCGATCCAGAAAGCCCGAAAGCTTGTGGCCCGCCGCCTCGGCGCGCGCCAGCGTGTCGGGCGTGACGAAAGCGCCTGCGTTGTCCTCCACGCCGTCGATGCCGTCGGTGTCGGCCGCCAGCGCCCACACGGCGGGCGCGCCCATCAACGCACCCGCCAGGCCCAGGCAGAACTCTCCGGCGCGCCCGCCGCGCCCCTTGGCCTGGCCGGGCTGGCGCGGCCGGATCGTGACCGTGGTTTCGCCACCCGAAAGAAGGACGCAGGGCCGCGCGAACGGCGCGCCGCGGTGCGCGACCGAGCGGGCCAGCGCCGCATGCACCTTGCCGACCTCGCGCGATTCGCCTTCGATCTCGTCGCTGAGGATGTGCGCGTCGATGCCCGCTGCGCGTGCCGCGGCGGCAGCGGCTTCGAGCGACTGCTGAGGTGTCGCGATCAGATGCACCTCGTTGCCGGCGAACGCAGCGTCTTGCGGATCGGGCGTTTCGAGCGCACCACTTTCGAGGTCGGCCCGCACGGCGGCCGGCAGCTCGATGCGGTAGCGGTCCAGGATGGCGAGCGCGTCGGCACAGGTCGTGAGATCGGGCACGGTCGGGCCGCTCGCGATGATCGCGGCCTCGTCGCCCGGCACATCGCTGATCGTGAGCGTGACCACCTTCGCCGGTGCGCAGGCCGCGGCCAGCCGTCCGCCCTTGATGCGCGACAGATGCTTGCGCACGCAGTTCATCTCGCCGATGTTGGCGCCGCTTTCGAGCAGTTCCTTGTTGATACGCTGCTTGTCGGCCAGCGTCAGGCCTTCGGCCGGCAGCACCAGCAAGGACGAGCCACCGCCCGAGATCAGGCATAGCACCAGGTCGTCGGCCGTGAGCCCTTCGGTGAGCGCCAGGATGCGCTGCGCGGCCTGCTCACCCGCGGTGTCGGGCACCGGGTGCGCCGCCTCGACCAGTTCGATGCGCGGCGCCAACCCCGCGGGCCGTGGCGGGATGTGGCCATAGCGCGTGACGACCAGACCGGAGAGCGGTGCTTCGGCCGGCCACAGCGCCTCGAGCGCCTGCGCCATCGAACCGCCGGCCTTGCCGGCGCCGAGCACAAGCGTACGGCCCTTCGGCGGATTGGGCAGGTGCGCGCCGAGCGTGGACAGCGGCAGTGCGCGATCCACCGCCACGCGATAGAGGTATTCGAGAAAGGCGCGGGGCGCCATCACGGGATCGGGGGTCGCGCCCGCGTCGTTCGATGCGATCATGTCAGTGTCTCCATTCACCTTCTGTTGATTGTCGCGCGCCATGACCACCCTGCTCATCCGCCATGCCGACTGCGTCGCGACCTTCGACGATGCGCGCACCGAACTGAAGAACGCATCGGTCTTCGTGCGCGACAACCTGATCGAAGCCATCGGCCCGGCGGCCGAGCTGCCGCAGGATGCCGACGAGGTGATCGACGCACGCGGCCATCTGGTGATTCCGGGCCTGGTCAACACCCATCACCACATGTACCAGTCGCTGACGCGCGCGATCCCGGGCGTGCAGGACGCCGAGCTGTTTGCGTGGCTGCGCGGGCTCTACCCGATCTGGGCCGGACTGACGCCGGAGATGGTGCAGGTGTCGACTCAGACTGCGATGGCCGAGCTGCTGCTGTCGGGCTGCACCACCAGCAGCGACCATCTCTACATCTACCCCAACGGCGTGCGGCTGGAGGACAGCATCGAGGCGGCGCAGGAAATCGGCATGCGCTTCGTCGCGTCGCGCGGCAGCATGAGCGTGGGCGCATCGGCCGGTGGCCTGCCGCCCGACAGCGTGGTCGAGCGCGAAGACGCGATCCTTGCCGACACGCAGCGCCTGATCGAGCGCTGGCACGATGCCTCGCACGGCGCGATGCTCAACATCGCGGTGTCGCCCTGCTCGCCCTTCAGCGTGAGTCGCGACCTGATGCGCGAGTCGGCCCGGCTGGCGCGTGCCTTTGGCGTGCGCCTGCACACACACCTGGCCGAGAACGACCACGACATCGCCTACACACGCGAGAAGTTCAACGCGACGCCGGCCGAATACGCACAGGATCTGGGCTGGGTTGGCCGCGACGTTTGGCACGCCCACTGCGTGAAACTCGACGCGGAAGGCATCGCGCTGTTCGCGAAAACGAAGACCGGCGTCGCGCATTGCCCGTGCAGCAACATGCGGCTGGCTTCCGGGATCGCGCCAATCCGCCGCATGCTCGACGCCGGCGTGCCGGTCGGATTGGGCGTGGACGGCAGCGCGAGCAACGACGGCGCTCACATCGTGAACGAGGCGCGCCAGGCGCTGCTGCTGGCCCGCGTGGGCCGATCGCTCGAACCTTTCGGCTGCGACCACGGCCCTTCGGAGATGACGGCGCGCGATGCGCTGTCGATCGCCACCCGCGGCGGCGCCGAAGTGCTCGGCCGCACGGACATCGGCCACCTGGCGCCAGGCATGTGCGCCGACCTGGCGCTGTTCAACTTGAAGACGGTCGCCTTCGCAGGCGGGGCGGTGCACGACCCACTGGCGAGTCTGTCCCTGTGCGCAAGTCCGCAGGCGGCCTATACGGTGGTCAACGGGCGTGTCGTTGTGCGAGAGGGGCAGTTGGCGACGCTGGAGGTCGGCCCGCTGATCGAACGCCACAACCGCTTGGCAAGGGTTCTGGCTGCTGGTTGATGGGGTGCTCAAGCGCCGGGCTATTGTGTCTTCGCGCCCGCCTCGAACCAGCGCCCGATCAGCGCACGCTCGGCATCGGTGATGCCGGTGGTGTTGTTCATCGGCATGATCTTGGTGACCACCACCTGCTGGTAGATGCCCTGGGCATGCGCCGTTACCTGATCGGGTGAATCGACCCGCACGTTCTTCATCTGCAATGCCGCGCCGTGGCACTGGTAGCAACGCTGCTCCAGCACCTTTTGCACATCGCCGAAAACCACCTTGGGCGCCACGGCACCGGCCACAGGCGCCGCCGCTGGCTCGGGCTTCATCCAGACGATCGTGAGGCCCAGCACCGCGATGCCGAACAACGCATAGGGCAGCGGGTTGCCCGCGTTGCCGAGCTTGAAGCGATGCCGCACCACGAAGAACTGGCGGATCGCCGCGCCGCCGAGCATGATCAGCAGCAACACGATCCAGTTGTACTTGTGCGTGTAGGTGAAGCTGTAGTGGTTGCTCAGCATCGCGAACAGCACCGGCAACGTGAAGTAGGTGTTGTGCACGCTGCGCTGCTTGCCGCGCTGGCCGTGCACCGGGTCGACCGGCTTGCCTTCGCGCAGTGCCGCCACGTTCTTGCGCTGGCCGGGGATGATCCAGAAGAACACGTTGCCGCTCATGGTGGTGGCCATCATGGCGCCGACCAGCAAAAAGGCAGCGCGACCCGCGAACCACTGGCAGGCCAGCCAGGTCGCGAACACGATGAACAGCGCGATCAGCACGCCGACGATGGTGTCGCCGTTCTTGCGCTTGCCGAAGACCTGGCAGATGCCGTCGTAGACCATCCAGAACACGACGAAGAACGCCAGCGCCACGCCGATGGCGGCGCCGGGCTGCCAGTCCATCCTGCTCTTGTCGATGAGGTAGGTGCTCGCGTTCCAGAGGTAGGACATCGTGAAGAGCGCGAACCCGGTGATCCAGGTGGTGTAGCTCTCCCAGTACGACCAGTGCAGGTGATCCGGCACCTTCTTCGGTGCCAGCAGGTACTTCTGCATGTTGTAGAAGCCGCCACCGTGCACCGCCCACTGCTCGCCGCCCACGCCCTTGTCGAGCGATTCGGGGTCTTGGGGCTTCTCGAGGCTGTTGTCCAGCATCACGAAATAGAAGGAGGCGCCGATCCAGGCGACCGCGGTGATGACGTGCACCCAGCGCAGCAGCAGATTGGCCCAGTCGAGGTAGTAGCTTTCCATGTGCTCTCAACCTTGTCGGCGCATGCAGGCGCCGAGGTAGCTTTGGCGTCTGCTTACCACGGCGGGCACTGCAAGCAGAAAGAAAGCCGCGAACACAGACGCGGGACGCCTGGCTCCGCTGCGGCGGATTGCTGTGAACCGAAGTGTATACACGTTTCTTCCGTCGTGGCCTTATTTCTCGGGGCTAGCTCAATCCAGCAACAACTGTGCCGCTACGGCAACCGCGATCACTTCCGGCTCCTTGCCGCCGATGCCGGGCACCCCGATCGGGCAGGTCACGCGATCCATTTCTGCGGCAGAGAAGCCCCGTGCCTCGAGCCGATGCCGGAAGGTCGCCCACTTGGTCTTGCTGCCGATCAGGCCGACATAGGGCAGGTCATCGCGCTCGCGCATGCGCTTGAGACAGGCGATCACGATGTCGAGGTCTTCGGCATGGCTGAAGCTCATGATCAGCACGCGCGAGCCGGGTGCGAGTTGGACCACCGCACCCTGCACCGGCTCGGAGTGCTCGCATTCGACCTGCACCGGCAGCGCGGCGGGAAACACCCCGTCGCGGCTGTCGATCCAGCGCACCGAAAACGGCAGCGTCGCCAGCAGGCGGGCGAGCGCGGCGCCCACATGGCCGCCACCGAACAGCGCGACCGGCCGCAGCTTCGCCACCAGCTCGCTGCGCAAGGCTGGCGCATCGCCGGCCCTCACCTGCTGGTACGAAAGGAACACGACCCCGCCGCAGCACTGGCCAAGGCTCGGCCCGAGCGGGTAGCGTTGAACCCCGTCGATCGCCGGCGCGCCGGCCAGCATGTCGCGCGCCACCTGGGTGACCTGGAACTCGAGCTGGCCGCCGCCGATGGTGCCCGTCAGCCCCTCGGCCCAGACCGCCATCCAGGTGCCGGCCTCGCGCGGCGCCGAGCCCTGGGTGGACGTGATGCGCACGAGCACCGCGTCCTCATGCGCGAGCCGCTCCAGCATTTCGTCGACGGCGCCGTTCATCATGTAACGCTCCGGCCGCTCCGCGCGCGGCGCGGCACGGTATAAACCTGTCGATGACTTGCCTGCCCACACCCCGCCACATTGGCCGCATGGCCGCCCTGCTCGCCCCGCTGTGGCTTGCCGGCTGCGGAAGCACCAGCCCGACCGCACCGATCACCTCGCCGGTGCCCGGCCAGCTGAGCGATGCAACGCCGCAACCCGGCCCGGCCGGCAAGCCGGTGCCCCGCGCCTCCGCCGCGGGCAATCCGCGCGACTACCGGCGCGATGCGGCGCGTCATGTGTACGAGGCCAACCGCGAACGCATCTACGCCGGCAAGCTGCCGCCGCTCCTCTACGCGGTCGGCACGTTGCAAGTAAACCTGGATACCAACGGGAAAGTGCTGTCGATGCACTGGATGCGTGCACCGAAGCACGCGCCCGAAGTCATCGCCGAGATCGAACGCACGGTACTTGCAGCCTCGCCGTTTCCGCCCGCGACGCAACTCGGCAAGGTCACCTGGACCGACACCTGGTTGTGGGACAAAGGGGGACATTTCCAATTGGACACCCTCACCGAAGGCCAGCTCTAGGTTCATCGCTCGCCCCCAGTCTGCGCGCACTTCGTGTCGCTTCGCCAACCCCCTTCCGGGGCGGGCCGGCCGCTTCAGGCGGCCGTGCGCGGCGGCCCCACGAAAAGTCGGGGTCATGATCCCCTGTACGTCGAATAGCTCCAGGGGCTTACGAGCAGCGGCACGTGATAGTGCTGGTCGGTGTGCGCCACGCCGAAATCCAGCGCCACCCTGTTCAGGAAATTCGGCTCGGGCAGCTTCACGCCGCGCTTCCGGAAATAGCCCGCCACATCGAACACCAGCCGGTAGGTGCCGACCTTGATCGTGTTGTTGTCATAGAGCGGGCCATCGCTGCGGCCATCCGCGTTGAGCGTGAAGCGACGCACCAGCGTCGCCTGTTCGCCTTCGGTGGTGTACAGCGCCACCTCCATGCCGGCCGCGGGGCCGCCGTGCATCGTGTCCAGTACGTGGGTGCTCAGGCCCATGGATCGCTCCTTGAATGTCTGCCGGAAATTCCAGTGGACAAAAGTGTATACAGTTATTGGCTTTGGGGCTATCATGAATTGCATGGAGTCCTCCACCGCCACCCGCTCGATCGTCGATGCGTTGACCCGGGCCATCGTCGATCACCGCCTGCAGCCCGGCACCAAGCTGGCCGAGCAGAAGCTGGCCGACCACTTCGGCGTGTCGCGCACGTTGGTGAGGCAAGCCTTGTTCCAGCTCTCGCAGAACCGCCTGATCCGGCTCGAGCCGGCCCGTGGTGCCTTCGTGGCCGCACCGGCGGTCGACGAGGCGCGCCAGGTGTTCGCGGTGCGCCGCATGCTCGAAGCCGCGATGACGCGGGAGTTCGTGCGCACCGTCACCCCGGCCAAGATCAAGGCACTGAAGGAGCACGTCGCACTCGAAAAGTCGGCCGTGGCTGGCGCCGACGTGTCGGGCCGCACCGAACTGCTCGGCGACTTCCATGTGCGCATGGCCGAGCTCATGGGCAACACCGTCCTGGCGCAGATCCTCGGTGAACTGATTTCGCGCTGCGCACTCATCACGCTGATGTACCAGAGCGCCACGGCCGCCGAACACTCGAACGACGAGCATGCCGACATCGTGAAGGCGCTGGCCGCCCGCGACGAAGAGCGCGCCGTTCGCCTCATGACCGAACACCTCGAGCACGTCGAAGCCAACCTGACCTTCGACCGCAAAGTCCCCACCAACGACATCTCACTTGCATTGTCATGACCGACGACACCCAACACTCCGTCTACCCGCGCGACATGGTCGGCTACGGCCGCGATGTGCCGCATGCCCAGTGGCCGAACCAGGCGAAGATCGCTGTGCAGTTCGTCCTCAACTACGAGGAAGGCGGCGAGAACAACCCGCTGCACGGCGACCCGACCTCCGAGACCTTCCTGTCCGAACTCGTGACGGCGCAGGCCTACGAAAACCGCCACATGACGATGGAGTCGATGTACGAGTACGGCTCGCGCGCCGGCGTCTGGCGCATCCTGCGCGAGTTCGAATCGCGCGGCCTGCAGATGACGATCTTCGCGGTCGGCATGGCGCTGCAGCGCTACCCCGAACTGCTCGACACGTTCATGAAGAACGGCTACGAGATCGCCAACCACGGCCTGCGCTGGATCCACTACCAGAACCTGCCCGAGTCGAACGAACGTCGCCACATGGATCTGGCCACGCATGTGCTGAAGGACATGACCGGTGGTCAGTGGCCGCTCGGCTGGTACACCGGCCGCGACAGCCCCAACACGCGCCGCCTGCTGGTCGACCAGGGCGGCTACGAATACGACAGCGACTACTACGGCGACGACCTGCCGTTCTGGATGCAGGTCGCCAGAACCGACAGCACCGTGGTGCCGCACCTGGTGGTGCCCTACTCGCTCGACTGCAACGACATGCGCTTCGTGCAGGCGCAGGGCTTCAACACCGGCGACCACTTCTTCAACTACCTGAAGGACAGCTTCGACGCGCTCTACGCCGAAGGCGAAACCGCACCGAAGATGATGAGCATCGGCATGCACTGCCGCCTGCTCGGCAAGCCCGGCCGCATCGGTGCGCTCCAGCGTTTTCTCGACCATGTGCAAAAGCACGACCGGGTCTGGGTCTGCCGCCGCATCGACATCGCGCAGCACTGGAAGAAGGTGCACCCGTTCATTGCGCCCGCAGGAGCCTGACATGCCGCTCACCCTCCAACAACTGAATGCCGCCCCGGCGGCCGAAGCGGTGGCCCTGCTCGAGGGCGTGTACGAGCATTCACCCTGGGTGGCCGAGCGCGCGCTGGCTGCACGGCCGTTTCGCTCGCTCGCGCACTTGAAGCTGGCGATGGTGCAGGTGCTGCAGCGTGCGGACAGCGACGAGCAGATCGGCCTGATCCGCGTCCACCCCGAGCTGGCCGGCAAGGCGATGGAAAGCAACACGCTGACGGCCGAATCGACCAACGAACAGGGCAAGGCCGGCCTCACGAACTGCACTCCCGCCGAGCTCGCCCACATCCGCGGGCTCAACCAGGCATATGGCGAGAAATTCGGCTTTCCGTTCATCCTGGCGGTGCGCGGGCCGCGCGGCACCGGGCTTGCGAAGAGCGAGATCATCGCGACCTTCGAGCGCCGGCTGCATCACCATCCGTCGTTCGAACTCGGCGAGGCGCTGCGCAACATCCATCGCATCGCCGAGATCCGACTGGACGACAAGTTCGGCCGCGATCTCACGCTCGGCAACGACGTGTGGGACTGGCAGGAGCAGCTCTCGGTGCACACCGATCCCGGCTATGCCGAGCTGGGCCAGCTCACCGTCACCTACCTGACCGACGCGCACCGCGCGTGCGCCTCGCAGATCTCGGTCTGGATGCGCGAATGCGGCTTCGACACGGTGCACATCGACGCGGTCGGTAACGTGGTCGGGCGCTACGAAGGCAGCACGCCCGATGCGAAGACGCTGCTGACCGGTTCGCACTACGACACGGTGCGCAACGGCGGCAAGTACGACGGGCGGCTCGGCATCTTCGTGCCGATGGCCTGCGTGCGCGAACTCAAGAAGCAGAACCGGCGCCTCCCGTTCGCCTTCGAAGTCGTGGGCTTTGCCGAAGAGGAAGGCCAGCGCTACAAGGCCACCTTTCTCGGTTCGGGCGCGCTGATCGGCCACTTCAACAACGCCTGGCTCGACCAGCAGGATGCCGACGGCATCACGATGCGCGATGCCATGGCACGTGCCGGCCTGAAGCCCGAAGACATTCCGAAGATCCGGCGTGACCCGTCCAAATACCTCGGCTTCGTCGAGGTGCACATCGAGCAGGGCCCGGTGCTCACCGAGCTCGACTACCCGCTCGGCATCGTGACCTCGATCAACGGCAGCGTGCGCTACGTGGGCGAGGTGATCGGCATGGCCAGCCATGCCGGCACCACGCCAATGGATCGGCGGCGCGACGCCGCCGCGGCGATGGCGGAGCTGATCCTGTTCGCCGAGCAGCGCGCTGCGAAGGACGGAGACTCGGTTGCCACCGTCGGCATGCTGCAGGTGCCCAACGGCTCGATCAACGTGGTGCCGGGCGCATGCAGGTTCAGCCTGGACATCCGCGCGCCGAACAACGCGCAGCGCGACCGCCTGGTCGATGACATCCTGGCCGCGCTGAAGGAAATCTGCGAGCGCCGCAGCGTGCGCTACACGCTCGAAGAAACCATGCGCGCCGCCGCGGCGCCCAGCGATGCGGCTTGGCAGCAGCGCTGGGAGAAGGCAGTCGACGCGCTCGGCATTCCGCTGTTCCGCATGCCCAGCGGTGCCGGCCACGACGCGATGAAGCTGCACGAGGTGATGCCGCAGGCGATGCTGTTCGTACGCGGCATCAATTCGGGCATCAGCCACAACCCGCTCGAATCGAGCACCAACGACGACATCCAGTTGGCAGTCGAGGCGTTCCAGCTTCTGCTCGACGGGATAGGCCCACCCCCGTTTCTCGCTCACTTCGTGTAGCGCGATTCCCCCCTCAAGGGGGCGACACCGGCGGACCGGCAAAGCCGGTTCCGCGGTGTCTCCCGAAAGAACAGCCCAACGCCCGCCTTATGAACGACTACAACGCTCTCGACGACTGGATCGACGCCCACTTCGACGATGAAGTGAAGTTCCTGCAGCAACTGATCCAGGTGCCGACCGACACGCCGCCCGGCAACAACGCGCCGCACGCCGAGCGCACGGCCGAACTGCTGAAGGACTTCGGCTTCGAGGCCGAAAAGCATGCCGTGCCAGCGCAGGAGGTCAAGGATTACGGCCTCGAATCGATCACCAATCTGATCGTGCGGCGCAAGTACGGCGCCGCCGGATTGACGGTCGCACTCAACGCCCATGGCGACGTGGTGCCGCCGGGCGAAGGCTGGTCGCACGACCCGTATGGCGGCGAGATCGACAACGGCGCCATCTACGGCCGCGCCACGGCGGTCAGCAAGAGCGACTTCGCGAGCTTCACCTTTGCGCTGCGCGCGCTCGAAGCCGTCGCCAGGCCGGCCAAGGGCAGCGTCGAATTGCACTTCACCTACGACGAAGAGTTCGGCGGCATTCTCGGCCCCGGTTGGCTGCTCAAGAACGGCCTGACCCAACCCGACCTGATGATCGCAGCCGGCTTCAGCTACGAGGTCGTCACCGCGCACAACGGCTGTCTGCAGATGGAAGTGACGGTGCACGGCAAGATGGCGCACGCCGCCATCCCCACCACCGGCGTCGACGCGCTGCAGGGCGCAATAAAGATCCTGAACGCGCTCTACGCGCAGAACGCGCTCTACCAGCAGGTCACGTCGAAGGTCGAGGGCATCACCCACCCCTACCTGAACGTCGGCCGCATTGAAGGCGGCACCAACACAAACGTGGTGCCCGGCAAGGTCGTGTTCAAGCTGGATCGCCGCATGATCCCGGAAGAGAACCCGGTCGAGGTCGAAGCGAACATCCGCCAGGTGATCGCCGACGCGGCCGCGCAGAGCCCCGGCATCACGGTCGACATCAAGCGCCTGCTGCTCGCCAACGCGATGCAGCCGCTGGCCGGCAACAAGCCACTGGTCGACGCCATCCAGAAGCACGGCCAGCAACTGTTCGGTGAGCCGATCAAGGCCATGGGCACGCCGCTCTACACCGACGTGCGGCTGTACAGCGAGGCCGGCATTCCCGGCGTGATCTACGGCGCCGGCCCGCGCACCGTGCTCGAATCGCATGCCAAGCGCAGCGACGAACGCCTGCAACTGGAAGACCTGCGCCGCGCCACCAAGGTGATTGCGCGCACGCTGGCCGACCTGTTGGGCTGATCAACGGGGCGCGTTGCCGGCACCGGCGACTCATCGCGTGGTGCTGGCCGCCACTCTGTACCGGTCGAAGGCGTGGCCGCGCCCGACGCCGGCCCGCCTGCGCGCGACCCTCATGCCGGTGGCACGCCCGGTGCGACGCGCCGAGCCTCGGCTACAGTGCAATCACCTATGAATTCTCCCCAACTCCAGCGCGGCGTCTTCCTTGCCCTACTGGCCGCTGTCACGGCCGCTTTCATCTGGGTGTTGCTGCCGTTTTTCGGCGCGGTTCTCTGGGGCGTGGCGTTCGCGATCCTGTTCACGCCGCTTTACAAACGGCTGCTCAAGAAGATGCCGGGCCGGCGCAACGCCGCCGCGCTCGCCACGCTGACGATCTGCTTGGTGATCGTGATTCTTCCGCTCGCGATGATCGGGGTCTCGCTGGTGCAGGAGGTGGCGCTGGTCACGCAGAACATCCGCTCGGGCCAGATCAATTTCGCGGCGTACTTCCAGCAGATCCTGGATGCCACGCCGCGCTGGCTGCTAAACCTGCTCGAGCGCTTCAACCTCGGCGACATGGCCGCCTGGCAAAAACGCATCTCCGAAGGTGCGGCGCAGGGCAGCCAGGTGGTGGCCAGCCAGGCGCTGACCATAGGGCAAAACACTTTCGACTTCGTCGTCAGCTTCTTCGTGATGCTGTACCTGCTGTATTTCGTGCTGCGCGACGGCGCCGCGCTCTCGAAGACGATCCGCGATGCACTGCCGATGGCCAAGCCGCACACGCATTACCTGCTGAACAAGTTCACCACCGTGATCCGGGCCACCATCAAGGGCAACGTGGCCGTCGCCATCGCGCAGGGCACCATCGGCGGCCTGGCCTTCTGGTTTCTCGGTGTGCAGGGCGCGTTGCTGTGGGCGGTCCTGATGGCCTTCCTCTCGCTGCTGCCGGCGGTGGGTGCGGCGCTGATCTGGGCGCCGGTGGCCATCTACTTCCTGGCCACGAGCCACTTCTGGCAGGGCGGCGTGCTGATCTTCGTCGGCGTGTTCGTGATCGGCCTGGTCGACAACATCCTGCGCCCGGTGCTGGTCGGCAAGGACACGCAGATGCCCGACTACATCGTGCTGATGTCGACCATCGGCGGCATGTCGATCTTCGGCATCAACGGCTTCGTGGTCGGGCCGGTGATTGCCGCGCTTTTCATGGCGGCATGGGACCTGTTTGCGATTTCGAACAACCAGGACGACGACGCGCCCGGGGTCTGAGTGCTCGAACCATCGTTCGTTCGGAGTTGCTGGACGGTGGAGATCAGCCCACAAGGTGGGCAGTCTCCTGAAGTTCAGCGCGGCGCATCGCCGTCGGGCCGCACCCGGCGAACGCCTACAAGACTGATGCAACCCCGATGACTTGGGGCCGCCCCGCGCTGTCCATAGTGGGAACCAGCCTCTTCACCAAGAGGCACGCAGGATCCCTCACCGCACACTTCAGGAGACAGCAACATGGCAACAGACGACGGACAACTCGGCAACGGCGAACCGAACCGCGACCCCATCACCGGCACCCCCGGTGCGCACCCGATCGGCACCGGCATCGGCGCCACCGGCGGCGCACTCGCCGGTGCCGCAGCGGGTTCCCTGGCGGGCCCGGTCGGCACCGTCGTGGGCCTGGTGGCCGGCGCCGTGGCCGGCGGCCTGGGCGGCAAGGCCGCGGCCGAGGGCGTGAACCCAACGGCCGAAGATGCCTACTGGCGCGAGAACCATCGCAGCGCAAGCTACTACGACGCCCGGCGCAGCTACGACGACTACCGGCCTGCCTACGAGCTGGGCTGGTCGGGCCGCGCGCGGCACGGCGCTGATTTCGATCAGGTCGAGCCCGCCTTGGCGAACGAATGGGAAAGCCGACGTGGTTCCTCCGGCCTCGACTGGGCTGCGGCAAAGCCCGCCACCCGGGCAGCCTGGGAACGCGCCGATGACACCTACTACGGCAAGCAGGCCAACGGCAGTGACATCGTGAACCGCGAAGACCTGTCGGACGACGATGTGGTGGACGTCCTCAACGACCTGCTCGAGAACGCCAGAGACGGCGAGTACGGTTTTCGCGCCTGCGCCGAGCAGGTGAAAACCGCAGGTGCGAAGCAGCTGTTCGCGAGCCGCGCCGACGGCTGCCGACAGGCCGCCGGCGAGCTGGAAGCACTCGTCGAGCAGTACGGCGGCGAACCGGCATCAGGTGGCACGACCGCCGGCGCGCTGCATCGCGGCTGGGTTCAGCTCAAGGGCAGCGTCGGCGCCGACAGCGAGCTTTCCATCCTGGAGTCGTGCGAGCGTGGCGAGGATGCCGCCATCGCGCGCTACCGCAAGGCGCTCAAGCAGAGCCTTCCCGCCGACGTTCGGGCGCTGGTGCAAAGGCAGGCCGATGGCGCCCAGCGCAACCATGACCAGATCCGCGATCTGAGGAATGCGGCGCGAGAGCGCCGCTGACGTGCTGATCGAACAAGGGCCCTTCGGGGCCTTTGTTCATGATGGAAACGCGGCGCGCGCAGCGAAGAGCGTCCGCGAAGTGGCACAACCAGAGGTGACAACTTCATCGCTGCGAGCTTTTGTCTTACACCGAGACGTGGCCCGATGCGAGAAAAAGCAGGCATATGGGAATATTTCACATCCCCCCTCAATCCTTCTGAGACCCATCATGCGCCCGGATCATTTCTCCCCTTTCGCCGTGCAGCCCCACCTGCCGGGCTGGTCGTACCCGGGCGGCGACGCTGAGCCGGTCGTTCCTGTTACGCCGTACTGCCTTACGCCTGTCCAGCGTGCGCTCAAACGCGCAATGGACATCGTCGGAGCGTTGGCCTTTTTCGTGCTCTTTGGGCCGCTGTACCTGGCGGTCGCCGTGGCTGTTCGGATCGGATTGGGCGGGCCGGTGTACTACGGGCAGACCCGCCTGGGTCAGGGCGGCCGCGCCTTTCGTTTCTACAAGTTCCGCTCGATGGTCAATGGCTCGGACGAAATCCTGGCGCGACATCTGGAGGGGGACGCCGCGGCGCGGGCGCAGTGGAAAAGGTTCCAGAAACTTGAAAACGACCCGCGCATTACGCCCGTCGGGCGCGTGATCAGAAAACTAAGCCTCGACGAACTACCGCAGTTCTTCAACGTGTTGAAGGGCGACATGAGCCTGGTCGGGCCTCGTCCCTGCATGGTTCGACAACGCAGCCTGTACGGCCGGAGCTGGGAACACTACTGCCACATGCGGCCCGGTATCACCGGCCTCTGGCAGGTGAGCGGCCGAAACCGCCTCTCTTACGCTGACCGCGTCGCGCTTGACGCCCGCTATGCGGCGGAGTGGTCGCTGTGGCTCGATGTGAAGATTCTCGCGCGCACCGTTTGGGTTGTTCTGAGTGGAGACGGATCGTCGTGACAGCCGCGCGCTTGCCTCGCTCCAAGGAGACTGCACCATGTTTGAACGGTACCGAGCGCAAATTGAGGAGTACTGCAGGAACGTCGGGATCGAGGTTCCAATCGGGTTTCATCGGCACGCCGCCGGTCGCTATGTAGCCATTGATCTGGAATCGAGTCCGCCGAAGCTGGTCGCGGCGACTTGGTCCCATCAGAGAGATGCGGTCAGCTATCTGGGCAACCTGGCCGCCGGGCAAAAGACAAGGATGCTGGACTTCAAGGAACGTCGCGAACTTAACTTCAATGGCAAGAGGAGCCTTCTACCGGGTGCATCCTTCTAGGCACCGTCGCGGCTGGCAGCCGGGTCGGGGCGGCCTGACGCCCCGGGGTGTGCCAGCTCGCATTCGGCAGTTCCTCACCGGATGCGTTCAGCGGGCGCCGAAGGCGATCTGGTGAATCGAAGGGTTGGGCGTTATCGCGTTGACTCCGCAAGGGACGGACGGCTTTTGCGATAGGAGTTCTTCAGGAGAATCTTGCCGGCTCGAAAAGTAAACAGATCACAACCGTGAACTTCAACGCGAGTTCCGTCCGCCCGTGTTCCCGTAAACGTCCACTCCGATACTCCCCGGTCTCCGTGGACAAAATGGCGCGCGTTCCCCCAATGGGCATCAGGAAAGACTGCCCAGACCTCCGCGAAAGCAGCTCGTACGGCCTCGCCGCCGACGTATCGGGTGCCGCAGGCATCCGCGCCGGCAGACGATTCGAAGACGCAATCGTCTGTCATGAACGACATGAGAGCATCGACATCGTGGCGATTCCACGCGTCGGCAAATGCGTGCAACACGTCCGTGGTCATTTCGGGAATCACCGTTTGCATGATCAGGCACCTCTGTAGAGCCTTCGAGCTGGTGGCCAGTGTACTGATAGACATGCGCCCTGACACGGTCAGTTGTTGTCCTGGCAAGCTATATTGTTCGCTCCGCAACTGAAGAGAAATCACCATGGCAAAAGCCTATTGGGTCAGCGCGTACCGTGCCGTCAGGGACGCTGACAAACTTGCGGCGTACGCGAAACTGGCCGGCCCTGCGATCACTGCCGGCGGCGGCCGCTTTCTCGCGCGCGGCCTGCCCGCCAAGGTCTACGAGCACGGTTTGCTCCAACGCACCGTGTTGATCGAGTTCGACAGCGTCGAGCAGGCTCTGGCCGTGCATGACAGCCCCGACTACCAGGCCGCGCTTGCCGCGCTGGGCGACGGGGCCGAACGGGATCTACGGATCGTCGAAGGGGCCTGAGCAACCCCTGGGTCAGCCTTTGCAGACCACAAGCCATGACCGATGCGGTTTCTTCAGCCCTGCAGGCTTATGAATCGTCTGCGCACTTTGAAGCGCTGAAGCTGGCGTTTGCCTGCGAATGCGCCGAGCGCGTCCGTCACTTGCTTGAGGATGAGACTGTCGCGCGCTGCCTCGACACGCTGGATGGCTACGTCAAGGGGCAAATAGATCGAGGTACTTTCGATCTGGCAGTGTCCGAGGCCGCCGCCCTGGCCAATCGGCACCAAGGCTCCCGATCGTTGGACGGCGTCGGTCACGCAGCCGTATCGGCAAGCTATGCCATCGCAAACGCCTTGGCCGGCCGGGCAGTACAGGCGGCAGATTACGCCGCCTACGCGGTGGTTTACAGCGGCGGCGGCTATGGCGCAGTCTGCGATCCCGAGTCATTTATCCCCGAGAAGGCTTGGCAACTCTCAACACTGGAGCAACTTGCAGACGCTCTCGCAGCGCGATGAGCTGCCAACGCTGCTCTTTCATGGGCGGCCTCGCAATGGAATGACGTCAATCATGGCGTGACGACGGCGCTCAACAACTGCCCGGGGCTGGCGAGTCACGGCCCACCCCCCACAATGCCGTGCGCGCCGCGCCTCAACTTGTTAAAGTTTGCGCCCCTTTGCGACGTCGTCCATCTCGTGACATTGCGTTGTTGTTGTTCAGCCAGCCGAAAGCCGCCATGACCGCCGGAAACTCCCAAATCATCTACACCCTCACCGACGAGGCGCCGCGCTTGGCCACGGCCTCGCTGCTTCCCATCATCCAAGCCTTCGCCGCGCCGGCGGGCATCGACGTCGCCACCAGCGACATCTCGGTGGCCGCCCGCATCCTGGGGCAGTTTCCTGAGGTGCTGACCGAAACGCAACGGGTGCCGGACAACCTGGCAGAGCTGGGCCAGCTGACGCTGCGGCCCGCAGTCAACATCATCAAGCTTCCCAACATCAGTGCCTCGGTGGCCCAGCTGAAGGCCGCCATCAAGGAGCTGCAGGACAAGGGCTACAAGATTCCCGACTACCCGGAGAGCCCGAAGACGGACGAGGAGAAGGACATCCGCGCGCGCTACAACAAGTGCATCGGCAGCGCGGTGAACCCGGTGCTGCGGGAGGGCAACTCCGATCGCCGTGCGCCCAAGGCAGTGAAGGAGTTCGCGCGCAAGAACCCGCACAGCATGGCCGAGTGGAGTCAGGCGTCGCGCTCGCACGTCTCGCACATGCACCACGGCGATTTCTACTACGGCGAAAAATCGATGACGCTGAACAAGGCGCGCGACGTGAAGATGGAACTGATCACCACGAGCGGCAAGGCCATCGTGCTCAAGCCGAAGGTTTCGCTGCTCGAGCGCGAGGTGATCGACTCGATGTTCATGAGCAAGAAGGCCCTGCTCGATTTCTACGAGCAGCAGATCCAGGACGCGCACAAGACGGGCGTCATGTTCTCGCTGCACGTGAAGGCCACGATGATGAAGGTGTCGCACCCCATCGTGTTCGGCCACTGCGTCAAGATCTTCTATCGCGAGGCCTTCGAAAAGCACGCCAAGCTGTTCGAGGAGCTGGGCGTGAACGTCAACAACGGCATGGTCGACCTGTACAACAAGATCGCCACCCTGCCTCAAAGCACGCAGGACGAGATCAGGCGCGACCTGCACGCCTGCCACGAGCATCGCCCCGAACTGGCGATGGTGGATTCCACCAAGGGCATCACGAACTTCCATTCGCCCAACGACGTGATCGTGGACGCCTCGATGCCCGCCATGATCCGCAACGGCGGCAAGATGTACGGCGCCGACGGCCGGTTGAAGGACGTGAAGGCCGTGATGCCCGAGAGCACCTTTGCCCGCATTTACCAGGAGATCATCAACTTCTGCAAGTGGCACGGCGCCTTCGACCCGAAGACCATGGGCACCGTGCCCAACGTCGGCCTGATGGCGCAGCAGGCCGAGGAATACGGCTCACACGACAAGACCTTCGAGATCCCCGAGGACGGTGTGGCCAACATCACCGATCTCGATACGGGTGAGGTGCTGCTCAGCCAGAACGTGGAAGCGGGCGACATCTGGCGCATGTGCCAGGTCAAGGACGCCGCCATCCGCGACTGGGTCAAGCTCGCCGTCACGCGCGCGCGCAACTCGGGCATGCCGGTGGTGTTCTGGCTCGACGCCTACCGGCCACATGAGGCGCAGCTCATCACCAAGGTCCGGATGTACCTGCACGAGCACGACACCACCGGACTGGACATCCAGATCATGAGCCAGGTGCGCGCCATGCGCTACACGCTGGAGCGCGTGATCCGCGGGCTGGACACTATCAGCGCCACCGGCAACATCCTTCGCGATTACCTGACCGACCTGTTCCCCATCATGGAGCTGGGCACCTCGGCCAAGATGCTGTCCATCGTCCCTCTGATGGCTGGCGGAGGCCTGTACGAAACGGGCGCCGGCGGCTCGGCCCCCAAGCACGTGCAGCAGCTGGTGGAGGAGAACCACCTGCGCTGGGATTCGCTGGGCGAGTTCCTCGCGCTGGCCGTGAGCCTGGAGGAACTGGGCATCAAGACCGGCAATGCCAAGGCCAAGGTGCTGGCCAAGGCGCTCGACACCGCCACCGGCAAGCTGCTGGACAACAACAAGGGCCCTTCGCCCAAGACCGGTCAGCTCGACAATCGCGGCAGCCACTTCTACCTGGCGCTCTACTGGGCCCAGGCCATGACCGAGCAGACCGAAGACAAGGAACTGGCCGCCTATTTCAAGCGGCTCGCCGATGCCCTGGCCGCCAATGAACAGAAGGTCGTGGACGAGCTCGCCGCCGTGCAAGGCAAGCCGGCCGACATCGGCGGCTACTACCTGCCGGACGTGGGCAAGACGGATGCGGTGATGCGGCCGAGCGCAACGTTCAACGCGGCGCTGGCCGCCGTAGCGGGCTGAGGGCAAGGCTCACTTGCCGGAAGGCGCCTGCCACCAGCCTTCGGCAAAGCGCCCCTGCAGGAAAGCGACGAACGCCGACACCTTGCCCGGCACCAGCTTCGGCGACGGAAACACTGCGTGAATCTCCTGCTCGGCCAGCGTGTGGTCGGCCAGCACTTCGAGCACCTTGCCGAGCAGCAGTGAATCGCTGGCAACGTAGCGCGGCATCATCGCAATGCCAAGCCCGTCGCGCGCAGCCGCCAGCACCGCCGACACATTGTTCGAGCGGAAGCGGCCCGACACCGCCACGTTGACCGCCTCGCCCTTGGGCGTGCGCATGCGCCAGACCTCGTCGCCCACCACGCTGCTGTAGATGAGCGCGACGTGCGCGCTCAAGTCCTGCGCGCGTTTGGGCACGCCGTGCTTCTTGAGGTAGGCCGGCGACGCAACCATGACCCACGGGTTCATGCCCAGGAAGCGCGCGCCGAGCGACGAATCGGCCAGCTTGCCCATGCGGATGGCGACATCGATGCCCTGCGCGATCAGGTCGACGTACCGGTCTTCGAAGCTCAGGTCGAGCTGCACCTGCGGATGGCGGCGCATGTACTCCAACGCCAGCGGCACGACCACGCGGCGCCCAAAGGCCACCGAGGTGCCGATGCGCAGCAGCCCCTGCGCCTGGCCCTGCTTCAGCTGCACGATGTTGTCGGCTTCCGCGGCATCGCGCACGATGGTCTTGCACTTCTCGTAGTAGAGCGCGCCCGATTCCGTGAGGCTGACGCCGCGGGTGTTGCGGTTGAGCAGGCGCACCTTGAGTCGCGCCTCGGCGGCCGCGATCTGCTTGGTCACGGTGGGCTGCGTGGTGTTGAACTCGCGCGCCGCTTTCGAGAAGCTGCCGGTCTCGACCACGCGCACGAACATCTCCATTGCCAACAGTCTGTCCATGGCCGGATGGTAGCCAGTTATTCCATTCCGGAATAGGTTTTATGGTTCGGCGCCCCCTTCTGCCGAACCGCACGCCTTCCTACAGTCGGATCAGTCCAGCAGATCAAGGAGATCACCCCATGGCCAAGATGACCGCAGCGCAGGCTGCCGTGCTCGTGATGGAGAAAGAAGGCGTCACGCAGGCCTTCGGCGTGCCCGGCGCCGCCATCAACCCGCTCTACGCGGCACTGCGCAAGCAGGGCAGCATCGCGCACATCCTCGCGCGCCACGTCGAGGGCGCCTCGCACATGGCCGAGGGCTACACACGGGCCGTTGCCGGCAACATTGGCGTGTGCATCGGCACTTCGGGGCCAGCCGGCACCGACATGATCACGGGCCTCTACTCGGCCTGGGCCGACTCGATTCCGATCCTCTGCATCACCGGGCAGGCGCCGCGTGCGAGGCTCTACAAGGAAGACTTCCAGGCGGTCGACATCGAGTCGATCTCCAAGCCGGTCACCAAGTGGTCGGTCACGGTGCGCGAGCCCGGGCAGGTGCCGCAGGTGTTTCAGCAGGCTTTTCATTTGATGCGCTCGGGACGCCCGGGGCCGGTGCTGATCGACCTGCCGTTCGACGTGCAGATGGCGCAGATCGAGTTCGACATCGACACCTACCAGCCGCTGGTGCCGTACAAGCCCGCCGCCACGCGCGCCCAGATCGAGAAGGCCATCGCCATGCTCAACGCGGCCGAGCGGCCGTTGATCGTGGCGGGCGGCGGCATCATCAACGCCGATGCAGCCGACCTGCTCATTCGCTTCGCCGAGGCGACCGGCGTGCCGGTGATCCCGACCCTGATGGCCTGGGGCGCGATCCCCGACGACCATCCGTTGATGGCTGGCATGTGCGGCCTGCAAACCAGCCACCGCTACGGTAACGCCACGATGCTGGCGAGCGACTTCGTGCTCGGCATCGGCAACCGCTGGGCCAATCGCCACACCGGTTCGGTCGAGGTCTACACCAAGGGCCGCACCTTCGTGCACGTCGACATCGAGCCGACCCAGATCGGCCGCGTGTTCACGCCCGACTTCGGCATCGTGTCGGATGCGAAGCTCGCGCTCCTGCAGTTCGTTGCGGTGGCCGAGCAGATGAAGTCCGAGGGCCGCCTGCCCGACCGCGCGAAGTGGGCCGGCGAATGCCGCGACCGCAAGAAGACCCTGCTGCGCAAGACCAACTTTGCCGACGTGCCGATGAAGCCGCAGCGCGTGTACCAGTGCATGAACAACAACTTCAGCCATGACACGTGCTACGTGAGCACCATCGGCTTGTCGCAGATCGCGGCCGCGCAGTTCCTGCACGTCTACAACCCGCGCCACTGGATCAACTGCGGCCAGGCCGGCCCGCTGGGCTGGACAATCCCGGCCGCCCTCGGCGTGCGCGCGGCCGACCCTAGCCGCAAGATCGTCGCGCTCTCGGGCGACTACGACTTCCAGTTCATGATCGAAGAACTCGCCGTGGGCGCGCAGTTCAAGCTGCCCTACATCCACATCGTGGTGAACAACAGCTACCTGGGCCTGATCCGCCAGAGCCAGCGCGGCTTCGAGATGGACTACTGCGTGCAGCTCGCGTTCGACAACATCAACGCGGCGCCTGACGCCGGCATCGAGGCTGGCTACGGTGTCGATCACATGAAGGTGGTCGAAGGGCTCGGCTGCAAGGGCATCCGCGTGCGCAAGCAGGAAGAGATGACACCCGCGATCCAGCGCGCAGAAGCGCTGATGGCCGAGTTTGGCGTGCCGGTGGTGATCGAGGTGATGCTGGAGCGCATGACCAACATCGCGATGGGCACCGAGATCGACGCCATCAACGAGTTCGAACCCCTGGCCGAGCGCAGCGAGGACGCGCCCACTTCCATCGCCGCCATGGCGCTGCTCGACTGAAGACGCACGATGCCGCGATTCGCCGCCAACCTCACGATGCTCTTCACCGAGCTGCCGTTCATGCAACGCTTCGAGGCTGCCGCCCGGGCCGGCTTCGACGCGGTCGAATACCTGTTTCCCTATGCGGTGCCGAAGCAGGAGCTGGTCGCCGCGCTGCGCGACAACGCACTGGAACAGGTGCTGCACAACCTGCCGGCCGGCAACTGGGAAGCCGGCGAGCGCGGCATCGCCTGCCATCCGGACCGCGTTGCCGAGTTCCGCGAAGGCGTGGCGCGCGCCATCGACTACGCCACCGCGCTGGGCTGCCCGCAGCTCAATTGCCTGGCCGGAAAGATGCCGGTGGGCGCGGCCCTGCGCCAGGTGCAGCCCACGCTGGTGGAGAACCTGCGCTTTGCAGCGCGCGAGCTGCAGGCCGCCGGCATCCGCCTGCTGATCGAGCCGATCAACAGCTTCGACATTCCGGGCTTCATGCTCACGCGCACCGACCAGGCGCTGGCTTTGATGGACGAGGTGGGGTCGTCCAATCTGAAGCTGCAGTACGACATCTATCACGCGCAGCGCATGGAAGGCGAGCTCGGCGCCACGCTGGGCAACCACCTCGCGCGCATCGGCCACATCCAGCTCGCCGACAACCCGGGCCGCGGCGAACCCGGCACTGGCGAGATCAACTACCCGTGGCTGTTCAGGCACATCGACGCGATCGGCTACACGGGCTGGATCGGCTGCGAGTACCGGCCGCGCACCGACACCGCCGCAGGCCTCGGCTGGCGCACCGCCCTCGCCCACTAACCAGGTAACCGCAACGACATGTCCAACGCATCGCAGAAGATCGGCTTCATCGGCCTCGGCATCATGGGCGCACCCATGGCGGGGCATCTGCTCGACGCCGGCCATGCGCTCTTCGTCCACACGCGCAGCGCGTCACCCGAGCCCTTCGCCTCGCGCGCCTCGGTGTGCGCCTCTGCGACCGAGGTGGCGCAGCAGGCCGACATCGTCTTCCTCATGGTGCCGGACACGCCCGATGTGGAGAAGGTGCTGTTCGGCGAAGGCGGCGTTGCGGCCGGCCTCGGCAAGGGCAAGCTGGTGGTCGATTGCAGCTCGATCGACCCGATCGCCACGCGGGCGTTTGCGCAACGCATCGCCGGTCTCGGCTGCGGCTATGTCGATGCGCCGGTCTCCGGCGGCGAGGTGGGCGCGAAGGCCGCGAGCCTCACGATCATGTGCGGCGGCGCACAAGCCGACTTCGACCGCGTGAAGCCGCTGCTCGAGAAGATGGGCCAGAACATCACGCTGGTCGGCGATGTCGGCGCCGGGCAGATCACCAAGGTTGCCAACCAGATCATCGTGGCGCTGAACATCGCGGCGGTTTCCGAAGCGCTGGTGTTCGCATCGAAGGCCGGCGCCGACCCGGCGAGGGTGCGGCAGGCGCTGATGGGCGGCTTCGCGTCGTCGCGCATCCTCGAAGTGCATGGCGAGCGCATGATCAAGCGCACCTTTGCGCCGGGCTTTCGCATTGCCCTGCACCAGAAGGACTTGAACCTGGCGATGCAGAGTGCGCGCGCGCTCGGCGTCGCACTGCCGCAGACGGCGGGCGCAGCGCAGCTCATGAACGCCTGCACCGCGCTGGGCCATGGACAGGCCGATCACTCGGCGCTGGTCAGGGCGCTCGAAGCGCTGGCGCAGCATCCGGTGCAGCCGGACTGATGCGGTCCTGCATTCGCAGAGTCCTGCGTTGATCTGAGCGCTGAGGTTCCGGGGCGCTGAGGTTTCGGGGCGGGATCAGGGCGGCGGGGCACGCTGCTCCGCGAATGTCCCCCGGCCTGCGGCCTCCTCCTTTATTTCGCTGCGCAGCGTGCCCCACCGCCCTGATCCTGGAAGCGATGTGACCGTTTCGCTCTGGTCACCACGAGCGTGCCCTGGCCGCTGGTGGTGGGTGGCCCCTGCAGCGAAATAAAGGAGGAGGCCGCAGGCCGGGGGACATTCGCGGAAGGGGCCACCCGCCGCCAGCGGCCCACCCCGGAACGTCAAACACGAGACGCCCGCTCAGCCCTTGACGCTCACACTTTCGCGAACCGGCAATGGCCCGGAGGCCTCCAGCGACGCTTTCAGGTTCTTGCGGCGCCACGCCCAGGTCTTGAAAGCCTGCGGCATGATCGTGACGCACGAGACGTAGTAGACCAGCTTGAACCCCAGGAAGCGCGGCCCCACCGGCGTATCGCGGAACAGGTCGCCCGCCAGTATCGACAGCAGCGCCTCCTGCATGCGCCACACGTTCTGCGGCTGCATGAAGATCCTGCGGATCGCCGGCGACGTGATGCGGTAGATGAACCACGAGAACATCTTCGGCCCGTGCTTCATCACCTTCTCGAAGCGGCGGAAAGCCTTCTCGGCCTCCTTCGCTTCGCCCTTGAGCCAGTGGTTCACTGCGGTCGCGCTTTCGAAGGCACTGTTCATCGCCAGGAACACACCCGACGAGAACATCGGATCGACGAAGGCGTAGGCGTCGCCGATCATCATGAAGCGGTCGCCGCGGCAGAACTTCGAGTCGTAGGCGTAGTTGCCTGTCGAGGTGGCGCCTTCGAGCAGCGTCGCGTCCTTGAGCCGCTCGGCCAGCTTGGGCGCGAGCGCGATGGTTTCCATCAGGAACTCGGTCAGGCTGCCCTTGCGCTGCTTGAAGTAGGCTGGCGACGCCACGGCGCCGACGCTGGTCGTGCCATCGCGCAGCGGGATGAACCAGAACCAGCCGTGGTCGAACCAGAACAGCGTGATGTTGCCCTCGTAGCGCCCCGGATTGCGCTGCGCGCCGGCGAAGTGGCCGTACAACGCCGCGCTGGCATGCTTGCGGCTGCGCTGCTTGGCGTCGAACTGGTTCGACAGCAGCGTGTCGCGACCGCTGGCGTCGATCACGAAACGCGGGCGCCAGCTGGTTTCCGTGCCGTCGTCGGACTTGACCTTGACCAGCGAGCGGTCGTCGCCGCCCTTGCCGGCCTCGGTGTCGACCTCGGTGACCTTGTGGCCTTCGAAGGTGCGCGCACCGCGCTTCGCGGCCAGGCGGAACAGCAACTCGTCGAGCTCGGCACGGCGCACGTGCACGGCATAGGGAAACGACTTGTCCATCGCCTCGCCGAAGAAGAAATGGCTGGTGTGGTCGTGCCAGGGCGAGACGAACTCGGCGCCGTACTTGGCGATGCCGATGGCCTCGACCTCGGTGCGGATCCCCAGCCGGTCGAACAGCGGCATGTTCATCGGCAGCAGCGATTCGCCGATGTGGAAACGCGGATGCTGCGCCTTCTCGATCAGCACCACGTCGTGGCCCTTGTCCGCGAGCAGCGCAGCAACCGTGGAGCCGGCGGGCCCGCCACCGATGACCACGACGTCCGGGCTCGATCCTGTGAATTCTTGAAGTGCCATGGCCCGCAGGCCCTCCGGGGTTGTCTTGTATCCGGCTGAAACTGCCGCGGGCCAGAGTTTAGCGACCCGGCGCGAGGCGCCCGCGCGGCGCCATCGTGGTTGTCACTACCGGGGCGGCTTGCGCTTTTGGAGTAGCCTCTTTGGTCGTTAGAAAAAGGAGATTTCCATGGCCGCCCCCCTGTCACCGGCAGAAGAAGCGCTGCGCGAAGCCGCACGCGAATACCACCGCAGTCCCGTTCGCGGCAAGATTTCCATCACGCCGACCAAACCGCTGATGAACCAGCGCGACCTGTCGCTGGCCTACTCGCCCGGCGTCGCCTACCCCTGCCTCGACATCCAGCGCGACCCGTCGCTCGCGGCCGAGTACACCTCGCGCGGCAACCTGGTCGGCGTGGTTACCAATGGCACGGCGGTGCTGGGCCTGGGCAACATCGGCCCGCTGGCCAGCAAGCCGGTGATGGAGGGCAAGGGCTGCCTGTTCAAGAAGTTCGCCGGCATCGACGTGTTCGACATCGAACTGGCCGAGAACGACCCCGACAAGCTGGTCGACATCATCGCGGCGCTCGAGCCCACGCTGGGCGGCATCAACCTTGAGGACATCAAGGCGCCCGAGTGCTTCTACATCGAGAAGAAGCTGCGCGAGCGCATGAACATCCCGGTGTTCCACGACGACCAGCACGGCACGGCCATCATCTCGGCAGCGGCGCTCCTCAACGGCCTCGAACTGGTCGGCAAGAAGATCGAAGACGTCAAGATCGCCGTGTCCGGCGCCGGCGCCGCGGCACTGGCCTGCCTCGACGTGATGGTGGGCATGGGCGCCCAGCCGAAGAACATCTATGCGGTCGATTCCAAAGGCCTGATCTACGAAGGCCGCGCCGGCGGCTTCGACGAATCGAAGGCGCGCTTCTCGCAAAAGGACACGGGCGCCCGCACGCTGGCCGACGTGGTGAACGGTGCCGACGTGTTCCTCGGCTGCTCGGCGCCGGGCGTACTGACGGCCGATATGGTGAAGACCATGGGCTCGCAGCCGATCATCCTGGCGTTGGCCAACCCCGAGCCCGAGATCCGGCCGGAGCTGGCCAAGGCCGTGCGGCCCGACTGCATCATCGCCACCGGCCGCTCGGACTACCCGAACCAGGTCAACAACGTGCTGTGCTTCCCCTACATCTTCCGAGGCGCGCTCGATTGCGGCGCCAGCAAGATCACGGAGGAAATGAAGCTGGCCTGCGTGCGCGAGATTGCCGACCTCACCAAGGCCGACATCAGCGAAGAAGTGGCCACTGCCTACGAAGGCCAGGAGCTCGCCTTCGGCCCCGACTACATCATTCCGAAGCCGTTCGATTCGCGCCTGATCCTGCGCATCGCGCCGGCCGTGGCCAGGGCCGCCGCAGCCTCGGGCGTGGCGGCCCGGCCGATCGAAGACCTGGAGGCCTATCGCCAGCACCTGACCCGTTTCGTCTACCAGACCGGCATGTTCATGCGCCCGGTGTTCAACGCCGCCAAGCTGGCCACCGCCAAGCGCGTGGCCTATGCCGAGGGCGAGGACGACCGCGTGCTGCGCGCGGCCCAGCTCGCGGTGGACGAAGGCCTGGCCATGCCGATCCTGATCGGCCGCCCGGCCGTGATCGAGGCCCGCGTGAAGAAGGCCGGCCTGCATCTGCGCCTGGGCACCGACGTCGAAATCGTCGACCCCGAGAACGATCCGCGCTTTCGCACCTACTGGGACGCGTACCACAAGCTCATGGGCCGCCGCGGCATCACGCCGGAAGCCTCGAAGGCGATGGTGCGGCGTTCCAACACCACCATCGCTTCGCTGATGGTGCACCTGGGCGATGCCGACGCGATGCTGTGCGGGCTGGTCGGCCGCTTCGACAGCCACCTGAAGATCCTGCGCGAGGTGCTGGGCGTGAAGCGGGGTGCGCCGGGCTTCGCCACGCTGAACGCGCTGACGCTCGAGAAGTACACGCTGTTCGTGGCCGACACCAATGTGCACGAAGACCCGAGCGCCGAAACGCTGGCCAGCATCGCGGTGATGGCGGCGGAGGAAGTGCGCCGCTTCGGCCTGCCGCCCAAGGTGGCGTTTCTTTCGCACTCCAACTTCGGCTCGTCGGAGCGCCCGTCGGCCCGCAAGATGCGGCTCGCGCGCGAGCTGTTCGCGCGCATGGCACCCGACGTCGAATGCGACGGCGAGATGCACGGCGACGCGGCCCTGTCGGAAGAAGTGCGGCGCAAGGCGCTGCCCGACAGCACGCTCACCGGCGAGGCCAACCTGCTGATCTGCCCGAACCTCGATGCCGCGAACATTCTGTTCAATGTGCTGAAGATGACTGGCGGCAACGGCGTCACGGTCGGCCCGATTCTGCTCGGCGCCGCAGGCTCGGCCCACATCCTGACCGCTTCGGCCACGGTGCGGCGCGTGGTCAACATGACGGCGCTGGCCGTCGCCAACGCCAGCATTCACAAATAGGGCATCTGCGGCTTACGGGGCAGCGAAGGGTTCGCACCAATCGCGTGCGGGCACCTTTTTTGCTTGAATCCTGTGCATTGCACTCACACCGGAATCAAGAATGAACAAGCGCCAGTTGCTCCAGTCCTTCCTCGCCGCATCGGCACTCAGCTTCGGACTGGTCGCCCAGGCCCAGACGACGCCGATCAAGTTCCAGCTCGACTGGCGCTTCGAAGGCCCGGCCGCGCTGTTCCTGCACCCTGCCGCCAAGGGCTATTTCAAGAACGCGGGCCTGGACGTGACCATCGACGCCGGCAACGGCTCGGGCGGCACCGTCACCCGCGTGGCTTCGGGTGCCTACGAAATGGGCTTTGCCGACCTGGCCGCGCTGATGGAGTTCCACGCCAACAACCCCGACAGCCCGAACAAGCCGGTGGCGGTGATGATGGTCTACAACAACACGCCGGCCTCGGTGATGGCACTCAAGAAAAGCGGCATCGCCAAGCCCGCCGACCTCGCCGGCAAGAAGCTCGGCGCGCCGGTGTTCGACGCCGGCCGCCGCGCGTTCCCGATCTTCGCCAAGGCCAACAACATCGGCGCCGTCAACTGGACGGCGATGGATCCGACGCTGCGCGAAACCATGCTGCTGCGCGGCGACATCGACGCCATCACCGGCTTCACCTTCACCTCGCTGCTCAATCTGGAAGCACGCGGCGCCAAGGCGGCCGACATCGTTGTGCTGCCCTACCCCGACTATGGCG
Organism: Variovorax nitratireducens; assembly: GCF_051216545.1. Taxonomy (NCBI): domain Bacteria; kingdom Pseudomonadati; phylum Pseudomonadota; class Betaproteobacteria; order Burkholderiales; family Comamonadaceae; genus Variovorax; species Variovorax nitratireducens. The sequence goes on from NZ_JBPJZO010000003.1 coordinate 229,294, forward strand.
TGAAGCTGTACGGCAATGTGATCATCGCGTCGCCCAAGCTCATCAAGGAGAACCCGGCGGCCATCAAGGCCTTCCTCTCGGCCTTCGCCAAGGGCGCCAGGGAAGTCATCGCCAACCCGCCGGTGGCAATCGAATCGGTAAAGGCGCGCGACGGCATCATCGACAGCAAGCTCGAAACCCGCCGCCTGCAACTGGCCATCGACACCGTGATCAACAGCCCCGACGCCCGCGCCGAAGGCTTCGGCACCGTGAACGCCGGCCGGCTCGCGCTGATGGCCTCGCAGGTTTCCGACGCCTTCAACACCAAGACCCGCGTGAGCCCCGACGCGGTGTGGAACGGCACGCTGCTGCCGCCGGCGGCCGAACTCGCGATCCTGCGCAAGTGATGACGGGCACCGGCGCGGCGCCCTTCGTCGATTTCCAGGACGTCTGGCTCGCGTACAACGAAGAGCTGCTCGCGCAGAACCACTTCGCCGTCGAGGCGATCGACCTGCAGGTTCAGCGCGGGGAGTTCATCGCCATCGTCGGGCCTTCGGGCTGCGGCAAGTCGACCTTCATGAAGCTCACGACCGGGCTCAAGATGCCGTCGGTGGGCAAGATCCGCATCGACGGGCAGCCCGTGACCGGCCCGCTCAAGATCTCGGGCATGGCCTTCCAGGCGCCCTCGCTGCTGCCCTGGCGCACCACCGTCGACAACGTGCTGCTGCCGCTCGAGATCGTCGAGCCCTACCGCTCCAGCTTCAAGGCCAAGCGCCGCGAGTACGTCGAGCGTGCGCGCAAGCTGCTGCAGAAGGTCGGCCTGGCCGGCTACGAGGACAAGTTCCCCTGGCAGCTCTCGGGCGGCATGCAGCAGCGCGCCAGCATCTGCCGCGCGCTGATCCACGAGCCCAAGATGCTGCTGCTCGACGAGCCGTTCGGCGCGCTCGACGCGTTCACGCGCGAAGAGCTCTGGTGCATCCTGCGCGACCTCTGGACCGAACAGAAATTCAATGTGATCCTGGTCACGCACGACCTGCGCGAGTCGGTGTTCCTGGCCGACACGGTGTATGTGATGAGCAAGAGCCCGGGCCGCTTCGTGGTCAAGCGCGAGATCGCGCTGCCGCGCCCGCGCGACCTCGAACTCACCTACACCAAGGAGTTCACCGACATCGTGCTGGAGCTGCGTGGGCACATCGGAGCCATCCGCAACACCGGCATCAGCGCGGCGGCAACCGCAGCGGCGGTGGCGCCATGACGAAGAATTCGAGGCAGATCGAAACCTGGTCGCCCTGGATCCTGCTGGTCGCGGTGCTGCTGCTGTGGGAGATCGTCTGCCGCGGCTTCGGTGTGTCGGACTTCATCTTCCCCAGCCCCTCGCGCATCTGGACGCAGTTCTGGGAGTTCAAGGAAATCATCGCGGGCCACGCGTGGCGCACCTTCTGGGTCACGATGGCCGGCTTCGGCCTGGCGATTGTCGTGGGGGTGCTGCTCGGCTTCGTGATCGGAAGCTCGCGCCTCGCGTACGCGGCGATGTACCCGCTCATGACGGCCTTCAACGCCCTGCCCAAGGCGGCCTTCGTGCCGATCCTCGTGGTGTGGTTCGGTATCGGCGTGGGGCCGGCGATCCTCACGGCCTTCCTGATCAGCTTCTTCCCCATCATGGTCAACATCGCGACCGGCCTGGCCACGCTGGAGCCCGAGCTGGAAGACGTGCTGCGCGTGCTCGGTGCCAAACGCTGGGACGTGCTGGTGAAGATCGGCCTGCCGCGCTCGATGCCGTATTTCTATGCCTCGCTGAAGGTCGCGATCACGCTGGCTTTCGTCGGCACCACGGTGAGCGAGATGACCGCCGCCAACGAGGGCATCGGCTACCTGCTGATCTCCGCCGGCTCCGCCATGCAGATGGGCCTGGCCTTTGCCGGGCTGATGGTGGTGGGTGCGATGGCGATGGCGATGTACGAACTCTTCAGCGTGATCGAGAAGCACACCACGGGCTGGGCCCACCGCGGCTCCCAGGCATGAGGCTCTCCCCCAGTGTTCGCGCACTTCGTGTCGCTTCGCCAACCCCCTCGCCGGGGGCAACACCAGCGGCCCGGCAAAGCCGGTTCCGCGGTGTTTCCCGAAGGGGCTGCGGAGCATGACGCCGGCGCAAGCTATCAAGGCGCTGCGCCGGGCCGACGCGGTTGCGCGGCGCGCCATGGCGATGGGCCGGCACCCGTTCGGCGCGGTGCTGATCGCGCCCGATGGCGATACGGTGCTGGCCGAGCAGGGCAACATCGACACGGTGAACCACGCCGAGGCCACGCTGGCGCGGCACGCGGCCGGCAACTGGCCGGCCGACTATTTGTGGCAATGCACGCTGGTCACGACCTTTGAGCCCTGCGCGATGTGCGCCGGCACGAGCTACTGGGCGAACATCGGCCGCGTGGTCTATGGTGCCGACGAGTCGGCGCTGCTCGCGCTGACCGGCGACCACCCGGAGAACCCGACACTGAGCCTGCCCTGCCGCGAAGTCTTTGCGCGCGGACAGAAGGCGGTCGAAGTGATCGGGCCGGTGCCGGCGCTGGCCGACGAGATGATCGCGACCCACCGCGGGTTCTGGGAACAACGCGGCGGCTGAACGCGCGCGGCACTCCTAGGGAGTCGTCACCCGGTCGCGCCCTGCATCCTTCGAACGCTGGAGCATGGCTTCGACGCGCTGCATGAAGACCTCTGCCGTTTCTTCCGGCAGCACCTGTAGCGCACCGATGCTCACGGTCAGCTGGGCCGCCGGGTCGTTCGAATTTGCGTGCGCCATGCCGACATCACGCAGCCGCTCGCGCAATTGCTCGGCATGCAGCCGAGCCCGTTCGAGGTTGCAGTCGTACAGCAGCAGGCCGAAGCGCTTGCCGCCTTCGCGGCTCGCCAGGTCGAGGGGGCGGCGCGCAAAGGTCGCGACAACCTGGGTGATTTCGATCAGGGCGCGGTCGCCCGCCTCCCGCCCGTAGCGTTCGTTGTAGGCGCGGAAACGGTCGACATCGATCAGCACGAAGCTCAGCGTCACGCCATCCCGCACCGCCTGCAGGCGTGCGATCTGGGTCAGCTTGTGCGTGCCGCGACGGGTGTAGAGGCCGGTCAGGGGATCGACGAAGGCCTGCCGCGAGAGCAGGCCATGCAGCAGGAACTGCTCGCGGTACAGGCGTTCGACGAGGTAGCCGCCGATGGCTGACAAACCGAGCGCTCCCCAGAGGGCCATCAACGCGAGGTGGCCATCGGTGCGCAGGGCCGGCGGAGACAGGCCGAATACCAGCACGGTGCCGCCGACGGCCATTGCAAGCGCCAGCACGAGGGCGTGGCGGAACACCAGCCCGAGCGGAAAAAATACCACCACCATCAGCCCGAGCGCTGCCAGCAACACTGGCGGCCTCGCGCCCGTTCCGGCGCGAAGCGCCAGCAGGCCGAGGGCCGCGGCCGTCAACACCAGCACGGCCGCCGACACGAAGTCGGTGCGGGCGGCCCCGCCGCGCGCCGTCAGCAGCAACAGGCTTGCGCAGAGCACCAGCACCATGGCCCACTGGACGAACGAAGCGATGCCGTCCGCCGGCGGCGATCCGGTCGAGAGCGCGATCAGGCCCGCCTGGCCGAACACGGCCCAACCGAACAGGGCCACGCCGACGCAGATCGAAGCGGGTCGCCGCTGGACATCCCGCAGGTGCTCCATGTACTCCTGCTCCAGATCGGGCTGGAACCGGAGCGATCCGACACCGGTCGCCAGGTGCCGGGCATAAGGGCCGGCGGCAGCGTCGTCCTGCAGCACGCGCTGGTCAAACCGGAGGCGGGGGTCGGCGCTCGGCTGGCGAACCTCCCGCTCTTCGACCCAGTGCGAACGTGGCCCGTAGAGCTCGTTGGCGGTCTTGGCGATGATGGCCAGGTCGTGGCGCACCTCGGGAGAGGCGGTTGTCCAGTCGCGGTGGGCATGGATCTCATGATCGGCATGCTGGACATGCTCGTTCCAGCACAAACGGATTTGGCGCATCGTTTCTTGAACCTTCAGCGGGGCGTGCCGTAATGCCGCGCCTTGTCGTCGTACATCGATCGATCCGCGTGCAGCAGGGCTTCGTCCAGCGATCCGCCCACGCCACAGGTTGCCAACCCGATCGAGAGGCTGAGATTGTGTCCGCTCGGGCCGGCATAGAACTGGTTGTTGAGTTCGAGCAGCGAGAGGATCCGGTCGCGCATCGCTTCGGCGCCGCGCTCGTCCGTGGTCGGCAGCAGAACCGCGAACTCGTCGCCTCCCACGCGCGCGGGCCACCCGGGCGAGTCGACCGCCTTGGACAGCACTTCGCCCGCCCGACGCAGCAAGGCGTCGCCGGCGGCATGGCCATCGTCGTCGTTGACACGCTTGAGCCCGTTAAGGTCGATCGAGAGGACGGAGACCGGCCATGGCCCCTTGCGCGCAAGTCGGTTGAGCTCCTCGGTGTAGAAGGTGCGGTTGCACAGCTGGGTGAGCACGTCGTGCTTGCCGAGGTACTCCAGGTAGGCCTCGGCCTTCTTGCGCGCCGTGATGTCGACCAGCGAAACCAGCACCAGATCCCAGGTGGCCAGGTGCTCTTCGAGCACCGTGAACTGCATGTGGATGTTGACCAGCTCGCCGTTCAGCGTGTAGTTGATCACCTCCCGCTGCTGGGACGTCTTCTGGTTCCACAGATCCTGCAGCTGCTCGGCAAACGAGTCGTGCATCTCGTCGCGAAACACTTTCTGGATGTTGCGCAGCAGTTCGGGCTTGCTGGCCGCACCGAACATCCTGAGCGTTTCCTGGTTGACATCGATCACGCGGATTTCCTGCATGCACCGCGTGACGAATTCCGAATGCACCTTGATGAACGTCGCGAAATCGGTGATGCCGCGACGCCGGACCTCGTCCAGCAGACGCTTGACGGCGCTGAAGTCCTCGACCCACAACGAGACGGGCGAGTTGTCGAACAGGCCGCGTGCATAGCGCTCGCTCTCTGCCCGCTCGCGGTCCGCAGCCTTCCGTTCGCTGACGTCTTCCAGCGACACCAGCACGCGATCCCACGTCGACTCGTGCCCCGGCAGGACGCGCACCCGCACCTGCACGTCGAGCCGTCGCCCGTCGAGGGTGTAGTTGACCGTCTCGTTGGAAAAGCTGAGCTGCCCCTGCCACAACTGCGACAGCTCGTACTTGACCGACACCCCCATGTCGTCGCGAAAGACGGTGCCCAGCCCGGCCAGCAGGACGTCCTGACTTTCGGCGGCAAAAAGCGCGAGCGTGTGCTGGTTGACCTGCAGAACCTTGAGGCGGGCCATGCACTGGCGAACCCGCTCCAGGTCGTCATCGAGGTACGCTGCCAGATCGGTGACCCCCTCTTCGCGCCACTGGTCGAACAGTTGCTTCAGCGCGCTGTAGTCCTCCAGCCAGAGCGATACCGGCGCCAGGTCGAACATGGACTCAAGGTCTGCAGAAAGCGGAGTGGCTGCGGCGTTCATCATTTCATTGTCTACCGGTTGGCGCGTTTGGCGGGGCCAACCGAACGCGGCCGCCACGACCAGGGCATCAGCGCGCGCTCGCCTTGCGCCGGAATTCGCTCGGGCTACCGCCCGTGTGATCCCGGAAGACGCGGCTGAAATGCGAAAGATTTCCAAAACCCGCCGCGAGCGCGATGTCGGTGATCGGTCGGACCGCATTCGCGGGGTCGACCAGGTCGCGGATGGCGCATGCCAGGCGCTGGTGGAGGATGTAGCTGGTAAGGGACTCGTCGTCACCGGCGAACGCATTGTGCAAGTGGCGCTTGCTGCACCGCAGCGCCTGCGCAATGCCGTCTATCGACAGCGCGCTGTCGCGCAGATGCTGGGCCACGTGCTGGCAGATCCGATCCTTCAGCGCCTCGCGCTGGGTACGCGGGGTCTCCTGTCCGGCCATTTCCATGAGCGACAGCCGCACCAGCTGGATGATGAGGTCGCCGGCGCCGCGCGCCGCGGCCTCGCTCATGTAGGGCAACTCCTGGTAGGTGTTGCGCATGGTCTCGAGCGCCACGCGCGAGATGCCGCTGCTGCCGCCCACGCGGCGCGCCACCAGATCGCCCAGGGGAAGGCCCGGCGCGGCCAGCTGCGCCTTGGGCAGCATCACGATCAGATGGTCGCTGCGCTCCGGATTGGCCACCGTGTAGTCGGCCGTCGTGTCGTAGAGCGTCCAGCCTCCAGCGCGCACCGACGCTTCGCGCCCGCGCTGGGCGACCTCGGCCGAGCCCTGCCATGGCGCCACGATCTTCAGGTAGGGGGTTTCGCTGCTGCGCGCCATCTGCGGGGTGCGCAGCACGCGGTGGCGATTGGCTTCGAGCCGGGTCAGGATCACCTCGCCGGCATGCGACACGGCGAGATGGCCGTCGAATTCGGTGTCGCCGTACAGGTCGGATTCCAGCCCCCCGAAGTGGCGCCACACCCACTCGCGCCAGATCGGCGCGCGCTCGCGCGAGGGAACTTGGTCGGTCGACAGAACCATGGACGCTGTCATAGATCAGGCGCGTTGGGAGGGCTCCATTGTCCGGCGCGTTTTCCCGCCGCAAGCTTGGGGGTTAACCATTAGCGGCGTGCGCGCAGCGTCAAGCCGTTTGTGCGCAGCCGGCACAGCGCCAGACGCATCCAGTGCCTAGCATGACGACATCGGGCACAGCCACACGCCCGCAAGGAGACCTCATGTTTCAAGCCAACCGCCGCCGCTGGATCCAGCAAGCCGGCACCGTCGTGGGCGCAGCGGCCGTCGCGCCGCGCCTGTTCGCACAAGGCGCACCCGTGAAGATCGGCTACGCCATCGCCCGCACCGGCCCATGGGCGGCCGGCGCCCAGGTGAGCCAGGAGCCCAACTACCTCTTGTGGGCCGAGCAGGTCAACGCCGGGGGCGGGCTCTCGGTGAAGGGCGTCAAGCGCCCGATCGAGCTGATCGGCTACGACGATCGCAGCGAAACCGAGACCTGCGTGCGCACGTTCGAGAAGCTGATGGGCAGCGACAAGGTCGACCTGGTGCTACCGCCCTGGGGCTCGGGCGCCAACTTCGCGGTGGCGCCGCTTGCCAACCGCTTCGGCTACCCGCTGCTCGCGCCAACGGCACTGTCGCGCAAGCTGATCGACATGCAACTGCCCTACTTCTTCTCGCTGCTGCAGCAGCCCGACAAGATGATGGGCGCGCTGGTGGACATGCTGGTGGCCAACAACGTCAGGAGCATCGCCATCGTCTACATGGACGACCTGTTCGGCCTCGAGAACTTCGCCGCGCTCAACACCGCGCTCAAGAAGACCAGCATCCAGGTGCTCGAGCGCAAGAGCTATCCGCTCGGCGTAAAAGACCTCGCGCCGGTGCTGCGCGCCATGAAGGACCAGAACCCGGATGCCTTCATCGGCATCACCTACCCGCCGGACACCATCCTCGCGAGCCGGCAGGCGCGTGAGGTGGGCTTCAACCCGAAATTTTTCTACGCCTCGGTCGGCACCGCGTTCCAGCTGTACAAGAACGTGATGGCCGCCAACACCGAAGGCGTGATCGGCATGGGCTCCTGGAACGTCAAGACCAGCGCCGAAGCCCGGGCCTACTTCGAGGCGCACACCAAGAAGTTCGGCAAGGAGCCCGATCGCTGGGCCAGCGGCCACGCCTGGGCCGGCCTGGAGATCCTCCAGCAGGCAGTGGCCCGGGTCGGCCTCGACCGCAAGGCGCTGCGCGAGCAGATCGCGAAGAACGAGTTCAAGACCATCCTCGGGCCGATCCGTTTCGAGGGCAGCGAAAACGCCTCGATCCCCGGCACGGTGGCCCAGTGGCAAGGCGGCGAATTCGAGGTGGTCTGGCCGCGCGGCCGCGCCACCGCCGCGTTGATACCGAAACCGGCCTGGAAGTAGCGGCATGTCGCCAAGCGGATGGGCCGAGCTGTTGGCCGGCGGCCTGATCACGGGCAGCATCTACGCGCTGGTGGCGATCGGGCTGAACCTGCAGTACGGCCTGATGCGCATCATGAACATCTCGCACGGCGAGTTCCTGATGCTCGGTGCCTTCCTGACCTGGTGGGCGCACACGGCCTGGGGCATCTCGCCGCTGCTGTTCCTGCCGGCCGCCTTCGCGCTGCTGATGCTGGTCGGCATGGCGGTGCACTGGCTCTGTTTCCGCCAGGTCGCGGCCCGCGCACCCAATGTCGAGGTGTTCGAGGCGCGCAGCCTCATGGTCGGTTTCGGCCTCATGTTCTTCGTGCAGAACACCGCGCTGCTGGCCTGGGGTGGCGACCTGCGCGGCTACGACTACCTGGCCGAGCCGGTGCAGTTCGCGGACATGCGCTTCACGGTCAACAAGCTGGTGCTGTTCGGCGTCACGCTGGCGCTGAGCCTGGCGCTGATCGCGCTGCTCAAGCTCACGCTGCTGGGCAAGGCGGTGCGTGCGCTGATGCAATCGCCGGTCGGCGCGCAACTGGTGGGCATCAACACCCGGCGTCTGCATCCCCTGATGTTCGGCATCGGCCTCGGGCTGTCGGGCGTGGCGGGGGCGCTGCTGTCGATGACCTACGAGATCTCGCCCTCGATGGGCGAGCCCTATACCGTGACGGCGCTGATCGTCATCACGCTCGGCGGCTTCGGCAGCCTCGCGGGCAGCCTGGTCGGCGGCCTGCTGCTGGGCGTGGTCGAGGCGCTTGGCACGCACTTCACGAGCCCCTCGCTCAAGATGCTGCTGTCCTATTCGGTCTTCATCGGCGTGCTGATCTGGCGCCCCAACGGATTGTTCTCGCGATGAGTTCCTCCCTCATGCGCCGCCCCTGGCTCTGGCTGGGCCTCGGCCTGCTGCTCGCGGCCGCCGTGCCGTGGGTGGCGTCGGAATTCGCGAGCTCGGTGGCGTTGAGCTGCCTCATGTACGTGGCGCTCGCCACCAGCTGGTCGCTGTTCTGCGGTGCCACGCGCTACCTGTCGCTCGCGACCTCGGCCTTTTTCGGCCTCGGTGCCTACACCTGCGCCACCCTGCTCGGCGTGCTGCCCTGGCCGCTCGTGATCCTGTGCGGCGCCGCGCTGGCCAGCGTTGTCGCGGTGGTCATGGGCGCCGCAGTGCTGCATCTGCGCGGCACCTATTTCGCGGTGCTCACCTTCGGCATGACGGAACTGATCCGCCACGCGGTGACGTTCGTCGAGAAGCAGGTGTCGGGCACGGTGGGCCGCGTGCTCACGGTCGTGCCGTCGAACGAAACGGTGTATCTCACGGTGCTGGCGATCGCCGGCACTTCGATCGCCGCCGCCATCGCCGTCCGCCGCAGCCGCTTCGGACTGGCCCTGTCGGGCATCGGCGCGGACGAGCAGCGTGCGCAAACGCTGGGCGTCGACACGCGCCGCGTCAAGATCGCCGGCTTCGCGATCACGGCCGCCTTTGCCGGCGCGGTCGGCGCGGCGATGGCAGTGCGCTGGACCTACATCGACCCACCGGCGGTATTCAGCCCCTTCATCGGTTTCCAGACGGTGTTGATCGCGCTGATCGGCGGCGCGGCGAGCATCGGCGGGCCGATCGCGGCGGCGATCGTCTTCAGCCTGCTGGCCGAGACGCTGCGGCTGCAACTGCCCTACGGCTACATGATGGTGCTCGGGCTGCTGCTGATCCTGTGCGTGATGTACCTGCCCGACGGGCTGGCATCGCTGTGGCAGCGCCGGTCGGCCACCGCGCGGGAGCACGGCCATGAATGAGACCTCCATGCCGCTGCTGGAAGCGCGCGAACTCACGGTGCGCTTCGGCGGGCTCACCGCGGTCGATGCGGTCAGCGCGCGCCTGCATGCGGGCGAGCTGGTTGGCATCATCGGCCCCAACGGCGCGGGCAAGACCACGTTCTTCAACGCGATCTCGGGCGTGGTCGCGCCGACCGCCGGCCGGCTGCTGGTGGAGGGCACGATCGACCTGACCGGGCGCGGCCCGCACCACTACGCGCTGCACGGCATCGCGCGCACCTTCCAGACGCCGCGAGTCATGGCCGGGATGACGCTCGCCGACAACGTGCGCTTCGGCACGCAGTTCGCGGGGCGCCGCCGCACGCCGATCGCCGGGCTCGAAACGGAAGGCGCGATCCTCGACATGCTGGGGCTCGGCGCACTGGCCGGCCAGCTCGCCGCCGACGTCACGCCGTCGCAACAGCGCCTGCTGGAGATCGGCATGGCGCTCGGCACCCGCCCGCGGCTGCTGCTGCTCGACGAGGTGGCCGCCGGGTTGACCGAGATCGAGGTCGATGCGATGGCGCGGCGCATCCGCCGCCTGCGCGACGAGCACGGCCTCACGGTGGTCTGGATCGAGCATGCCGTGACCACGCTGCTCAGGTATGTGGAGCGCGTGCTCGTTCTGCACCAGGGCCGCAAGATCGCCGACGGGCCGCCGGCCGAAGTCGTGCGCAATCCGGAAGTGGTCGAGGCCTATCTCGGCGACGAAATGGAGGCGGCGGCATGAGCGGCAGCCAGATGCGCGTGCGGGGCCTGGCAGCCGGCTACCACGGCTTCGAGGTGATCAAGGGCCTGGACCTCGACGTGCTGCCGGGCATCACGGTCGTGCTGGGGCCCAACGGCGCCGGCAAGACCACGCTGCTCAAGTCGCTCGCCGGGCTGCTGCCGCGTGCGGGAGAGGCATCGCTCGACGGCGTGGCGCTGCCGTCCGGGCAAGCCACCGCTTGCGTGCGCAGCGGGCTCGCGCTCGTGGCCGAAGGGCGCCAGCTGTTCCCGCAGATGAGCGTGACCGAGAACCTCGAGCTCGGCGCCTGGCTGGCGCCGGCGCGGCTGCGCGGTGAACGGCTGGCGCGGGCCTTCGACGACTTTCCGCGCCTGAAGGAGCGCGCCGGGCAACTGGCCGGCACCATGAGCGGCGGCGAGCAGCAGATGGTCGCGGTGGCCCGTGCCATGATGAGCGGGCCGCGCTTTCTCATGCTCGACGAACCCTCGCTGGGCCTGGCGCCGCGGATGGTCGACGAACTGCTGGCCATCGTGCGCCGCATCGCGGGCCAGGGCGTCACGGTGCTGATGGTCGAGCAGAACGTGCGCAAGGCGCTGCAGACGGCAGACCGCGGCTACGTGCTCGAACGCGGGCGCATCGTCGCGGCGGGAGATGCGCGCACGCTGCTTCACTCCGACGTGATTCGCCAGGCCTATCTCGGCGTGGCCTGAGCTGCGGCATGGTTGCGCAGGCAACCGAACAAGATGCCGACGCGGCACCGACAACGAAATCCTGTGCCGTGGCCCGGCACCAGTTCGGTTTCCGCGCAGGGTGGGCAGGACATAAGCTTTCGCTGCGATTGCATTTTGTCCACCCCGGAGCGCTCACATGTCTTTGCAGGATTTCAAGGTTCTCACGTTCGACGTCGTCGGCACACTGATCGATTTCGAAGGCGGCATGCTTGCCTACCTGCGTGCCGCCGTGCCCGGCGCCCCGGTGACCGACGACGCGTTTCTCGCGGCTTACCGGAAGGCGCGCGCCGACGGCAACACCGGTTGGTACCCGGACGACCTCGCGCGCTGCTGGCATGTCATCGCGCCGGGCCTGGGCCTGCCTGACACCGATGCGCTCGCGCAGGGCCTGCGTGATTCGGTCGCGGACTGGCCGGCATTCCCGGACTCGGTGGAAGCGCTCAAGCGGCTGCGCAAGCGCTTCAAGCTGGTCACCATGACCAATGCCCAGACCTGGGCGCTGGCCCATTTCGCAAAGACGCTGGAGCAGCCTTTCGACCTGCTGCTGAGCTGCGACGACGCGATGTGCGAGAAGCCCGATCCGCGCTACTTCGCCTATGCCCGCGGCCGCTTCGAGGGCGCCTGGGGCTACAGGCAGGCCGACAACCTGCACGTTGCGCAGAGCCAGTACCACGACATCGGCGTGTCCCGCCGCCTGGGCATCACCACCTGCTGGATCGAGCGCCGCCATGGCCTGAAGGATTCGGGCGGCACGATCGAGTCGGAGCGCACCGAACCCGACTACCACTTCCACACGCTGGCCGAACTGGCCGACGCGGTCGAGGCCGGGCGTTGACCCCCGGTGCGATCGCCGCGCCGGTCGCCGACCTGCTGCCCGGGCTGATCGCGCTGCGCCGCGATCTGCACGCACATCCCGAACTCGCGTTCGAGGAACGCCGCACGGCCGGCGTCGTTGCACAGGCGCTGCGCCTGCTCGGCCTGGACGTGCATGAAGGACTGGGCGGCACCGGCGTGGTCGGCACGCTGCGCTGCGGCGACGGCGAGCGCAGCGTCGGCCTGCGCGCCGATATGGACGCATTGCCGATGGTCGAACTCGGACGTGCAGCGCACGCGAGCCGCACACCCGGGGTGCACCACGGCTGCGGCCACGACGGCCATACCAGCATGCTGATCGGCGCGGCGCGCCAGCTGGTGCGCACGCGCCGCTTCAACGGCACGGTGCACTTCATCTTCCAGCCGGCCGAGGAAGGCAAAGGCGGCGCACGCGCGATGATCGAGGACGGCCTGTTCGAGCGCTTTCCCTGCGACAGCGTCTATGCGTTGCACAACTGGCCGGATCTGCCGCTGGGCCGGGCGCAGACACGCGCGGGGCCCATCATGGCAGCGGCCGACCGCTTCGACATCGTGCTGCGCGGGCGCGGCGGCCATGCCGCGCAACCGCACCACACGCCCGACGCCATCCTTGCGGCGAGCCAGCTGGTCGCGCAGTTGCACACCATCGTCTCGCGCCGCATCGACCCGGGCGAATCGGCGGTGCTGTCGGTGACGCGCATCGAGGGCGGCCACAGCCACAACGTGTTGCCGGCGGAGGTGTCGATCACCGGCACCGTGCGCAGCTTCGATGCCGCGTCGCAGGATCGCATCGAGGCCGCGCTGCGTGCCACCGTCGACGGCGTGGCACTGGCCAGCGGCACCCAGGCCGAAGTGCGCTACGTGCGCTACTACCCTGCCACCGTCAACACGCCGGCCGAGGCCGCGCTCGCACTCGATGCAGCCCGAGCCATCGGCCTGCAGGCCGACATGGCGCCGCGTGCGGCCTTCACCTCGGAAGACTTCGCCTTCATGCTGCAGCGCCGCCCCGGCGCCTACCTGTGGCTGGGCCAGGGGCGTGCCGATCCGGGGCCGGACGGCGAGCACGCGTTGCACCACCCCTGCTACGACTTCAACGACGACGCGTTGCCGCTGGGCGTGCGCTGGTTCTGCGAAGTGGCCGAAAGCGCATTGCGGTGACTCACTCCCTTGATTCCACCTTTCAGTCACTTCACAACGTGAGCATCACCGTTCTGCACCAATCGGCCACGCTTGGCGGCCTGCAAGACCAGGGCACGCCCGCGCGTCCACTGAGCCAGCCGCCCAGCCGCCTGCGCGGCATCGACGTCGAGCTGGCGGGCGACGCGGCCTAGAAATCAGCGACCTTGCCCCATGCTGAGCCGCTGAACCGCTCTGGCCGGTAGGGGACGGGATCGACGATCGGTTCGCCGCCGCTGGCCAGGTCCGCGATCAGGTGGCCCGCGCCGGGCCCGATGCCGAAGCCGTGTCCGGAAAAGCCTGCGGCCAGAATGAAGCCAGGCAGTCCCGGCACCTCGCCGATGCCGGGAACCCCGTCCGGCGTGCTGTCGATATAGCCAGCCCAGGCGTGCGTGATCTTTGCGTCGCGAAGCTGGGGCAGCAGTTCGACCGCGCGGCGGTAGGTCTCCTTGATGCTCACGGGATCGGGCTTCGGATCGAGGATGCGCATGCGTTCCATGGGCGTTGGCGCATCGAGCCGCCACCGCGCCAGCGTTTCATGGCCACTCCGAATGGCTTCCAGGCCACCCGGGCGAAGGTTGCGCCAGCGCTTGGCGAACATGGGCACGAACTGCGGCGCGAAGCGCAGGAACTGCCCTGTCGGATCCACGCGCGCGCGGCCGCTGATAGCCAGTGCGTAGCGTCCGTCGTTGCGGCGCGTGGCGGACACGCCCGCGCTCACCACGGCAGGCGGCAAGCGCTGTTCCACAGGGGACACACTGAGGATGGATTGGCGTATCGAGGCCTGCGGAAAACGGATGCCCAGCTGGCGGCAGAACGAGGAGGCCCAGGCGCCACCCGCCATTACAACCGTCCGGGTCTTGATGACGCCGGCTTCGGTCACGACTGCGCTGACCCGACCGCCTTCGGTCTCGATGCCGCGGGCGGCGCAATTCTGATGGACGCTGCCCCCGAGCTTGATGAGCGCAGCGGCCACCGCCGGCGCGGCCTTGCCAGGATCGGCGGTGCCGTCGCTGGGCGAGAAGACGCCGCCTTTCCAGGCGCGGCCGGTCGCCTGCCCGCGCTCGGTGGCCTCGCGGCTGCTCAGCATGTGAGTCGTCACGCCAGCGGTCTTGGCAAAGTCGCGCCAGCTGGCCCAGCCGGAAATCTCGGCCTCGTCGTTGCTGAGATACAAAAGCCCGCAGCGATGAAAACCGGTGTCTTCACCGCTTTCGGCGGCAAATTGTTCCCACAGATCGAGGCTCTTGGTCACCAACGGCAGTTCGCGGGCGTCGCGGTTCTGCTGCCGGCACCAGCCCCAGTTGCGGCTCGATTGCTCGGCGCCAATCCTGCCCTTTTCCACCAACGCGACCGACACGCCGCGCTTGGCCAGGTAGTAGGCGGTAAAGACGCCGATGATGCCGCCGCCGATCACGACGACGTCGGCCGAAGCCGGCAGCGTGGCCGAAGTTTGGATGTGGTTCAGCGGAGGGGACATGATGAATCTCGCTCGCCTGTTCAAGCCGGGACGCTTTGGCACACGTAGAACTTCGCCACGCGATCGCTGCTTTCCCATCCGATCGGCGCGCCCTGGGGCACGAACAACGCGTCACCCGTGCCCACCGACAGCACGCTGCCGTCCGGGGCTGCAAACCGCACACTGCCGGCCAGCAAATGCATGAACTCGTTCATGCGATGGGGGCGAACGATCCGGTGGTAGGGGGTCGAGTCCCAGGTGCCGGCGCTGAACTGCGCGCCGTCGTCGGCGAAGACGTTCTCGCTGCGGCATTCCGGCGAGGGGCCCAGCAGCACTTCTGCGGGTAGCGTGGCAGATGGCTTGAAGTTTGCGTCGGCGTGCAGGGCAATGAGCCCACTCTTGGTGGGCTTGTCGCAAGCGGCCGCGCAGAACGAAAATCGCACGTGGGATCCGGCCTGGATGCGAAGCGCCGTACCGCAGCCGATGACAGCACCCGCTTGTGGACCGACCACCAGCGGGGCTTGCCCGGCCGCCGTCAGCGTCAGCTCTCCCTCGACCACGACGATGGTTTCGATGTGGGGATAGCTTGCGACTTCGAGCTCGCCGATGAAGCTGGTTCGGCCCGCGATCATCGAGCCCGGTCCTTCCCACGCGATCTCGCGTTGCTGCGCAAAGGGGTCGTCCTTGCCGAACGCCGCCATGCGGAAGGAGGTTGAAACGGGTGCGCCGTCGGCGCGATGCAGCACTAGGGCCACGGTCATGATTGCTCCTGCGCGTTGCGCGATGGTTTCAATGAAAGCGTGTCAGTCGGTACCGGGTGCCGAGGCATCCTGGAAGCCAAGAATGGCTTTGGTTTCCAGGTACTCCTCGAGACCTTCTATTCCGTATTCGCGGCCATTCCCCGAGCGCTTGTAGCCACCGAAGGGGGCGTTGGGGTTCCAGGCCGGATAGTTGAGGTGCACCTGCCCGGAGCGGATGCGCGCCGCGACCGCGCGCGCCGCGCCGAGGTCCTGGCCTTGCACATGGGCGCCCAGGCCGTAGACGGTGTCGTTGGCGATCTCAACAGCTTCGTCCACGCTGTCATAGGGAATGATCGCGAGCACGGGCCCGAAGATCTCCTCCTGCGCGATCTGCATTTGAGGCTGCACCGCGGTGAAGATGGTCGGACGGCAGTAGAAGCCGCGGTCCAAGCCCTCCGGCCGGCCCGGGCCGCCGCACAGCAGCCGCGCGCCTTCGGCGATTCCGATGCCGATCATTTCCTGCACCCGATTGAACTGCGCGCGATTGGCCACCGGGCCGTGCGTGGTCTGCTGCGAGCGCGGATCGCCCACGACGATGCTGGCTGACGCTTCGAGCGCGAGCCGCTCAACCTCCTGGAGGCGCTCGCGGGGCACGATCATGCGAGTCGGGGCGCTGCAGGACTGGCCGACGTTGCGGAAGGCGGCCGCTACGCCTGCTGGAACGGCACGCGCGAGATCCGCGTCCGGCAGGATGAGGTTGGGCGATTTCCCGCCGAGTTCCTGGGCGACGCGCTTCACCGTCGGGGCGGCCGCTTGGGCAACCAGCACGCCGGCCCTTGTCGAACCGGTGATCGAGATCATGTCCACGTCGGGATGCGCAGCCAAGGCGGCGCCGACCTCCGGCCCATTGCCGTTCAGAAGGTTGAACACACCCGGCGGGATGCCCGCGTCGTGCATCACCTCGGCGAAAAGCAAGGCGCTCAGGGGCGACAGCTCGCTGGGCTTCAGGACGACCGTACATCCCGCTGCCAGGGCGGATCCGACCTTGGCTGTGATCTGGTAGAGCGGCCAGTTCCATGGAGTGATCAGGCCGCATACGCCGATGGCCTCGCGCATGATGGCCATGTCCCCCCGATGGGTGACAAACGCATAACTGCGCGCATTGTCGCGGGCCACGCGGATGTGCTCGGTCGCAGACGGCACCTGCGTGCTGCGCGCAAAGCCGATGGCAGCGCCCATCTCCAACGAGATCGCTTGCGCGAACAGTTCTGCGCGCTCGAGGATCAGGGTGTGGACGCGATCGAGAAGCAAGGCCCTGTCCTGTGCGGAAGTCACGGACCAAGTCGCGAAGGCGCACCGCGCCGCAGCCACAGCTGCAGCGACATCTCTCGCACTGCCCAGCGCGATCTCTGCGACAGGCTCCTCCGTCGACGGATCGATGACAGAGGCTTTATCTTGCCCCCCAGGCACGACCCACTCACCGCCAATGAACATGCGATCCAGGCGGCCAGCGCTCCTGAGGTGCTCGATGACGGAGTCGGCCCTCTGGAAAAGACGTGAGGGTTGCTCATTGCCATCCACAAGGGCGTGGCCACGGAGGTTTGGTAATGCGGTGGTGTGCGTCATGATGGGGCTGAGGTCGGGCCTTCGGATGTCCAAAAGTTTAGGCTGCGCACCCTTCGCGGCGGTGCTTCAATGAGGGTCTTGCATAAAGCAGGCTGCGGTTGTGCGACTCGCTACAGCAGATCCTGCCGTCGTGCATATGGCAGAGGCCTTCACTCGGACGCACCCGACCGTTGCGCCCGCGCCGGCCGGTCAGCGCGGGTGGGGAAACAGCCGCTCGATCGGGCAGTGCGTCTTGATGAACGGCGACTTGATGACGATGTAGCTGAAGTATTTCGCGATGCCGATGTTGCGTTCGAGCAGTTCCTCGATCACTTCCTGGTAGTGGTTCACGCCGCGCGTGAGGAAGCGAAGCAGGTAGTCGTAGCCGCCGCTGACCAGATGGCATTCGAGCACCTCGTCGACCTCGCGGATGGCGGTTTCGAAACGGACGAAATCCTCGCGGTGGTGGTCGGACAGCGTGACCTCGGTGAAGACGGTCAGCGTGTCGCCGAGCTTCTCGAGCCGCAGGTGTGCGCCGTAGCCGGCGATGTAGCCGGCCTGCTCCAGGCGCTTGACGCGGATCAGGCAGGGGCTGGGCGAGAGGCCCACCGCGTCCGCCAGATCCACATTGGTCATGCGCCCGTTGCGCTGCAGCTGAGCCAGGATGCGCAGGTCGAGCCGGTCGATCTTGAAAACTTCTGACATGACGTTGCCCCAAACGAAGAGAGGTCGATTCTGCGTCGCCGGAGAAGGCGGCTCGGCGCTTTCGTTCAGGCTGCAAGCGCAGCCCGCACATCGGGCGCGTCAAGCACTTCGTCCAGCGTCTTCTTCAGGCGCGAGAACATCTGGGCGAACTCGTCTTCCGTGAACGTGAGCGCGGGCGCAAAACCGAGGATGTGATCGCCGAAAGAGCGGAACACCAGGCCGTTCTTGTAGCCGGTCGCGAAGATCCTGTCCGACAGGCCGAGCGCTGCGTCGAAGCCGCGCTTGCTGGCCTTGTCGCTGACCAGCTCCAGCGCGCCCAGCAAGCCGCGATGCCGCGCATCGCCCACCAGCGGATGCGAGCGCAGCGCATCGAGGCCGGCCGCGAAATGGGCCGCACCGTGCTGGCCGTTGGCGAGTACCCCGCCCTCCTGGTAGAGCCGCAGCACCTCGAGCGCAACGGCAGCGCCGACCGGGTGCGCCGAGTAGGTGGCGCCATGGCCGATCGGCGCGCCGGGCGGGGCGCCGTCGGCGATGCCGGCATAGACCTTGTCGCTCATCATCGTCGCGCCCATCGGCACGTAGCCGGAGGTCAGGCCCTTGGCCAGGGTCATCAGGTCGGGTTCCACGCCTTCGGCCTCGCACGCGAACATCGGGCCGGTGCGGCCGAAGCCGGTGATGACCTCGTCCACGACGAACAGGATGTCGAGCTCGCGCGTGGCGTCGCGCATGGCCTTCAGCCAGCCCTTGGGCGGCACGATGACGCCGCCCGAGCCCTGGATCGGCTCGCAGAAGAATGCGGCCACGTTGTCGGCGCCCAACTCGGCCACCTTGGCACGCAGCGACGCGACCGACGCGGCGATCAGCGCCTGCGGATCGGCGCCGTCCGCATGGCGGTAGGGATTGGGCGAGGGAATGTAGTGCTGCGTCGGCAGCGGCAGATCGAAGCCGCGATGGAAAACCGGCAGCGCGGTCAGCCCGGCGCCGGTGGACGACGAGCCGTGGTAGCCGCGCTCCAGTGCGATGAAGTGCTTCTTCGACGGTTTGCCGATCGCGTTGTAGTACTGCACGATGAAGCGCACGGCGGCGTCAACGGCGTCAGAGCCGCCGAGCGTCAGGTAGACGCGGGTGAGAGAGGCCGGCGCGATCTGCACCAGCTTTTCGGCGAGGCGGATGGCCGGCTCGCTGCTGAAGTGAAAGTAGCCGGTGGCGTAGGGCAGGCGCCGCATCTGCTCGGTGGCCGCCTGCACTACGCTCTCCTGGCCGTAGCCCACGTTCACACACCAGAGGCCGGCGAAGGCATCCAGCAGCTCGTGGCCGTTGGCATCGGTCAGCCAGGCGCCGCGCGCGGAGGCCAGCACGGTCGGGCCGCGCTGCTCGTGCACACGCCATGGCGAGACGGGATGGATCAGGTGGGCGCGGTCGATCGCGTCGAGTGCGGCTTGGTCGGGCAATGCGGAGGGATGCGTCATGGCGGTGTCGGGTGGGGTGAGAGCGAAGGAAGCTTTCAATGCCCTTAGCGTAGGTCGCGCGGCACGCGGCGTGGTGCTGCTTTGGGGCCATCGCACAAACCAGCCTGCGGTTATGCGCCCTGCCACAGCACATCCTGCTGGCGCTCAGTAACCCCGGCTGCGGTCGACCAGGCCGACCATCGGCTCGCCGGCTTCGAAGCGGCGCAGGTTGTCGAGCACCGCCTCGGCTGCGCTCAGCGGCTGCGTCATGCTCGCGATATGCGGTGTGAGCTGGATGCGCGGATGGCGCCAGAACGGGTGGGCCGCAGGCAGTGGCTCCGGGTCGGTCACATCGAGCACGGCCTCGCTGATCTGCCCGCTGTCCAATGCGGACAACAGGTCGGTATCGACCAGCTGCGGCCCGCGGCCGACCTGCACCAGCCCGGCGCCAGCCGGCAGCATCGAGAACAGCCTTGCGTCGAGAAAAGCGCGGGTCGAATCAGTCAGGGGCAACAGGCACACCAGGATGTCGGTGCGCTCAAGAAAGCCGGGCAGGCCATCCGCGCCGGCATGGCATGCCACGCCGTCGACGGCGTGCCGCGAACGGCTCCATCCCGCGCAGTCGAAACCCAGCCCGACCAGTTGTGCCAGCACCGCCTGGCCAAGCGACCCGAGGCCGAGCACGCCAACGCGCCGTTGCCCGGCGGGCCGCACCGGCAGCGGCTGCCACAAGCCCTCGGCCTGCTGGCGGCGGTAGCGCGGCATGTCGCGGTGCAGGCCGAGCACCGCGTGTGTCACGTACTCGACCATGCCGCCGACGATGCCGGGCTCGACCATGCGTACCACCGGCAGCGCAGGCGGTAGCGCGGCGAAGTCGAACTGGTCGACCCCCGCGCCGGAAGAGAACAGTACCTCGAGCCGCGGAAACCGGCTGGACAGGTCCGCCGGCGGCTCCCAAGCCGCGAGAAAGCGCACCTGCGCCGGGTCGCCGATGTCGGGCCAGATGCGGAAGTCGATCGCGGGTGCGCGGCGCCGGAACACTTCGGCCCACTGGCGGCCGCGCTCCGGATCGGATTTATAGAGAAAAGTGGTGTGCATGGTGTGAGGGACTCAGTCCGGGAACACCGCGGAACCGGCTTTGCCGGGCCGCCGGTGTTGCCCCCGGCAGGGGGTTGGCGAAGCGACACGAAGTGCGCGAAGACTGGGGGAGAGCTTCACCTCATCCCATCGCCTGGGTCACGATCGCGAACAGGAAGGGGCCGTCCGGCGCCACGGCGAGCGGGGTGCCGCGCACCATCGTCGTCGGCGCATCCACGCGCCGCAGGCCGACGTCCTCGAGCCATTCCGCCAGTCCGCTGGCGAAATCGATGTCGATGCGCGTGAAGTTGCCCGAACTCAAACCGACCAGATGCGCGATCAACGCCTTGGCGCCCGTGGCGTCGGGCGCCGCCACCGGGCCGATCACATGCCCGCGCCCGAAGCGGCGCAGCATCGCGAAGCCCCGCGCTGCGTTGTCGTGGTCGAGCACGACACAGGCCTCGGCGGTGGCCAACAGGTCGGCCATGAGCGCATCGCGCGGCATGCCACGCGCCGCGGCGTCCAGTGCGCACAGCGCCGGGGTCTCGTTCAGGCCGGCCGGCCGCAGGCGCCATCCCTGCGGGAGTTCGACCAGTGGCGCCGACAGCGCAATGCCCTGGTGCTGCCGCACTTCGCCGACGCGCACGAAGCCCAGTCGCTCATAGAGGCCCTGCCCCGCGGCGGTGGCATGCAGCAGCACGGTGTGCGCATCAAGGCCCTCGAGCAGCGCGCTCATCAACCGGTGCCCGACGCGCCGGCCCTGGCAGGCCGGCGTAACGATCACGAGGCCGATGGTCGCGTGGCTCTCACCCCAGCGCCAGCGCTGGGCGGTGGCGACGATCTCGCCGTCGCGCTCGGCGACGAAGCCTTCGGCATGCGCGAATGCCTGCTCCCAATCGGCCGGGCGATGCGGCCAGCGCAGTTCGGCCGACAGTGCGTGCGCTTGTGGCAGGTCGGCGGGGGTCATCGGTCTTAGCAACACACCGTCGGCGACGGCGACATCCTGGGTTTGATCGGGCATCGGCAAGCTCTCCTAACGAACGGAAATGCGGCCCATCTTGGACGACATCGGGCCTCGGCACCAGACCGAAATCGCCTTGCGCCGCAACTCGCAAGCTTCGTCTGCCGCACGCCGGGGTTTTGCAATTCGCTGCCGTGCCGCACCCGCATACGCACACAAATGCCGCAGCAACCTGCCTAGCATCGACCGCACCGCGCCGGCCACTCCTGCATCCCTTCACCAGCCCCTACTTCATGCACGCCTTCGATCCTCTCGACATCCCGTCAGACCGTCGCGGCCGACCTGCGCTTCAAAAGCGTGCTGGTCGACGTTGCCGCGACGCATTGAGGTGCATGCGAGCACGCGCGGATGCATACCGCACGCCATGCCGCCAGGCCACCTCGAAACCGCAGCTTCGATGCGCCAGCCGCCCGATTTCCCAACGACGCCGGCACGGCTGCATGCTGCAATCACTTCGTAATGAGTTTGTCGCAAATGCCGTATATGGCAGCGGCCCGCACCGGTCGGAAACCGATTTGATAAAGGCTTGGAAACCATGACAATTCGCCCGAAGTACGTGACCTTCGACTGTTACGGCACCCTGACGCGCTTTCGCATGAGCGAGATGACGCGCGAGATCTTTGCCGACCGCATCCCCGCCGAACGCATGGAGCAGTTCGCCGCTGACTTCACGTCCTACCGCTTCGACGAGGTGCTCGGCGCCTGGCAGCCCTACGAAGTGGTGCTGAAGAACGCTGTGCGGCGCCTGTGCAAAAAGTGGAAGATCCAGTACATCGACGCCGACGCGCAGAAATACTATGACGCGGTGCCGACCTGGGGCCCGCACGACGACGTGGCGGCCGGTCTTGCCATCGTGGCCAAGGAGATTCCGCTGGTGATCTTGTCAAACGCCTCGGACGACCAGATCCAGAAGAACGTGGCAATGCTCGGTGCGCCCTTCCATCGCGTCTACACGGCCCAGCAGGCCCAGGCGTACAAGCCGCGGCTGCAGGCTTTCGAATACATGATCGACTCGCTCGGCTGCAACCCCGAGGACGTGCTGCACGTGTCCTCCAGCCTGCGCTACGACCTGATGTCGGCGGACGACATGGGCATCGTCAACAAGGTCTTCGTGAACCGCGGCCACGGCCCGGGCAATCCGGCCTACCGTTATGTAGAGATCAAGGACATCGGCGGCCTGCCGGGCGTCGTCGGCCTCTGATCCCCCACGACTTGCCAAGTCTCACCACGCCATGAAGCTCGACTCCTACTGGACCGATTCGGCGCCGGCCTTCGTACCGGCGGCGGCCGAGCTGCCGGCGCAGGTCGATGTCGCCATCGTCGGCGGCGGCTTCACCGGGCTCTCGGCGGCACTGGCGTTCGCCAAGCGCGGTGCGCGCGTCGCGGTGCTCGAAGCCGGCAGCCGCGTCGCGGCCGAGGCGTCGGGGCGCAACGGAGGGCATGTCAACAACGGCCTGGCGGTCGACTACGCCGAGGTCGCGGCCAGGGTGGGGGTGGCGCGCGCCCGGGCCTGGTACCACGCCTACGACGACGCGGTCGACACGGTGGAACGGCTGGTGCGCGCAGAAGCCATCGACTGCGACTTCATGCGGCACGGCAAGCTCAAGCTCGCGACGCGCGCTCACCAGATGGAAACCCTGCAGCGCAGCGCGCAGCGCCTCATCGACGATGGCGTCGATACCGACGTCGAGATCCTCGACGCGGCGCGCGTTCATGCCGAAGTACAGAGCGAGCGTTTCGAGGGCGGCCTGCTCTACAAGCGCAGCGGCCAGATGCACATGGGCCGCTTCGCGCAGGGGCTGGCGGCCGCCGCGCAGCGCAGCGGGGCGCAGATCCACCTCGGCACCGCCGTAGGGCGCATCGAGCGCGTGGGCCGGTCTTTTGCGCACCGGCTCTACACCGCGCGAGGCACGGTCAGCGCGCAGCAGGTGCTGCTGGCCACCGGCGCTTCGCGCCATGGCGGCTACGGCAGCTTCGGCTGGCTGCGCCGGCGCATCGTGCCGATAGGCAGCTTCATCGTGGTCACCGAGCCGTTGGGCGCCGAGCGCGCGCAGGCCCTGCTGGCCGCGCGGCGTACCTACACAACGGTGGCCAACATCCACCACTACTTCCGGCTTACCACGGACCACCGGCTGGTGTTCGGCGGGCGTGCGCGCTTCGCGATCTCCAGCCCGCAATCGGATGCCGCCAGCGGCGAGATCCTGCGCGCCGGGCTGGCCCAGATCTTCCCGCAGCTCGGCGCCGTGCGGCTGGACTACTGCTGGGGCGGCCTGGTCGACATGACGCAGGATCGCCTGCCCCACGCCGGCGAACGCGACGGCCTCTACTACGCGATGGGCTACAGCGGCCATGGCACGCAGATGTCGGTGCATATGGGCGAGCGCATGGCCGCCGTGATGGCCGGCGATGCGAACGCCAACCCCTGGGAGGGCCGCAAGTGGCCGGCAATCCCGGGGCACTTCGGCCCGCCCTGGTTCCTGCCGGCAGTCGGCCTCTACTACACGCTCAAGGATCGGCTGGCCTGAGCGCCATCCGCATCACCCTGCTTTCTGTCCCCGAGTTCTTCAACTACAGGCTTCATCAGGAGTACCCCACCATGAACGACAGCAACGGCAACAAGCGCTTCGAAACCCTCGTCGGCCCCGACGAGAGCCTTCGCATGATGGAGTCGCTCCGGCGCGGCGCCACGCGGCGCGACATCCTCGCAATGCTGATGGCCGGCGGCATGCAGGCAACGCTGGCCGGCGGCATCGCGGGCGCTGCGATGTCGGCCCATGCGCAGACGCCGAGGAAGGGCGGGCGCATCCGCGTCGCCGGCGCCACTGCCGCCGCGACCGACACGCTCGATCCGGCCAAGCAGTCGAACCAGACCGACTACTCGCGCTGCAACATGATCTTCAACGGCCTGACCTCGCTGGACTCCAGCCTCACGCCGCAGCCCGCGCTGGCAGAATCGTTTACCACCAAGGACGCCAAGACTTGGGTCTTTACGCTGCGCAAGGGCGTGACCTTCCACGACGGCAAGGCGCTCGCGCCGGCCGACGTCGTGTTCTCGGTGATGCGCCACAAGGACCCGGCCACCGCTTCCAAGGCCAAGGTGCTCGCCGACCAGATCGAAAGCGCCAAGGCCACCGGCGCCAACGAAGTGACCTTTGTGCTCAGCGCGCCGAACGCCGACCTGCCGGTGATCCTGGGCACCTTCCACTTCCAGATCGTCAAGGAAGGCACCACCGACTTCAACGCCGGCATCGGCACAGGGCCCTACAAGCTCAAGGAATTCAAGCCCGGCGTGCGCTCGCTGATGGTGCGCAACGACGCCTATTGGAAGCCCGGCAAGCCCTACCTCGACGAGATCGAGTTCGTGGGCATCGGCGACGAGAGTGCGCGCGTCAACGCGCTGCTGTCGGGCGGCATGGACCTGGTGGGCTCGGTCAATCCGCGCTCGGTGGAGCGCGTGAAGGGTACGCCCGGCTTCGGCATTCTGGTCACCCAGTCCGGCCAGTACTCCGACCTCATCATGCGCAAGGACGTGGGCCCCGGTGCCAACCCTGACTTCGTGCTCGGCATGAAGCACCTGTTCGACCGCGAGCAGATGAAGAAGACCATCGCGCTCGACTACGCGGTGGTCGCCAACGACCAGCCGATCGATCCGACCAACCGCTTCTACTTCGCCGGCCTGCCGCAGCGCCCCTTCGACCTCGACAAGGCGAAGTTCCACCTGCAAAAATCCGGTGTTACGGGCAAGGTGCCGATGGTGGCTTCGCCCGCGGCGCTGTACTCGGTGGAGATGGCGCTGCTGCTGCAGCAGACGGCGCAGCGCGCGGGGCTGGAGATCGACATCAAGCGCATGCCGGCCGACGGCTACTGGTCGAACCACTGGCTCAACAGCCATGTGGGCTTCGGCAACGTGAACCCGCGCCCGAGCGCCGACGTGCTGCTGACGCAGTTCTTCCAGTCGGGCGCGGCCTGGAACGAGTCGCGCTGGAAGAGCGACAAGTTCGACCAGTTGCTGCTGGCCTCGCGCGCCGAGACCGACCTGGCCAAGCGCAAGCAGATGTATGCCGACATGCAGACCATGATCCACCAGGATGCCGGCATCGGCATTCCGCTGTTCCTCTCGAGCCTCGACGGCCATACCTCCAAGCTCAAGGGCCTGTCGCCCATCCCGCTGGGCGGCTTGATGGGCTACAACTTCGCGGAGAACGTGTGGCTGGAGGCTTGACGCCTGCCCGGCCACTCGTCTCGCCCCACGGAGCACAGAGATGAACCAATTAATCCTCAAGCTTCTCGCCCAGCGCATCGCGCTGGCGTTGCTGTCGCTGCTGGCGGTGTCGGTGATCGTGTTTTCGATCACCGCGGTGCTGCCCGGCGATGCCGCGCAGGAGCAGCTCGGCCAGGACGCCACGCCCGCGGCGGTGGCCGCGCTGCGCGCCCAGATGGGCCTGGACGTGCCGGCGCCCGAGCGCTACGCCAAGTGGCTGCTCGGCATGTTGAAGGGCGACTCCGGCCGCTCCGCAACCACGCAGATGCCGGTGGCCGAGCTGGTCGCCAGCCGCCTGCCCAACTCGCTGCTGCTGGCCGCCGTCACGGCGCTGTTCTCGGTGCCGATCGCGCTGGCGCTCGGCATCGCCTCGGCGGTATGGCGCGGCTCGTGGTTCGACCGCGCCGCCTCGACGACGGCGGTGGGCGTGGTGTCGGTTCCGGAGTTCCTGGTCGCGACGCTGGCGGTGCTGGTGTTCGCAGTCAAGCTGCGCTGGCTGCCGGCGCTCTCCTTCGTCAACGACATCGAGTCGCTGGGCCAGCTGCTGCGCGCCTTCGCGATGCCGGTGCTGGTGCTGTGCTGCGTGATCGTGGCGCAGATGATGCGCATGACGCGCGCCGCGGTGATCGACCAGCTCGAGGCACCCTACATCGAGATGGTGCGGCTCAAGGGCGCTTCGCCGATGCGCATGGTGCTGGCACACGCGCTGCCCAATGCGGTGGGACCGATCGCCAATGCGGTGGCGCTGAGCCTGTCGTACCTGCTCGGCGGCGTGATCATCGTCGAGACCATCTTCAACTACCCCGGCATCGCCAAGCTGATGGTCGACGGCGTGTCGCAGCGCGACATGCCGCTGGTGCAGACCTGCGCCATGATCTTCTGCTGCGCCTACCTGATCCTGGTGACGACGGCCGACATCTTCGGCATCCTTGCCAACCCGCGGCTGCGGCACCGTTGAGGAAAGCACCATGGAAACGTCCACCTCTTCAACGGTCGTGAGCGCCGCCGCCTCCCTGGCACCAACGCCGCAAGAGCGCCGAGGCGGCCCGCTGCGCTGGCTCACCGGCTTCGGCCCATCCGGCCTGCTCGGCCTCGCAGTGCTGCTGTTCTGGCTGCTCGCGGCGTTGCTCGGGCCCTGGCTGCTCTCGCACAGTGCGGCGACCGTGGGCACCTCGAACGTCTTCGAGCCGATCAGCGCGAAGCACTGGCTGGGCACCGACTACCTCGGGCGCGACATGCTGGCGCTCATCATCGAGGGGGCGCGCTACACCATCGGCGTCGCGCTGTTTGCCACGCTGCTGGCAAGCGGTACCGGCATCACGCTCGCGCTGCTGGCCGCGGCCAGCGGCCGCTGGATTGACGCGGTGCTCAGCCGCGGCCTTGACACGCTGACGGCGATCCCGAGCAAGATGTTCGCGCTCATCATGGTGGCGGGCTTCGGCTCCGCGGTGCCGATGCTGGTGGTCACGGCGGGCATCATCTACGTGCCGGGCGCCTACCGCATGGCGCGCTCGCTGGCCGTCAACATCAACGCACTCGACTACGTGACCGTGGCGCGCACGCGCGGCGAGGGCACGCTCTACATCATGCTGCGCGAGATCCTGCCCAACATCCTGGGCCCGATGCTGGCCGACCTGGGTCTGCGCTTCGTTTACGTCGTGCTGCTGCTGGCGAGTCTGAGCTTCCTGGGCCTGGGCATCCAGCCGCCCGCGGCCGACTGGGGCTCGCTGGTGCGCGAGAACATCGGCGCGCTGGCCATGGGCGGCGCCTCGGTGATCGTGCCGGCGCTGGCCATCGCGAGCCTGACCATCGCCGTCAATCTCGTCATCGACAACCTGCCGGGCCGCACGGCCCGCGAAAGAGGAGCACGCTGATGGGCGCCCCACTCACCGTCGAGGGACTGAGCATCGTGGCTGGCAACAGCACGCTGGTCGACAACCTGAGCTTTTCCGTGCAGCCCGGCGAGGTGTTGGCGCTGATCGGCGAATCGGGTTCCGGCAAGACCACCACCGCGCTGGCGCTGATGGGCTATGCACGCAGCGGCTGCCGCATCTCGGCCGGCCGGGTGCAGATCGGCGACACCGACGTGCTGGCACTCGATGCCGCGCGGCAGCGCTCGCTGCGGGGCCGCACGGTCTCCTACATCGCGCAGAGCGCGGCCGCCTCCTTCAATCCCTCGCGCACGATCATGGACCAGGTGGTCGAGCCGACCGTCATCCACGGCCTGTGCAAGCGGGCCGAGGCCGAGGCGAAGGCGGTGCAGCTGTTCCGCGAGCTTGCGCTGCCCGATCCGGAAAACATCGGCGCGCGCTATCCGCACCAGGTCTCCGGCGGCCAGCTGCAGCGGCTGATGGCGGCGATGGCGCTGATCGGCGACCCCGACCTGGTGATTCTCGATGAGCCGACCACCGCGCTCGACGTGACGACGCAGATCGAAGTGCTGCGCGCTTTCCGCCGCGTGGTGCGCGAGCGCCGCGCCACCGCCGTGTACGTGAGCCACGACCTGGCCGTGGTGGCGCAAATGGCCGACCACATCCTGGTGCTGCGCAACGGCAAGATGAGCGAGCTGAACGCCACCGAGCAGATTCTCTCGGCCCCGGTCGACGACTACACGAAGTGCCTGCTGGCAGCCGCGCGGCCCGCGGTGCGCGCGTCGGGCCAGACCTCGGGCGATTCCGCGCTGCTGCTCCACGTGCACGAGCTTTCATGCGGCTACGGCGCAGTGGACGCGAAAGGCCAACCGGCCAAGCTCATCCTCGAGGACATCAACCTCAAGCTCTACCGCGGGCAGGCCATCGGCGTGATCGGCGAGTCGGGCTCCGGCAAGACCACGCTGGCACGCGCGGTCGCAGGCTTGTTGAAGCCCTGCCACGGCAGCGTCACTTTCGACGGGCACGCACTCAAGCCCACGCTGCAGCAGCGCAGCCCCGAGGAGCTGCGCCGCATCCAGATCGTCTTCCAGATGGCCGACACGGCGTTGAACCCGTCGCAGACCATCTGGCGCATCCTGGCGCGACCGCTGCAGTTCTACAAGGGCTTGCGCGGCGAACCGCTCAAGCGGCGCATCCATGAACTGCTCGATCTGGTGAAGTTGCCGCATTCGGTGGCCGACCGCCTGCCGGGCGGGCTTTCGGGCGGGCAGAAGCAGCGCGTCAACCTGGCGCGCGCGCTGGCGGCCGAGCCCGACCTGATCCTCTGCGACGAGGTGACCTCGGCGCTGGACACCGTGGTTGCCGCGGCGGTGCTCGACCTCATGGCCGAGCTGCGGCGCGAGCTCGGCGTGTCCTACCTGTTCATCAGCCACGACCTGCACACCGTGCGTTCGGTGTGCGACGAAATCGTGGTGATGCAACACGGGCGCAAGCTCTCGCAAGTGGCGCGGGTCGACTACGAGCGCGGGCCGCACCACCCCTACTACGAACTGCTCGCGCGCTCCGTGCCCGAGCTGCGCCGCGGCTGGCTGGACGACATGGATCGCGTGGCGGCCACATCGGCAAAAGCAGCCGCCCCATCAAGCAGAGAGGCACAGACATGACCCCCACATTCCGAATCGCACTGATCGCCGGCGACGGCATTGGCAAGGAAGTGATGCCCGAGGGCCTGCGCGTGGTGATGGCTGCGGCCGAGCGCTTCGGCTTCGAGCTCGATTGCCGCACCATCGAATGGGCCAGCTGCGACTACTACGCCGAGCACGGCCAGATGATGCCCGACGACTGGAAGGAGCAGCTCAAGGGCGTGGATGCGCTCTATTTCGGCGCTGTAGGCTGGCCCGCGACGGTGCCCGACCACGTATCGCTGTGGGGGTCACTGCTCAAGTTCCGCCGCGAGTTCGACCAGTACATCAACCTGCGCCCGGTGCGCCTGTTCGAGGGCGTGCCCTGCCCGCTGGCAGGCCGCAAGCCCGGCGATATCGACTACCTCGTGGTGCGCGAGAACACCGAGGGCGAGTACACCTCGCTCGGCGGCGTGATGTACGAGGGCACCGAGCGCGAGATCGTGATCCAGGAATCGGTGTTCTCGCGCCACGGCACCGACCGGGTGCTCAGGTACGCCTACGAGCTCGCCCAGGCGCGCGAGAAAAAGCACCTGACCGTGGCCACCAAGAGCAACGGCATCGCGATCAGCATGCCCTGGTGGGACGGCCGCGCCGATGCGATCGGCCGCGACTACCCCGAGGTGAAGGTCGACAAGCAGCACATCGACATCCTGTCGGCGCGCTTCGTGCTGCAGCCCACGCGCTTCGACGTGGTGGTTGCGAGCAACCTGTTCGGCGACATCCTTTCCGACCTCGGGCCCGCAACCACCGGCACCATCGGCCTGGCGCCGTCGGCCAACCTCAACCCCGATCGCAAATTCCCGTCGCTGTTCGAGCCGGTGCACGGATCGGCGCCCGACATCTACGGCCAGAACATCGCCAACCCGATCGCCATGATCTGGTCAGGCGCGCTGATGCTGGACTTCCTCACGCAAGGCCAGGGCATCGGGCGTGCCGCACACGACGCGATCGTCGCCGCGATCGAGGCGGTGCTGCGCGAAGGGCCGCGCACGCGCGACCTCGGCGGCACGGCCTCCACGACGGAGCTGGGCATAGCCATCGCCGAGCGCGTCGCTGGTTGATTCACCCCCAGGCTTCGCGCACTTCGTGTCGCTACGCCAACCCCCTCTCCGGGGGCAACACCAGCGGCCCGGCAAAGCCGGTTCCGCGGTGTTTCTGGAAGGGCCTCCTTTCCAACATTCAACGAACCTTGAACCGACCATGCCACTGACTCTCCAGCGCCAGGACTTGATGCCCGGCACCCACCTCATCGGCGCCGAATGGCGCGAGGCGAGCGATGGGCGCCGCCTCGACGTGACCGACCCCGCCACCGACACTGTCTTCGCGAGCGTGCCCGACGGCACGGCCGCCGATGCGCGCGCCGCGGTGGATGCGGCGCATGCCGCCTACCCGGCCTGGCGCGCCGTGCCCGCCAAGCAACGCGCACAGATCCTCAAGCGCTGGAACGACCTGATGCTCGCCCACCAGGACGACCTGGGTCGCCTGATCTCGCACGAGCAGGGCAAGCCGCTGGCCGAAGGCAAGGGGGAGGTGCTGTATGCCGCCAGCTACGTCGAATGGTTTGGCGAAGAGGCCACGCGCGCCAACGGCGAGGTGATCCCCGCGCCGGTGACGGGCCGTCGCATGATGGCCTTGAAAGAGCCGGTCGGCGTGGTGGCGGCGATCACGCCGTGGAATTTTCCGGCCGCCATGATCGCGCGCAAGATCGCGCCGGCACTCGCGGCCGGCTGCACCGTGGTGTGCAAGCCGGCCGAAGACACCCCGCTCACCTCGCTTGCGCTGGTCAAGCTGGCGCAGGAGGCGGGCGTGCCGGCCGGCGTGCTGAACATCGTGACTGCCTCGCGCGAGCGCACGCCGGGCGTGGTCGATGCGTGGCTCGACGACGCTCGCGTGCGCAAGATCACGTTCACGGGCTCCACGCCAGTGGGCAAGCACCTGGCGCGGCGCTCGGCCGACACGCTCAAGAAGCTGTCGCTCGAACTCGGCGGGAATGCGCCCTTCATCGTGTTCGACGATGCCGATGTCGATGCCGCGGTCGAGGGCCTGATGGCCGCCAAGTTCCGCAACGGCGGCCAGACCTGCGTGAGCCCGAACCGCGTCTTCGTGCAGGCCGCGGTACACGATGCGTTCGTCGAGAAACTTGGCGCGCGGGTTGGCGCACTGAAGGTCGGGCCCGCGACCGAGGCCGACTCGCAGATCGGCCCGATGATCAACGCACGCGCGGTCGACAAGATCGATCGCCATGTGCGCGACGCCGTCGCACGCGGCGCGCGCGTGGTCGTCGGTGGGGAGCGGCTGCGCTCCTCGCGCTGCGACGGCCCGAACTACTACGCCCCTACCGTGCTGGTGAACGCCGACGCGACCATGGAATGCAGTTGCGAGGAAACCTTCGGGCCGGTGGTGCCGGTCACCCGCTTCGACACCGAGGCCGAGGTGATCGCCGCCGCCAACGACACGCCCTTTGGCCTGGCCGCCTACTTCTATTCGACCGACGTGCGCCGCATCGCGCGCGTGGCGGACGCATTGGAGTCCGGCATCGTCGGCATCAACGAAGGCGCGCTGGCGGCCGAGGCGGCGCCCTTCGGCGGCGTGAAGGAATCGGGCTACGGACGCGAGGGCTCAGTGCATGGCCTGGACGACTACATGCACGTCAAGTACGTCTGCCAAGGCCAGCTTTAAAAAATAGAACGCGGCCTGCGCGTTCAGGCCGGCGCGGCCTCGGGGGACGCCGACAGGCCACGCACCGCCCTGCGCGCATAGCGGTCGATGGACAGGCCTTCGGTGCTGATGTCCGGGCGCTGCCCTGTCACCATGTCCGCAATCAGCTTGCCGGAGCCGCAGGCCATGGTCCAGCCGAGCGTGCCGTGGCCGGTGTTGAGAAACAGGTTCGGATAACGGGTGGCGCCGACGATCGGCGTGCTGTCCGGCGTCATCGGGCGCAGGCCGGTCCAGAAGGTGGCACGCGATACGTCGCCCCCCGGAAACAGGTCGTTCGCGACCAGTTCCAGCGTGGCGCGGCGACGCGGATCGAGCCGCAGGTCGTAGCCGCCGAGCTCGGCCATGCCGCCAACGCGGATGCGGTCATCGAAGCGCGTGACGGCGATCTTGTAGGTCTCGTCGAGCACGGTGGACTGCGGCGCGAGCGCCGGATTGACCAGCGGCACGGTCAGCGAATAGCCCTTGACCGGGTACACCGGCAGGTCGATGCCGAGTGGCTCCAGCGCCTGGCGCGAGTAGCTGCCGAAGGCGAGCACGTAGCGATCCGCCTTCAGCAATTGGCCACCCGCGCGCACGCCTGCGATGCGGCCGCCTTCCATGACGAGGCCATCGACCGGCCGATCCAGTTCAAAGTTCACGCCGA
Organism: Variovorax nitratireducens; assembly: GCF_051216545.1. NCBI lineage: Bacteria > Pseudomonadati > Pseudomonadota > Betaproteobacteria > Burkholderiales > Comamonadaceae > Variovorax > Variovorax nitratireducens. The sequence goes on from NZ_JBPJZO010000003.1 coordinate 261,703, forward strand.
GGCCGCGCGCGACTTCGGCCAAGGCGTTGGTGAAGCGATGGCAGTCGCCGGTCTCGTCGTTCGGCAGACGCAGGCCGCCGGCCAGGCGATCGCGCGCCTGCGCCAGGCCGGGCTCGACCTGCGCGAGCTGGTCGCGCGTGAGCAGCTGGTACGGCACGTTGCATTCCTGCAGCACGGCAATGTCGCGCTGCACCGCGTCGAGCTGGGCCTGCGTGCGGAACAGCTGCAAGGTGCCGCCGGTGCGCTGCTCGTACTGGATGCCGGTGTCGACGCGCAACTGCTGCAGGCACGCGCGGCTGTACTCGGCCACGCGCATCATGCGTTCCTTGTTGATCGCGTAGCGCTCCGGCGAGCAGTTGCGGAGCATCTGTGCCATCCACCGCAACTGGAACAGGCTGCCGTCGAGCCGGATGGCCAGCGGCGCGTGCTTCTGGAACATCCACTTCAGCGCCTTGAGCGGAATGCCCGGCGCGGCCCACGGCGTGGAGTAGCCGGGCGACACCTGCCCGGCGTTCGCGAAGCTGGTTTCGAGGGCCAGGCCCTCGCGTCGATCGAACAACGTGACCTCTGCCCCCGAGCGCGCGAGGTAGTACGCCGTGCTGGTGCCGATGACACCGCCGCCCAAAACCATGACTTTCATTAGTACAACCGTCAGATAGAGTAGATCTGGTCAACTCTATTACTGGCTATCCAGTAGATTCACCTGAACTTCTGGTGATTCTCAGTGATTTTTCTTGTCTTTTTGGTGCATCCGCACTGGAGAAAGTGACATGGCAGAGTTAGACCGTACCGACCGCAAGATCCTCGACATCCTGCAGCGCCAGGGACGCATCACCATGACCGAGCTGGCCGACCAGATCGGTCTGTCGACCTCACCCTGCACCGAGCGGGTGAAGCGGATGGAGCGCGACGGCGTGATCTCCGGCTACTACGCCCGGCTGTCGCCCGAGGCGCTGGGCAAGACGCTGCTGGTGTTCGTCGAAATCAAGCTCGCCTCGAAGTCAGGCGACGTTTTCGACAAGGTGAAAAAGGAACTGCTGCACGTGCCGGACGTGCAGGAATGCCATCTGGTTTCCGGCAGCTTCGACTACCTCGTCAAGGCGCGGCTCGGCGGCATGAGCGAGTACCGTCGGCTGCTCGGCGACATCCTCAAGAAGTTGCCCGTCGCAGCCGAGTCGCACAGCTATGTCGTGATGGAGGAAGTGAAGGAAACCCTGGCGCTGCGAATCGACCGGTGAATTCACGCGGCGCTTACTGCGCCGCGCTCCCACCCGGCGGCAGCTGGTAGCTCCAGGTCTCGCTGAGTGTCTTGTTGCCGCTCGCCAGCGCAGCGCGCAGCTCGACCGCCTGGGCTGGGTCTTTCACCCGCATCCGCAGCGTGACGCGCCAGCCATTGATGGCCGGGTTGCGCTCGACCGCGCTGCTGACCAGATCGGCATTGGCACTGACGCTGACCTGCGCGTTCACCACCGCGTCGGGCGGCAGGCCGGCCAGCACCGGGCCTTCGAAATCGACGTGGAATGCGGTGGTGCCGTCGGGCTGGCGGATCAGGTTGGACTGCAGCAGCTCGCCGGTGGTGTGAAAGGTCTGCCGCACCCAGGCCAGGTTCTTGTCCATCAGCGCGGGCTCGTCCATCGTCCAGTGCATGCGGTAGTCGTACTGCAGCGCTTCGCCGGCCTGCGGCTGCACCTCGGGCGTCCAGAACGCCACGATGTTGTCGTTGGTCTCGTCCGCGGTCGGAATCTCCACCAGCTGAACCTTGCCGCGGCCCCAGTCGCCCTGCGGTTCGATCCAAGCACTGGGACGCAGGTCGTAGCGATCCTTGATGTCCTCGAAGCGCGAGAACTCGCGGCCGCGCTGCAGCAGGCCGAAGCCCTTGGGGTTGTTCACCATGAAGCTGCTCACCGTGAGATTGCGCGGATCGTTCAGCGGGCGCCACAGTCGCTCACCGCTGCCGGTATGAATGGCCAGGCCGTTCGAGTCGTGAATGGCCGGCCGGTAGTTGCGCTTGTCGGACTGCTGGTTGGGGCCGAACAGGAACATGCTGGTCAACGGGGCCACGCCCAGCGTGCCGACCGTGCCGCGCATGAAGAGCCGCGCCTTGACATCGAGCACCGCGTCGGCGCCGGGGCGCAGGGTGAACTGGTAGGCGCCGGTGACGCGGGGGGAATCCATCAACGCATAGATCACCAGCTGCTGATCCTGCGCCGACGGCCGCTGGATCCAGAACTCGCGAAAGTTCGGAAACTCCTCCGCGGTGGGTTGGCTCTTGTCGACGCTCGGCAGCGCCGTGTCGATCGCCACGCCGCGGCCCGAGAGGCCATAGGTCTGGCCCTTGCCGATCACCCTGAAATAGCTGGCGCCGAGGAAGCTCATGATCTCGTCTTCCTTGCCCTCGCGGTTGATCGGGTAGAGCACGCGAAAGCCCGCATAGCCGAGCTTGCTGGTCTGGTTCTTGTCGAACGCGAGGTTGCCGAAATCGAAGCGCTGCGGGTCGTAGCCGATCTCGCGCACATTGCCGTCGACGATCTGGTGGATCGCCACCGGTGCATTGAACTGCATGCCCTGATGGTAGAAGTTCAGCTTGAACGGCGTGGGCTGGTCGCGCCACTCGAAACGCTGCGGCAGCGGCTGGATCTTCTGGTAGTCGGCAAACTGCATCTGGCTGAAGACGGGGGGCAGGTTGCTGACCGGCGCAACGTAGGGAGCGGACATCAGCACCCGGGCGCGGCCCACCACATCTTCGAGCGAGAACGCATGGGCCTGAGCGGCACAGAGCAGCAGGGAGGCGGCCGCGAAGCACCGGAATGCGGGCAGCATTCCGGTGCGCGCGACGCGCTTGGCGGCAGTAGGAACCACGAAACTTCTCCTATAGAACAAACCCCAATGTATCAACCGGGCGAGCGATTCGGGAGCCACGGGGCCAGAGCGCGGCGATGGCTGACAGTAGACTGCGCTTTTCTGCGACACCATCAGCATCTTTGCGCCGCGAAAGACCGTCGGACACTCGCAAGGCCTGAACCAATCATCGAATGAAATCACTGTACCTGCTGGGTCTGGTCGCCGCGCTGGTTTGCCAGCCCGCGGCGGCCCAGACCACCCCCCCGCCGCTGAGCGACAAGCCGGCCTTCATCTCCGACCTGATCTCGCGCATGACGCTCGACGAGAAGATCGGGCAACTGCGGTTGATCAGCATCGGGCCGGAGATGCCGATCGCACAACTGGCCGATGAAATCGCGGCTGGCCGCGTGGGCGGTACCTTCAATTCGGTGAACCGCCCGCACAACCGACAGTTGCAGGACGCGGCGACCAAGCGCAGCCGGATGAAGATCCCGATGTTCTTCGCTTTCGATGTGATCCACGGCCATCGCACCACCTTCCCGATCGGCCTGGGGCTGGCGTCGAGCTGGGACATGGAAACCGTGACGACGATGGCGCGCACGGCGGCCAAGGAGACGAGCGCCGATGGGGCCGACATGACCTTCGCGCCGATGGTCGACATCTCGCGCGATCCGCGCTGGGGCCGCACCTCCGAGGGTTTCGGCGAAGACCCGCACCTTGTGTCGGAGATCGCCCGGGCGGCCGTCAAGGGCTTCCAGGGCAGCCTGCCGATCGGGCCCAACAACATCATGGCCGCCGTGAAGCACTTTGCGCTGTATGGCGCCGTCGAGGGCGGCCGCGACTACAACACGGTCGACATGAGCCCGATGCGCATGTACCAGGACTACCTGCCGCCCTACCGCGCCGCCATCGACGCGGGCGCGGGTGGCGTGATGGTCGCGCTGAACTCGATCAACGGCGTGCCGGCCACCTCCAACACCTGGCTGATGCAGGACTTGCTGCGCAAGGACTGGGGCTTCAAGGGCGTCACGGTCAGCGACCACGGCGCCATCGTCGAGTTGATCCGCCACGGCGTGGCCAAGGATGAGCGCGAGGCTGCCAAGCTCGCCATCAAGACCGGCATCGACATGAGCATGGCCGACTCGGTCTACCAGAAGGAATTGCCGGGCCTGGTTAAGTCGGGCGAGGTCAGCGAAAAGGAGATCGACAACGCGGTGCGCGAAGTGCTCGGCGCCAAGTACGACATGGGACTGTTCCAGAACCCCTATGTGCGCATCGGCGTCGCCGCGGACGATCCGCCCGACCTCAAGGCCGACAGCCGCCTGAGCCGCCCCGCCGCGCGCGACGTGGCGCGCAAGTCGATGGTGCTGCTGGAGAACCGCAAGAAGACGTTGCCGATTTCGAAGTCCGCCACGGTCGCGCTGGTGGGGCCGCTGGCCGACGCGCCGATCGACATGCTGGGCAGCTGGTCGGCCGCCGGTGATTCGAAGGCCCAGGTCACGTTGCGCGCCGGGCTGAACGCGGTCGTGGGCAAACAGGGGCGCCTGCTCTATGCACGCGGCGCCAATGTCACGGGCGACGAAGAGATCGTCAAGTACCTCAACTTCCTGAACTGGGACTCGCCGGAGGTGACGCAGGACAAACGCAAGCCGGCCGCGATGATCGCGGAGGCCGTCAAGGCAGCGCGCCGGGCCGATGTGGTGGTGGCCGCTGTGGGCGAGACGCGCGGCATGTCGCACGAATCGTCGAGCCGCACCAGCCTCGACCTGCCCGCAAGCCAGCGCGCCCTGATCACGGCGCTCAAGGCCACCGGCAAGCCGCTGGTGCTGGTGCTGATGAACGGCCGGCCCCTCGCGCTGCAGCGCGAGCAGAAGGAAGCCGACGCGATCCTCGAGACCTGGTACACCGGCATCGAGGGCGGCAACGCGATCGCCGACGTGCTGTTCGGCGACTACAACCCGTCGGGCAAGCTGCCCATCAGCTTCCCGCGCTCGGTGGGGCAGATCCCCACCTACTACAACCACGCCCGGCTCGGCCGTCCCTACACACCAGGCAAGCCGGGCAACTACACCTCGCAGTATTTCGAGGAGCCCAACGGCGCGCTCTACCCGTTCGGCTATGGCCTGAGCTACACCGACTTCAGCCTGTCGGACGTGACGCTCTCGAGCGCGACGCTGCCCCGCAACGGCAAGCTCGAGGCCAGCGTGACGGTGCGTAACACCGGCGCGCGCGATGGCGAGACGGTGGTGCAGCTCTACATCCGCGATGTCGCTGCATCGGTGGTGCGCCCGGTCAAGGAGCTCAAGGACTTCCGCAAGATGATGCTCAAGGCCGGCGAGGAAAAAGTCGTGCGCTTCACCATCGACGAGGAGAAGCTGAAGTTCTTCAATGCCCAGTTGCGCCATGTGGCCGAGGCCGGCCAGTTCGAGGTGCAGATCGGGCTGGACTCCGAGAAAGTGAAGCAGAAGAGCTTCGAGCTGCAATAGCCATGGCACTCCCGGCCGGGCTGTTCGAAGGCGGCGACGGCCGCCCGCGTTGCAGCTGGTGTGCCGCCACGCCGGCCTACCAGCACTACCACGACCATGAATGGGGTTTTCCGGTGACGGACGACCGGCGCCTGTTCGAAAAGCTGTGCCTCGAAGGCTTCCAGGCCGGACTGAGCTGGCTCACCATCCTTAACAAGCGCGAGGCATTCCGCAGCGCTTTTGCACAGTTCGATGCCGAGAAGATGGCCGGCTTCGGCGAGGCCGATGTGGCGCGCCTGCTGGCCGACGCCGGCATCGTGCGGCATCGCGGCAAGATCGAATCGGCACTCAACAACGCGCGGCGCGTGCTCGAACTGCGCGAGGCTCATGGTTCGCTGGCCGCCTATGCCTGGCGCTTCGAGCCCGACCCGGCGTCGCGCCCGAGGCACCTGACCCTGCCGCAGCTCAAGGCCATGACCACCTCGCCGGAATCGGTGGCGCTGTCAAAGGATCTGAAGAAGCGCGGCTGGGGATTCGTGGGGCCGACCACGATGTATGCGTTCATGCAGGCGATGGGCCTGGTCAACGATCACCTCGAGGGTTGCCATGCGCGCGGGCCGGCGCTGGCGGCGCGCGCAACGCTGGTGGTGCCGCGCTAGTCAACCTGAACCGCGGTACTTACCACACACGCCACCACGGGCGGGGGCGCCGTGCCAGCGGCAGCTTAAGCGTCACCAGCGGCGCAGCCAGCGTGCTGCTGCCTCCGAAACGGCGCCGCATCTCGGCCTCGTGCTCCCGCGCGTGGTCGCTGGCGTTGCGCGCGCCGTACAGGGACTGCCTGCGCCATTGCTGGGCACGCCTTACCAATTCGCGGTCGGACAGTTTTGCTGGCTCGGTCATGCAGCCATTCTGGTGCCGCATGCCCGAGGCACATGTGAACTGGTGCCCACTTTGTCGATTGAATCCACCCGACACCAATCGCCGCGCCGAGTCGTGAATTAATTGCTAGGCCGCCTGGGCCAGCGGAATCACCTGCATGCCCCGGTAGACCTCGGCCTCGCCATGCTTCGCGAGCAACTGCATCAGGTGCTTGCGGATCAGCATGCCGGGCTTGTCGGACTCCATCGAGTATTCGACGCCACGGCGGCGCGTGTCGACCAATGCGTCCGGGTCGGTCGATTCGAGGATGTCCTTGTCCTCGCGCGTGATCTCTTCATCGAAGTCGATCAGCATCTGCGCCGCGCATTGTTCTTCGGTGTCGTTGCGGAACAGCCATTGGCACAGCTGCATGCGCGTGTCGTCGATCGGCGTGAAACAGTTGATGATGATGTGGCGAATGCCGCTCGGGTACTCGATGTCGAGCCGGCGCGAGAACGGCAGGAAGTAGGCGTTGCGCATGTGGCGCGTGGTGATCGGGTCTGCCACGCCGCTGATGGCGTGGAATTTGACGGGGTTGACCGCTTCGATCACGGTCTCGGCGCAGAAGCCCGATTCGTTTTCGACCAGGTTGTACTTGCTCGGCTTCGGGCTCGCGGCCACGCCGAAGGTCGCGCGGTGCACGAAGCTGAAGTGCGAGTTGTCGAACGAGTTCTCGAGCGCACGCATCGGGCTGGTCTGCCACTCTTCGTAGAACTGGTGGATGGTGCGCCAACCGGGGGCGTCGAACTCGGGCACCGCCGGAATATCGGCAACCGGGTCTTCCAGCGCCACCCACGCATAGCCGTAGCGCGCGGTGCAGTGGTAGGCCGTGGTCTTGTAGTCGGGCGGAATCTTGCGGTCGGCCTCGTATTGCGGGATGCGGATCACCTGGCCGCTGCGGTCGTAGGTCCAGCCGTGGTAGCCGCACTGGATGACACCCTGCCCGCAGGCCTTGCCTTCGCTGTCGAGACACCAGCCTTTAGAGAGCTTCGCGGTGCGATGGCAGCAGCGGTCGCGCAAGGCGGCGGGTTGGCCGTCGGCATCGAGGAAGAGAACGATGTCTTCGCCGAGCAGCCGGAACGGCCTGGGGCCGTTCGCCAGCGCGGTGAGTGGCATCACGGCGTGCCAGAATTTGCGGAAGACGGGTTGTCTGGTGACGAGCATGCGGGGACTCCTTTGGGTGCGTGGGGTACGAACTTCAAAGAGCAATTTCCGACCGCGAGGGCTGAACGCTTCTACTCTGCGCAACATGCCATGCAAATTGCGCGCCCGATTGTGGCGCAATCCGCGTCGACGTTCGCCTCCACCGGCGGCGAGGTGCGGCTGGATCGCCTGGCCGGCGTCTACTGGTCGCGCCAGACCGTCTCGGCTCGCCGGCCCTGAAGCGGCGCTGGCACGCCTCGTGCATCACGGGCGGCAAGAGTAGAAGCGTTCAGCAGCGCACGCACCATCGATGTGCGCCGCCCGGAAATTGCTCTTGAAGCGCCCCTCTTTCTGCTCCGTGCGGGGGGATTCAAGACCAGAGATTTCCAAGATGCCTCCTATGCAACGCCGTTCCTTTCTTGTTGTCGCCAGCAGCGCCGCAGCCGCGGCCGCCGCCCCCTCCGTGTTCGCCCAGAGCGGCAAGCTCATGCCGCTGAAGTTCACGCTCGACTTCCGCATCAACGGCCAGACCGCGCCCTTCTTCCTGGCCCACAGCAAGGGCTACTACAAGGACGAAGGGCTCGACGTCACGATCGACACCGGCGCCGGCTCCGTCGCCTCCATCACCCGCATCGCCAGTGGCGTCTACCAGTTGGGGCTGGGCGACATCAGTTCGCTGGTGGAGTTCAACGCACAGAACCCGGGCACGCCCGTGGTGCAGGCGGTGTACCAGTACTACAACCGCGCGCCCTTCGTGATCATCGGCCGCAAGGATCGCGGCGTGACCGGGGACTTCAGGAGCCTGCAGGGCAAGAAGGTCGCGGCCGCCGCGGTGGAGTCGACGCGCCGCGCCTGGCCCATGGTGGCGCGCAAGCTGGGCATGAAGCCCGACGCCTTCACCTGGCAGACCACGGACTTCAGCGCGCGCGATAACGTCATGGTGCGCGGCGACGTCGATGCCGCCACCTACTTTCACGACTCGGCCATCTCGCTGTTCGCACGCATGAAGGCCGAAGATCTGTCATTGCTCAAGTACGCCGATGCGGGCGTCAACCTCTACGGCAACGCGATCCTCGCCAGCAGCAACCTGGTCGCGCAGAACCCGAAGGCCGTGGCTGCCTTCCTGCGCGCCACCAACCGCGCGATCGTCGAGACCTTTGCCAACCCCGGTCCGTCGATCGCGGCCATGCGCCAGCGCGAGCCGATCCTCGACGAGAAGATCGAGCTGGATCGCTGGAACGTCACGGCCCAGTACGTCGGCGCGGCCGACACGCGCGACCATGGGCTCGGCGACATCCGCAAGCTCACGCTCGAACAGCAGGTCGATGAGGTGGTCGACGTGTTCGGGCTCAAGGTCAAGCCCTCGGCCGACGCCATCTTCAACACCTCGATGCTGCCGCCGCGCAGCGAACGCATGATCATCAAAGCATGAATCCACGGAACACCACCGCCCTCACCGAAGAAGCCACACTCGACGAGCGCGACGGCCGCTACCTGCGCAAGGCCATCGGCTGGTCGCATGCGGCCGCACGCCGCGGCAATCGCCCGTTCGGCGCCGTGATCGTCTCGGCCGCCAACGAGATCATCTGCGAGGCCTACAACAGCACCGCCGAAAGCGGCGACTGCACCGCCCATGCCGAAATCAACGCGGTGCGCGCGCTGGCCGGCAAGGGCCTCTCGCGCGACGCGCTGGCCGGCGCCACGATTTACGCATCGGGCGAGCCCTGCGTGATGTGCGCCGGCGCGATCTTCTGGTCGAACATCGGCCGCGTGGTGTTCGGCATCGATGCCGAGCGGTTGCGCGTGTTCCGCGGCGAGCGGCAGGATCAGCGCGACGCCGAACTGTCGTGCCGCGACGTGTTTCGCGCCTCGCCCCACGCCATCGAATGCATCGGGCCGGCCTTGATCGACGAGGCCAGCGCGGCGCACGTGGGCGCCTGGAAGGCCTGAGCATCGCGTGAGGTCGTGCTGCGTTGCAGCACGAAAAACCAACCTTTAGGTGGGCGGCCAGCCGCGCCTCCCGCTGGTTGAATGCCTCCACCGCCGAACACAGGCGGAGGAGACACAGATGATCGAACTGCAGGGCCGCAAGGCCCTTGTCACCGGTGCGGCGCAGGGCCTCGGCCTCGCGATCGCCCGGTTGTTTGTCGAGCGCGGCGCGCAGGTGATGCTGGCCGACATCGACGAGGCCGGCGCCGCCAAGGCCGCCGCCGAACTGGGCCCGCAGGCGCGCTCCGTGCGCTGCGACGTGACCAAGGCCGCCGACTGGGCGCGCACGGTCGAGGCCACCACTGCCGCCTTCGGCGGCTACGACACGCTGATCAACAACGCCGGCATTGAGATCGTCAAGCCGCTGTTCGACCAGACCGAAGAAGAGGTCAGCCGGCTCATGAACATCAACGTGATGGGCGTGTTCCTCGGCATGAAGCACTCGCTCGGTGCGCTCGTCGCGTCGGGCAAGGGCTCAGTGGTCAACATCTCGTCGCTGGCGGGCACCAATGGCGTACCGCTGTTCGGCTCCTACGCGGCGTCGAAGTCGGCGGTGATCCAGCTCACGCGCACCGCCGCGGCCGAGTTGCGCCCCGCGGGCATCCGCGTGAACGCAGTGTGCCCGGGCTTCGTGGGCACCGCGATGGTGGATCGGTTGATTCCCACGGTCGAAGCCATCGTCGGCGTGCCGTTCAGTGCGCTGGTCGCGGTCAAGCAGCTGCGCCTGGGCACCCCGCAAGAGGTGGCCGAGATGACCGCCTTCCTCGCCTCCGACGCCGCCAGCTGGACGACCGGCTCCCACTACATCCTGGACGGCGGCCTGTCTGCCGGATTGCTATGAGCAAGCAGCTTCTTCAAGACAAGATCGCCATCGTCACCGGCGCCGGCCGCGGCCTCGGCGAAGCGGTAGCGCGGGCCTACGCGGCCGAGGGCGCGAAGGTCATCGTGTCGGACATCGATGCCGCTGCGGCGCAGAAGGTGGCGGCATCGCTGCCCGGCGCGACCGCCGTGGCCTGCGACGTGCGCGTGCCGGCGCAGGTCGAGGCGCTGGTGGCGGCAGCAGTCAAGCAGCACGGCCGGCTCGACATCATGGTGCCCAACGCGGGCGTGGCGCGCGTCGCCCCGCTGGCGAGCACCAGCTACGAAGAATGGCGCGAGGTCACCTCGGTCAACCTCGACGGCGTGTTCCTCTGCATCCGCTACGCCGCACCGGTGATGGTGGCGGCCGGCAGCGGCAACATCATCACGATGGCCTCGGTCACGGCCAAGGCGGCCTGCGCGCTGATCGGCAGCTACGCTGCGGCCAAGGCCGGCGTGGTGTCGCTCACGCAGACGGCCGCCATCGAACTGCGCGCGCACAACATTCGCGTCAACGCGATCCTGCCGGGCTTCATCGGCACCGAACTGGTCAACGCGCACAAGCACGAGTTCGAGCAACAACTGGGCATCCCCGACTTCGACGCTGTCGTTGCACAGCGCCAGGGCCGTTACGGCACGCCCGAAGAGGTGGCGCACCTGGCCGTGTTCCTGGCCTCGGAGCGCTCCAGCTTCTCCAACGGCAGCGGCTTCGTCCTCGATGGCGGCGTCAGCTCGTCCCTTCTTTGAATCTGTCACACATCAGGAGCAATCGATGAGCAAGAATGACAAAAAACCCGTGATCGTCTACGGCGCCAGCGGCTACACCGGCCGGCTGGTGTGCGAGTACCTGCGCGAGTACGGCATCCCCTTCATCGCGGCGGGTCGCAGCAAGGACAAACTCGAGGCGGCGATGAAGTCCAACGTCGCCGGCATCGAGACCGCCGTCCACGAAGTCGTCGAGGTGGCGCACACCACCGAGGCGCTGACAGCGCTGTTCCGCGGCGCCTCGGTGGTGCTGAACACCGTCGGCCCATTCGCGAAGTTCGGCCCCGAGGTGGTCGAGGCCTGTCTGGCCGCGAAGTGCCACTACACAGATACCACTGGCGAGCAGGACTGGCTCATCACGCTCGAAGAGCAGTACGGCACGAAGTTCGCGGCCGCGGGCCTGCTGCTGTCGCCGGGCCTCGCGCACATGTACACCACCGGCGAGATCGCCGCGCAACTGTGCCTCGAGACGCCGGGCCTCGACACGCTGGACATCGCCGTGTTCTGGGGCGGCAGCCCGACCATCGCCTCGACCCAGACGATCCTGGTCAACGCCGCGACCTCCAAGGCCTTTCACCTGCAGCAGAACCGGCTGGTCGAGTGGCAGCCCGACGCGGGCCTCTACAGCCTCGCGATCCCCGGACAGCACGAGATGGCACTGGCGCTGCCGTGGGGCGGCACCTCGCACCCCGTGTGGTTCCGCAAAGACCCACGCGTGGCAAACGTCAAGGTGCTGGGTGGCGTGTTCAACAAGCCGCTGATGCAGGGCGTGCCGCTGATCGTGGCGGCCGCGCTCAAGGCCACCGAGGGCATGAACGACGAAGACCGCTACGCCGCGCTGGCGCAAACCGCGGCCGGCGTGATGAACAGCATGCCGCCGCGCGAGAACCCGCGCCTCAACAAGTCGGTCGATTCGGTGCACGCATCCGGCCCGCTCGGGCGGGCGCACTGCACCATCTTCGGCAACTGCAACTACAAGCAGACCGGCCTGCTGCAAGCTTACGCCGCGCATGCGTTGCTGCAGCAACCACCGAAGCGCGTGGGCTTCGCCTCCGGCTGCCAGGCCTTCGGCCACCACGAGCTGCTGGGCCAGTTGCGCAGCTTCGGCCTGGTAGCAAAGCCCGAGCTGATCGTTCACGATTGAGGCGGGCCAGCACGCATGACACAGCTTCCCCCGCCGCTGCGCGACCTGGTCGATATCGAGGCGATCGAGACACTGCCCATCGCCAGCCGCCTCGCACAGCCGGCATCGAGCTACGCCGCGCTGCTGCGGCAGGCCGCGGCCACGCCGGGCGCGCCCGCGCTGACCTTCGTGCCCACAGGCGACCCGGCCGATGGCGAAACACGCTTCGACTACTCCGCGCTGGCCACCCGCGTGACCCAGGCCGCGAACGCCTTCGAGAGCCTGGGCGTGGGCCGGCGCGACGTGGTGTCGTACCTGCTGCCCAATCTGCCCGAGACGCACTTCACGCTCTGGGGCGCCGAAGCCGCGGGTATCGTGAACCCGGTCAACCCGTTTCTCGAAGTCGATCACATGGTCGGCATCCTCAATGCGGCCCGCACCGCGGTGATCGTGGCGCATGGCCGGCAGGAACAACCCGGCATCTGGGAGAAGGTCGAGGTGCTGCGCGGCCGCGTGCCCAGCCTGCGCGCCGTGGTGCGGGTGGGCGGCAGCGGGCCCTGCCCGCCCTGGGCGCTGGACTTCGAAGCACTGCTCGCGGGCCAGCCCGGCGATGCACTGGTCGGCGCCCCGCCACCGCAACCCGAGGATGTGGCCTCGTACTTCCACACCGGCGGCACCACGGGCACGCCCAAGTTGGCGCGCCGCACGCATTTCAACGAGGCCGCCAACGCCTGGGCCGTCTCCACCGCCGTCGCGATGGGCCCGGCCGACACGCTGCTCTGCGGCCTGCCGTTGTTCCATTCGAACGCGATGATGGTCACCGGCCTCGCACCCTTCAGCGTGGGTGCCCACGTGGTGTTGCTGTCGACCGCCGGCTACCGCGACCCGCGCACCTTTGCCGCGTTTTGGCGCTCGGTGCAGCGCTACCGCGCCACCTTGTTCAGTTCGGTGCCGACCGTGCTGTCGGCACTGCTCAACGTGCCGCGCGAAGGCGTCGACCTGCACTCGCTACGCTTCGCCATCTGCGGCGCGGCGCCGCTTTCTCCCGAGCTATTCCAGCGCTTCGAAACCGCCACCGGCCTCAAGCTGCTCGAGGGCTACGGCATGACCGAGGCCACCTGCGTGAGCTCACTAAATCCGCGCGACGGCCAGCGTGCCATTGGCTCGATCGGCCTGCGCCTGCCCTACCAGGAGATGAAGGTGGCGCACCTTGGTTCCGATGGCGAGGTACAGCGCGAGGCCGCGGCCGACGAGATCGGCACGATTCTTCTGCGCGGGCCCTATGTTTTCTCGGGCTACGTCAAGGACAGCGACAACCGCGGCGTCTGCCTGGCCGACGGCTGGCTCAACACCGGCGACCTCGGTCGGCAGGACGCAGAGGGCTACTTCTGGCTCACCGGCCGGGCCAAGGATCTGATCATCCGCGGCGGCCACAACATCGATCCCGCCATGATCGAGGAGAGCCTGATGCGGCACCCGGCGGTCGAGCTCGCGGCTGCAGTCGGCAAGCCCGACGGCCACGCTGGCGAACTGCCGATGGCCTACGTCACCTTGAGACGCGATATCGACTGCAGCGCCGCCGAGCTGTTGGCCCATGCCCGCGCCACCATCACCGAGCGCGCGGCCGTACCGGTCGACGTCGTGGTGCTCGACACGATGCCGCTCACGGCGGTCAACAAGATCTACAAGCCGAAGCTGCGCGAGCTGGCGATCGCGAAGGCGCTGGCAGAGACACTGACGAAGGCGTGCGGCCCGGTCGACGTGACGGTCGACGTGGTGCCCCATGCCAGACATGGCCTCGAAGCGCACATCGTCGCAACAGAACCCGCCGCCACCGAACGCGAGGCGCTGATGAAAAATGCCGAATCCGAACTCGGCCGATTGCCGGTACGCTGGATCATCGAATGGAGACGAACAGCATGAGCCGGAAGGTGTGTGTCGCCGGCGTCGGCATGGTGCCTTTCGCCAAGCCCAGCGCCAGCCTGCCGTACAACCAGCTCGGCAGCACCGCCACCCGCGCGGCGCTGGCCGATGCCGGTGTGGACTACGGCCTCGTCGAACAGGCCTATGTGGGCTATGTGTACGGCGACTCGACCTGCGGCCAGGCGGCGCTCTACGGCGTGGGCCTGAGCGGCATCCCGGTGGTCAACGTCAACAACAACTGTGCCACGGGTTCGACCGCCCTCTTCCTCGCGCGCCAGACGATCGCGAGCGGCGCGGCCGAGTGCGTGCTCGCGCTGGGCTTCGAGCAGATGCAGCGCGGCGCGCTCGGCGCCCAGTTCACCGACCGCCCGAACCCGCTCGAGCGCTTCCAGGCCACGATGGAAGGCCTGCAAGGCGAGGCGCCCGAAGCGCCGGTCGCCGCCCAATACTTCGGCGGGGCGGCGCGCTGGCACATCCGGCAGTACGGTACCCGGCCCGACACCTTCGGTCGCATCGCCGTCAAGGCGCGCAGCCATGCGGGCCGCAACCCGCTTGCCGTGTTCCGCGAACCCCTCACGCTCGACGAAGTGATGGCCTCACCAACCGTGTTCGACCCGATGACGCGGCTGCAGTGCTGCCCGCCCACTTGCGGCGCCGCAGCCGCCATCCTGTGCAGCGAAGCCTTCGCAAAGAAGCGCGGGCTCGACGGCCACATCACCATCGCGGCGCAGAGCATGACCACCGACCGTGCCGACAGCTTCGATTCTGGCGACATGCGCCGCCTGATCGGCTTCGAGATGACCCGCAACGCGGCGCAGCGCGTCTACGCGCAGGCCGGCGTCGGTCCGGAAGATATCGACGTGATCGAACTGCACGACTGCTTCACCGCCAACGAGTTGCTGAGCTACGAGGCGCTCGGCCTCGTGCCCGAAGGTGGCGGCGAGCAGATGGTGCTGGACGGCGACAACACCTATGGTGGGCGCTGGGTGGTCAACCC
This sequence comes from Variovorax nitratireducens, assembly GCF_051216545.1. NCBI lineage: Bacteria > Pseudomonadati > Pseudomonadota > Betaproteobacteria > Burkholderiales > Comamonadaceae > Variovorax > Variovorax nitratireducens. The sequence continues at coordinate 276,725 of NZ_JBPJZO010000003.1, forward strand.
CTCGGGTGGCCTGCTGTCCAAGGGCCATCCGCTCGGCGCAACCGGCCTCGCGCAATGCGCCGAACTGGTGTGGCAGTTGCGTGGCACCGCCGAGGCCCGCCAGGTCGACGGCGCGCGGCTCGCGCTGCAACACAACCTGGGGTTGGGCGGCGCGTGCGTGGTCACGCTCTATCAGGCAAACTGAGGCGCAGAAGACCACGGAGACACGCATGGCGCAGCAGCAGCAACAACGGCAGCAGGCACGCGGCACCGGCTCGGCCGAGGCGTCGGCCGCGGTGCTGGTCGAGGCCAAGCTCGCGCCGCCACAGCTTTCGCTGAGCCTGCTGGCGCGCTCGCAATTGTCGGCGCTGCTGCACGCGGGCCTCACCAAGCGCCTGCTCAGCGTGATGGCACCGGCCGGCTATGGCAAAACCACGGCGCTGGCACAGCTCGTCGCACAGGTGGAGCCGCACGGCATCACCACCGCATGGCTCAGCCTCGACACCGAGGACAACGACCCGCTGCGATTCATGCGCTACCTGGCCGCAGCGCTGCACCATGCCGACGCACGGCTCGGCCGCAATGCGCTGGCGCAGGCCGATGGCGGCAACATGGCCTCGCTCGATGCACTGGTAGCTTCGCTGCTGCACGACCTGATAGGTCACGACCGGCGGCTGCTGCTGGTGCTGGACGATTTCCATCTCGTGCAGCACGAAGGCGTGCACCGCAAGCTCGAATGGCTGGTAGCACACCTGCCGCCGACGATCGGCCTCGTGATCGCGAGCCGCACGCGACTGCCGCTGTCGGTGAGCCAGCTGCGTTTGCGCGGGGAACTGCTCGAGCTCGATGCCGCGCACTTCGGGCTCGACCTCGACGAGGCCGCCGACTTCGTCGGGCGCGTGAGCGGTGCGCCGCTGGATCGCGCTCAGGTCGAGACGCTGCACGACCTGACCGAAGGCTGGATCGCCGGCCTGCAGCTCGCGTCCCTCGCACTGCGCGAGAGCGGCGACCGCAGCGCCTTCCTGGCGGACTTCTCGGGCACCGACCGCGACATCACCGACTACCTTGGCGAACAGGTGCTCGACAGCCTGCGACCCGACCTGCGCGCGTTCCTGCTCGGCACGGCCGGGCTCGAGCGCTTTTGCGCCGAACTCTGTGACGAGGTTCTGGATCGCAGCGATAGCCGCGCGATGCTGGCGGAAGTGCAGAGCCGCAACCTGTTCCTCTCGGGCCTCGACCGCTCGCGCACCTGGTTTCGCTACCACCACCTGTTCGCAGACTACCTGCGCGGCCGTGCGCGCGAGCTGCCGGGCGATGCGGTGCGCGCGATCCATCTGCGCGCGAGCGACTGGTTCCACCGGCACCGACTGCCGCATGAGGCCGTGCGTCATGCATTCGAGGCCCACGACCTCGAACGCGCGGCCGATCTCGTAGCCTCGTTCTCGGGCGAACTGGTGCAGCACCGCGGCGAGCATGCGACCCTGCTCGGATGGCTCACGCGGCTGCCGCAGGCCCTGGTGCATGCACGACCCAAGATCCGCACCGGGCACGCCTGGTCGCTGGTGCTCACGCGGCGCTACTCCGAAGCCGAGCAGGAATTGCGCGCGCTCGAAACCGCCTGCGCCGAGAGCGGCGACGACACGCTGCGCTGCGTGGTGGAGATGATTCGCTGCGTGTATTGGGCCCACACCGGCGAGCCCCTGCTGGCCAAGGCGCGTAGCGAACTCTGGCTCAAGAGCTGGCCGCAGGCCGACGCGTTTTTGACCGGCGTGGTAGCAAACGTGCTCGCCAGCGGTTGCTGTGCGTCCGAGGCGTTCGAGCAGGGCCTCCAGGCGCTGGCCATCGCACGGCGCGCGTTCGAAGAATGCCAGGCCGACTACGGGCTGGCCTGGGCCAGCGCGCTGGCGATGATGATCGCGATGCGCCGCGGCGACCAACACGAGGCGATGGCCCAGGCGAAGCTCGGCATTGCGACCGTCGAGCGCAGCCTGGGAGTGGCCTCGTACGCCGGCTCGATGCTCACGCTGCTGGCCGCCGAGGTCTGCTACGAGCGCAACGACCTCGCGCAAGCCCAGCGCTTCGTCGACCAGGGCCTGCCCTTCATCGACGAACACGGCCTGGTCGAGATGACCACGGCCGGCTACCTTACGCGGGGCCGCCTGCTGCGCCTGCGCGGCGAAGCAGCGGCAGCCGATGCCTGCCTGCTCGAAGGCGAATCGCTGGGTCACCGGCTCAAGCTGCCGCGCCTGGCGAGGATCCTGGCGGCCGAGCGCTGCACGCTGCGGCTGCAGTCCGGCGCGCCGGACGACGCGCTGAAGCTGGCGCAGTCCTACGGCTTTGTGGGCCACGGGGCGGGCAGCCCGGCCGCCGCCGAACTGGTCGAAGAAGACAGCGTGTGCCTGCTGAGCCTGCGGCTGCGGCTGTCGGCGCACAACGCCGGTGCAGGCGTGCTTGGCGCCCTCAACGACGCGCTGCGGCGCGCCCAGCGCGACGGCCACCAGGCCCACCTGGCGCGGCTGCTGGTGCTCAAGGCGCTGCACCAGCACCGCGCGCTCGATCGCGCGCAGGCGCTGCGCACCCTGGACGAAGCCCTGGCGCTGGCCGCGCGCTGCGGCCTGCTGCGCAGCCTGCTCGACGGCGACGCCTTGCTGCTCGACATGGCCGAGGCGATCCATGCAAGCCGCGGCGAGTTGCAGCCGGAGGGCCATCTGCAACAGCTTTTGCAGGCGGCCGGCCGCAGTGCGCAGCCGGCACTGCGCGTGACGGCGGGGCGCGGCGGCGCAGAAGACCTGACCGAGCGCGAACTGAAGATCCTCCGCCTTCTGAAAGCCGGTCTCGGCAACCGCGAGCTTGCGCAGAGCCTGTTCCTGTCGGAAGCGACGGTGAAATGGCACCTTCACAACATCTTCGCCAAGCTCGGCGTGAAGAACCGCACCAGCGCGCTGGCGCGTGCACAGGACATTTCCATTCTTTAGGGCCCGTAGACTCGGCGCATGCCCTGGCACGCCCGTCTCCAACTCGACTATCAACACGAATCCAGCCGCAGCGTCGCACGCTTTCGCCACGACGGGCCGCTGCGCATCCTGCAGAGCCTCTACCCCGAGGGCGACGCGGTCTGCCACAACGTGCTGGTGCATCCGCCGGGCGGGCTGGTCGGCGGCGACACGCTCGAGATCGACATCACGGGCGCGCCCGGCAGCCACGGCCTGATCACCACGCCGGGCGCCACGCGCTTCTACCGCTCCGACGGCGAACTCGCGTTGCAGCAGACCCGTATCCGGCTCGATGCCGGGGCGCGGCTCGAATGGTTGCCGCTCGAGGCCATTTGCTACAGCGGCTGCAGGGCCGAGAACCGCCTGCGCATCGAGGCCGCGCCCGGCGCCGAGCTGATCGGCTGGGACGTCATGGCCCTGGGGCTGCCGGGCGCCAAGCTGCCGTTCGACCGCGGCACGCTGCTTCAGCACATCGAGGTGCCGGGCGTCTGGTTGGAGCGCGGCCGCATCGACGCGAGCGACCACCGGCTGCTGGCCAGCCCGATCGGGCTGGCGGGCCACCACTGCATGGCGTCGCTGTTCTTCGTGGCGGGCACGCCGCTCGCCAAGGCGCGACGCGATGCCCTGCTCGACGTCGCCCGCACGCTGATCGACGCGAGCCCCCTGACGGAAAGCGCCGGCGCCACCAGCCCGCATGGCGGGATCATCGTGCTGCGCGTGCTGGCGCCGGTGGTGGAGCCTGCGATGCATTTGCTGCGCCGCGTCTGGCAGGCCTGGCGCACCGAACTGTGGCAGTTGCCGGCGTCCACGCCACGCATCTGGGCGATGTAGTTACCGCAAGAAATATGGGAGGCGCGGATCGCGCGCTTGTGCCAAGCTGCGGGGCCAACCACCGACGAGGAGTGCACTCTCATGCCCAGTATCACCACCGCCGACGGCACCGAGATCTACTACAAGGACTGGGGCACCGGCCAGCCCATCGTCTTCTCCCACGGCTGGCCGCTCACGGCCGACGACTGGGACAACCAGATGCTTTTCTTCCTGGCCCAGGGCTTTCGCGTCATCGCGCACGATCGCCGCGGCCACGGGCGTTCGACCCAGACGTGGACGGGCAACGAGATGGACACCTACGCCGACGACCTCGCCGCGCTCACGGCCGCGCTGGATCTCAAGGATGCGGTGCACATCGGCCACTCCACCGGCGGCGGCGAGGTTGCGCGCTACCTGGGCCGGCACGGCAGCCAGCGCGTGGCCAAGGCGGTGCTGATCGGCGCCGTGCCTCCCATCATGCTGAAGACCGCCGGCAATCCGGGCGGCCTGCCGATCGACGTGTTCGACGGCATCCGTGCGGGCGTGGCCGGCAACCGCGCCGAGTTCTACCGCGATATCACGCTGCCCTTCTACGGCTACAACCGGCCTGGCGCGAAGATCTCCGAGGGCATCCGGCAGCACTGGTGGCTGCAGGGAATGATGGGCGGCATCAAGGCGCACTACGACTGCGTGAAAGCGTTCTCCGAAACCGACTTCACCGACGACCTGAAGAAGATCGACGTGCCCACTTTCGTGATGCACGGCGACGACGACCAGATCGTGCCGATCGGCGCATCGGGCCTGCTGTCGGCCAAGCTGGTCAAGGGCGCCGAACTCAAGGTGTACCCCGGACTGCCGCACGGCATGTGTGCGACGCACCCCGACATCATCAACGCCGACCTGCTGGCGTTCATCAGGAAGTGACCGCCATGTTCGGCCTCACCACCCTCGGCGCCATCCACACCGCCATCAGCCTGGTCGCAGTGGCAGCCGGTCTCATCGCGTTCTTCCGCTTCAAGGAAATCCCGCCGGGCCACACGCTCGGCAAGGTCTACATCTGGACGACGGTGCTGACCTGCCTCACCGGGTTCGGCATCTTCCAGCACGGCGGCTTCGGCAAGCCGCACGTGCTGGGCATCGTGACGCTGGTCGTGCTGGCACTGGCGGCCGTCGCTGGCCGCACCGCGCTGTTGGGCCGTGCCTCGAAGTATGTGGAGACCGTGAGCTACTCGCTGACCTTCTTCTTCCACATGATCCCAGGCGTGACCGAAACCTTCACGCGCCTGCCGGCCGGTGCACCGTTGTTCGCGAGCCCCGAGGATCCCGCGCTGCAGAAGGTCGTCGGCGTGCTCTTCGTCGTGTTCCTGATCGGCGCGACACTGCAGGTGCGACGGCTGCGCGCCGGTGGCGCAGGCGCATCGGTTCGCGGCACCACCGCCTGAACTTCGCCGCTTGAAGTTCGCCGCCTGAGGTTCAGCTCACCGGCAGTTGCTCCGGCATCGGCTCGGGCGGCGGCTCCGGTGGCGGGCTCAGCGGTTCGACGGGTTCGGGCGGCGGGCCGGGTTGGGTGGCCATGTCAGTCTTCCGACGGGATGGCCTTGCCCTGTCGGCTGCGCTCGCGCCCCAGGTCTTCCATCATCTTCTCGCCGACCTCGTCCGTGCCATCGGAGGGCACGGATTCTTCCTGCGTGATTTCGGGTTCGTCATCCTGCGACGGCTTGGGCTTGCTTTGGGTGTTCATGGCATCGATGCTCCTTGATTCCTTGATCGCGGCTCAAGCCTGAACCCGGGCGCGACGCGCCCCGCCCGGCCGAGCGCCCGACGCGTTGTCAGCCGATGCCGATGCGCAACCTGCTAACCCAAGCCCTTGTTCGGATTGATCAGGTACTTGGTGCCAGTTGCGCGCTGGTTGTAGACCGCAATGGTGCCGAGGTCGAGCACCTCGGCCAGCGAGATCTCCTTCGAGTAGTGGCTCGCGAAAGTGGTCTTGAGTTCGGCGGCGACGCGCTGCTTGAGCGCCTGCGCGGCCGCCGGGCCGATTTTCTGCAGGAACGGAAACAGCAGCCAGCCGCCCATGCCCCAGGCCATGCCGAAGTTGCGCACGAACTCGGTCGGGCGCGTGTCCAGGCCGCCGTAAAGGTACACCTGCTTGTGCGTGGTCGAGCCGTAGCGGCTGTATTCCTTCGCGGTCTTGTTGAGTGCCGCTTCCATGCAGCCGAGGATCTGGCCGCCGAGCCTGCCGCCGCCGGTGGCGTCGAAGGCGATGGTCGCGCCGGTCGCGACCAGCGCGTCGGTCAGATCCTGCAGGAAGGTGGGCGCGCTCGCGTCGCACACGTACTTCGCGCCCATGGCCTTGAGCAGGTCGACCTGCTCCTGCTTGCGAACGATGTTCACGAGCGCAATGCCGTCCTGCATGCAGATGCGGTTGAGCATCTGGCCGAGGTTCGACGCCGCGGCCGTGTGCACCAGCGCGGTGTGGCCCTCGCGCCGCATGGTCTCGACCATGCCGAGCGCGGTGAGGGGGTTGACGAACGACGACGCGCCATCGGCCGGCGTCGCGCCCTCGGGCAGCACCAGGCACTGCGCCGCCGGCATCGCACGGTACTGCGCGTACATCGCGCCGCCGAGCACGGCCACCGTCTTGCCGCGCAGGGCCTGCGCCGCGGCCGATGATCCAGCCTCGACCACCACACCCGCGCCCTCGTTGCCGACTGGCATCGATTCATCGAGCCGGCCGGCCATGGCTTTCATCGCGCCTTCAGGCACGCGTGCGGTGACCACCGGCCGGTCGGGCGTGCCTGACGCGGCGGCCGTGCCCATGTCGGCCGCACCGAACAGCAGGCCGAGATCGGACGGGTTGAGCGGCGAAGCCTCGACGCGGACGAGCACGTCGTCGGCGCCAAGTTCGGGCAGCGGGACGCTCGCCAGCGACAGCTCCAGCTCGCCGCTCTTTTTGATCAGCGAGCGCAGCTGCAGGCCGGTGCGGGGGTTCGGTGTGTTCATCGCGGTGCGTCTCCCTTGCGGTATTCGGTGGTCAGCTCGTCGAGGCGTTGCTTGAGGTCGGCCGGCAACTGGTAGTCGGCGGCGGCGAGCGTGGCATCGAGCTGTTCGGGCCGGCTGGCGCCGAGCAGTGGCGCGGTGATGAGCGGATTGGCCATCACCCATGCGACAGCCAGTGTCGCGAGCGGCACGCCGGCTTCGCCGGCCAGCTTGTGCAACTGCGACACGGTGGCGAAGCTGCGCTCGTTCCAGTAGCGATCCTGGTACATGCCACCGGCCGTGCCGAGCGTGAAGCGCGTGTTGTCTTCTGGCTTGGCGCCGGGCACGTACTTGCCGGTGAGCAGGCCGCCGGCCAGCGGGTTGTACGGAATCACGCCGAGGCCCTCTTCGCCGGCCAGCGGCAGCAACTCGCGTTCGATCTCGCGGAACAGCAGGCTGTAGCGCGGCTGCACCGACACGAACTGCGTGAGCTTGTGCAGCGCCGCGATGCCGATCGCGCGCGCGAGCCGGTACGACAGGAAGTTGGACACGCCGATGTAGCGCGCACGGCCCGAGCGCACGATCAGGTCGAGCGCCTCGAGGCTTTCGTCGAGCGGCGTGTGCGGGTCGTCGTGGTGCAGTTGGTACAGATCGACATGGTCGGTCTGCAGCCGCTTGAGCGAGGCGTCGATCGCGTCGAGCAAATGCTTGCGCGAGTTGCCCTGATCCCACGGGTTCGGGCCCACCTTGTTGGCCGCCTTGGTGGCGAGGATGAACTGGCTGCGCCGGCTCGGGCCCTGGGCATGCAGCCAGTTGCCGACGATCTCCTCGGTGCGGCCGGTGGTTTCGACCGTGCCGCCCAGCGGATACACGTCCGCCGTGTCGAGGAAATTGATGCCGCCATCGGTCGCGCGGTCGAGGATGCGGAACGACGTGGCCTCGTCGGTCTGCAGCCCGAAGGTCATGGTGCCGAGCGCGAGCCGCGACACTTTGAGGCCGGTGCGGCCGAGGCGGGTGACGGGGATGCTCATGGAATGTCTCGCTCCGTGCGCGATGGTGAGCGGGCCATCATAGTCAGCGCGGGCTGATCGTGCTGGCCGACGCCTCGGCCGGCATTCGGGACTTTGGCCGACAGCGCAGCCGGGCGCTTCGTCCCTACAGTGCAAGGCCCGGCCCATGACCCTGCTCCACACCGACATCCCCGCCCGCCTCGACCGCCTGCCGTGGTCACGCTGGCACTGGCGCGTGGTGATCGCGCTGGGCGTGGCCTGGGTGCTCGACGGCCTGGAGGTCACGCTGGTCGGCTCCATCGGTAGCGTGCTCGAGCGGCCCGACACGCTGGGGCTCTCGGCAACGCAGATCGGCGGCGCGGGCTCGCTCTACATCGGGGGTGCGGTGATCGGCGCGTTGCTGTTCGGCCGCCTGGCCGACCGGCTCGGGCGCAAGAAGCTGTTTCTCGTCACGCTTGCGGTGTACACCGCCGCCACGCTGGCCACGGCGTTCTCGCCCAACTTCGCATTCTTCGCGGTCTGCCGCTTCGTCACGGGGCTGGGCATCGGCGGCGAGTACGCGGCCATCAATTCCGCCATCGACGAACTGGTTCCGGCGCGGGTGCGTGGCCGCGTGAACCTGGCGATCAATGGCAGTTTCTGGATCGGTGCGGCGCTCGGCGCGGGCCTGAGCCTGGTGCTGCTCGATGCGCGCGTGCTCGGCCCGGTGTGGGGCTGGCGCGCGGGCTTCGCACTGGGCGCGGTGTTGGCCATCGCGATCCTGCTGGTGCGGCGCGACGTGCCCGAGAGCCCGCGCTGGCTCATGGCGCACGGCCGCGCCGACGAGGCCAACGCGATCATCGAACGGATCGAAGCCGAGGTGGCTGCGCAGCATGGTCCGCTGGCACCGGTCACTTCACGGTTGAGCTTCGTGCGCCAGGCCGCGCCGACCATGCGCCAGGTGGCGCACGTGCTGCTGCACCAGTACCGCCGCCGCAGCGTCGTGGCCATGGCGCTGATGATCTCGCAGGCCTTCTTCTACAACGCGATCTTCTTCACCTACGCGCTGGTGCTGACACGTTTTCACGGCGTGGCCGAAGGCCGCGTGGCGCTCTACATCTTTCCGTTCGCGCTGGGCAATGTGCTCGGGCCGTTGCTGCTCGGGCCCCTGTTCGACCGGGTCGGCCGGCGCCGCATGATCGGCATCACGTACGTGCTCTCGGGTGTCGGGCTCGCGCTGACCGGCGCGGCCTTCATGGCCGGCTGGCTCGATGCGCTGAGCCAGGCGTTGTGCTGGTCGGCGGTGTTCTTCCTGGCCTCGGCCGCGGCGAGTTCGGCCTATCTCACGGTGAGCGAGGTGTTTCCGCTGGAGATGCGGGCCCTCGCGATTTCGGTGTTCTATGCGGTCGGCACCGGTGCCGGGGGTTTCGCCGCGCCGCTGCTGTTCGGCATGCTGATCGAAACCGGCAGCCGCGGCGCGGTCACGATCGGTTACGCGATCGGCGCCGTGCTGGTGATCGTCGCCGGGCTCATCGCATGGCGCTACGCCATCGACGCCGAGCGCCGCTCGCTGGAAGACATCGCGCCGCCGATGGGCGCGCACCCGGCAGAGCCCGTCAGTCGATCAACGCGCGCTTGACGTCTTCCTGCAGGCTGCGCAAGTGCTCGCGCATGGCCTGCCGCGCGCGTTCCGGATCCCTCGCGCGCAAGGCGGCGATGATGTCGCCGTGCTCGTCGTGGTTCTCGCGCTGCCGATGCAGCGGGCTGTGCAGGCGAAACAGCCGAGCGTTCACGCGCAGTTCCTCCACCAGGCGCGGAAACACCACGTTGCCGCTGGCCGTGGCAATGAACACATGGAACTTGTCGTCGAAATGCCAGTGCTCGGTTTCGTCGTGCTCGCCGGCATTGAGTGCCTCGATCTCGGCCTGCAGCCGGTCGAGATCCGCGGCATCGATGCGGGTTGCGGCCAGCGCGATGGCCTCGCCTTCGATCACCTCGCGCGCGCGCATGCAGTCGAAGTATTCCTTGGTGCCCAGCGCGCGCACGGCGTAGGAGCGCGCGTCGCGCCGCACCAGCAGGCCTTCGCCGGCCAGCCGCACCAGCGCCTCGCGCATCGGCGTGCGCGAGATGCCCAGGTCGACGGCCAGCCGCCCTTCCTGCAACGGACTGCCGGGAAAGATCTTCCGGTCGAGGATGAGCGTGCGCAGCCGCTCGTAGGCCTGCTCGGCCAGGCTGGCCGAGCGCACCTCGAGCGGCGTGATGGTGATGGTGGCGGGTTGCGCCGGGCTGGGAAGGCTTGGCATGCGATGGAGCAAGTGCACGGAAGCGGAAAAGCTTAGCAGCCCGGGAACCGGTAACGGCGCCGCGTCACAACCATTGGTCGAGCGGATTCGAATCGCGCGGCGCACGGGGCCGCAGGCACGGCTGGAACTGGCCGGAGCCGGCCTCGGCCTGGAAGCGCCCTTTATGCCACACCAGGCGCCCGCGCGAGACCGTGGTGGCGGGCCAGGCGCGCAGCTTCATGCCCTCGTAGGGCGTGTAGTCGACCGCGTGGTGCAGCATCTGGTTGGTCAACGTGCGCTCCTCGCCTTCGGCGAACCGGTCCCAGACCACGAAGTCGGCGTCGCCGCCCACCGCGATCGTCCCCTTCTTCGGGTACAGCCCGTAGAGGCGTGCCGGATTGGTGGACGTGAGTTCAACGAAACGGTGGATGTCGATGCGCCCGCCCAGCACGCCTTCGCTCATGAGCAGCGGCAGCCGCGTCTCGACACCCGGGATGCCATTGGGAATGCGGTCGAACGAAGCCTCTTCGCCGGCCACGCGCTTGCCGTGCGGGCCTTCCATGTTGAAGGGCGCGTGGTCGGACGACACGATGGTGAACAGCCCGCTCGACAGGCCGTTCCAGATGAACTGCTGGTTGGCCTTGTCACGCGGCGGCGGACTGCAGACGCAGCGGGCGCCGTGCATCGGATCGTCGGGGTCAATGCCGAGGTCTTCGGCGCTGAGGAACAGGTATTGCGGGCAGGTTTCCGCGTAGACCGGCAGGCCGCGCCCGCGCGCCCAGTGGATCTGCTCCACCGCCTCGCGGCCCGAGACGTGGACGATCAGGATCGGCGTGTCGATCAGCTCGGCCAGCGCGATAGCGCGGTGCGTGGCCTCACGCTCGACCGCCATCGGCCGCGAGCTGCTGTGGTAGCGCGGCGCGGTGAGCCCCGCCTCGAGCAGCTGTTCGGTCAGCCAGGCGATGCAGTCGCTGTTTTCGGCGTGGATCATGGTCATCGCGCCGTGGCGGCGCGCGACCGCCAGCACCTCGATGATCTGCCGATCGCCGAGCTTCAGGTCGTCGTAGGTCATGTAGATCTTGAAGGACGTGTAGCCCTTGTCGATCAGCATTGGCAGCTCGCGCTGGGTGACGTCCTTGGTGGCGTCGGCCACGATCAGGTGGAAGGCGTAGTCGATCACCGCCTTGCCGTCGGCGCGGCGGTGGTAGTCGTCGACCGCCGCCTGGATCGAGGCGCCGCGCTGCTGCACCGCGAACGGCAGCACCGTGGTGGTGCCGCCGCAGGCCGCCGAGCGGGTGCCGGTGAAGAAGTCGTCTGCGTACTTCGAGCCGTCGTTGGTGGGCTGGTCGAAGTGGCAGTGCCCGTCGACGCCGCCCGGCGTCACGAGCCGGCCGGCAGCGTCGAGCGTTTGCGCGGCCTCGCCTTCGAGGCCCTGGGCGATGGCGACGATGCGGCCGTCGCGCACGCCGATGTCGGCGCTGTAGCGGTCGCCGACGGTCGCGATGTCGGCGTTGCGCAGGATCAGGTCGTAGCGGGGCATGGAAATCGTCCTTCTAGCGTTGCTCGAGCGCGAGGTCTTTGGCTGGCGTCACCGTGCTGCTGTAGGCACGGCCGTAGTGGCGTTCGATGCGCCGCTGCACGAAGTCCCAGGCGGTGGTCATCAGCAGGTAGTAGATCGCCGCGACGATGAACAGCTCGAGCACCATGAACTTCTCCTGGATCAGCACCTGGGTGCGGCGCAGCAGTTCCTCCATCGAGATCACCGACGTGATCGAGGTCGTCTTGAGCAGCCCGTTGATGCTGTTGCCTAGCGTGGGAATGATGAGCCGCATGGCCTGCGGCATCACGACGTAGCGCATGGCCTGCGCGCCGCTGAAGCCCACGGCGCGCGCCGCGTTGGTCTGCCCGACCGAAATGCCCTGGATGCCGCCGCGCACGATTTCCGCGAGGTACGCGGCTTCGTTGAGGATCAGCCCGAGCAGCGCCGACTCGACCACCGACAGCTTCAACCCGAGCTGCGGCAGCCCGGTGTAGATGATGATGAGCTGCACCAGCAGCGGCGTGCCGCGGAACACCCAGATGTAGAAGTGCGCAGGCGTCGAGAGCCAGGAGTGCTTCGACAGCCGGGCCAGCGCCAGCGCGCAGCCCAGCACCAGCCCACCGGCGATCGACGCGAGCGTGAGCCAGAGCGTGGTGACCGCCCCCGCCAGGATGTACGGGTTGAACAGATAGTCGGTAAAGCCCGACCAGCTCCAGCCTTGTCCCATGGCAGGCGATCAGCTCGCCGGGCCCTTGACCGTCACGGCGCCGTCGATCGCCTTCACGCCGTACTGGTCGAACAGCTTCTGGAAGCTGCCGTCGGCCTTCATGTCGTTCAGCACCTTGGCCATCGCGGTGGCGAGTTCCTTGTTCTTGGTGGCCAGCGCCACCGGGGTCGGGAAAAGGCCGCTGAGCACGCGGTCGAAGTCGCCGCGCTTCTGGTATTCGGCCGCGGTGGAGTCGATCGACAGCGCCACCTCGACCTGGCCGGCGCGCAGCGACTGGAACGACATCGCGAAGTTCTCGAAGGTGCGGATGTTCATGCCCTTCATGCCCTTGTCGGTGAGCTGCTTGTCGAGCTCGCGCGTCTTGCGCTCCTCAAAGCCGCCGATTTCCACGCCGATGGCCTTGCCCGAGAGGTCTTCGGGCTTGGCGATCTTGAGCGGGTTGCCCTTTGCGGTGCTGATGCTGATGGCCTGGTCTTCGTACTGCAGCATCTGCATGAGCTTGGCGCGCTCTTCGGTGTAGAAGATGCCGGTGTTGATGACGTCCCAGCGGCCGGCCTGCAGGCCCGGGATCATGGCCGAGAACTCGATGCGCACGTACTCGGGCGTGAGGCACAGGCGCTTGGCGATCATCTCGCCGAGCTCCACGCGCATGCCCTTGAGCGCGCCGGTCTGGTCGACGAACTGCATCGGCGGCAGGGTCGGGTTGACCGACATGGTGAGCGTGCCCTTCTTGACCAGTGCCGAATCGGGCACCGGCGACTTGCAGGCCTGGGCGTGGGCGCCGCCGATGCAGATAACAAAGAACGCTGCGGCCGAGGCGATGGCGGGAAGCAATTTCATGGGGAATCCTTCAGAAGGTTGAACGGACGAGGCAAGGGAGAGAACAAAACGGGGGCTGGCGCTTCAGGCCGCGATCGAGTCGAGCAGGCCGAGCTTGTCGAGCGCAACGCGCAGGTCGCGTGCATCGGCTTCGGGCAGCGGCAGCCGCGGGGCACGGGGCTGGCCGACCGGCAGGCCCATCATCCCGAGGCCGTCTTTCGAGGCCGCCACGTAGCGGTGTCCGCCGACCCAGCGCACGATCGGCAGCATCTGCTTGTAGAGCGCCAGCGCAGCGGGCATGTCCTGCTCGTCGGCCACCAGTTCGAACAGGCGCGCCGACATCTTCGGAATCAGGTTGGAGCACACCGCGACCCAGCCTTGCGCGCCGAGCCAGAACGACTCGTAGCCCAGGATGCCGGCGAACACCGTCATGCGGTCGCCGCACAGCTCGATGATGTCGCGCACGCGCGTGACCTCGAGCGTCGACTCCTTGATGTAGCGGCAGTTGTCGATGCGCGACAGGCGCGCCACCAGTTCCGGCTTCAGGTCGACGTTGGCGGTGGCCGGGTTGTTGTAGACCATGATCGGAATGCCGATGGCCTCGCCCACCTTGCGGTAGTGCGCGAACAGTTCGTCGTCGGTGGGCGAGCTGTAGAACGGCGGAATGATCATCACGCCGTCGGCGCCCATGGTCTCGGCCTCGCGGCTCAGGCGCACGCATTCGTCGGTCCATTCGGCGCCGGTGCCGATCAGCACGGGCACGCGTTTTGCAGCAGTGCTGATGCAGGTTTCGATGACCAGTTGCCGTTCTTCCGGCGTCAGCGACAGGAACTCCCCGGTGCTGCCCAGCGGAATCAGGCCGTGGATCCCCTCCTCGATCTGCCAGTCGACCAGCTTCCGGAGCGCCGGCACATCGACGTTCTTGCCGTCTGCCGTCATGGGGGTGATGAGCACCGTGTAGGTGCCGCGAAACGCTGTCATGTCCGTCCTTGGTTCACAAATCGAATGACGATATGAATGTATACGTGTAGTATACGTATACCGAATGCGAAGTCAACGACTTACCCACCCTTCCATCCACGTCGCCGGCCAGCCGATCCGCTTCTGGTACGACAGCCGCCCGATCGACGCTGTCGCCGGTGAAACCATTGCTGCCGCGCTGTCTGCCGCCGGCATCGCCGAGTTGCGGCACACGCGCGGCGGCGCGCGGCGCGGCCTGTACTGCGGCATGGGCGCCTGCTTCGACTGCCTGGTCACCGTCGACGGGCAGGCCAGCCAGCGCGCCTGCATGACCAAGGCGGCGGATGGCCAGCAGGTGCGCTCGACCCTGCCGGCCGGCACGCCGGACGACCCGCTGCGCCCTCTCACGCCCGAGCCCGGCGAACAGCCGGTGGAACTGGCGGTCGACGTGCTGGTCATCGGCGCCGGTCCGGCCGGCCTCTCGGCCGCGTTGGCGGCCCGCCGGGCGGGAGCGCAGGTCACGCTGCTCGACGAGCGGCTGCAAAGCGGCGGCCAGTACTTCAAGCCGCTGGCGCCCTCGCAGCAGGCGGCCACACCGGCCGACCGCCAGTTCGCGCAGGGGCTGGCGCTGGAGCGCGCCGTCCGCGCCGCCGGCGTGGTCGTGCACCAGGGCGCGCAGGTCTGGGCCGCGTTCTCGGCCACCGAAGTCGGCGCGCTGGTCGACGGCCGCGCCACGGTGCTGCGCTGCCGCCAGCTCGTGCTCGCGCCCGGCGCCTACGAGCGGCCGGTGCCCTTCCCGGGCTGGACGCTGCCGGGCGTGATGACCACCGGCGCCGGGCAGACGCTGGCACGTGCCTACCGCGTGGCGCCGGGCCAGCGCATCGTGGTCGCGGGCAACGGCCCGCTGAACCTGCAGCTCGCGGCCGAACTGGTGGCCGGCGGTGCGCAGGTGCTGGCCGTGCTCGAATCGGCGCCGCGCCCCTCGCTGCGCCAGGCGCGCCAACTGCTGCAGGCGGCGCGCACCGCCCCCGACCTGCTGTTGCAGGGCTGGCGCTACCTGCGCGCATTGCGAGCGCACGGCGTGCCGGTGTTGTGGCAGCACGGTGTGACGGCGGTCGAGGGCAAGGAACGGGTCGAACGCGTGCATGTCGCGCCAATCGACGCGAAGGGCCACGCCACCGGCGCGCCGCGCCACTTCGATGCCGACACGCTCTGCGTCGGCTACGGCTTCATTCCGTCGACCGAACTCGCGCGCATGCTCGGCTGCGAGCACCGCGTGAGCGATCGGCATCTGGGCTACCTCGCCACCACCACCCAGGACGACGGTGCCACCAGCCTGCCCGGCGTCTACGTCGTCGGCGACGGCGCCGACCTGGGCGGCTCGCGCGTGGCGCTTGCGCGCGGCACGCTGGCCGGCGCAGCGGCGGCACGCCGGCTCGGCCTGCAGGCACCGGCATCGGCATCGGCATCGGCATCGGACGCAGTGAAGTCAGAGCTCGACCGGGCGCTGTCCTTCCAGCAGGCGCTGTGGGCGATCTACGCACCGCCCCCCGTCGCGTTGAGCCAGGTTCCCGACGACACCGTGCTATGCCGCTGCGAAGAGATCACGTTCGGCTCGGTGCGCGAACAGATCCGGGCCGGCCACGACACGCTGGCCGCACTCAAGCGTAATACGCGGCTGGGCATGGGCCGCTGCCAGGGGCGCTATTGCGCGGTGACGGCTGCGCGGCTCGTCGGCGAGATGACCGGCCGCGTGCCCGATGCCGAGCAGTACTTCGCGCCGCGTCCGCCGGCCAAGCCGGTTCCGGCCGGCGCACTCGGCTTCGAAAAACCCGAGTGGGGTGGCCACAAGCCGGCCATCACGCCGAACCTGGCGCGGCCGGTGGAACACGGCACGCTGGCGCCGATGCAGGCCGACGTGCTGGTGATCGGCGCCGGGGTGCTCGGCGCCTGCCTCGGCTACTACCTCTCGCAGGCCGGGCAGGACGTGATGGTGGTCGACCGCGACGACATCAACCTGCAGGCCTCCGGCGCCAACGCGGGCAGCCTGCATGTGCAACTGCTGTCCTTCGACTTCGGCGAAAAGGCCCAGCAAGGCGGCGGCCCGGCCGCGGCCGCGCTGCCACTCGGGCCGATGTCGGTGCGGCTGTGGCAGGCGATCGAGCGCGACTGCGGCGAAGACCTCGAGATCAAGATCACCGGCGGCCTGATGGTGGCCGACAGCGAAGCAGGCATGCGTTTCATCCACGCCAAGGCCGCACTCGAACGCAGCCATGGCATCGATGCCCAGGTGATCGACGGCGCTGAACTGCGCCGTCTCTCGCCGGCCCTGTCACCCGCGCTGCTCGGCGCCGAGCTGTGCCCGATGGAGGGCAAGATCAACCCGCTGCGCGCCACCTACGCCGTGGCTTCACGCGCGGTGCAGCAGGGCGCGCGCCTGCTGCGCGGCTGCGACGTGCGCGCGATCGAGCGGCTGCGGGGCGACGGCGCCGGCTTCCTCGTGCAGACCTCGCGCGGGCCGATCCGCGCCGGTCGCGTCGTCAACGCCAGTGGTGCCTGGTCGAGCACAGTGGGCGACATGCTCGGCGTGCGCATCCCGGTGAAAGGCGCGCCGCTGCAGATGATCGTGACCGAGCCGGCGCCGCCGCTGGTCGACCATCTGATCGCGCATGCCGACCGGCACCTGAGCCTGAAGCAGGCCGCCAGCGGCGGCCTGATCATCGGCGGCGGCTGGACCGCCGCCTTCCACGAGGGCATGCGCCTTAACCGCGCCGAGCGCGCCAGCATCGAAGGCAGCCTGTGGGTCGCGCGCAAGGTGCTGCCGGCCGTGAGCGGGCTGCACATGGTGCGCTGCTGGGCCGGCATGAACGTCAACATCGACGGCGCGCCGATCCTGGGTGACGTGCCCGGCGTGCCCGGCTTCTACAACGCCGTCACCTCCAACGGCTACACGCTGGCGCCGATCGCGGCGCGGTTGGTGACCGACCTGATCGTGCACGGCCGCACCGACGTCGACCTGGCACCCTTCCGCATCGACCGCTTCCTTTGAAGGAAAAACCGCAATGATCGAGATCGAACAACTGAGCAAGTGGTACGGCGCCTTCCAGGTGCTGAGCGACTGCACGACGCAAATCAAGAAGGGCGAAGTGGTGGTCGTCTGCGGCCCGTCGGGTTCGGGCAAATCGACGCTCATCAAGTGCGTGAATGCACTGGAGCCGTTCCAGAAAGGCCGCATCACGATCGACGGCGTGTCGGTCACCGACCCCAAGGTCAACATCAACACGCTGCGCGCGCGGGTCGGCATGGTGTTCCAGCACTTCGAGCTGTTTCCGCACCTGTCGATCGAACAGAACCTCTCGATCGCGCAGCGCAAGGTGCTCAAGCGTTCGGCCGGCGAGGCGCACGACAAGTCGCTGGCGCTGCTGGAGCGCGTTGGCCTGAAGGCCCATGCGCACAAGTATCCGATCCAGCTCTCGGGCGGTCAGCAGCAGCGCGTCGCGATCGCCCGGGCACTGGCGATGGATCCGGTGGCGATGCTGTTCGACGAGCCGACCTCGGCGCTCGACCCCGAGATGGTCAACGAGGTGCTCGACGTGATGGTGGAGCTCGCGCGCGACGGCATGACGATGATGTGTGTGACGCACGAGATGGGCTTTGCCCGCAAGGTCGCGCACCGGGTGATCTTCATGGACCGCGGCGCGATCGTGGAGGATTGTGCGAAGGAAGAATTCTTCGGCAATCCTTCAGCGCGCTCGGAGCGGGCGCAGCAGTTTCTCTCGAAGATCCTGCAGCACTAGCCCGCGCAAGCCGTGGCCGGCATCCGCCGCGCCTCGGCCCGCGCGCTGGCGAGCGACCAGCCGAACACGCCAAGCCCCGCCACTGCCAGCAGCGCGCCAACCCAGCCGGTCGAGGCCCAGCCCAGGCCCGCCGTGATGGCCACGCCGCCCAGCCATGCACCGAGCGCATTGGCCGTGTTGAAAGCCGAATGGTTGAGCGCGGCCGCCAGCGTCTGGGCGTCGCCGGCCACGTCCATCAGGCGGATCTGCAACGCCGGGCCGATGGCGACGGTGGTGCCGATCAGGAACACGGCGATCGCCGCCGTCACCACATGCTGCGCCGCGAAGGTGAACAGGGTCAGCACCAGCGCCGAATATGCGAGCAGGCCGCCGATGGTGCGCATCAGCGACTTGTCGGCCAGGCGCGAGCCAACCAGGTTGCCCGTCACCATGCCGAGCCCGAACAGCGCGAGCACGAACGGCACGCCGCCCAGCGGCAGGCCGGCCACTTCGGTCAGCGTCGGCTTGATGTAGCTGAACACCGAGAACATGCCGCCGAAGCCGATCGCGCCGATGCCGAGCGTGAACCAGACCTGCTTGCGCTTGAGCGCGCCGAGTTCACGCCACGGACTGGCGCCGGCGGCCGGCGCAATGTCGGGAATATCGCGACGCAGCAGCACCACCGCGGCCAGCGCGATGACGCCGACGAACACGAACGCGGCGCGCCATCCGAACAGCTGGCCGAGCCATGCCGCGATCGGCACCCCGACCAGCGTGGCACCGGTGAGCCCCAGCATCACCAGCCCGACGGCACGCGCGCGCCGGTTCGGCGGCGCGAGTGCCGCCGCGACGAGCGCCGCCACGCCGAAGTAGGTGCCGTGCGGCAAGCCGGTGGCGAAGCGCAGCAGGTTGAGCGAGAGGTATCCGGGCGCCAGCGCGCTGGCGAAATTGCCGGCCGCGAACACCGCCATCAATGCGATCAGCAAGGCGCGGCGATGCCAGCCCGCGGCCAGCACGGCCAGCACCGGTGCGCCGATCACCACGCCCAGCGCATAGGCGCTGATCACATGGCCGGCGGTCGGAATGCTCACGCCGATGTCGTTGGCGACCTCGGGCAGCAAGCCCATGATGACGAACTCGCCGGTGCCGATGGCGAAGCCACCCACGCCGAGCGCCAGCATGGCGCGGCCGAAGTTGACTTGGGGCAGCGCGGCGGCTTCCACGCCGGTCGGCGCGGTGGATGTGACATTCAAACCGGGTTCCTTGGAGCAGCCCGGCGGCGGCGGGCAACGCCCGAGTCTAGGGTAAACCCCATATCCTTGCAGTGGCGGGGGCGGCAACCGGGCCAATGCGAAACAGCTTGTCCGATATCAAGCGCAGCAGGCGGCGACAGCGGACACTTCCCAGGCGACGCGCCATGCCCAACGCCTTCAACTTCCAGGTCTCGCCCTTCGACTGCCTGACGCCCGACGAGCAGCAGCGGGTGCGTGCGGGCGTCGACATCGCCTACTTTCGCGAGGGCGAGATCGTGCTCGATGCCGCCATCGCGCCGACCCACCTGTTCGTGGTGATCAAGGGCTTCGTGCAGCAGTTCGAGCCCGATGGCGGGGAGCCTGTTGCCGGCTTCGGGCCCGACGACACCTTCGATGGCCGCAGCCTGGTGGCAGGCAAGGTCAGCGGCCGTTTCGTCGCAGCCGAGGAACTGGTGGCCTATCAGCTCTCGCGCGAGGTGGTGAACGAACTGATCGCGCGCAACGCGGCCTTCGGCGCGCTGCTGTTCTCCGACCTCTCGAAGAAGCTCGGCGCCATTGCCGGGCGCAGCAGCCAGCATGAACTGCAGTCGTTGGCGCTGGCCCGCGTCGACGCGATCCCGGTGCGGGTGCCGCATTTCGTCGATGCCGGCTGCGACGTGCTTTCTGTGGTGCGCCTGTTCCAGGCCGAGCGCACCTCCAACGTGCTGGTGCGCGACACCGATGCCGAGGGCGCGCCGCGGCTCGGCATCTTCACGGTGACGGCGCTGCAGCGCGCCGTGCTGCATGGCACGCCGCTGGACCGCCTTGCTGTGCGCGAGGTGACCAGTTTCGGCCTGGTCACGGTGAACGCCGGCGACCCGGTCGGCGACGCCCTGACGGTGATGGTGCGACACAAGGTGCACCGGGTGGCCGTGCTGGCCGACGACCACAGCGGCCGCGTGGTGGGCGTGCTGGAGGCGCTCGACCTGTTCAGCTTTCTGTCGAACCATTCCTACCTGATCAACCGCGAGATCGCCGAGGCGCAGGATCTGGCGGCACTGGGCCAGGCCTGCGGGCATGTCACGCGGCTGATCGCCCTGCTGCACCGCGGTGGCACGCGGGTCGGCCAGATCGCGACGCTGGTGCAGGCGCTCAACGCCAAATTGTTCGAACGCACCTGGCAACTGATTGCACCGCCGGAGCTGGTCGCCAACAGCTGCCTGTTCGTGATGGGCAGCGAAGGCCGCGGCGAGCAGTTGCTCAAGACCGACCAGGACAACGGCCTGGTGCTGCGCGACGGCTATGCACCGCCCGCCGACCTCGACGCGATCTGCGCGCGCTTCACCCGCTCGCTCATCGAATTCGGCTATCCCGAATGCCCCGGCGGCATCATGGTGTCGAACCCGCTTTGGCGCGCCGGCCAGCGCGAATTTGCCGAGCGCGCGCGGGGCTGGCTGCTGCAGCCCGACGGCGACCGGCTGATGGCGCTGGCGATCTTTCTCGATGCGCACGCGGTCTGCGGTGACGCGGGCTTGCTGGCCGGCGTGCGCACGAGCCTGTTCGCACTGACCACCGACAACGATGCCATGCTCGCGCACTTCGCCTCCGCGGTCGACGCCTTTGCCGACGACGGCGGCTGGCTGCATCGCCTGCTGACGCGCGGCGAGGGCCCGCGCGGCGCCTTCGACATCAAGAAGCAGGGCCTGTTTCCGCTGGTGCACGGCGTGCGCAGCCTGGCGCTGCGCGCGCAGCTCGGCGAAACCTCCACCGCGGGCCGCCTCGATGCGCTGGTGGCGGCGGGCCAGATCGACCGCGCGCTCGCCACCGACGTGCTGGAGAGCCTCTACTTCTTCATGGGCCTGCGGCTGAAGGCGGGTCTCGCGGAACTCGATGCCGGCCATGCGGCAACCGGCAAGGTCGACCCGGGCCGCCTGAGCAGCCTGGAGCGAGACCTGCTCAAGGACACGCTGGACGTGGTCAAGCGCTTTCGCCGCATGCTGCACCAGCGCTTCCACCTGGACGCACTGTGAGCGCCATCGCGCCCCCGCCCTGGATTGCCGCACTCAAGCGGTGGTGGCTGCTCTACCACCTGGGCGACCCGCGCTTTCGCTTCATGTGGGATGCGCCGCCGCCCGATGAGTGGGTGGCGCTGGACTGCGAGACCACCGGGCTGGACACACGGCGCGACGAGATCGTTGCCATCGCCGCGGTGCGCATTCGCGGCAACCGCATCCTGTGCAGCGAGCGGCTGGAACTGCTGGTGCGGCCGGACCGGCGTGCCGTGTCGGCCGACAGCGTGCGCGTGCACCGCCTGCGGGAACGCGACGTCGCCGAGGGCATCGCTCCCGATGAGGCGATGCACCGGCTGCTGCGCTTCATCGGCAGCCGTCCGTTGGTGGGCTACTACCTGGAGTTCGACGTGGCCATGATCGACCGCGTGCTGTTTCCGCTGCTCGGCATGGGACTGCCGCAGCCGAAGATCGAGGTCTCGGCGCTCTACTACGACCACAAGAACCGCCAGCGTCCGGCGCACGAGCGCGGCGGCGACATCGATCTGCGCTTTGCCACGCTGATGAGCGACCTCGGCCTGCCGCAGCGTCCGGCGCACGATGCGCTGAACGATGCGGTAATGGCAGCGCTGGCCTTCCTGAAGCTGAAAGCGCTGGCCTGAGGCTCAGTGCCCGGACGAACCCGACGCACCGAGGCCGGTCTCCGAGCGCACTTGCTGCGCCGGAAATGCCGCGCGTTCGGCTTGCGCCTGGCGGCTGCGGTCCAGCACCGAGAACAGCCAGATGCCGACGAAGGCGATGGTCATCGAGAACAGGGCCGGCGAGGCATAGGGGAACAGTGCCGAGCCCTTCGGATTGCCGAGCGTTGCTTCCCACACCGACGGCGAAACGATAGTCAGGCCCACCGACGAGATCAGGCCGAGCGTGCCGCCGATCACCGCACCGCGGGTGGTGCAGTCCTTCCACAGCACCGACATGAACAGCACCGGGAAGTTGGCCGAGGCAGCAACTGCGAAGGCCAGCGACACCATGAAGGCGATGTTCTGCTTCTCGAAGATGATGCCGAGTGCCACCGCCACGATGCCCAGCGCGATAGTCGTGACGCGCGACACCTTGAGTTCGGCCGCGCTGTCGGCCTTGCCCTTCTTGATGAGCGTGGCATACAGATCGTGCGACACCGCCGATGCACCCGACAGCGTCAGGCCCGCCACCACCGCGAGGATGGTGGCAAAGGCCACCGCCGAGATGAAGCCGTAGAACACGTTGCCGCCGACCGACTTGGCCACCAGCACCGCCGCCATGTTGGCCGCGCCCGCGCCGCCCTTGATGACGCCCGTGGAGGTGTCGGCAAATTCCGGGTTGGTCAGCACCAGCGTGATGGCGCCGAAGCCGATGATGAAGATCAGCAGGTAGAAGTAGCCGATCCAGGTGGTGGCCCAGAACACCGACGTGCGCGCCTGCTTGGCATCAGGCACGGTGAAGAACCGCATCAGGATGTGTGGAAGACCCGCGGTGCCGAACATCAGCGCCATGCCGAACGAGATGGCCGAGATCGGATCCTTCACGAATCCGCCCGGGCCCATGATGGCCAGGCCGATGTCGGCCGCCTCGGCCGGGCTCTTGCCGGCGTTGGCCGCAATCAGGGTGCGCACCTCGACCGATTTGGCGAACAGCGCCTCGGGGCTGAAGTTGAAGGCCGCCATCACCATCAGCGCCATGAAGGTCACGCCGGCCAGCAGCAGCACCGCCTTGATGATCTGCACCCAGGTGGTGGCCGTCATGCCGCCGAACAGCACATACACCATCATCAGCCCGCCGACGATCACAACCGCCATCCAGTACTCGAGCCCGAAAAGCAGCTTGATCAGTTGCCCCGCGCCCACCATCTGCGCGATCAGGTAGAAGGCCACCACCACCAACGTGCCGGAGGCCGCGAACGCGCGGATCGGGCCGGGCTGGAAGCGATAGCCGGCCACATCGGCAAAGGTGAACTTGCCCAGGTTGCGCAGCCGCTCCGCCATCAGGAAGGTGATGACCGGCCAGCCGACCAGGAAGCCGATCGAGTAGATCAGGCCGTCGTAGCCAGTCGCCATCACCGCGGCAGAAATGCCGAGGAACGACGCGGCCGACATGTAGTCGCCCGCGATCGCCAGGCCGTTCTGGAAGCCGGTGATGCCGCCGCCCGCCGTATAGAAATCCGAAGCCGACTTGGTTCGTGCCGCAGCGCGCTTGGTGATCCACAGCGTGAGCAGCACGAAGCCGGAAAACATGCCGATCGCGATCCAGTTGGTCGGCTGCTTCGCGGCCTGGCCGACATCACCGCCAGCGGCCATGGCCGCACCGGCGGCCAGCAGCATGGCGAGCGCGAAGAATGAGGATGAAAAACGGCGGTTCATTGCGTGGCTTCCTTCAGGATCTCGGCCGTCAGCCGATCGAACTCGCCGTTGGCACGGCGGATGTAGATCGCGGTGATGGCGATGGTGAAGACAATCACGCCGAGCCCGATCGGGATGCCGATCGTGGTGACGCCGCTGCCGATCGGCGTGGCAAGGAACGGCTTGTTGAACGCGATGAGCGCGATGTAGCCGAAATACACGACCATCATCAGTGCCGTGAACAGCCAGCCGTAGGTATTGCGCTTGCGGCGCAGCTCGTGGTACTTGGGATTCGACTGGATCTTGTCGACGATGGGATCGCGCATGGTTGTCTCCTGGGCTTGGGTCGGCGCGATTCTGGAACGCCCGATCCGCCCGTGGGCGACGACGCAATCATTCGTCACATTGCGATTGAAATCACTCCCAGGTGACGTTGGCGGCGAACATGTAGCCCGCGCCGTACACCGTCTTGATGATGGTCGGGTCGTGCGGGTCGTCCTCGATCTTGCGGCGCAGGCGCGAGATGCGTACGTCGATGCTGCGGTCGGTGGGCAGCAGGTCGCGTGCGCCCATCAGCTGCTCGCGCGTGAGGATCTGGTGCGGCCGCTCGACGAAGCAGCGCAGCACCTGGGTCTCGGCGGTGCCCAGCAGATGCTCGGTTCCGTCCGGCGCGCGCAGGATGTTGGCTGCGCAGTCGATGCGCCACCCCAGAAAGGATGCGTAGCGCCGCTGGCGCCCGCCCGTGGCACCGGGCACGGCCATGCGGCGGCGCAGGATGCTGCGCACCCGCGCCACCAGTTCGCGCGACTCGAAGGGCTTGGTCATGTAGTCGTCGCCGCCCAGCTCGAGCCCCATCACGCGGTCGGCCGTGTGGCCGCGGCCGGTGAGGATCAGCACGCCGGCATTCGACTGCGCGGTGATTCGGCGCATGAGGTCGATGCCGTCCATGTCGGGCAGGCCGAGATCGACGATGCACAAGTCGGGCTTTTCGGTCTTCATGCGGCGCAACACGCTGGCGCCCGTCTGGAAGCCTTCGCAGTTGAAGCCGAACTCGGTGAGCGCGGCGAGCACCAGCTTCGACACCGCTGGATCGTCTTCCACCAGGAAGACCAGCGAGGGTGGCGCGCCCTCGTCGGCCATGCCGCGGTGTGCCAGCGTGTTCACCGCCGGCCCGCCTCGATCGCATCTGCCAGCTGCGCGGTCGTGAACGGCTTGGTCAGCAGCGGCACGCCGGGAACATGCAGGTCGCCGGGTGCGTTGCCGCTCATCAGCACCACGGCTTGCGCGCGCCGCTGCGCGCGCGCCGCCCGTGCGACCTCCCGGCCGTCGACGCTGCCCGGCATCACCACGTCGGACAGCAGCAGCGCGATGTTGTCGGTGTGCATGAGCAGTTGCATGGCCTCCGCCCCGTTGTCGGCCTCCAGCACGCTGTAGCCCAGCTCGAGCAGGTTGCGGCGAACCACGCGACGCACCTGGGCATCGTCGTCCACCAGCAGGGCGAGTCCGCGCCGGCCCGCCTCGGCCGGGGCCGCGGCGGGTATCGCCCGCTCGGCCTCGACGCCGCCACTGGCGGGCAGCCAGAGCGAGATGGTGGTGCCGCGACCCGGCTGGCTCTGCACGTCGATGGCGCCGCCCGATTGCTTGATGAAGCCATACACCATGGCCATGCCGAGCCCGGTGCCGCGGCCCGGCTGCTTGGTGGTGAAGAAGGGTTCGAACATGTGCGCCAGCGTGTGCGCATCCATGCCGGCGCCGTTGTCTTCGACGTCGATGCGCACGTGCTCGCCGATGGCCGTCTGCAGCGCCGCAGCGTTGCCGGCGTCCAGCACGACCGGGCGCACGCGCAGCGTGACGCGGCCATCGGGCCGGGAGGCGTCGCGCGCATTCAGGATCATGTTGACCAGGGCCTGCTCGAGCTGGCTCGGGTCGATCCAGGTCCACAGCGGCGTGGCGGCGCCTGCGGCGTCGATCACGAGTTCGAGGTGCTCGGGCAGCGACCGCCGCACCAGCCGCTCCACCGTCTGCAGCAGCGCTACCGCGTCGACCGCGCCGGCCTGCAATGGCTGCTGCCGGGCAAAGTGCATCATGCCCTTCACCAGTTCAGCGCCCCGCCGGGAGGCGTCGAGCGCCGGCTGCACGTATTCGGGCACCAGCGCATCGCCGGGCCGCGCATCCGCCAGCGCCGCGAGGTTGCCGATGACGACGGTGAGGATGTTGTTGAAGTCGTGCGCCAGCCCGCCGGTCAGATGGCCCAGTGCCTCCAGCTTCTGCGTGCGCACGAGGAGTTCCTGCGCACGCTTTTGTTCGGTGATGTCGAAAGTCAGCTCGAAGCAGCCGGCAAACGTGCCGTCGGCCGCTCGCTCGGGAACCATCGATGTGCGCACGGCGCGCCGGTCGCCGGTGCTGGTGACGAGCTCGTATTCGAAGCTCACCGCTTCCCCGGCCATGGCACGCAGCGCATACGGCTTGACCACCTCATACACCGCGTCGCCCAGAAACGACCGTGCGCTGGCGTGTTCGGGCCGCGTGGTATCGACGCGGAACCAGTCGTGGTAGCCCCGGTTGATGTAGCGGTAGACGCGGTGGCGGTCGAAGTAGGCCACCAGCGCCGGGATCGAGTCCATCACCAGCCGCACGCGCTGCTCGCTGCTGGCCAGTTCCGCGGTGCGCACGGCGACGCGGTTTTCGAGGTCGACGCTGTACTCGCGGATCGTGCGCTCGGCCTCGCGTTGCGCCGTCATGTCCGAATAGAGGGTGACGAAGCCATGGCCCGGCAGCGGCTCGCCATGGATGCGCAGCACCCGCCCGTCAGGGCGGACGCGCTCGATGTCGTGAGGCGCGAAGGTGCGGGCCGCGGCCACGCGCTCGGCCACCAGCGCCTCGGGATCGCCCGCACCGTATTCGCCGCGCCGGGCGTTGTAGCGGATGAATGTGTCGAACGGCGTGCCGAGGCAGGCCATGCCTTCCGGGAAATCGAGCAGGCGCACATAGGCGCTGTTCCAGGCCACCAGGCGCAACTCGGCATCGAAGATCGACAGCCCCTGGTCGAGCAGGTCGAGGCCGGCCTGCAGGGTCTGGTAGCGCGCGAGCGGGGCTGCGGAGGGCAAAAGGTGGTGTCCCGGTGAAGTTCTGGAGGTTACAGCCCCCTCGCTGCAATCATTCGTCATTTTTCGATGCGGCTTGTGCAATGTTCATGGCCGATCCTCGGGCTTCGGGAAAACACCGCCCTCGGAGACAAAATGACACGCACCAACCCCTACGCCATGGGGCTCGACAAGAACGCTGCGAATTTCGTGGCGCTTTCGCCGCTTTCGTTCCTCGAGCGCTCCGCCCACGTTTATCCGGATCGCGTGGCGCTGATTTACGGCGCAGTGCGCCGCAATTGGGCCGACACCTACAGCCGGTGCCGCCGGCTGGCCAGCGCGCTGGCAGCGCGCGGCATCGGCCCCGGCGACACGGTGGCCGTCATGCTCCCCAACACCCCCGCCATGTTCGAGGCCCATTTCGGCGTGCCGATGAGCGGCGCCGTGCTGAACACGCTGAACACCCGGCTCGATGCGCCGGCCATCGCCTTCATGCTGCAGCACGGCGAGGCCAAGGTGCTGCTGACCGACCGCGAGTTCGCCGGCGTCGTGGGGCAGGCGCTCTCCACCATGGGTGCGAACCGCCCGCTCGTGATCGAGGTCGAGGACGAGATGGCGCCCCCCGGCGCGCGGCTCGGCGAAATCGACTACGAAAGCCTTCTCGCTGCAGGCGACCCCGACTTCGCCTGGCAGTTGCCGGCCGACGAGTGGGACGCCATCGCGCTGAACTACACCTCCGGCACCACCGGCAACCCCAAGGGCGTGGTGACGCACCACCGCGGCGCCTACCTCAACGCGGCCAGCAACGTGATTGCCTGGAACCTGCCGGACCAGGTGGTGTACCTGTGGACGCTGCCGATGTTCCACTGCAACGGATGGTGCTTCCCGTGGGTTCTTGCACTGGCAGGCGCGACCAGCGTGTGCCTGCGCCGGGTCGACCCGGCGCTGATCTATCCGCTGATCCGCGAGCACCGCGTCACGCACATGTGCGGCGCCCCGATCGTCTACAGCATGATGATCAGCGCCCCGGCCGAACTGCGCGCCGGCATCGACCACGTGGTGCAGGGCCTGGTGGCGGGCGCGGCGCCACCGGCGGCGGTGATCGAGGGCTGCGAAGGCGCCGGCATCGAGATCACCCACGTCTACGGGTTGACCGAGGTGTATGGCCCGTCGGCCATCTGCGCCCGGCAGCCGTCCTGGCAAGGGCTGCCGGTGGAAGAACGGGCCCGGCTCAACGGCCGGCAGGGCGTGTCCTACCCGCTGCAGCAGGCCGTGACCGTGCTCGATGCGCAGACATTGATCCAGGTGCCGGCCGACGGCGAGACCATCGGCGAGATCTTCTTCCGCGGCAACGCGGTGATGAAGGGCTACCTCAAGAACCCGGGCGCCACCGAAGAGGCCTTCGCGGGCGGCTGGTTCCACACCGGCGACCTGGGCGTGCTGCACCCGGACGGCTACGTGAAGATCAAGGATCGCAGCAAGGACGTGATCATCTCGGGCGGCGAGAACATCTCGTCGATCGAGGTGGAGGACGCGCTGCACCACCACCCTGCCGTGCTGAGCGCCGCCGTGGTGGCACAACCCGACGCCAAATGGGGCGAAGTGCCCTGCGCGTTCGTCGAACTCAAGGCCGGCCGCGCGGTCTCGGAAGCCGAACTGGTCGAGTTCTGCCGGCCATTGCTCGCGCGCTTCAAGGTGCCCAGGCGCATCGTGTTCGGCGAGCTGCCGAAAACGTCGACCGGAAAAGTCCAGAAGTTTCTGCTGCGCGACCGCGTGCATTCGGCCAGCGCCATCGATTGACATCACCCCCAGGAGACACCCGCATGACCACCCAACCCGAAGTTTTTACCGCCGCCGCGTACGCGCCGAGCGACGTCACGGTGCGCAATGCGCACGTCTCGGGCCGCGCGGCCTACGACAAGCTGGTGGCCGAGGCCGACGCCGACCACGAGGGCTACTGGGCGCGCCTGGCGCGCGAGTTCATCACCTGGAAGACGCCTTTCACCAGGGTGCTCGACGACAGCAATGCGCCCTTCTTCAAATGGTTTGAAGACGGCACGCTGAACGCGTCGTACAACTGCCTCGACCGCAACGTGGAACGTGGCCTCGGCCACAAGACCGCGATCGTGTTCGAGGCCGACGACGGCGCCGTCACGCGCATCACCTATGTGGAGCTGCTCGAGAGGGTCTGCCGCGCCGCCAACGTGCTGCGCTCGCTCGGCGTGAAGAAGGGCGACCGCGTCGTCATCTACATGTCGATGTCAATCGATGGCGTGGTCGCCATGCAGGCCTGCGCGCGCATCGGCGCCATCCACTCGGTGGTGTTCGGCGGCTTCTCGTCGCAGGCGCTGCGCGACCGCGTCGCCGACACCGGCGCGGTGCTGGTGCTCACGGCCGACCAGCAGGTGCGCGGCGGCAAGCACCTGCCGCTGAAGGCGATCGTCGACGACGCGCTGGCGCTCGGCGGATGCGAGAGCGTGCGCCACGTGCTGGTCACCCGGCGCACCGGCGGCGAGGTGCCGTTCAATGCGCCGCGCGACCTCTGGATGGCCGAACTCGCGGCGGCACAGCCCACCAGCTGCGAACCCGAATGGGTGGGTGCGGAGCATCCGCTGTTCCTGCTCTACACCTCGGGCTCCACCGGCAAGCCGAAGGGCGTGCAGCACTCGACCGGCGGCTACCTGCTGCATGCCGCACTCACCTGCAGCTGGACCTTCGACCTCAAGCCCGAGGACGTGTTCTGGTGCACGGCCGACATCGGCTGGGTCACCGGCCACACCTACATCACCTACGGACCGCTGGCGCTCGGCGCCACCGAAGTGGTGTTCGAGGGCGTGCCCACCTACCCGGACGCCGGCCGCTTCTGGAAGATGATCCAGGATCATCTGGTGACCGTGTTCTACACCGCGCCGACGGCGATCCGCTCGCTCATCAAGGCGGCCGAAAGCACGCCCATGGCCCATCCGCGCAACTACGACCTGTCGAGCCTGCGCATCCTCGGCTCGGTCGGCGAGCCGATCAACCCGGCCGCCTGGGAGTGGTATCACCGCCATATCGGTGGCGGCCGCTGCCCGATCGTCGACACCTTCTGGCAGACCGAAACGGGCGGCCACATGATCACGCCGCTGCCGGGTGTCTCCGACCTTGTGCCGGGCTCCTGCAGCCTGCCCTTCCCGGGCATCAGCGCCGACGTGGTCGACGAAGCCGGCAACCCGATGCCCTGGGGCCAGGGCGGCCTCCTGGTGGTGAAGAAGCCGTGGCCCGCGATGATCCGCACCATCTGGGGCGACCCGGAACGTTTCAAGGCGAGCTATTACCCTGAAGAATTCAAAGGCCGCTACTACCTGGCCGGCGACGGCGCCATCCGCGATGCGAAGACCGGCAACTTCACCATCACCGGCCGCATCGACGATGTGCTGAACGTGAGCGGACACCGCATGGGCACGATGGAGATCGAGTCCGCGCTGGTGTCGCATACCGAACTGGTGGCCGAGGCGGCCGTGGTCGGCCGACCGGACGACACCACCGGCGAAGCGATCTGCGCTTTCGTGGTGCTGAAGCGCGGCCGCCCGACCGGCGAAGAAGCCACCCGGATCGCGAACGAACTGCGCGCCTGGGTGGCCAAGGAGATCGGCCCGATCGCCAAGCCGAAGGACATCCGCTTCGGCGACAACCTGCCCAAGACGCGCAGCGGGAAGATCATGCGGCGCCTGCTGCGCTCGGTGGCCAAGGGCGAGGCGGTGACGCAGGACACGTCGACGCTGGAGAACCCGGCCATCCTCGAACAGCTGGGTTTGGCCCACTGATGCGAGAAGGCGTCTGGGGTAGGCCGCTGGCGGCGGGTGGCCCCTTCCGCGAATGTCCCCCGGGCTTCGCCCTCCTCCTTTATTTCGCTGCAGGGGCCACCCACCACCAGCGGCCAGGGCACGCTCGTGGGGTTCAGCGCGGATCGGCCACGCCGCGTCCAGGATCAGGGCGGTGGGGCACGCTGCGCAGCGAAATAAAGGAGGAGGCCGCAGGCCGGGGGACATTCGCGGAGCAGCGTGCCCCGCCGCCCTGATCCCGCCCCGGAACAACAGCGCCCAGATCCCGCCTGGAACCTCAGCGTCCGGATCCCGCCGCAAGACTCCCAGCGCTCAGATCGCCACAAGCTGGCGCACGCCCTGCGCCTCCATGTCCTTGCCCAGGCCGCGTGCGATGACCTCGCCGCGCTCCATCACCAGGTAGTCGTCGGCCAGTTCCTCCGCAAAGTCGTAGTACTGCTCGCACAGCACGATCGCCATGTCGCCGCGGTCGGCCAGCATGCGGATCACGCGGCCGATGTCCTTGATGATCGATGGCTGGATGCCCTCGGTCGGCTCGTCGAGGATCAGCAGCTTGGGCTTGGGCGCGAGCGCGCGTGCAATCGCGAGCTGCTGCTGCTGGCCGCCCGAAAGATCGCCGCCGCGGCGGTTGATCATTTGCTTGAGCACCGGAAACAGCTCGAACAGCTCGGTCGGGATCGGCGTGCTGCCGCTCTTGTAGGCCAGGCCCATGCGCAGGTTCTCTTCAACCGTGAGCCGCGCGAAGATCTCGCGGCCCTGCGGCACGAAGCCCATGCCGGCGCGGGCGCGCTCGTAGGGCGTGTTCTTCTGGATCGGTTTGCCGTCGAACTCGATGCTGCCGCTCTTGATCGGCACCAGGCCCATCAGCGACTTGAGCAAGGTGGTCTTGCCGACGCCGTTGCGCCCGAGCAGCACCGTGACCGTGCCAAGCGTGGCGGTGAAGCTCACGTCGCGCAGGATGTGCGAGCCGCCGTAGTACTGGTGGATGTTCTTGACTGTCAGCATGACTCGCCCCCAGGCTGCGCTTCGCTACGCCTCCCCCCTACCGGGGGCAACACCAGCGGCCCGGCAAAGCCGGTTCCGCGGTGTTTCGCGAAAAATTGATCAACGACCAAGGTAGACCTCGATCACCCGTTCGTCCGCCTGCACCTCGTCGAGCGTGCCCTGTGCCAGCACCGAGCCGTCGCACAGCACGGTGACGATCTCCGAGATGGTCTTGATGAAGCTCATGTCGTGCTCCACCACCATCAGCGAGTGCTTGCCCTTGAGCGTGAGAAACAGCTCGGCGGTGCGCGCGGTTTCCTCGTCGGTCATGCCGGCCACGGGCTCGTCGAGCAGCAGCAGCTTGGGATCCTGCATCAGCAGCATGCCGATCTCGAGCCACTGCTTCTGGCCATGGCTCAGGTTGCCGGCCATGCGTGTCACGCTGTCGGCCAGGTGGATGGTTTCGATGATCTCGGCCAGACGGTCGCTCTGCGCCGAGTCGAGCCTGAACAGCATCGAGTGCTTCACGCCCTTGTTGGTCTTCAGCGCGAGTTCGAGGTTCTCGAACACGGTCAGTTGCTCGAACACCGTCGGCTTCTGGAACTTGCGGCCGATACCGAGCTGCGCGATGTCGGCCTCCTTGTGGCGCAGCAGGTCGATGGTGCTGCCGAAGTAGACGGTGCCCGAATCGGGCCGCGTCTTGCCGGTGATGATGTCCATCATCGTGGTCTTGCCGGCGCCGTTGGGGCCGATGATGCAGCGCAGCTCGCCGGGTGCGATGTCCAGGCTCAGCTTGTTGATCGCCTTGAAGCCGTCGAAGCTCACGCTCACGTCTTCGAGGTACAGGATGCGGCCGTGCGTGACATCGACCTCGCCCGGCGTGGCGTGGCGGCCGAAGCCGGCGGCGCGGCCACCCGACTCGGTGTTGCCGCCCGGATCGATGCCGCTGTGGCGGGCGACGCGCTGCGCGCCTTCTTCCATCAGGTCGGGGGTCATGCGCGCGCTCCCTTCGGTTCCGCCGCCAGCGGCGCGAGCGCGCTCGGCTCGACGCCTTCGGACGCGGCCAGCGAACGCTGTGCCTCGCGCCGCCCTTCAGTCGGCTGCTTGCTGCCGCCCTTGGCCCGTGCGACCC
Source organism: Variovorax nitratireducens (assembly GCF_051216545.1). Lineage (NCBI taxonomy): Bacteria > Pseudomonadati > Pseudomonadota > Betaproteobacteria > Burkholderiales > Comamonadaceae > Variovorax > Variovorax nitratireducens. The sequence goes on from NZ_JBPJZO010000003.1 coordinate 309,218, forward strand.
ACTTGCGCACCAGGCCGACGATGCCGTCGGGCAGGAACAGCGTGACGGCAATGAACAACGCGCCGAGAAAGTACAGCCAGTACTCGGGGTAGGCCACCGTGAGCCAGCTCTTCGCGCCGTTGACGATGAAGGCGCCGATGATCGGTCCGATCAGCGTGGCGCGACCGCCGACGGCCGCCCAGATCGCGATCTCGATCGAATTTGCCGCGCTCATCTCGCCGGGGTTGATGATGCCGACTTGGGGGACGTACAAGGCACCGGCCACGCCGCACATGATGGCCGAGATGACCCAGATCGTGAGCTTGTAGGGCAGCGGGTTGTAGCCCGAGAACATGACACGCGTTTCGGCATCGCGGATGGCCTGCAGCACGCGTCCGAACTTGCTGCCGATCAGCCACTTGGCGAACAGGAAGAAGCCGAGCAGCGTCAGGCCGGTCATCACGAACAGCGTCATGCGCATGCTCTGCGTTGCAATCGGGATGCCGAGGATGCGCTTGAAGTCGGTAAAGCCGTTGTTGCCGCCGAAGCCGGTTTCGTTGCGGAAGAACAGCAGCATCGCCGCGAAGGTCATGGCCTGCGTGATGATCGAGAAATACACGCCCTTGATGCGCGAGCGGAAAGCGAAGAAGCCGAACACGAAGGCGATGATGCCGGGCACCACGACGATCAGGATCAACGTCATCACGAAGCTGCCGGAAAACGTCCAGTGCCAGGGCAAGGTCTTCCAGTCGAGGAACACCATGAAGTCCGGCAGGTCGCTCTTGTAGTTGCCGTCGCGGCCGATCTGCCGCATGAGGTACATGCCCATCATGTAGCCGCCGAGCGCGAAGAACATGCCGTGGCCGAGCGACAGGATGCCGGTGTAGCCCCAGATCAGATCCATTGCCAGCGCGCAGATGGCGTAGCACATGATCTTGCCGACCAGCGCCACCGCGTAGTCGCTCATGTAGAACGCGCTGTCGTTCGGCACCATGAGGTTGAGCATCGGCGCCAGCGCGCACACCACGATCAACGCCACGAAGAACGCCGTCCAGCCCTTGCCGCTCAGCAGCGGGCCCTTGGTGGGGAGAATCACAGAGTTCATATCGGCATCGATTCGATTGAATGCATCGGGAACACCGCGGAACCGGCTTCGCCGGGCCGCAGGTGTTGCCCCCTCGAGGGGGTTGGCGAAGCGACACGAAGTGCGCGAAGACTGGGGGTGGTCATGCCTCTGCGCTCCGGCCCTTCATCGCGAAGATGCCTTGCGGCCGCTTCTGGATGAAGATGATGATGAAGATGAGCACGGCGATCTTCGCGAGCACCGCGCCGGCCCAGCCTTCGATGAACTTGTTCAGAATGCCCAGGCCCATGGCCGCGTAGACGGTGCCGGCGAGCTGGCCGACGCCGCCCATCACCACCACCATGAACGAGTCGACGATGTAGCTCTGGCCGAGGTCGGGGCCGACATTGCCGATCTGGCTCAGCGCGCAGCCCGCGAGGCCGGCGATGCCCGAACCGAGCGCGAAGGCGTAGGTGTCGACGCGCGCCGTGTTCACGCCCATGCAGGATGCGATCGGCCTGTTCTGCGTGACGCCGCGCACGAACAGCCCGAGCCGCGTGCGGCCGATCAGCCAGCCCATCGCCAGCAGCACCAGCACCGCGAAGATGATGATGCAGATGCGGTTCCAGGGCAGCGTGACGTTGCTCAGCATGGTGAAGCCGCCGCTCATCCAGCCCGGGTTCTCGACGCCCACGTTCTGCGCGCCGAACAGCGAGCGCACCAGCTGCTGCAGCATCAGGCTGATGCCCCAGGTGGCCAGCAGCGTCTCGAGCGGCCGTCCATAGAGGAAACGGATCACGCCGCGCTCCAGGATCGCGCCGACCAGCGCCGATGCGAGGAACGCGACCGGAATGGCGGCGACCAGATAGAGGCCGAACGCCGACTCCGGCAGGTACTTCTGGAACAGGCCCTGCATCACGTAGGTTGCGTAGGCGCCGATCATCATGAGTTCGCCGTGCGCCATGTTGATCACGCCCATCAGCCCGTAGGTGATGGCCAGCCCCAGCGCGGCGAGCAGCAGCACCGAGCCGAGGCTGATGCCGCTGAACACGGCGTTGATGCGGTCGCCCCAGACCAGCGCGCCGTCGATGCCCGCGATGGCCTTTTGCAGTGCGGCCTTGACGTCGGGTTCGGTCTCTTCGGTCAGGCGCTCGTTCAGCAGCAGCTTGGTGTCGGGGCTCTTGCTCTCGGCCAGGGCGCCGGCTGCGGCGATGCGCTTGGCCTTGTCGGTGCTGTTGAGCAGCGACGCGGCGCGCACCAGTTCGAGCTTGGCCTTGATGTTGGCGTTGGTCTCGACCGACAGCGCTTTCTCGACCATCGGAATGCGGGACTCGTCCGGATCCTTCAGCAGCGCGTTCGCGGCCTCGAGGCGCACCGCCTCGTCCTTGCTGTTGACCAGCTTGAGCACCGACTGCGCGGCATCGAAGGCGCCGCGCATCATGTTGTTGTTGACCACGTCATCGGCGCTGTCCGGCACCTTCAGTTCGGCGCCGGTGACCGGGTCGTAGCCCTTGTTGTCCTTCATCACGAAGACCTTGTCTTCGGTGAACTTGACCGCGTCGTCAGCCATCGCCTGGATGAACGCTGAGGTCTTGTCGTCGGCGGTGGCGACCGCCTTGTTGAGGGCAGCCACGCGCGCCTCGGTGTCGCCCGACGCGATGGCCCTTGCCTCTTCGGCCGTCAGCGCATGAGACTGGCTCGCCAACAGAAGCAATGCGGCGAACGCGGCATAAAGAGTCCGGCGCGGGTGTTTTTTCACATCATCCTCGGCAAAACAAAGGCCCGATCAAGACGAGCAAGGATCGGGCCTGAAAAGATGCCGCAAGCGCATCGCATCCTTTTCGCGGAACACCGCGGAACCGGCTTTGCCGGGCCGCTGGTGTTGCCCCCTGCAAGGGGGTGGGCGAAGCGACACGCAGTGCGCGCAGCCTGGGGGTGTTACATCGATTTCCCGGCAGGCTGATCCGGCTTCTTGTCGTTACCTTCGATGTACGGGCTCCACGGCTTGGCCTTGACCGGGCCCGGCGTCTTCCAGACCACGTTGAACTGGCCGTCGGCCTTGATTTCGCCGATGAACACGCTCTTGTGCAGGTGATGGTTCTTCTCGTCCATCTTCGAGACGATGCCCGACGGCGCAGTGAAGGTCTGGCCGGCCATGGCGGCGATTACCTTGTCGGTGTCGGTGCTCTTGGCCTTCTCGACGGCCTGCTTCCACATGTGGATGCCGATCCAGGTGGCTTCCATCGGGTCGTTGGTGAGCGGCTTGTCCATGTGGCCGGCGATCTTCTTGGCCTTGGCGTACTCGCTCCACTGCTTGATGAAGGCGGTGTTGGTCGGGTTCTTGATCGACATGAAGTAGTTCCATGCGGCCAGGTGGCCCACCAGCGGCTTGGTGTCCACGCCGCGCAGCTCTTCTTCACCCACCGAGAAGGCGACGACCGGCACGTCCTTGGCCTTCAGGCCGGCATTGCCGAGTTCCTTGTAGAAAGGCACGTTGGAGTCGCCGTTGATGGTCGACACCACCGCCGTCTTGCCGCCGGCCGAGAACTTCTTGACGTCGGCAACGATGGTTTGATAGTCGCTGTGGCCGAACGGCGTGTACTTTTCGTCGATGTCGGTGTCCTTCACGCCCTTGCTCTTCAGGTAGGCGCGCAGGATCTTGTTGGTGGTGCGGGGGTAGACGTAGTCGGTGCCGAGCAGCACCCAGCGCTTGGCGCCGCCGCCTTCCTTGCTCATCAGGTAGTCCACCGCGGGAATGGCTTGCTGGTTCGGCGCCGCACCCGTGTAGAACACGTTCTTGGAGAGCTCTTCACCCTCGTACTGCACCGGGTAGAACAGCAGGCCGTTCATTTCCTCGACCACCGGCAGCACCGACTTGCGCGACACCGAAGTCCAGCAGCCGAAGATCACCGAAACCTTGTCCTGGCCCAGCAGCTGCTTGGTCTTCTCGGCGAACAGCGGCCAGTTGGAGGCCGGGTCGACGATCACGGGCTCGAGCTGCTTGCCCATCACGCCGCCCTTCTTGTTGATGTCCTCGATGGCCATCAGCACCGTGTCTTTCAACACGGTTTCGGAGATCGCCATCGTGCCCGACAGCGAGTGCAGCACGCCGACCTTGATGGTGTCGGCGGCGAACGCGGGCGCGCTACCGAGGGCGGCGAGCGCGACGCTGGCGGTGAGCGCCTTGAGTGTGAAACGACGTTGCATGTGCATCCTTCTCCGGTGGTAGTTGATTTCGTTCGACAGCGCCTTCGCTGACGATGCACGGAGTTTGCGGATGACACCGGCCTCAAGGAATACGCCGGGTGGCGTACGGGGGCTACGCCGCGGCGGGCTGCTTGAACTGCCGCGCCACGAACGCCCAGACCAGCTTCGACGCGTCCGGCCCGGCCGCATCGCTGAAGGGGAGCCGCGCTGCGCCGCCGCTCCAGGCATGGCCGAGCTTGGCCACCTGGCACAGGGTGACGCAGACGCGGCCGGCGCGCTTGAAGTCCGTCACGCGCATCGGATGGCGTTTGCCGCGCTGCAGCACGCGCTCCGGGCCCGGCCGGGCGCCGGTGGCGATGGCCCACACCACGGCAGTGCTGCCGGCGTTGCTGGCGGCCACGACGGTATCGGCGTCGCCGTGCAGCACCAGCATTGGCGGCAGCGTGGTGCCGACCGCGGCCGCGCCGAGCGCCTTGCCGACGGCGGTGGCCGGCATCACCGGCACGCGGCGGCCGTGCATGGCACCGACCGCGCTGGCGGTCGATTGCGCCGCGCCCGGCGCCACGCCCGAATGCACGGCCACCGCCCTGAAGCGGTTGGGGTAGCGCGAGGCCAGCAAGGCGGCCATGCCGGCGCCGGCCGAGAGGCCCGCCACGGCGATGCGTTCGCGGTCGACCGGATACAACACGTTGACCTGATCGACCGCCGCGATCAGCGTGGCGGCCTCGCGGTCGGATTTGCCCGAGCGTGTCTGGTACCAGTTCCAGCAGCCTTGGGGGTGGTGCACCCGGTCTTGCTCCGGATACAGCACCAGGAAGCGCTCGCGTGCGGCGATCCGGTTCATGCGCGTGCTGGCGGCGAAGTCGCGGCCGGTCTGGCCGCAGCCGTGCAGCATCACCAACATCGGCAACTTCTCGCCGGGTTGAAGTTGGAGGCCCGGAGGGCGGTAGAGGTGATAGCCGCGCGCACCGCCGGGGCCGAACGCCATGCCACTGATCCAGTCGCCCGCGCCGGGCGGCGGCTTGCGCTTATTCGCTGCGGCGCGTTTCACCTGTTGGGTCACCTGTTTCGCCACGCGCCGGCTGTTGCCGAGCGCGGCTTTGGTGAACGCCTTCAGGCCGCGTTGGTAGGCGCGCGTGAGCGCGGAGGTGGGTGAACGGCGGGGCATGGTGCGGTGGGTGTCGGTAGGCGACCCACACGGTAGCAGCTTCCACGCCGCGAAGGCGTTTGCCGGCGTTCAGTACAGCTCGGGCACGTACATCGTGGTGGGCACCGGCTGGCGCAGGTAGTCGGCATTGCGCACGCGCGGCGGCAGTACCACCGGCGCGTGCGGCACCTCCTGGTAGGGCAGTTGTCCCAGCAGGTGCGTGATGCAGTTGAGCCGCGCCTTCTTCTTGTCGACCGCCTGCACCACCCACCAGGGCGCTTCCGCGATGTGGGTGCGCTCGAGCATGATTTCCTTGGCCTTGGTGTACTCCTCCCAGCGGCGGCGGCTTTCCAGATCCATCGGGCTCAGCTTCCACTGCTTCAGCGGATCGTGGATGCGGCCGAGAAAGCGCATGTGCTGCTCTTCGTCGGTGATGGAGAACCAGTACTTGATGAGCGTGATGCCCGAGCGCACCAGCATGCGCTCGAATTCGGGCGCCGAGCGGAAGAACTCCTCGTATTCGGCATCGCTGCAGAACCCCATGACGCGCTCGACACCGGCGCGGTTGTACCAGCTGCGGTCGAACAGCACCATCTCGCCAGCGGCCGGCAGGTGCGCCACATAGCGCTGGAAGTACCACTGCGTGCGCTCGCGGTCGTTTGGCGCCGGGAGCGCGGCGACACGGGCCACGCGCGGGTTGAGCCGCTGCGTGATGCGCTTGATGACGCCGCCCTTGCCGGCCGCGTCGCGGCCTTCGAACAGGATCACCACCTTCTGCCTGCTGTGCTGCACCCAGTCCTGCAGCTTGACCAGTTCGCCCTGCAGGCGGAACAGTTCCTTGAAGTAGGCTTGCCGTTCGGCCTTGTCGACACCGATCGGGGCGCCGGCTTCGTCGACGTTGCGGTCTTCGATCTCGAGCTCCAGCTCCTCGTCGTAGCTGTCGATCAGGTCGCGCGCGATGCGCTGCATCAGGTCTTCTTGGTCGTGCACGGCGCTGGGCAACATCATGGGAGGCTTTGAAGAAAGAGGAACAAGCCCGGCATGCTGCCGCCCGCGCGTGACTGTTGCGTGACAAGTCCGTCCCGCCGTCATGGCGCTGACACATGGCACGGGGAAGATCGTGTTCTCACTACGCTGTCGCACCTTGTCCACGCCCGCCTAGTGGCTGTTCACCCGATTGTTCTGATTCCCTCACCTTGCCGCTCTCCCCCGATATGGCCGCCGGCTCCTACGGCGGCGACGAAGCCGGCCTGATCTGCGGCTATCTGTTCGACGCAAGTGCTGCCGAACCGGCGCGCGCTGTCGAATCGGCACACGCCGCGGCCTGGCTGGCGACTGCCGGGGAAGCACCGGCCGGCGCCTACCTGTGGCTGCACTTCAACCTCAGCCACGCACAGGCCGAGCGCTGGCTGGTGCGGCACGCGCAGCTTTCCGGCACCTTCTACGAAACGCTGCGCGACGGCCTGCACTCGACCCGCATCGAGCGCGCCGACGATTCGCTGATCGCGGTGATCAACGACCTGCATTTCGAGTTCGGTTTCGAGCCGTCGGACATCTCGACCTTGTGGATCAGCGTCGGCCCGCGCCTGGTGGTCACGGCGCGCACCAAGCCGCTGCGCTCGGTCGACGCGCTGCGCACCGCCGTGAAGGCCGGCGACGCGCCGCGCTCGAGCACCGAACTGCTCGAACACCTGCTGCGCGCCCAGGCCGACGTGCTGGTGGCAATCGTGCGCGACGTGACGGCACGCATCGACGGCATCGAAGACGAACTGCTGGCCGGCCGGCTCGACCACAAGCGCGCCCGGCTCGGCGCGCTGCGGCGGTTGCTGGTGCGGCTGCAGCGGCTGCTTGCACCGGAGCCGGCAGCGCTGTTCCGGCTGCTGCAGCAGCCGCCGGGCTGGATGGCAGGCGCCGACGCGGACGAGCTGCGCGGCTCGACCGAAGAGTTCTCGCTGGTGCTGCGCGACATGCAGGCGCTGCAGGAGCGCATCAAGCTGCTGCAGGAAGAGATCGCGGCCAACGTCAACGAGGACAACAACCGCAGCCTGTTCGTACTGACCGTGGTGACGGTGCTGGCGCTACCGATCAACATCCTGGCCGGCCTTTTCGGCATGAACGTGGGTGGCATTCCGCTGGCCGAGCACCGGCACGGGTTCTGGATCGTGGTGGCCATCATCGCGAGCTTCACCGCCGTCGCCGTCAGGGTGGCGTTCCGCAAGAAGCGCTGAGCACGCCGCGGGCCGGTGCTTTGTTGCTACTGTTTTGATAGCACCTTGCGCAGTCTCCATGCGCCCTGCAAGCCGATTCGATCCGAAATAGAATGGTGCGTGCCATCCATTCTCAACGCCGATCTCCACTGCCACTCCGTGGTGTCCGACGGCACGCTGACGCCCGAGGCGCTGGCCGAGCGCGCGGCTGGCAACGGCGTAGAGCTCTGGGCGCTGACCGACCACGACGAAATCGGCGGCCAGCACCGCGCCGCCGCAGCGGCCCATGCCAACGGCATGAAGTACCTCACCGGCACTGAAATCTCGGTCACCTTCGCCAACGAAACCGTGCACATCGTCGGCCTTGGTTTCGACCCCGACGACGCGGGCATGAAGCAGGGCCTGCTCAAGACGCGCGGCGGCCGCGGCGCGCGCGCGCAGGAAATGTCTGAAGGGCTGGCCAAGGTCGGCATCCATGACGCTTACGAAGGCGCGCTCAGGTTCGTCGGCAACCCCGAGCTGATCTCGCGCACGCATTTCGCGCGCTTCCTGGTCGAGAGCGGCGCATGCAAGGACACGCACGAGGTGTTCCGCAAGTACCTCACCGAAGGCAAGCCGGGTTATGTGCCGCACCGCTGGGCCTCGCTGAAGGACGCGGTGCACTGGATCACCGACGCCAATGGCATCGCGGTGATCGCGCATCCCGGCCGCTACAAGTTCACGGCCAACGAGGAGTACGCGCTGTTCCTCGAGTTCAAGGCGCACGGAGGCCGCGCTATCGAGGTCGTCACCGGCAGCCACGCACCGGCCGAGTACATCGAGTACGCCGACAAGGCCCTCGAGTTCGACTTTGCGGCTTCGCGGGGCAGCGACTTCCACAGCCCCGACGAAAGTCACATGGATCTCGGCAAGCTCCCCTTGCTGCCCGGCAAGCTCACGCCGGTTTGGGAACTGCTCGAAGACAGAATCCTGTGAGCGCGGTACCGGGCGCGACGAAGAGCACGCGGGACATCGCGTCGGAACGCATCCTCGCGGGCATCGGCCTCGTGCTGCTGGCCGTGGCCTGCTTCGCGACGCTGGACACCGCCACCAAGATTTCGGTCACTGCAGTGCCGATCCTCATGGGCGTTTGGTTCCGCTATGCGTTCCAGGCCGTCGCCACCACCGCGGTGCTGCTGCCGCTGTACGGCACCTCGCTGCTGCGCACCGCGCACCCGCGCTACCACGTGCTGCGCGGCGCGCTGCTGCTGGTGACCAGCGTGCTGGCATTCCTCAGCCTGCAGTACATGCCGCTGGCCGAGTTCACCGCCATCGTGCTGATCGCGCCGCTGGTGGTGACGTTGCTGGCCGCCACCACGCTCAAGGAGCACGTGTCGGTGCTGCGCTGGGCGCTGGTGAGCGGGGGCTTTGTCGGCACGCTGGTGATCCTGCGACCCGGTGGCAGCAGCTACAGCTGGGCGATCCTGCTGCCGATCGGGCTGGTCATCACCAATGCCTGCTTCCAGGTGCTCACCAGCAAGCTCGCCCAGACCGAGAACCCGCTGACCATGCACTTCTACACCGGCTGGGTCGGCACGCTGATCGCCTCGTGCGCGCTGCCGTTCGTGTGGTCGGCGCTGCCTGGGTGGCAGTGGTGGGCGCTGCTGTGCCTGATGGGCATGATGGGCACCGTCGGCCATTTCATGCTGATCCTGGCCTACCAGCGTGCGCCCGCCTCGACGCTTACGCCCTACCTCTACTCGCAGATCGCGTTTGCCATGCTCGGCGGCTGGATCATGTTCTTGCACATACCCGACCAGGTGTCTCTGATCGGCATGGGCATGATCGCCGTGTGCGGTGCAGCCGGCGCATGGCTCACCGTGCGCGAGCGCCGCGTCCCGATCGAACCCGCGGAGACATAAGCTCTCCCCCAGTCTTCGCGCACTTCGTGTCGCTTCGCCAACCCCCTCGCCGGGGGCAACACCAGCGGCCCGGCAAAGCCGGTTCCGCGGTGTTCCCCGCATGCCCCGCGCGCCGACAGCGCATTGCAGGTTGAGAATCCGGAAAGTCCATGGCTCAATTTTTTGAAGTTCATCCCGACAACCCGCAACAGCGGCTGCTGAAACAGGCGGCCGCCCTGCTCGCGCGCGGCGAGATCGTCGCGGTGCCGACCGACTCCAGCTACGCGCTGGTCTGCCACCTCGACGACAAGGACGCGGTCGACAAGCTGCGCCGCATCCGCCAGGTCGACGACAAGCACCACCTCACGCTGCTGTGCCGCGACCTGAGCGAGCTGGCCAACTACGCGCGCGTCGACAACAAGCAGTACCGGCTGCTCAAGGCCGCCACGCCCGGCCCCTATACCTTTCTGCTCGAAGCCACCAAGGAAGTGCCGCGTCGCGTGAGCCATCCGCAGCGCAAGACGATCGGCCTGCGCGTGCCCGACTGCAGGGTGCTGTGCGATCTGCTGGCGCTGCACGGCGAGCCATTGCTGGCCACCACGCTGATCCCGCCCGGCGAAACCGAGCCGATGAACGACGCGCAGGCGATCCGCGACCGCTTCGAGAAGCAGATCGGCGCCGTGATCGACGCCGGCGCCTGCCCGTCAGAGCCAACCACCGTGGTCGACCTGACGCCGATGGGCACCGGCGAGGAGCCGGTGCTGGTGCGGCGCGGGCGCGGCGCGCTCGCCGTATTGGGCCTCTGACCGGTCTGAGACAATCGGGCCGGTGGATATCTCCAACCTGATTCAAACCGTCTCGATCTATGCGCTGCCGGTGCTGTTCGCGATCACGATTCACGAGGCCGCGCACGGCTACGTGGCGCGTTATTTCGGCGACGACACAGCCTGGATGCTGGGCCGCGTAACGCTGAATCCGCTCAAGCACATCGACCCCGTCGGGACGATCCTGATGCCGCTGATGCTTTACTTCGCAACCTCCGGCGCGTTCCTGTTCGGCTATGCCAAGCCGGTACCGGTCCATTTCGGCAACCTGCGCAATCCCAAGCGCGACATGATCTGGGTCGCACTCGCCGGGCCGGCCTCGAACTTCGTGCAGGCGATCCTGTGGGCGGTGCTGCTGGTCGTGCTGGCCGGCAGCGGTGTCGAGCGGGAGGACTTCTTCCTGCGCATGGCGCAAGGCGGCGTGCTGGTCAACCTGGTGATGTGGGCCTTCAACCTGTTCCCGCTGCCACCGCTCGATGGCGGTCGCGTACTGGCCGGGCTGCTGCCGCGCGGCAATGCGCAGAACCTGCTGGCACGCGTCGAGCCTTTCGGTTTCTTCATCGTGATGGCGCTGGTGCTGGCCGGCATCGTCAGCACCTACTGGCTGAGCCCGCTGATGGCGGTCGGCTACAGCGTCATCCGCACCGTGATCGGCCCGCTGGCCGCGTTGTTCCGCTAGGTTTTTTTCATGGCTACCCCTACTCCCTCCCCGCTGCGCGTTCTCACCGGCATCACCACGTCGGGCACGCCGCACCTCGGCAACTATGTCGGCTCGATCCGCCACTCGGTGCGGCAGAGCGTGGCGCCGGGGGTCGAGACCTTCTTCTTCCTGGCCGACTACCACGCGCTGATCAAGGTGAACGATCCCGCGCTGGTGCAGCGCTCCACGCTCGAGATCGCCGCCAGCTGGCTGGCCTGCGGACTCGACCCGGAGCGCGTCACCTTCTACCGGCAATCGGACATCCCCGAGATCCCCGAGCTGACCTGGTTCCTGACCTGCGTCACCGGCAAGGGCCTGCTGAACCGCGCCCACGCCTACAAGGCCTCGGTCGACAAGAACGTGGCGAAGGGCGAAGACCCCGACGCTGATGTGAGCGCGGGCCTGTTCATGTACCCGGTGCTCATGGGTGCCGACATCCTGCTGTTCAACGCGCACCAGGTGCCGGTAGGCCGCGACCAGATCCAGCACATCGAGATGGCGCGCGACATGGGCCAGCATTTCAACCATCTGTACGGTGAGCACTTCACGCTGCCCGAGGCGCTGATCGACGACGCCGTGGCCACGCTGCCCGGCCTCGATGGCCGCAAGATGAGCAAGAGCTACGGCAACACGATTCCGCTGTTCGCCCCGCGCGCGCAGTTGCAAAAGCAGATCGCCAGCATCGTCACCGACTCGCGCCCCCCCGGCGAGCCGAAGGACACCGAAGGCTCGGCGCTGTTCCAGATCTACCAGGCTTTTGCGGATGCCGAAGAAACCGCGGCATTGCGCCGCGCGTTTGCCGAAGGCATTGGGTGGGGCGACGCCAAGCAGTTGCTGTTCGAGCGCATCGACCGCGAGATCGCGCCGATGCGCGAGCACTACGAGGCCCTGCTGAAAGACCCGGCCCGGATCGAGCAGACACTGCTGGCCGGTGCAGCCAAGGCGCGCCGCCTGTCGCAGCCCTTCATGGGCCGGCTGCGCCATGCGGTCGGCCTGCGCGACCTCGGCGCGCAGCAGCAAACCGGCGCCCGCAAGGCGGCGAAGGTGGCCCGGCCCAGCTTCAAGCAGTACCGCGAGCCCGATGGCCAGTTCTGCTTCAAGCTGCTCGACGCACGCGGTGAAACGCTGCTGCAGAGTCTGGCGTTTGCCTCGCCGCAGGAAGCGGGACGTGCCATTGCGCTGCTGCAGCAACAGCGCGGTGCGGCTTTGGCCATGCTGGCCGGGCAACTCGAAGTACTGAGCGCCGAACAGTCGCAGGCCGCGGCCGAAGCGCTTGACGCCCTGGCCGAAGGTGTCGCAAAGTAGACCAAAAGAGGTAGTACCCAGAGGCGTGCAAAAACGGTGGTCGCAACGGGCAACAAGTGCCGCACGCACTTACACTTGATCGCATGAGCATTTACGTCATAGACGACCATCCCCTGATGCGCGACGCCATCGTCATGGTGCTGCGGCGCCTGCGTCCCGCCGAGAACATCGTCGAGCTCGAGCGCCTTGACAAGCTGGCCGCTGCGGTCAAGCAGCACGGCAAGCCCGATCTCTTCTGTCTCGATCTGAAACTGCCCGACATCACCGGCGTGTCGGGCGTCGTGTCGGTCAAGCAGATCTATCCGGACGTGCCGATCGCGGTGTATTCGGCCTCGCCGGCCGCCGACATGGAAGAGGCCTGCATCGAAGCCGGTGCCGACATCTACATCGAAAAATCGGCCGGTTCGAGCGAGTTGGCCGCCGCATTGCGCGGACTGTTGATGGCCGACACCGAAGGTGAAGAGCCGGTCGCCGCCAACAACAGCAAGCTGTCGAAGCGCCAGACCCAGCTGATCGCGATGCTCGACAAGGGCATGAGCAACCGCGACATCGCCACCGAACTCGAGATCAGCGAACACACAGTGAAGGTGCACCTGTGGCGCCTGTTCCGCCGCCTTGGCGTCAAGAGCCGCACCCAGGCGCTGCACCACGCACGCAGCCACGGCCTGCTCTCCTCAGGCGCCATGTAACCAGGGCCGCGCAAGCGGCCCTTTTTTTGTTTGCCGCGCTGCGGCTTGTTTCAGCCCACCGAACCCGAGATCCGGCTCTGGGCCTGCGACTCGTCGGCGTCGTGCAGTGCCACGCGAAACACGCTGCCGCGCCCGAGCCGCGAGCGCACGCTGACCGGGTGGCCGAGCGCATGCGAGAGCCGCGCCACGATCGCCAACCCGAGGCCGAAGCCGTCCGACGTGCCGGCATGGTCCGCAACCTTGTAGAACTCCAGGAACACGTCGCGAAGGTGTTCGCGCGCGATGCCGATGCCGGTGTCCCAGACCTCCACCCGCAGCCCGTCCGGCGTTTCGCGTGCCGCCAGCAACACGCCGCCCTCGGTCGTGTACTTGATCGCATTGGCCAACAGATTGCCGATCATGCGGCGCACGCGGATCGGGTCGGTCAGCACCGAGCCGGGCGTGGAATGCACCCGGAAACGCAGCCCCTTCGATTCGGCCACCGGCCGGTATTGCAGTTCGAGGTCGTGCAGCAGCTGCGGCACGTCGACCCGCTCGATGTGCAGCCGCACCTGGCCCGAATCGATTCGCGCCAGGTCGAACAGCGAGTCGAACAGCGCATTGACCGCATGGGTTGCACGGACGATCTTCGGTGCGATCTCCTCCACCAGATCGGGCTCGTTGCGCAGCCAGTCGGCATAGAGCGAGAGCGCCAGCACCGGCTGGCGCATGTCGTGCGCGGCGCTGGCAAGAAAGCGGTTCTTCATGGCCACCGCCGACACCGCCGCCTGGCGCTGCTGGGTGAGGGAGTTGATCAGGATGTGGTTGTGGAACAGCAGCTCGAAGCTGTTGCGCGCGGTCTCGTGGATGCGGCGCCCGGCGCGCAGCAACAGCCCCCAGTGCATCAGCGGCAGCAGCAGGAAGCCATAGCTGAAATGCAGCTCGACAAAGCGCAGCTGCACCATGCGCAGAAACAGCGCCGCCATCATCGTGACGAACAGCGTGTTGACATAGCGGCGCAGCAGCGGCGGATGCAGGGCCAGGCCGTTGAGCGGGAAGGTGGCCACGCCCGCCACCATGAGCCAGCAAACGAACTGGCTGACCACTGGCACCCGCTCGAAGAAGATCAGGATCGACAAACCCCACGAGAACGCGCTGGCACTCCAGAGGTAGCGGTAGCGGTAGACGAAGCTCTCCTGCGCGGCGGCGTCCTTTTCGGAATAGCGCGTGTGGTACAGGCGCTCACCCCAGATGCGGGCACCGGTCGCGCTGACGCCGATGGCAAGCCACGCCAGCAGTTGCCACATCGGCACGCGATCCCAACAAAGGGAGACCAGCACCGGCATCAGCGCCGCGCCGAACAGATGCGAGCCCCGCGCAGATCGCATCAGGCTACGGATCAATTCGCCGCGCACCCATGGCTCGGCCTCGTCCGCCGTGGCCGGCGCCGGCGTGAGGCTGGCAAAGGAAGAGTTGCCCAGCCCGGCGAAGGTTGACCCCCCCCTCATGGCATGACGCCCTTCATATCGACATGGCGCGCGCTCACCGGGGGTTTGGGGTGGTTGATTTCGCGCACAAGGTTCGAACCCGGTTGTTGCCTGATGCGCAACGAAGTGATGAAGAAACGAAGAAACTGCCTATTGCTCGAACACATCGTACCGCAAAGAATTTGCGGTCACCCGCCAGCGGCCAATGCTTTCTGGATCTCCCGTTCGATGTGCGCATAGTCGCCCTCCCCGACGTGCCTGAACACGATGCGGCCCTCACGATCGACCAGGTAGAGGCTCGGCCAGTAGCGCACGCCCCAGGCGGTCCAGGTCTGGTAGCGGTTGTCCTGCGCAACCGGGTAGCCGATGCCGTGCCGCCGGATGGCCGCCCTCACGTTGCCGGCGTCGCGCTCGAAAGCGAACTCCGGCGTGTGCACGCCCACCACCACCAGCCCCTGGTCCCGGTACCGGTCGTGCCAGCGCTGCAAGTGCGGCAGCGTGTTGACGCAGTTGACGCAGGCATAGGTCCAAAAGTCCACAAGCACGACCTTGCCGCGCAGGCCGGCCATGCTGAGCGGCGGCGTGTTGAACCACTGGTCGATGCCGGTCAAGGCGGGCGCCTGCGCGGCGGCCTCGGGTGCCGACGGCGCGGCGACAGCCGACGGCATCGGCAGCGTGCGCGACAGCCATGCCGCCACCTGCGTATCGACCTGCCAGAACATCGCGGCGGCCGTCGCCATCACGAGCACGCCGAACACGCGGCGGATCTGCGTCGCGTGGCGCGCCAGTCCGCGCACGCGCTGGGTGACGGCCTGGCCGCCGTAGGCGATGGCCAGCATCGGCAGCCCGGCGCCCGTGGCGTACACCAGCAGCAGGCCGGCCGCATGCACCGGTTGCTGCTCGCTTGCCACCAGCGCCAGCATCGACGCGAGCACCGGGCCGGCGCAAGGCGTCCACAACAGGCCCAGGCTCATGCCGAGCAGCAGCGCTCCGCCGTGGCTGGCGCCGGCGCGGTCACCAAGCCGCTGGCCCGCCTGGGCCAGCCGCCCGAGCGGCCGCATGGCGCGCTCGAGCAGCGCAGGCCAGGACAGCAGCAGCCCGAACACCATCAGCACAACGATGCTGGCATTGCGCAAAACCTCGGGCGACAGGCCGAGCACGCGTGTGGAAGCGCCGAACAACAGTGCGGCCGATGCGAACGAAAGAACGAACCCGAGCACGATGAACAGCGGCCGCAGCCGCGTCGTGCGCGGCTGGCCGTCGCCGGCCGCGGGCGCGAGCGTGGCGCCGAGCAGCAGTGGCAGCAGCGGGAGGATGCAGGGGCTGGTGACGGTCGCGATACCGGCGCCGAGGGCGAGCAGGAGTTGCAGCATGGGCAAGATCTCCTGATCAGTGGCGAACCGTCGTGTCCGGCGCGTCGGCCGACGCGCGCAGCCAGCGCTGCGTCTTGCCGAACAGCGGCAGCCCGACGTAGGCGTGCAGCAACAACTCTCCAGCCGCGTTGCCGTCCGTGCTCACGCGCATGTTGCAGCGATAGGTCTTGCCGTTCTCGCGGTTGTAAATGTGTCCGGCCCATTCGACCGGCGGCGCACCGGCGTCGCCCAGGGCGACCGGCACGAAGTCCTGCAGGATCTTCATGCCCAGCGCCGGGCGCGTGTCGACGGCTTGCGTCGGCTGCGCGCCCGGGCTCATCGAGCGGTTGCCGAGCACCCGGGTCGCGATGCCGCACAGCGCGGCGCCGCAGGGCGCGATCTCGACTTCCAGGTTGCCGCTCTCGGTGATCCAGCGGCCGCGCGGGTCTGCGGCCGCCTGGGCCTGCGCACCGCAGGCGGCGAGCCAGAGGCAAGCCCCCAGCACGGAGGCGACAACGCGGCGGTGGCGGGTTGGCGTTGACAGGGGCAATGACATGGTGTGCTCCACGGCGAGTGAATGAAGCGCTCATTGCAACGCGGCCGCTCGATTTGGATGTGTCGAACGCGCGTGCCTGCGGTCGCGCTTTGTGTCGGCTGCCGGGCCAGACAAAGAGCGATACAAAACAGCGCCGCGGCGTGCCGCCCGAAGTACCCCGAATGCGACTATGGTCACTCCATGGAGACACCCGACCACGTCCTCATCGTCGACGACGACCGTCAGATCCTCGGACTGCTGCGCCAGTACCTGGAGGAAGGAGGCTTTCGCGTGAGCACGGCAGGCAACGCCACCCAGATGCGCGCGGCGCTGGCCAACGGGCCGGTCGATCTGATCGTGCTCGACCTCATGCTTCCCGGCGAGGACGGCCTGTCGCTGTGCCGCGACCTGCGCGCGCGCGGCGAGACGCCGATTCCGATCCTCATGCTCACGGCCCGCAGTGAAGAGGCCGACCGCATCCTCGGTCTCGAGATGGGGGCTGACGATTACCTGGCCAAGCCCTTCGCCACGCGCGAGCTGCTGGCACGCATCCGTGCGGTGCTGCGCCGCACACGCATGCTGCCGCCGAATCTGCGACCGGCGCAACCCGCGCGCGAACTGCTGTTCGGCGACTGGCGGCTCGACACCACTGCGCGGCACCTTGTCGACGGCCAGGGCACGCTGGTGCCGCTCACCGGGGCTGAATACCGCCTGCTTCTGGTACTGCTCGAACGGCCGCAGTGCGTGCTGCACCGCGACCAGTTGCTCAACCTCACGCAAGGACGCGATGCGGATGCCTTCGACCGCTCCATCGATCTGCTGGTGAGCCGGCTGCGCCGGCGTTTGCGCGACGACTCGCGCGAGCCGCGCTACATCAAGACCGTGCGGGCCGAAGGCTATGTGTTCTGTGCCGAGGTGCACGCGGCGGGCCGCGCGTGAGCCTGCTGCCACGCTCGCTGTTCGGCCGCGTCGCGCTGGTGGTGTTCGCCGGCCTCGCACTGGCGCACGGACTGACCTTCCTGGCGCTGCTGCGCGAGCGCAGCGAGTTGTCGCAATCGATGATGCTGGCCTACGTGGGCCGAGACGTGTCGAGCGCAGTGGCGATCCTCGACCGCGTGCCGCCGGCCGAGCGCGCGGCTTGGCTGCCGCGGCTGGCACGCCAGAACTACAGCTACGCGCTCGACACGGCGTCGCCGGCAGCGCCGGCCGCCGAGCCGTCCGCGCAGGGCCTGGCGCGCATCGTCGCAGCCGAGCTCGGCGCGGCGCGCGTCGGTGCGATCTTGCGCGGTACCGGGTCGGATCTGCTGCTGCCGCTGCGGCTCGAAGATGGCACGCCGTTGATCCTGCGGCTGAGGCCGCCCGCGGCGATGATCTCGACCGAAGCGGTGGTGCTGCTGCTGGTGCAATTGC
This sequence comes from Variovorax nitratireducens, assembly GCF_051216545.1. NCBI lineage: Bacteria > Pseudomonadati > Pseudomonadota > Betaproteobacteria > Burkholderiales > Comamonadaceae > Variovorax > Variovorax nitratireducens. The sequence continues at coordinate 326,982 of NZ_JBPJZO010000003.1, forward strand.
TGTTCCTCGCCGCGGCGACCTGGTGGGGCGTGCGGCTTGCGGTGCGACCGCTGCAGCGTCTTGCAGATGCGGCCGATGCACTCAAGCCGGGCGGCAATGGCGCCGTGCTGGCGGAGGCTGGCCCCCGCGAGGTCGCGCAGGCGGCGCGCGCGTTCAACGCCATGCAGCAGCGCATCGACGCGCATCTGGCCGAACGGCAGCGGCTTCTCGCCGCCATCTCGCACGATCTGCAGACGCCCATCACGCGCATGAAGCTGCGGGTCGAGCAGGTGCTGGATGCCGATCAGCGCAGCAGGCTGTTGTCCGATCTCGACGGAATGCAACTGCTCGTGGAGGAAGGTTTGGCCTATGCGCGCACGTCACAGGCCGTGCGCGAACCGCTTCGCGCGGTCGATCTCAACGCCTTGCTCGACGGCCTGGTGTGCGATGCGCTGGACGCCGGCCACCAGGCCGAGTTGCTGGGCCGGCACGAGGCCCCTCTGACCACGCGGGTGCAGGCGTTGCGGCGCGCGCTAACCAATCTGCTCGACAACGCGCTGAAGTTCGGCGGGGCCGCGCAGGTGGTGGTCGAAGTGACCGCCCACGAGGTGCATATCTCGGTGCGCGACCGCGGCCCGGGCATTCCGGAAGCCGAGCTGGCGCCAGTGCTGCAGCCGTTCTATCGCGTCGAGTCTTCCAGGAACCGCGAGACCGGCGGCACGGGATTGGGCCTTGCGATCGCGCAGGAACTCGCACTGGCGCTGAACGGCAGGCTCAGCCTGAGCAACCGGGCGGGCGGTGGGCTGGAGGCACGTCTGAGCCTGCCTTCGGGTTTCTGATTCTGGAGACGGCTGGGGGCGGTGACGTTCATACCCGTTCGAACACGGCGGCGATGCCCTGGCCGCCACCAATGCACATGGTCTCGAGCCCGTAGCGCCCGCCACGCCGGCGCAGCTCGTGCAGCAGCGTGCACATCATGCGCACGCCGGTAGCGCCGATCGGATGCCCGAGCGAAATGCCCGAGCCGTTCACATTGAGTCGTGCCTGGTCGTTCCATTTCCAGCCCTTCAGCACCGCCAGCACCTGGCAGGCGAAGGCCTCGTTCAGCTCGATCAGATCCATGTCCTCGAAACCCAGCCCGATGCGCGCGAACAGCTTCTGCACTGCGGGCACGGGGCCGATGCCCATGTGGGAGGGTTCGCAGCCGGCCGCGGCCCAGCCCACGAATCGGCCGATCGGCGCGAGCCCCAATCGCGCGAGCTGGTCCTCGGCGACGACGAGGCAGGCAGCTGCAGCATCGTTCTGCTGGCTGGCGTTGCCTGCGGTCACCGTGCCGCCCTTGATCAGGGGGCGTAGCCTGGCCAGTGTGTCCATCGACGTGTCGGCGCGAAAGCCTTCGTCGCGCGCGAACGTCACGGGGTCGCCCTTGCGCTGCGGCACTTCCACCGGAACGATCTCGTCGGCGAAGCGGCCTGCCTCCCATGCCGCGCTGGCACGCTGGTGGCTCTGCACCGCGTAGGCGTCGGCAGCCTCGCGCGAGATGTCGTGGTCGCGCGCGAGGTTCTCGGCCGTCTCGATCATTCCGGAGATCGGGCCGAAGCGCTCGGCCGGCTGCGAGCGTTCGCGGCCGCGCTCGAGCCGGTCGTGCATGCGCACCGAGCCGGAGCGCGCACCCCAGCGCATGTCGGTCGAGTAGTACTCGATGTTGCTCATGCTCTCGACGCCTCCGGCCAGCACCACGTCAGCCGCGCCGCTCTGCACCATCATCGCGGCGGTGGCGACCGCCTGCAGCCCGCCGCCGCAACGGCGGTCCAGCTGCATGCCAGGCACCTCGACCGGCAGGCCGGCCTGCAGTGCAACCCAGCGCCCGATGCACGGCGTCTCGCTGTTGGCATAGGACTGCGCGAACACTGTGTCGTCGATGCGCAGCGGGTCGATGCCGCTGCGCCCGATGACCTCGCGCACCACGATGGCGGCGAGTTCCTCGACCGGTACCGGCCGCAGGCTGCCGCCGAAGGTGCCGACGGGCGTGCGCAGCGGGTTGACGATGAATGCTTGTCGCATGGGCGTTGTCCTGTTCGGGATGAGGATGGAGAAAAGTCGGCTCAGTGCCGGGCAAGGCTTCGGTTGGCTTCGAAGCCTTCCTGTTCCAGGCGCGCGCGGTGCGACGGGTGCGCGATGTCGAGCATCCGCCGCATGCGGGCGGCGAGCGGCAGCCCGCGCAGGTCTGCCACGCCGTGTTCGGTGACGAACACGCCCGCGTCGCATCGCGGCGTGCTGACGGGGCCGGACAGCGCGGCGACGATGCGGCTGTGCGCGCCCGCCGTCGAGGGCAGCGCCACGATGGGCACGCCGCCGCGGCTGCGCTGTGCGCCTCGCAGGAAGTCGACGGCACCGCCGACGGCGCCGACGTAGGATCCGGCAGCAACCTCGGCGTTGACCTGGCCGGTCAGGTCGACTTCGACTGCGGAGTTGACCGCCACGAAGCGCGGCAGCGAGGTGAGCACCTCCGGGTGGTGCGTGTACTCTGTACCGCGCATCTGCAAGGCCGCGTTGCGGTGAGCGAAGCGATGCAACCGCGCGCTGCCCATCAGCACGCCGGCGATGCTGGTGCCGTGGTCGCGCCCCTTTAGCGCGTTGGTCACCACGCCGGCTTCCATCAGCTCCATGACGGCATCGCCGACAGTGCCCGAGTGCACGCCCAGGTCGCGCCGGCCATGCAGCGCGCCGAGCACGGCCTCGGGAATGGCGCCCAGCCCGCACTGCAGCGTCGCGCCGTCTTCCACCAGGGCGGCAACATGCGCTGCGATGGCCAGTTCCTTCTCGCCCACGGAGGGCGGCGGCGCGGCCTGCGGCGGATAGGACGCATCGACGCGCACGTCGATCTCGTCGGGCTTCAGCAGGCGCTCACCGCAAGTCCACGGCATCTGGTCGTTGACTTCGGCGATCACCACGCGCGCCGTGTCGAGCGCAGCGAGCAGGTATTCGTGCGCCAGCCCTAGGCTGTGCCGACCCTGCGCGTCGGCGGGCGGCACTTGCAGCAGCAGCACGTCGATGCGAAGCGCGCCGCTGCGGATCAACGCTGGCAGGTCGGAGTAGTGGCACGGCAGGATGTCGAGCACACCCGCATCGGCGAGCCGGCGGTTGGTGCCGCTGCCGCAGTAGCCCACGAAGTCGATCGCATCCGCGTGCGCGGTGTCCAGCACGCCCGACAGGCCGATGCCCAGGAAAGCGCGGCTGCGCGCAAAAGCGTGGCGCTGTGCCGCGTAGGCACGAACCAGCGTCACCGGCTCGGCGCTGGACTGGCCCCACAGCAGCGTGTCGCCGGGGCGGATCCAGCGTACGAGGTCGAGCGTGGCTGCGGGCGGCAGCTGCGATGCGCTGCCGGGCCGCGGGGCCTTTGTGCTCAGACCGGATCCCATGTGAAGACGTCCGCCGACCGATCCATCGGCACGAAGGCCGACCGCAGTGCCGGAATGCCGTGTTCGGCCAGACTCTTCGCGGTCCATCCCTCCTGGCGATGAACGGAGCGCACCGGGCGCGGTTGGCTCATGAGGAAGATTTCGTTGTTGCGCACCGTGAACACCTGGGCGTTCACTGCGGCCGCTGCGTCGCTGAGCAGGTAGACGGCCAGCGGTGCGATCTTCGCGGGCGTCATCTGCTTGAATTTTTCTACGCGTGCGACCTGGTCGGGCGTGTCGGTGGGAATCGAACTCGTCATCGCGGTCCAGGCGAAGGGTGCGATGCAGTTGGAGCGCACGTTGAACTTCTGCATGTCCAGCGCGATGCTCTTGGAGAGCGCGACGATGCCCATCTTCGCGGCGTTGTAGTTGGCCTGGCCCAGATTGCCGATCAGCCCGGAGGTCGAGGTCATGTGCACGAACGCGCCACTGCCCTGTTCCTTGAAGTGGTTGGCCGCAGCGCGGCTGATGTAGTAGGTGCCGTAGAGATGCACCTTGATCACGGCGTCCCATTCGTCCGCGCCCATCTTGTGGAAGAAGCGGTCGCGCAGGATGCCCGCGTTGTTGATCACGCCGTCGAGCCGGCCGAAGTGCTCGACGGCCGCATCGACGATGCGCTGGGCCACTGCCGGCTCCGCCACGCTGCCCAGGCTGGCGAGGGCCTCGCCGCCCGCCTCGCGAATTTCCGCGACCACGCCATGGGCCGCATCGCCCATGTCGTTGACCACCACCCGTGCGCCTTCGCGTGCCAGCCCGAGCGCGAGGTCGCGCCCGATTCCCGCGCCGGCGCCGGTGACCAGCACCACCTTGTCCTGCACCATGCTGTTGCCTGTCGTGTTCGTCATGTCCGTGTCCTGCTTCGAATAGGTTGGTTCTGGCGCCGTTCAGAATGAGCGCGGCAGGCCGAGCACGTGCTCGGCCACATAGCTCAGAATGAGATTGGTGGAGATGGGGGCGACCTGGTAGAGCCGCGTTTCGCGGAACTTGCGTTCCACGTCGTATTCGTTGGCGAAACCGAAGCCGCCGTGGAACTGGATGCAGGCGTTGGCCGCCTCCCAGCTGGCCTTGGCCGCCAGGTACTTGGCCATGTTGGCCTCCGCACCGCAGGGCTGGTGGCGGTCGAACAGGTCACAGGCTTTCCAGCGCATCAGGTTCGCTGCCTCGACCTCGATGTAGCTCTCCGCGATCGGGAACTGCACGCCCTGGTTCTGCCCGATCGGGCGGCCGAACACCACGCGTTCGCTGACGTACTTGCTGACCCGGTCGATGAACCAGTAGCCGTCGCCGATGCACTCGGCCGCGATCAGCGTGCGCTCGGCGTTGAGCCCGTCCAGGATGTACTTGAAGCCCTTGCCTTCCTCGCCAATGAGGTTGTCCGCGGGGATCTCAAGGTTCTCGAAGAACAGCTCGTTGGTCTCGTGGTTGACCATGTTGGGAATCGGCCGCACGGTCATGCCGCTCTTCTCGGCCTGGCGCAGGTCGACCATGAAGATCGACATGCCCTCGCTCTTCTTCTTCACCTCTGCCAGCGGGGTGGTGCGCGCGAGCAGGATCATCCAGTCGGAATGCTGCACGCGGCTGATCCAGACCTTCTGCCCGTTGATGACGTAGCGGTCGCTCTTTTTGACTGCAGTGGTCTTGATTTTGGTGGTGTCGGTGCCCGTGCTCGGCTCGGTCACGCCCATGGACTGCAGGCGCCATTCGCCCGAGGCAATCTTCGGCAGGTACAGATCCTTCTGAGCAGGCGAGCCATGGCGCAACAACGTGTTCATGTTGTACATCTGGCCGTGGCAGGCACCGGAGTTGCCGCCGCTGCGGTTGATCTCTTCCATGATCACCGATGCCTCGGCCAGGCCCAGGCCGGAGCCGCCGTACTCCGCGGGGATCAGTGCGGCCATCCACCCGGCTTTGGTCAGCGCGTCGACGAAGGCTTCGGGGTAGGCGCGTTGCTCGTCGATCTTGCGGTGGTACTCGGCCGGGAATTCGGCACACAGGGCGCGCACGGCGTCGCGGATGTCCTGGCAGGCGGTGTCGACGGGAATGGTCATGGCGTGCGATGCGAAGAAAGTGAATGCGGGGATCACGGGAGCGTGCTCCCGACCGCACCTGGAATTGCGTCTCTGATCTGTTCTATGCTTAGATTGTGTCCTGAAAATTGAACTCTTCAAACGCAGTTATACCTAGTGAAAACGATAGATTTCTTTCATAAACTTAGCGGTGTTAAGATTAAATCGCTCGAGGCGGAAGCCCGCTGACGGCGACAAAAAAGGAGACGACATGACAGGAAAGCAATTCATGCGGCGGCTGCTCTTGTGCGCGCCGCTGGCGGTTCCGGGACTCTTGCTCGGCGGCACTGCAATGGCCGCAAGCTACCCGGAACGCCCGATCCGGCTGGTCGTGCCCTACACGGCAGGCGGCATCACCGACGTGCTGGCGCGCGCGCTGGCCGAGCGCATGCGCAAGGATCTGGGGCAGGCTGTGATCGTGGAGAACAAGCCAGGCGGCAACACGGCGCTGGGCGCCCGCGCCGTCGCCTCCGCCGAGCCGGACGGCTACACCGTCCTCTTCGCTACCGGCGCGACCGCGGTACTCAACCCGCTGCTGTACCCCAAGCTTTCGTACAACCCGGAGAAGGAGCTGCTGCCGGTGGCACGCATCGCCGTTACGCCGATGCTCATGGTTGTCGGCAACAGCTCGCCGAACCGCACCCTGCGCGACTTCGTCGCCGAAGCCAAGGCCAACCCGGGCAAGCTCAACTACGCGTCCACGGGCACCGGAAGCTCATTGCATCTGGCAGTCGAAATGCTGCAGAGCGAGACCGGGATTTCGTTGGTACACGTGCCCTACAACGGCAGCGCGCCTGCGCAATCCGCTCTGATGGCCGGCGATGTCCAGTTCTTTGCCGACGCGGCAGGCAGCGCCATGGCGCTGGTTCGGGGCGGCAAGCTGCGCGCACTGGCGGTGACCGGGCGCGAACGTCTGCCGGCGCTTCCGGAGGTTCCGACCGTGGCGGAAAGCGGCCATCCGAACTTTGAGGTCACCACCTGGTTCGGCCTGATGCTGCCGCGCAACACGCCGGCCAGCATTGCGCTGCGGCTCAACGCATCGGTGGCGGAGGCGATTGCCGACAAGAGTTTCCGCGAGCAGTTCGAGGCGCTCGGCCTGGTGGTGCCACCCGCCCTGACACAGACCGAGTTCGTCCAGTACATCGGCAAGGAGCGCGAGCGCTGGGCGCCGCTGATCCGCGCCAAGAACATCGTCCTCGAATAGGACGCCCTTCCACCTGTTCCGGAGCCATCGAATGTTCGAACCCCATCTCCTGCGCGGCAAGCGCATTCTGGTCACCGGCGGCGGTTCCGGTCTTGGCCGCGAGATTGCCGAGCGATACCTGCAACTTGGCGCCGAGGTGCATATCTGCGGGCGCCGCCAGGCGATGCTGGACGCCACGGTCGCCGAACTTGAGGCGCGCCACGGTGGCGTCGTGCGCGCCCATGCGGTAGACATCCGCCAGGCCGATTCGGTCGACGCGATGATCGAGCGCATCTGGGTCGAGCACGGCCCGCTCGACGGCCTTGTCAACAACGCGGCAGGCAACTTTGTCAGCCGTACGCAAGACGTATCGCCGCGCGGTTTCGACGCGGTGGCAAACACCGTGCTTCATGGCACCTACTACGTCACTCACCATGTGGGCCGACGCTGGATTGCAGGCGGGCACAAGGGCTCGGTGATCTCCATCGTCGTGACCTGGGTGCGTACGGGCGCGCCCTTCGTCGTGCCCTCGGCCATGAGCAAGGCCGGCATCGACGTGATGACCAAGTCGCTCGCGATCGAGTGGGGCCGTTACGGCATCCGCCTGAACGCCATTGCGCCCGGCATCTTTCCAACCGAGGGGGCAAACAGCCGGCTCAGCCCCAAGGCGGCCTGGGAAGACGGTGTCGTGCGCAACCCGATGAACCGGCTCGGCCGGATGCCTGAACTGCAGAACCTGGCGGTGTTCCTGATGGCCGACGGCGTCGAGTGGATCAACGGCGAGACCATCGCCATCGACGGCGCCGGCCATCGCCAGAACGGCGCCTCCTTTACCGAGCTCGCAGAACTCGACGACGACGCCTGGCGCGACATGCGCGAGTCGATCCGCAGCCAGGACGAGCGCGACAAATCACTGCGTGCCGAGCCCGTAAAGCATTCCGATTCCCTCTCCCACGCGCACGACCGCGCTTCAAAATGATGCGCAATGCCTTTCTGAAAACCGTCGCCACAGGTGCGGCCTTCGCGCTGACCCTGTGCACCGCAGCGCCTGCACTGGCCGACCCTTTCCCTGAGCGCCCCATCAAGCTGGTGGTTCCCTACAGCCCTGGCGGCATTGCCGACAGCTTGGCGCGACGGCTGGCCGAATCGCTGCGGCAGGATCTGCAGCAGCCCGTCATTGTGGAGAACAAGCCAGGCGCCAACACGGCGATCGGTGCGATCGCGGTCGCCAGCGCACCGGCCGACGGCTACACCTTGCTCATGGCAACGGCGGCGACGGTGGTGCTGAACCCGATGCTGATCGCCAAGCTGCGCTACCAGCCCGAGAAGGACTTCACGGGCGTGGCCAACGTTGCTCTCACGCCGCTGGTACTGTCCGTCAACCCCGCTGGCCCGATCCACAGCATGGCGGATCTGGTGCGCCTGGCCAAGGCGGAACCGGGCAAGCTGGCTTTCGCGTCGACCGGCACTGGCAGCAGCACACATCTGGCCGCCGAGATGCTGCAGTCGGAGGCCGGCATCACGATGAACCACGTACCCTACAACGGCAGCGCGCCGGCGCTGAATGCGGTGATGGCAGGCGACGTGCAGCTGTCGGTGGATGCGGTGGCCAGCGCCATGGCACTGGTCAAGGGCGACAAGCTGCGGCCGATTGCCGTCACCACGCGCGAGCGGGTCGGCGTGCTGCCGCAGGTGCCGACGGTCGCAGAGAGCGGGCTGCCGAATTACAACGTCTCCACCTGGTACGGCATCGTGGCGCCCGCCGCCACGCCGACCGCGGTGCTGCAGCGGCTCAACGAAGCCATCGTCAAGACAACAAAAGACAAGGCCTTCCGCGCCCAGTTCGAGGCGCTCGGTCTTGTGATGGCCCCGCCGCTCAAGCCAGCGGAGTTCGACGCCTTCATCGGCCGGGAGCGCGCCCTGTGGGATCCGCTGATCAAGACCAAGAACATTCGCATCGAGTAAGGCATTCATGAGAATCGATCGGATCGTGGAAGAGGTGGTTGCGCACGGCCGTGGCGCCGAGGTGGCCCTGGCGCTGGAGGACGGCCGCACGCTCTCCTATGCGGCGCTGGCCGCGCGCATCGACGCGGCGGCGCAGGCCTTGTCCGGCGCAGGGCTGGCACGGGGCCAGCGCATGGTGCTGATCGGCGAGAACAGCGAGGACATGGTGGTCGCCCTGCTCGGCGCGATCCGCGCGGGCGGCTGGGCGGTGCCGCTGAATGCCCGCATGTCGGCCGCCGAGGTGGATGCGATCTGCGCGCACTGCGAGCCGCGCCTGGTCTACTTCGCGGCTGCCGCCTCGCCCGATGCGCTCGCGCATGCCGAGCGCCGGGGCGCGCACGTCGCGCTCCACGGCGTTGCCGGTGGCCGGATGCAAGCCTGCGAGGGCGCGGGCACTGCGGCGGACGGCAGCGACGACGGCTCGCCGAACGATGTCGCGCTGATGATCTACACCTCGGGCAGTACCGGCATGCCCAAGGGCGTCATGCTGACCCACGCCAACCTCGATTTCGTCACCCGCGTCTCCAGACAGCAACAGGTGCTGCTGCCGGAGGACGTGGTCTTCCATGCACTGCCGATCTCGCATTCCTTCGGACTGATCACCGCGCTGCTGTGCGGGCTTCGCGCGGGCGCCACCTTCCAACTGATCGGGCGCTTCTCGGCCGAGAAGCTGGGCGATGCCATCGCCAGTGGCGCCATCACCGTCTTCCAGGGCGTCCCTGCCATGTATGCGCGGCTGCACGAGTGGGCGCAGCAGCAGGGCCGCACGCTGGTGCCAAACCGGCTGCGCATGGCCTACATCGGCGGCTCGCTGATCGATGCCACTCGCAAGGCGCAGACCGAGGCGCTGCTCGGCCTGCGCCTGCACCACGGCTACGGCCTGACCGAGTCGGCCCCGGCGGCCACGCGTACCTTCGGCCATCCCCCGCCGAAGGACGTGACGGCCGGCTGGCCGATCCCGGGCGTGGAGGTGGTGCTGATGGACGAGGCCCGCACGCAGGTCGCCAGTGGCGAGCGCGGCGAAGTCTGCATCCGCGGGCCCAATGTGATGAAAGGCTACTTCCGCGATCCCGCGCAGACCCGCGCGGCGGTCGATGCGCAGGGCTGGCTGCACACCGGCGACATCGGCATCTTCGGCCCCGAGGGCGATCTCTCGATCGTCGGGCGCAGCAAGGAAATGATCATCCGCGGCGGCTTCAACGTGTACCCGGCCGAGGTCGAGAAGGTGATCGCCGAATTCCCCGACGTCGCGCAGTGCGCCGTGGTCGGGCGCAGCGTGCCGGGCGACGAGGAGATCGTCGCCTACATCGAGCCGCTGCAGGGCCGCACCGTCGATACGGCAAGGCTGCGCGCCTTTCTGCGCGAGCGGCTCGCGCCCTACAAGGTGCCGGCCGAGATCCACGCGATGGCGCAGCTGCCGGCCACCAGCACGGGCAAGCTGCTCAAGGCGAAATTGAAGGCGCTGGCCCATGCCGCGCCGGCGCCCGCGCGTGCCTCGCTCGACAGGTTGCTGGCGCCGCGTTCGGTGGCCGTGGTGGGCGCGTCCGACAACCCGAACAAGGTCGGCGGCCGGCCGATCAAGTACCTGCAGGAGCAGGGCTTCGCCGGCCGCATCTATCCGGTCAATCCGCGCGCCGACCGCGTGCAGGGCTTGCCAGCGTACGCGGCGCTCGACCAGTTGCCGGAAGTGCCCGATGCCGTGATTCTGTGCATCGGGGCGGAGCAGGCCGAGCAGCAGGTCGCCGAGTGCGCGCGGCTTGGGGTCGGCCATGCGCTGCTGTTCGCCTCGGGCTATGCCGAGCTCGGCGCCGAAGGCCGAACCCGGCAGGAGCGGCTGGCGGCGATCTGCCGCGCCGGCGGCGTCCGCCTGGTGGGGCCGAACAGCATCGGCGTCGCCAGCTTCGACAGCGGCGCGGTGTTGTCCTTCGCCTCGATCTACACCGACCACGTGCCGCAGGACGGCCCGGTGGCGATCGTCTCGCAAAGCGGCGCCTTCGGCGTATCGGCCTATGCGCTGCTGCGCGATGCCGGCTGGGGCGTGCGTTGCGTGGCGGCCACCGGCAACGAGGCCGACGTCGACACGGCCGACTTCATCGAGGCGCTGGTGCAACGGCCCGGCGTGCGCCTGGTGCTGCTCTATCTCGAGAACGTGCCGGATCCGGCACGCATGGCGGCGGCGCTCGACATGGCCCGGCAGCGCGGCGTGGCGGTGCTCGCGGTGCGGTCCGGGCGTTCGGCGCACGGCAACCGTTCCGCCGACCTGCACACCGGCTCCGCGGGCTCGGCGCGCGCAGAGTTCGACGCGCTGTTCGACACGCATGGCTGCCGCACCGTGCCGGGCCTGGTGGAGTTGGTGGCCAGTGTGCCGCTCTACCTCGCGCCGGCATCCGCCGCGAGGCCTGCAGGCGGCGTGCCGCGGCTGGCACTGGTCAGCAATTCCGGGGCCTCCTGCGTGTTGGCGGCCGACGAGGCGCAAGCGCACGGCCTGCCGCTGGCACGACTGTCCGCCGCATCCGAGCAGCAGCTCGCCGATCTGCTGCCGGACTTCTCGCTGAACCGCAATCCCGTGGATCTGACTGCCATGCTGCTGGCCGATCCCGCGCTGCTGGGCGCGGTGATGCAGGTGGTGCTGCAGGACGAGGCGGTGGACGCCGCCACCCTGGGCCTGCTGGCGGTCGGCGGGCCGAGCTACGACGTGCCGCGCTTCGTGCGCGAGTGCCGCGCCGCGATGGAGGCGTCGGCCAAGCCGGTGGCGGTCTACAGCCCGCATGCACATGTGCGCGAGGCCTTCGCGCGCGGCGGCTTCGCGGTCTTCCCCGGCGAAGCGCAGGCGATCGGGGCGCTGCAAGGCTTTGCAGCGCATCGCGCCGCGCTGGCCGCCGCGGCAGTCCCGACGGCGTCGCTGCCCTCTTCTTCAACTGCGCTCGAACTTCCGGAGTCGACCCATGCGTGATGCTGCCATCGTTTCCTACGCCCGCACCCCGATCGGCAAGGCTTTTCGCGGAACGCTCAATCTCACCCACGGCGCCACGCTCGGCGCCCATGTGGTGCGGCATGCGGTCGCGCGCGCCGGCGTGGCCGCCGGCGAGGTGGAAGACGTGATCCTCGGCTGCGCCTTCCCGGAGGGCGCCAACGGCTTCAACGTCGGCCGCATCGCCGCGCTCGCAGCCGGCCTGCCGGAGGGCGTGCCGGGCATGACGGTCAACCGCTACTGCTCATCAGGTCTGCAGAGCATCGCGATCGCGGCGCAGGCCGTGCGCACTGGCGGCATGCAGGTGGCGGTGGCCGGCGGCACCGAGTCGGTCAGCTGCGTGCGTGAGCACACCAACCAATTCATGCGCGAGGAGCCCTGGCTGGCCGCCCATGCACCGCAGGTCTACATGCCCATGCTCGACACCGCGGAGGTCGTGCAGCAGCGCTACGGCATCTCACGTGAGCGCCAGGATGCCTATGCGGCGCTCAGCCAGGAGCGCTATGCACAGGCGCAGGCCGAGGGCCGCTTTGATGCAGAGATCGTCGCCATTGCGACCACCGCACGCCGCCAGGAGCGCGACGGCGGCCTGCGGGACGAAGCCGCCGAACTCGCGCGCGACGAGGGGCCGCGTGCCGGCACGACTGCCACCACCCTGGCCGGGCTGAAGCCTGTGCGCGAAGGCGGCACCGTGACCGCCGGCAACGCCAGCCAGCTGTCCGACGGCGCTGCCGCGTGCGTGGTGATGGACGCCGACCTGGCCGCACGGCGCGGGCTGCCGGTGCTGGGCTGGTTCCGCGGCTTCGCAGTGGCTGGCTGCGCACCGGACGAGATGGGCATCGGCCCCGTCTTCGCCGTGCCGAAGCTGCTGCAGCAGGCCGGACTCAAGGTGGACGACATCGGGCTCTGGGAACTCAACGAGGCCTTCGCGGTGCAGGTGCTCCATTGCGCCGACCGGCTAGGCATTCCGCAGGAGCGCCTGAACGTCAACGGCGGCGCCATTGCCATCGGCCATCCTTTTGGCATGTCCGGCGCGCGCATGACCGGCCATGCCCTGCAGGAAGGGCGGCGGCGCGGTGTGAAGTACGTCGTGGTCACGATGTGCATCGGCGGCGGCATGGGTGCAGCGGGCCTGTTCGAAGTCGCGGGCGGTTGAGTCGCCGTGGCCGGTGGACGCTGGTCGGAAGGCGCTAACATCCCGTCGTAAATGACCGCGAAGACCAAAAGAAGCTCCTACCATCACGGCAATCTGCGCGAGGAACTGGTTTCGCAGGGCATGTTGATCGTCGAAGCGGAAGGGCTTGGCAACCTCACGATGCGCGAGATCGCCAGACGGTTGGGCGTCACGCAAACAGCGCCCCTGCACCACTTCAAGTCAAGGGCGGCATTGCTCGCGGCGATCGCGGCACTGGGCTTTCGCATGCTGTTCGACCACCGCATGGGCGCCCTGAAAGACAAGCGCACACCCGACGAGCGGCTCATGGCGGTGCTGATGGCGTATGTGGAATTCGCACTCGCTCATCCGGTTTTGTACCAACTGATGCACGGCCCCGAAATTCCCGACAAGACGCTGTTTCCCGAGCTCAACGATGCGGCCATCCGTTCGTACAGCCTGCTCGAATCTGCGGTAGCCGACTATCTGCTGGCACACGGAGGATCCATGGAGCGCAGTCGCGACGCGACGCTCGGCGCGTGGACTGTATGCCAGGGGCTCGCGACTGTCCTCATCAATCCGCAGAACACGCCGCGCTACGTGTTGCGCAAGGATCCCATGGGCGTCTCGCGCCGGATCTTCGAGATGTTCGTGGGCGCCATGGGCCAGAGCCATGAGCTTTTACCGGACACCTAGCGCGCATCCTTGCGTTCCAGCAGCACGCTGCCACCGGTGGTGTTGAACGAGATGGTCGGGGCGCTGAAATCGCTCAGCGGTGCGCCCAAGCCGATTTCTCCGCTGCCGTGCAGTACGCACTCGCCGCGCCGCAGCGCGATTTCGCCATTGGCGCCCGCGGTGCCGTGAAAGCGCACCCAGGTACCAAAGGTGCTGATGTCCACCAGCACACAAGTGCCCTGCCGCGCCTCGATGCGTGCATGCAGCCGCGACACCCGCGGGTCGTTGATCACAAAGTCGGCTTCGTTGACCCGCCCCACGTGAATCGGCAGTTCATCCGCACGAAACATCGAGCGCACATCAAGCCATGACCGCTCGATCTGGCCGAAGTTCGAGTCGGGGGGACGGCTCTGTTGCGTCAGCGAAGCCAGCGATGCCGGCACGGTCGGGGCCGCCGCCACCTCGGCGTGCCAGTCGATGCGGTGCACGACGGGCGGCTCGCTCCTGCCGCGGACGTTGATCGGGCCCAGGCTGCGATACCGCACCCCGGTCTCGCCGAGTTGGTCGATCACCGATTGGGTCGCCCAGATCTGCCCCGGGCCAGCCAGCCCGCTCAGTCGCGATGCCAGCGTGACCGCGTCGCCATCGAGTTCGAGCGCCTTGCTGCTCGCCACCCCGATCTGAAGATCCATGCGCAGCGGTGCCGGCCACATCGTGAGGCGCTTCTGATGGTTGCGCTGCAACTCGAGCACCGCGCCCACCGCGGATGCGCCATCCGGAAACATCGCAAACACGCCCTCGCCTCGGGTCTTGACGATGCGGCCGCGATGCGACTCGCAAACGCCGCCGATCCACTGGAGGAGCCGGCTCACCGTCTCGGTGGCGCGCGCATTGCCCACGGCATCGAACACACGGGTGATCCCGGTCAGGTCCGCAAACACAACGGTGGGTTGGAGGGGTGTTTTCAAGGCAATTTGTAGCGGTGGCGTGGAATTATGGCAAAGCCAACTCGCGTGCCAACCCGCGCGCTATCCCGCGCGAGCATCGCCCCCGCTCGCCTACATGCCGCGCCGGTAGATCTGGCCGCCCGTTGCGGTTGCCGCGGCCTCCCCTGCCCGTCCCCAGGGCGGCGAGCGTTCGAACTCGGCGATCCAGGGCAGCAGCGCCTCGGCAGGCATCGGCTTCGCGATGCCATAGCCCTGGCCAAGCGTGCACCCCAACGCCAGCAGCGCCCGGCCGTGCTCCACGGTCTCCACCCCTTCGGCGATGGTGGTGCGCCCGAGCGATTGGGCGAGCATCAGCACGGCAGCCACGATCGCCCGATCCTCGTCGTTGTCGAGGATGCCGCGCACGAATGATTGGTCCAGCTTGAGCGCATGAACCGGCAGCTGGCGCATGTAGGCAAGCGATGCGTACCCGGTGCCGAAGTCGTCCATCGTGACGGGCACGCCGAGCAATTGGCAGCCGGCGACCAGATCGGCGATCTTGGCCAGCTCGTTGATCGCCGTGGTCTCCAGGATTTCGAGTTCCAGCGAGCCGGCGTGCAACAAGGGCCACTGCGACAGATGGAACGCGAGCCGCTCGAGAAAGTCCAGGCGGGCCATGTGGCGAGGACCAATGTTGACGCTGATAGATATGTCCCTGCCGGCCTCGGCCCAATCGTTGGCCTGGTGCAGCGCAGCGCCGATGGCCCAGTCGCCCAGGTGCTCCACCAGTTCGTGATCTTCGATCAAGGGGACGAACTCCCACGGCTGAAGAACGCCCCGGTGCGGGTGCTGCCATCGAACCAGCGCCTCGACGCCCACGACCGTGCCGCTTCGCATGTCGACCTTGGGCTGGTAGAGCAGGAAGAACTCGCTGTGCAGCAGGCCGCCTTCGATCCGCCGCCTTTCCCACAGCATCTGCTGGTCGGCGCGCGCGGCCTGCGCATCGAAGAAGCGCACACGCCCGCCGCCTTCGCGTTTGGCGAAAAACACCGCATGCCGTGCCTGGCGCAACATCAGCTCGAGCGGCTGCTCTGCCCCGCCTGCCAGCGACACGCCGATACTGGCCTCGAGCCGGATGGTTTGATCCTTGAAGGAACAGGGCTCCGTGAGGTGCGCGATCAGACGATCCAGCAAATCGCGGCAATGGCGCTCATCCGCGGTGCCCATCACGACGGAGAATTCGTCGCCGCCGGTGCGAACAACGAATGCGTCCGCCGGCGCCGCCGCCCTGAGGCGGCAGGCCGTTTCCTGGAGCAGGGCGTCGCCACCGTCGTGGCCCAGCTGCTCCCCGATCTCGCGAAACTCGTCGAGATCGACACAGCACACAGCGACCAGCGGGAATCCGGCGCGCGCCCAGGTATCGAGTGCGCCGCGAAGCGCTTCGTCCGAAGGGATCTCGCCCGCAAGCCCCGTCAGCCGATCGAGGGGCGCAAGCCGGCTTCCGCCTTGTGGGCCGCCCTCCGCTGCATCCCGCACGATCGAGCAGTCTCTGGACGCGAAATGAGCGAGGGCTAACGGATGAGGCATGCGCTGGACATCAGGGTGGGACGCTGTGCGCGTCGATGCTTGCGGACAAGGGCGCTGCACGCCCTGCCCATACCGCTATTGTGGTCGCGAACCTGCCCCGCAACTGCGAAATTCGTCGCGATGTACATGCCATGCCCCGAACAGGGGATCCTAGGCCGCGCGCCCTCTCACCCCGCCCGCAGCGAGATAGTGGCGTGCCTTGTCGGCGTACATCGCCTTGTCGGCGCGCAGAAGCGCCGCATCGAGCAGCTCGCCCTGCTCGCAGGTGGCCTCTCCGATGGCCAGTGCGAGGGTATGGCCGCCTTGCCCCGCATAGAACTGGTTGTTCAGTTCGATCATCGATTCGACGCGCGCACGAAATGCCTGAACACCACGCTCGTCGGTGGCAGGAAGAAGCACCGCGAATTCGTCACCGCCGATCCTCGCTGCCGTGGCCGGCCCGTCGACCGCCTTGCCCAGCACTTCGCCGGCCCGTCTCAACAGGGCGTCCCCGGCCGCGTGGCCTTCACCGTCGTTGATCTCCTTGAGGCCGTTCAGGTCGACCACCAGCACGGACACCGGCCACGGCCCCTTGCGCGACAGCCGGTTGAGCTCCTCCGTGTAGAAGGTGCGGTTGCGCAGCTGCGTCAGGACATCGTGCTTGCCCAGGTACTCGAGGTAGGCCTCGGCCTTCTTCCGCGCGGTGATGTCGACCAGCGAAACGAGTACCAGATCCCAGCTCTCCAGACGATCCTGCAGCACGTCGAACTGCATGTGGATGTTCACCGAATCCCCGTTGAGTGAGTAGTTCAGAACCTCCCGATGCTGCAGGGTCTTGCCGTTCCAGAGATCGTGCAGTTGATCTGTGAACGACTCATGCATCTCGTCGCGAAACACATGGGGCAGGCTGCGAAGGAGCGTGGCCTTGTCCGGCGCATCGAACATCCGCAGGGTTTCGCGGTTGACGTCGACGACCCGGATCTCCTGCATGCAGCGCGTCACGAACTCGGGATGAACCTTGACGAAGGTGGCGAAGTCGCGGATGCCCTTCGAGCGGATGTCATCGAGCAGCCTCCTGATGGCACTGAAATCCTCCACCCAGAGCGACACCGGCGAATGCTCGAACAGACCTTGCGCGTACGCCTCGCTCTCCGCACGCTTGCGTTCGGCCTGCACCCGCGCCGTGATGTCGTCGAGCGACACGAGGACGCGATCCCACGACTGCTCGTGGCCCGGCAGGATCCGGCCGCGAAGACGGATGTCGAGCCGGCGCCCATCCAAAGCGTAGTTGAAGGACTGATTGTCGAAAGCGTGCTGGCCTAACCACAGCTGATTCAGCTCGTGGATCAGCGGCGTGCCCATGTCATCCCGGAACACTTCGTCGAGCCGGGCCAGGAGTTCCGGCTGACTCTGCGCGCAAAACAGTGCGAGGGTGGCCTGGTTCACGCGCACAACCTGGAGCTGCGCCATGCACAGGCGCACGCACTCCGGCCGGCTGGACAGGTGCTCGACAAGATCCACCACACCCTCCGAGCGCCACGTGTCGAACAGACGCTTCACGCCGCTGTAGTCCTCGAGCCAGAGCGAGACGGGCGCAAGATCGAACATCGCGTCGAGATCATCGGGTGACTGCATGAGATCCTTTCTGAGACGCCAACTGATCGCTCACGCCCGATTGTCATCGTATAGCGGCCATGGCCAAGCCTCCTGCCAAGGCATACCTGTATGCTGTTGGAAGTAAGGAATCGCAATGACCCTGAACAAGCTTGAGCGCCCCCTGTCTTCGCAGCCGATGCCGGCATCAGCCAAGGAAAGCACGAACGATCGGCCGCTCTTTCTCTGGCCGAATCCGCCGCACCCCAGCTACCCGCCCGCGTCGGCGCAGAAGAGCCTGCAGCCGCTGGAGATCGTGGGGTTGAACGACAAGCGCGCGAACGGTCAGCTGATCCGTTTCGTTCCGGAAGAAGCGACGCTGCACGTACAGCTTTCCCTGGGCAGCAACGCGTTGCGGCTGCGTTTCGATCAATTCCGCCTGCTGACGCTGACCAACCCGCTGGAGCCCCTGCTGCCACCGGCGCCCGGGGAACTGCGGGCCCAGGAGTTCACCGTCCTGCTGAGCAACGGCGGAGAACTCAAGGGCGAGACCGTGGGGTACATCGAGGACACCTTCGGGCTTTTCCTGTTCGTGCCGGTCGATATGGCCAGCGGGCGTGTCATGCGAAAGTTCGTACCGCGCGCGGCGTTCGACGCGTTCGAGCTCGGCGGCGCCGCGGCTCCGGGGAAGCCCGAGGGCGTCAAGCCGCCCCCACCACAGATCAGACGCGATGCAGTGCGGGCGACTTCACCGGAACAGCTGCTCGAAGCCATCGACCGCCAGGCCCGGATGCCGATGATGCGCATCGGCGAGGTACTGACCTCGCTCGGCATGGTCGATGAAGCGCAGCTGCGCGCTGCGCTCGTGCAGCAAGGTGGAGATCGCAGCGTTCCGCTGGGGGAAGTGCTGGTGCGCATGGGTGTGGTGACGCGCGCTGATCTGCACGCTGCGCTCGCCCGCAAGATGGGCCTTCCGGCCGTCGATCTGGGCGTCTTTCCGGTAGAGGCCGATGCGCTGCGAAAGATCAGCTACAGCGTTGCGCAGCGGCTGGGGGTCATGCCGCTGATGATCCGGGATGGCCGGCTCATCGTGGCGATGGACGATCCGGCCAGCCGGCGCGCGGCGCTCGCCGAACTGGAATTCAACGCGCAGATGAAAGTGTTCGCGGTGCAGTCGCATGCCCGCGACCAGGATGCCGTGCTGCATGCGGCCTATGACAAGATCGGCGCGACGTCGGACCGCCGTCCCGTCGCGGACGATCCGATGCGGCCGCTCGACTACCAGCCGGTCGACACCAGCGATCTGATCGAAACGCTCGAAAAGGAAGGCCGGCAGCCCGACGATGAAGAGGCGCCGATCGAGCAGTCGGACAACTCGCTCGTGCGGATGATCAACCGGATGATTCTGGAAGCGCACAAGGAAGGCGTGTCGGACATCCACATCGAGAGCTATCCGGGCCGGGAAAAGATCAGGATCCGGTTTCGCAAGGATGGCCGGCTGCGCACCTACCTGGATCTGCCACCGAACTACCGCAACGCGATGATCGCGCGCATCAAGATCATGTGCGACCTCGACATCAGCGAAAAGCGCAGGCCCCAGGACGGCAAGATCAATTTCGCCAAGTTCTCGCCGGAGCATCGCATCGAACTGCGCGTGGCCACGATCCCGACCAACAACGGGCTCGAGGATGTGGTGATGCGCATCCTGACCTCGGCCAAGCCTATTCCGCTCGACGCCCTTGGCCTCTCGCCGAACAATCTCGCCTGGCTCAAGCACGCGATCGAGCGCCCCTACGGCATGGTGCTTTGCGTAGGGCCCACGGGCTCCGGCAAGACCACCACCCTGCATTCGGCGCTGAGCCATATCAACGTGCCTGAGCGAAAGATCTGGACGGCCGAGGATCCGATCGAGATCACGCAAAGCGGGCTGCGGCAGGTGCAGGTCAACCCGCGCATCGACTGGACGTTCGCGAAAGCGCTGCGCGCCTTTCTGCGGGCCGATCCGGACGTCATCATGGTGGGTGAAATCCGGGACGAGGCGACCGCGGAGATGGCAGTGGAGGCCTCTCTCACGGGCCACCTGGTGCTGTCCACCCTGCACACCAACAGCGCGCCGGAGACGGTGACGCGGCTGCTGGACATGGGCATGGATCCGTTCAACTTTGCCGACTCGCTGCTCGCCGTGCTTGCGCAGCGCCTGGTGCGCCGCCTGTGCGCCAAGTGCCTGACGAGCCGCCCCGCCACCGCGGAAGAAACACTGGAACTGCTCTCCGACTACATGGGTGTCTACGGCTCCGAAGAGAAACCCGGTGCGCGGGAGGCGGTCATGGCCGACTGGGTGCAGCGACACGGCCGGAACGGCGCGCTGCAGGTCTACAGCTGCAGCGGCTGCGCGCATTGCGAGCAGACCGGCTTCAAGGGTCGCGTCGGGTTGCATGAACTGATGGTCATTTCGAAGGAGCTGCGTCGCCTGATCCAGACCGGCGCACGGGCCGAAGCGTTGCAGGGGACGGCGCTCGACCAGGGAATGCGCACGTTGCGCCAGGACGGCATCGACAAGGTGCTCGCCGGCCTGACAACGATTGAAGAAGTGCGCGCGACGAGCAACGCCTGAACGCGGCTCGCCCGCTGCCTGCGCTCAGATTGCCTGCACGCGTTCCTCATCGGCTGCGGTGCCTGGCCCGATCAGATCCAGGGAGATCCGCCGGTTTTCCGCAAGCAAGGCGCTCATGTCCGCAACCGACAGTGGACGGCTGTAGTAGTAGCCCTGCATGCTGTCGCACTTGTGCGCCACCATGAAGCGCAACTGATCCTCGGTCTCCACGCCTTCCGCGACGGTCTTCATGCCAAGCGATTTGGCCATGGCGATGATCGCGCGGGTGATCGACGCCGTGCTCTCGCTGTGAGTCACCTCGAGGGTGAAAGACTTGTCGATCTTGATCACGTCGATGGGGAAGCCATTCAGATGGCTGAGGCTCGAATAGCCCGTTCCAAAGTCGTCCAGGGCCAGCCGCGCCCCCATGCCCTTCAGCTCGAGGAGCGACTTCAGAACCGCCCCCGTGTCGAGCATCAGGGCGCTCTCCGTCAGTTCCAGCTCCAGAAATCGTGCGGGCAGGTCGCAATCCCGGAGGACGCTCGCGACCAGTTGCGCAACGTCATGCCCCCGGAACTGGTGGGCCGACAGGTTCACCGCCACCGGCAAGCTCGCGTGCCCTTCTTTGTGCCACGCCTTCAACTGTGCACATGCGGTGCGCAGTACCCATTCCCCGATGGGCACGATCAACCCGGTTTCCTCCGCCAACGGAATGAAGCGGGCGGGGGAGACCATCCCGAGATCAGGATGCCGCCAGCGGATCAGCGCCTCCATCGAGTTGATACGGCCGGTGCGCAGATCGACCTGAGGCTGGTAATGGAGTTCGAACTGGCAACCCGGCAGCGCGCCCACCAGGGCCGAGCGAAGTTCGGTGTGCTGCCGGGCTTGCTGGCCCATGTCGTCGGTGTAGTAGCGGTAGCCATTGCGCCCCTGCTGCTTTGCGCAGTAGAGCGCGAGATCTGCGTGCTTGAGCAGTATCTCGCTGTTGGCTCCGTTTTCCGGGTACACGCTGATGCCGATGCTCGCGCCGACGTGCAGGCTGCGGGATTCGAACTGCACCGGTGGCGCCAGCGCGGCCAGTATCAGCTGCGCCACGCGCGCGGCATCGGCCGCACGCTCCAACTCCGTCAACACCATCACGAACTCATCGCCGCCCAGGCGGGCCACGATGTTGCCGGCCCCGATCGCCTCCGATATCCGGCCGGCGACCGCGACCAGCACTGCGTCGCCCGCCGAGTGGCCGAAGCTGTCATTGATGAACTTGAAGCCGTCGAGATCCAGGAACAGCAGCGCCATCGGACGTCCGGTTCGATCCGCTTGTTCCAGGGCCTGCGCCATGCGATCGTTCAGCAGGAGACGGTTGGGCAACCCCGTCAGCTCGTCGTGGTGCGCCATGTGCCGAATGCGCTCTTCCGAGCGACGGCGCTCGATCGCAATGCCTGTGATCCGGGTCGCCAGCTCGACCAGCTTCTCCTCGCCATGGCTCGGGGCTCGCACCGTGTCTGAATACATCGCGAAGGTTCCAAGCACCGCGCCTTCCTGCGACAGAATCGGCGCCGACCAGCAGGATCGCAGTCCGTGCAGCTCGGCCAGCACACGGTAGTCCGCCCACAGCGGATCGGTCTGGATGTCCGTTGTGATGATCGACTCTGCGCGAAAGGCGGCGGTGCCGCACGACCCGACGTTCGGGCCGATGCGAACGCCTTCGATGGCGTCCATGTAGGCCGCAGGCAGGTTGGGCCCGGCGCCGTTGCGCAGGTGCAGCCCGTCCGGGTCGAGCAACAGAATGGAACCTTTGATGCCCTCCAGCTGGGACTCGATCGAACGGGTCAACCGGTCGAGAATATCCGGCAGCGGCGCGCCGCCTGCAATCATTTCAAGGATGCGGCCCTGTTCGACCAGATGCTCCTTGGTGAGAAACAACTCGGCGGTTCGCAGCTCAAGTTGCGCCCGGTCGGCCAGGAAGCGATCGACGGCACGCGCCATGTCCCCGATCTCGTCGCGCCCTCCGACCCGCATGCCGAGCGGCGTGCCAGCCGTGCCGCGCTGCTGCAGGTGCCGGCTCACGAGCCGCAGGCGCCCCAGTACGTGCCGCCCCAGGAACACGCCGGCCACCAGCCATGCGAACACCAGGCTGATCGCCAGCAGGATCAGCACCCAACGCGCTTCGCGGCGGGCTGCCTCGGCCAGCTGCTGCACGGCTGCGCGATAGTCGCCGTCGAAAAATTCCGCCCGAGTGCGCGCGGCCGTCACCATCTCCTCGGCCTGGTTTGCCAGTTGTCCATGGAATCGACCGAGCGCCACGCGCTGGTTGATCAGCGCAATGCGAAGGGCGAACGGGTCGCGCTGGTCTGTACCGGCTCGAGTGGGAAGAACCGGCCAGGCGCGCGCGAATTCGGTGCGGATCTTCCCCACGGCGGCGGTGCTGGCGGCGTTCTGAAGCCGATAGAGCAGCAACGACTTCGACTGCGAGTCGACCGTCGGAACGGCGGCCGGATCGCCGCCCAGGTCGGCCGGCAGCCTGGCGAAGGCCTGCTCCGTCTGCAGCAGATTTTCCCGCAGCTGCGCAACGACATTGGCGGTATTGCGGAACAGCTGGCTTGCCTGGTACAGCTCGAGCACGCCGACGTCTTCCCTGGCGACCGCGAGTTCGGCGACCACGCGATCCAGTACCGCCGTCTGATCGACGATGGTGGCGTAGCTCAGGTGTACCGCCGGCAACGAATCGGTCGACAGCAATCGTTCGGCTTCGCGTTCGATCAGCAAGGTGCGTTCCACCATGTCCTGAGCGTCCTGCATGCGCACGAATCGCTCTTGCGTGAGCTGCTGGGTGGCGTGGCTGGAGGTTTGCAAGGCATGGGCAGCGGCGAGACCACCCGCCAGCATCAGCAGCGAAAGAACGGACAGCGCCAGCGCGAACTGGGCACGGAGCGAGCGCGGCAGCCAGACGACATGGCGCCAGGCCGGCAGTGCCCGGCGGTGCGACATCGCCGACGTCGCGGCAGGCATCAACGCCGCCAGATGCGTTTGTAGATC
Source organism: Variovorax nitratireducens (assembly GCF_051216545.1). NCBI lineage: Bacteria > Pseudomonadati > Pseudomonadota > Betaproteobacteria > Burkholderiales > Comamonadaceae > Variovorax > Variovorax nitratireducens. The sequence goes on from NZ_JBPJZO010000003.1 coordinate 350,188, forward strand.
GCCCGGTACCCGTTGTCGGGGTCATACCGCAGAGTCTGTCCACCGTCGAACGCAATGTTCTCCGCGGTGACCAGGTGCACGGGTGCAACAAAGCCGCTCACGGGCTCGCGCGCCATCAGGCGATTCAGTTCATCAAGCGCCTGCCAGCCCTGCTGGTTAAGCGGCTCGGCGACGGTGCCTGTCTGGAATGTCTTGGCCTGAATGCGCAGGAACGCGGGCGCGCTGCCATCGCCGGCCGAAAGCAGGCTCAATCCATCGCTGGACAGGCCGGCCTTCGTGAGGGTGGGAATCGCGTAGTCGAACACGATGTCGTTGATGGCCAGCGCATGGGTCCATCGCTTGCCGTAGCGCTGCAGGAGTTCCAGCGTGATCGCCGGCATCCGCGCGTCGCTCTCGGACAGAGGAACGTCGCGCACTTCAAGCACCGCGCAGCCCTTGCAGGTACGCACGACAGCCTCCATTGCATCGGCCTTGGCCATTGCGATCCGGTAGCGGGAGTCGGTGAAAATCACGACACCGGCGCGTCCGCCGGATTGCGCCACTGCCGCCATCGCCGTCACGCGCGCCACTTCCAGGGGATCAGTCGTCACGTTCATTGCCACCGGCGTCCCTCCGATCGGGCCCGGCAGCGAACCGGCGTGCCAGCCCACGATCGGCACGCCGCTGCGGGCAAGCCGCGCGAGCGCCGCGCTGTTCTCGACCGCATCGAGTCCGCCCAGCACGACGCCATCCGGTGATGCGGCCAGTGCAGCAGCCAGCGCCTTCGACCGGCCGGCCGCTGTTCCGCCCGCGTCGATGATCTTGACTGTCCAGCCGAGAATGCGCGCCGCCTCGCGTGCGCCCTGCGCGACGCCGACGATGCCGCCGTTACGCAGATCTTCGGCGACAAACACGATGGTCTTGCCGGCGGGCGCCGCCGGGCCCGACTGCGGCCCAGTCCAGGGCGCGCCGCGTTTGGCCGCTTCGGAAACGATCCGGAGCGCCTGCGTGACCGACACCAGATCCACGGTGTCTGCGCTCGCCAAGGACGACCAGCAGCAGACGGTGAGAACGACGGCGGCAGCAAGCTGCCTCGCCAGCATTTCGGGCACAGGAATGGGGAACCTCCAACCGCCTTCTAGCGGTTCGCGCGTGTTTCGTCGGTGGGCCAGCCCACACACCAGGAAATTTCCCGTGGCTTTTTGCATCAGCCCGGCGATGTCTCACCGACGGGTTCGAGTCCGCGATTGAGCAGGCGCGCGTGACCGGCGCCGCTGGCCTTGGCAAGGTACATGGCCGAGTCCGCCGTGCGCAACAACAGGTCGGCATCATCGCCGCTTGAAGGGTAAAGCGCCACCCCGATGGATGCGCCGAGCCGGAGCATATGGCTCTCGATCGCCATCGGCGGACGAAAAGAGTCGAGCAGCCGCTCGGCGAACGCCATCGCAGCAGGAGCGCTGTCCACCCGGCGCTTGAGAATCGCGAACTCGTCACCACCGAGCCGTGCGGCCACTTCGAATTCGGCGGCCAGCAGTCGCAGTCGATCGGCCGTCTGAACCAGCACCAGATCGCCGACGGCGTGACCGAAGCAATCGTTGATCAGCTTGAACTTGTCAAGATCGATGAAGTAGACCGCAAACTCTTCGCCGGTGTTGCGGGACTCGGCGGTTGCGCTCTGCAACGCCTCCAGGAATACGTCGCGGCTGGAAAGCGATGTCAGGCCATCATGGCGCGCCAGATATTCGATACGCTCCTCGTTGTGCTTGCGTTCCGTGATGTCTGCATAGGTTCTCACGACGCCGCCGCCTTCGATCGGCACGCTCTGGATCTCGATCACCCGGCCGTCGGGGCGCTTGCGGCTGTAGCTGTGCGGCCTGTCGAGAATGCCTCCGGCGCGAATGAATTCCAGCACGTCCTGCGAGGTGTACATGAACTCGTCGGTCGCCCACTGGTAGGCAAGCACCTCTCCAAAGCCTGGTCGCCTCGCCATCAGCTCACTCGGCAATCCGAGCAATTCCCGGGCGCGCCTGTTGCAGACCTCGACCACGCGATCCGGATTCACCATCATGATGCCCTGCTCCATCCTGTCCAGCGTGGCCTCGAGCAGCATGGACTTGCTTTTCAACAGCGCCTCGCTTTCGCGCGCGCGCGCCTCCGCCGCCTGGAGCTGGTGCTGCTGGCGCTTGAGCAACGTGATGTCCACGTGCACATAGAACCGCCTGTCGTCCGGGCTGCGCTGCGCGACGACGCGACTCCAGCGATCCCCGGGCAATGGCAGTTCGAACGGGGCGCCGGCGAAACGGATGTTCTCGGCCAGATTGAGCAGCCCATGCTCGAACAGAGCACGCTCCCCGGGTGCATGGTCGCGCCAGGCCAACCGGTAGGTCTCGACGAAACCCATGCCGATGGCCGACGCCCTTCCACTAAGCCCCAGCATCGTCACAAAAGGCTCGTTAACCCAGAGAATCCGGTCGGCGGCATCCGTGACCATGACGCCATCGGCAACGTGGTCGAGCAGGGTCGACTCGACGATGGCCGGCATGCCGGGCTGCCTGGTGGCGGCAGCCTCGGCCGGTTCGTCATCGGCGGACGCTGCATGCTCGTCGGAGCGCCAGATCCGGACGCGGCCGGCGCCGGGCACCTGGATCGCGTTCACATGCAGACGCACGCCCCGGTGCTCGAAGGAAAACGGGCGCTGCTGCGTGCGATGGCGCGCCAGTCCTTCCCGCACATATTGCTCGAGCAGCGGCAGTTCCTCGGGACCGAGGCGCTCAAGATAGAACCTGCGCAGATTGTCGGCATAGGGCTCCCCCGCATGAATGTGCGCCGCATGCTCGGGGAAAAATCTGAGGAAACTCCGATTCCAGAGCAGCGCTCCATCGACCTCGTCGAAAGCGCACACCGCCACGCCGAGCGCATCGAGCCCGTCGACCATCGGACGCAGCACAAGCAATGCCTGCGCCCTGCGGGCTTCGTCGATCGGCGTCAATGCGGTTTGCATGGGGCGCCGCTCAGCCGGTCGTTTCCGCGTTCAATTCCGAATCGAATTCGGCAAGACTCACGGGTTTGCCGAACAGGTATCCCTGGTACAGCGTACAGCCATGCTTTTCCAGGAAGGCCCGCTGCTGCTCCGTCTCAACGCCCTCCGCAACGATTGCCAGATCGAGGCTGCGCGCCATGCCGATGATGGTCTGGATGATCAACTCGACTTTCCGATCGATGCCGATGCCTTGCACGAAAGACTTGTCGATCTTGACCTGGTGCAGCGGAAGCTGGGTCATGTAGGAGAGCGACGAGAAGCCGGTGCCGAAGTCGTCCATGGAGAACTGGACGCCGATGGCGGCCAGCGATTTCATCTTCCGGATGGTCTCGGTCACCTTGTCCTGCAGCAGGCTTTCCGTGAGTTCAAGCTTGAGCTTCGAAGGATCGGCGCCGGTTCGAATCAGCACGTCGCGCACCTGGTCCGCGAAGTCATCGTTGCGGAACTGCCGCGCACTCACATTCACCGCGATCTGCAGGTGTGATCTTCTGGGATGGAGGCTCCAGCGTTCCAGCTGAATGCAGGCCTGCTCGAGAACCCACAGGCCGATGGGAACGATGAGCCCCGTCTCTTCCGCCACTTCGATGAAGCCGGCGGGGGGCACCATGCCGCGATGGGGATGTTGCCAACGAACCAGCACCTCCGCGCCGAAGAGCTCGCCGCCGTCGGTCACCTGAGGCTGGTAGTGCAGGACGAACTGCTTGGCCGCCATCGCGGCATGCAGCTCGGTCTCCAGGGTGGCGCGCGCGGTGATGAGGGTCTGCATCGCCGGCTCGAAAAATTGCATCGACCTTCCGCCTGCGGTCTTGGCGTAGTACATCGCGATGTCGGCCTGCTTGAGCAGGCCATCGAGCGAAAGTTGGTTGTCGCGAAAAACGGTGGCACCGATGCTGCAGGTGCTGAAGTAGGGATGGGTGGCAATCTCGAACGGCTGGTGCATCTCGGCCAGGATGGCCTCTCCCAGTGCCCTGGTTTGCATGGTTGCCACCGCGCTGTCCTCGCTCAGGTTCTCGAGCAACACGACAAATTCGTCGCCTCCCAAGCGGGCCACCGTATCGCCGTCGCGCATGATGCGCGAGATTCGTGCGGCCACCTGCTTGAGCAGCAGATCGCCCATCGCATGACCGTGCGCATCATTGAGCGTCTTGAACTTGTCCAGGTCAAGAAACAACAGGCCGCCGTGTCGTGAACCCCGGCTGTTGCTGACGATCGCAGCGGTCAACCGGTGCAGAAGCATCCGGCGGTTCGGCAGGCCGGTGAGGCCGTCATAGAACGCCAGATGCTCGATCTGGCGCGCAGCGGACTTGCGGTCGGTGATATTGCGCAGGATGACAATGAATCGCGCATCGACCCCTTCGCCGACCGGCTTGCGGGACACGGATATTTCGAACCAGGTGGTTCCCTGGGCAGCGCGGCGTTCGAACTGGCGGCCCGTGGAGAAGCCGGACACGTAGGACTCCTGCAGCGCCTCCATGACCTCGGTCGCGGCGTCCGGCGGCAGCAAGTCACCGATCGCCCGGCCCACCGGATCCCGAACGTCGATGGCGGCCCCGGGCGTGCGCGGGGAGTGAAAACGGTGGCATCGACCGTCCAGCCCCAGCTCGAGCAAGACGTCCGGCAGCGCGTCCAGCGTGGCCTGCAATTGCACCTTGCCCTCGAGGATGTCCGCGATGTTTCGTCGCTTTTCCGTGACGTCGCGGTACACGCAGATCGAGCCACCGTCCGGCGTTCGTCTTGTGACCGCGAGAATGACGCCCCCCTCTGCAAGGGTGAGTTCCCGCTCGCCCTGCACCTGCCGCTTCTCGGATGAATCGAGCGGCGCAGCCTGCTCGCCATCGACCGCTGTTGCAACAACGTGCGCCTCGCCTCGCTCGACAATTTCCTGGAATGGCAGGAGCGGGTGGATCATGTCGCGCGACCAGGGGAAAATTTCCCCGAAACGGCGGTTCCACGTGAGCACGCGATCCTTCGAATCCAGCAGCACGAAGCCATCCACCATCGATTCGAGCGCCTGGTCCAAGGTAGCCTTGGCTCGCCATTGCCGGCGCAAATGCATGCGCGTGAGATAGACGACCCCGAGGATCATCAACATGAACATGCCGGCCGCGCTCCAGATGAAAGCCTGTTGCGTGCGCCAATCCCGCAGGGCCGATCGCATGGGAATACTGGCCACGATCCGCAGGTTTCTGTGGAGCGTCGGCCGCGCCACGACGATCGCCGGCACGCCGCTCAGGCGTGCCGGCAAATACCGCGGGCTCCCGTCAAGGATCTGCTCGCTGAGCGCGGGCGCGATGGCCTGCCCCGAAAGATCGTCACGGCGGGGCATGCTCACCAGGACTGGCCCCGCCTCGTGCTCCAGGGTGACTTCCAGTCCCTCGATGTCGACGCCCTGCATCAGGATGGTGGTCAGCAAGGAGAGCTGGACTTCCGCGATGGCGACGATGTGGCTGCCATCCTGCAGTTGCAGATCCCGCGCGAAGTACACGACACGCTGCGACGTCAGCGCACTGACGGATGGCGCGCTGATCGCCAGCGTCGACGCGGGTTGTGCCAGAACCTGCTGCAAAAAGCCGGCGGGCAGTCGAACCACCGCATTGGCCCCTTGCCGGTCGGACGAAACCACCACCTCCTCGCGTGCGTTCAGTCCCGCAACGTATCGCACCAGCAGGTTCTGCCGAACCACCCCTTGCATCTGTTGTGCAAGCTCGCTGCGCGTCGCATCGGCCACGATCGTGGCCTCCGAGGAAGCCTGCAGCCGCTCGCTCAGGTCGGCCAGCAGCAGATCCACGCCCAGAAGGCTGCGATTGAGTGCCGCTTCCGAGCCGCTCACGAACCGTGTCGCCTGGTCCTGGCTGTCGGCGATCGCCTTGTCGCGCATCGCCGACGTCAGCACGACTGCGCTGCCCACTACCGCCAGGAGGAACACTGCCGCCACACCATAGATGGCGGCGGTGATCCGTCGTGGCAACAGCTTGTTCACAAGGGGCCTGGTGCCTTGATGCCGACTGCCGGGCCGATCGTCTGCTCCCAGAGCTTGAGGCACCCTGCTCCGCAGCGCTTGACCCATGGCGCCAGCACGTCCTTGGCGAAGATTTCCCGACGACGACGCTCATCTGCAGCGGAGGGGCGTGCCTCGACCATCGAGCCCTTGGTTCCCCGAGTGCATGTGTCGGCGCCCGTGTTGCAGGCAACACCGTTGCCGGTTTCGCGTTCCGACTCTTCCCAGATCGCGGCCTCGAGTTTGGGCAACTCGGTTTTCAGCAGCGTCTTCAGGTCGGAGGGAAGCGCGTTCCAGGTGTTCCGGTTGGCGCCAAACACCGCCAGCCCCCAACCGAGGGGCATCGAATAGAGCCCGCGCGTGATCTTGTGGAGTCCGAGCGTGTTGCCGGACATGGCGCCGGTGATTGCGCACTCCGTGTTGTCGGAGTTCATGTTGGACATCAACTCGGCGAACTCGGTGAGCACGGGTGTCGCCTTCAGTGCGCTCACGAAATCGGCCTGGCTCACACTGGAAACACGGATCCGCCGGCCTGCAAGATCGGCCAGCCCGGTGATGACTTGCTTGCAAAAGACCACTTGGGCCGGGTAGACGTAGACCGCGAGCACCTCGACGTTGAACTGGTCGCCCAGTCGTTTTTCGAGCGTGGGGCGGAAGGCGGCAATCACGCGCCGCAGTGTCGCCATGTCGGGATTGAGGCCCGCAAGGTCAGCGGCAGCCAGCTCGGGTTCGTTGCTGGCCACCTGGCTCAGCAGCGCGGTGCCGAATGGAACGACACCCAGTTTCATGAGATGGAGCATCTCGGGTCCAGGCACGCCGGCCCGGTTGAAGGGCACGATGCTCGCGGCGTACTTTCCGCCACTCAGCCGCGCCAGATCCCGAGACCAGAACGGCTCTTCGTGCAGGGTGTATTGGCTCACTGTCGCCAGCCCGCCGACGATTCGAAGCCTGCGTTCCGGTGCGGGCTGCGCGGTGCAAAGCGGGGTGATCCATGCAAGAAGCACGGCAACCCAGGCCAGACGGATCAGACGACGGAATTTCATCCTCCCGATCATGGGCGCACCAGGCGGTGCGTGGCTCAACGATTCGGGGTAGACGGCGTGTTTTTTTCACGTCACGCATGGTTATGGGGCCAACCTGTGCTGCATCTGCAACTGATGCAGCCTCGGCCGGAACATAAGCCCTCGATGAACCGCAGATCCAACTAATACTTAGGAACTCAATACCGAACCTGCGCCGGATTCTGCCCCTCAACAGGCGCGCGCGGCGCCGCCGAATGGCCGGCAGCGTTCGACCCGGGGTTGATCTGGCGCAATATCAGACCGGCCGTTGCGCACGAGGATCCGGCAACCCATGAACTCGTGCGATGCCCTCACCTCGACCCGCCCATGATCAGGATTGGCATCGCTGACGAACTCGGCATCGTCCGTTCCGGCCTGCGCGACCTGTTCGCACGATTCGTCGACCTGTGGGTGGTCGGCGAGGCGGCCGACCTGGAGGCGGCTGTTCAGCTCGTGGGCGCCGTCGAGATCGACGTCCTCCTACTGGACTTGTGCGGGCTCGACCCGAACGGCGCAGACGCGCTCAAGGCCCTGCACGCCCGGAGCCCCCGCACCCGCATCATGGTGCTGAGCGCCAGCGACGACGACCATGGCGCTGCAACGCTGGTTCGCGAAGGCGCTCGCGGCTATATCGACAAGCGATGTGAACCGATGGAGATCGTCAGAGCTGTCCGGCTCGTTGCAATGGGGCAGCGCCCCCTGCCTGCGAGTGTCTCCAGGCTGCTCGCACGCGCGCTCGATTCCGCAGAAACGCACGCCCCGCATGAGGAGTTGTCCAAACGTGAGGCCCAGGTATTTCTGGCGCTGGCGACCGGCGACAGATCCGAACGGATCGCCGACCGGCTTTCGCTTTCGCAAAAGACGGTAAGCACCTACCGAAGGCGCCTGATGCTGAAGCTGGGCCTCGTGTCCAACAGCGATCTGACCCGCTATGCGCTGAAGCACAGGCTCATCCACTGAAACCGCGCATCGGCTCGCCGCTACTTGTGCGCGATCTACTGGCCGGATGACTACGTTTCCCGCGTCGACCCCCGCGTGAACACAGGCCGTTCCGCCGGGGCAACCCCCAACAAAAAACGCCCCGGAAGGGGCGTCTTTGCTGGCTTACTGGAGGAGAGGGAGGCGGCGCAATCTCGGCCTGAAAGCCGCATGGATGCTGATGATCGGTAAGCCATCACCGCTTTCATGCCCCCAAGAATGCCCCCATTTCAGTTTTTGGGACTTGTGTAGCAGACGCCCCACAGACGTGTGACGTTTGCCCTCGCGGTTGGTGGCCTCGCCCGACTACATTGGCCCCGGGCCGGCATGTCGCCGCGCGCCGAACAACAACCAGGAGGAGTCATGGGCTCGTTCAGCATTTGGCACTGGATCATCATTCTGTTTTGGCTCGCGGTCGTCTTGGTGCCTGGCTGGCGCATCGCGTCGAAGGTGCGGACCCATGGCGCGTGGTCGCCCCTGCCGCTCGTGCCGATCGTGAACCTGACCATCATTTCGGTCTTCGCCTTTGTGCGGTGGCCAACGGAGCAATGGGCATGAGCGAAGATCCGAAATCGAACAAGGACAGCGAGTTCGAGGTCAGAGCAGACGGGATAAAGTTCAAAGGCGATCTCGCCCAAGATGTCCGCCCGCTGGTAAAGCGTGCAGTAGCGACTGCAGATTCGCTACTCCGGCTGATCGACAACGTCGTGGGATTGCCTGTCGACTATTTGAATCGCAACCTTGAACATTTCCGGAAACGGTTTGCTGACGAGTTCGAACAGATCCCACTCGAGAATCGCCAAGAGCCCTCGATGCGGATCGGTTACTCGGTCGTCCGTGGGGCCGCAATGTCGGCAGACGAGCCCGCTATTCAGGATCTGTTTGCGAAGCTGCTTGCCTCTGCTGCGGATGCGGAAACCGCTTCGTTGGTGCACCCGGGGTTTGCCACGGTAATCAGTGAGATGCAGGCATCGGACGCGAGCGCGCTCGTTGATATCTCGCACGCATTTCCCTTGGCGCGGGTTGGTCGAAGCCAGCTCTGGTCTGAGTTCGTTCCGCCAGGGGTGCCAAATCTGCTGCGTCTCGGCTTGGTCGAATGGGTTGACGTGCCACCGGGCAAGTTGGACATCGGACGCATCTCCTCTCGGCGACCCTCAAGTGCCTTCGGAATCAAACCAGAAAAGGCACTGGCCGCGTTGTCGGCCATAGAAGCCGACGTCGCATCACTTCGATCGGAACTCGTCAAAACGCTGACCAGGTCGACACCGCGGCAGCTTCGAATTACGGAGTTCGGTCGAAACTTTCTTCGTGTGGTCACGCGTCGGGAGCACGATGGCACAGATCCCATCGGCGAAGAACCGGATCAGCCGACCGAGCGACCCGCATGAAGCTCGATCGAAAGCTGCAGCGAGAGGTGCTAGGCATTCTCCGAGACACGTACCCTCGGCCCGAACAAAGCAGACTTTTCAACACGGCCGGGTGTGACTCGGACCGCGATGAGCAGATCGCCGCAAACCTCATTTACCTCGAAGAGCACGGTCTCGTGCGAAGCGGCATTGAGTTTTCACTTAACGGCGCGGTGATCTATCAAGGCGGGGCAACGATCACAGCCGCCGGTTTGGACTTCCTCGAGGACGACGGTGGGCTGACTGCGATCCTGGGAACCGTCACGGTCAAGCTCCACGCCGACACGATCCGCGACCTGATGCTGGCGAAGGTCGAGGCCTCCGGATTGCCGGCTCCGGAAAAATCGGCATTGAGCAAGGCGATCTCCACGCTCTCGGGCGAGGCGCTGAAGGAGGTTGCGAAGAAGCTTGTCGCGGCCGGCATGGATAACGCGCCCGACGCAATCACCTTCATTCGGCAAGTCACAGGACTCTGACCAAACTACCGCGATCCGGCAAGCGGAGGGCTTCTGAACATCTACATCGACGAATCGGGCTCCTTCGTACACGACAAAGCCGTCGGTAAATGGAATGTCGTCGCCGCCCTTTCCGCCGCCGAATCTGCAAGAAAAGGCATCTCCGACGCGATGGCTGAACTGCGATCGTGCGCCAACGCTCCGCCGAACACGGAGATCAAGATGCACCAGGTGTCAGAGCCGCAGTACCTCCAATTTTTGGAGCGGCTGGCGGGCCTTAATGTGATGCTCTCCTTCGTCGCCACCGACTCCGGCCTGAGTTCGATCGTCAACATTCAATCGCATCAACAGACGCAAGCGGACAAGGTGCTCATGCGCGTGGAAAAGATGAGGTACGACGAAGGGAAGCAGGCGTTGCGGACTCTGGCCAGTGAGATCAAAAGCCTTTCGCCGCAGCTATACATGCAGCTCGTATGCCAGATCCAGTTGATGTACGACGTGGTGAGTAGTTCGACACTGTTCTTTGTGCAACGAAAGCCGGCGACTTTGGGGAAGTTTCGGTGGCGAATCGATCGAAAGGGAGAGTTCAAGAACGACTTCGAGCGTGCATTTGAAAAACTGAGTCCGGCCCTTCTACAGACCATGTCCATGCGAGAGCCGATGATCTATGTCCGAGACTTCGACTACAGCCACATGCGACGCTTCGAATTTGCACCTGGCGAGGAGCCCACGTACCTCAAGCGAGACTATGGGCTTAAGGTGGGCAGTTGCCTCGACATCGGCAAGTTGCTTCGCGAAGATCGCCAGTTTGTTGACTCTCGCAGCCTAGATGGAGTGCAGGCGGTCGACCTTCTCGCCTCCGGTCTGCGCCGCTGCCTTCGAGGTCGGTTCGGGGACAACTTGCAGGTGGCGGCAAAGATCGGCCGGCTGACTGTTCAGGCAAGTGGAGAAAGACTCCCATTTAGGCTTGTCCTAGTCGGAGAGGAAGCAGACCTCGACGAACCCACCAGGCGCGTCGTCCGGACAATTGCTCGCAACCGCCAAGCGATGCTCGTCAAGTGACAGCAGTCGGCCATCGCGCTACATGTGAAAATGCGCGCGCGCAGGAGCGGCGTGATGCAAAGCGCTCGGGTGTTTCAGTTTCTTCACTTGAAAGGTTTGCTTTGACCTCTATCCCGCTCTTCTCCGCCGACATTGAGCTCCACGACGACCCCGATGAAGGCCTTTGGGTTTCTTGCCAGGATCGCTTTGTAGCCAAGGTAGTCGCAGCCCTCAAAGCTGCTGGCATGAAACCCGGTGCGACAGAGATCGAAATTCAGGGGACAGAAAATCTGCCGGCGCAGGTGCGCATTCCAGTTGCCGAAGGCACCTTCGACGATATGCATACAGGCGTCAAAGATTTACTCCTCTCGGCGGGGGTCACCATCGCGGAGGAGAACTTTTCAATGGCTGGCGAAAGGTTCCTTCGATTGCATCTTACAAACGTGCCCGTGTGGCGTTGATGTCGGTGGCGCACCTCACAGCGCGCCACTGACATGCTGCTTCGCCAGCACCAGCGCCTCAAGCAGCGCATCGACTTTCATTGCATCGATCGTCACCCCCGGCGTCGCCGCCACGGTGACCACGCCGAAACACCCAGCAGGACAGCGGGCGCTGCGACGAACATCCATTGCAGCCATGCACCTTGAACCCTTCCACCTGTAGGCCAGAAGATCGTCCACTGTTCAATTGCTGAGCCGGGTAACTGCACAGCGGCAAGTATCTCGGCCTCAGTCATTCGCGCGGTTGACTGGCCATTGATAAGCAGCACCGGATCAAGGAAATATCCGGATGCGGTGATACCAACGACCAGCCCGATGGCGATGGCCGCCCCGATTGCGAGTGCGCGAGCGAGCATGTTGGTAAGGGTTAAAGCAAGCCAGGCCAGTGTAAGGTGCCGCCGGCTATGCTCTTCTATCGAAAACGGAGGAGCGCGCGTCAGCCGTGCTGTGCACCATGCAGCACGTCGACCAAATGTCGGCTGGCGGTTCCGATGTGGTCTCGGAGCCAAGTGGCAATCGGGTCGAGTGCGGCGGCATTGAAGCGCCAATCAGCTCGCCAGAGCTGAGGGGCTGACTTTGGATTTGCGGGAAACGTTGTACGGCCGTCGTCGTCGCCGGGGCCTCCGATCGAAACCCATATGTACCGTGGCACGCGGCCGCGGTGCAGCAGCACGTCGCGCAACTCGAACAACTTCTCGCGCGCCGAATGGTTTCTCTCATCAGAAAGAAAGCGCCCGAGCGACAATGTTGCCGGGGTGCGAGCAACCGTGTCGACCATCTGCCGCTGGCCGGCCCGCAGCTCCGAGTCGGCGATGTCCGCTGATAGGCTTGAGCGCGCCACGATGAACGACGAGAACACGATTGTCTCGACTGCGGCGCACGCGTTGGCCACAAAATCGAAGAGAGTGACCTCCTGCATGTAGTGCGTTTCGCTGGTCTCGGGACGTGGAAAGGCCTCTTGAAACGCGCTCCAGCGGTCACCGGCGGCACGCGCTCGATACCCGAGCCCGGTCCAGCCCACGCCGAACAGCTTGGCGTGATTGATGTCTGGCAGCGCCTTCCAAGAGAGCGCGGCCACCCGGTCATAGAGCTCGAGATCGACGAGTGCGCCCAACGGCACGCCAAGTGACGCAGAGATTTGTTGCATCAATGCAGTTGTCCTTCGGAATGGCTGCGATCGTAGTGCCCAGTGGCCCATGGGCCAATCTGCCGGGATTCCAGCAGCCGATGCTGCGATCGTCCGCGGTATGCAACACACACCTGACTCCGAGTTGTTCCGCGCTGGCCAGATCCGCGCGATATGGCACCTGCTGCAGCCGTCCAGCGTCCTCGCCGGACGGCAAAGCTTGGAAAATGCCATTGTCTCGGCACTCAACGATCCGAGGGCACCGGAAGCTTGGCTTGAGGGGATGCAGCACATCGAGGCGCTCATCCGCGAGACGGGATCTGCCGCGCTATGAGGAGCCATCAGCGGAATGAACTCAGCGACGTTGTGCTCGAACCAAACCTGCTCGGCCCAACCGTAAGCGGCATCGACCCACGCGGGCATGATCTCGCCTTCTGGGAAGAAGTGCATGCTGCCCAGGATGCGCGTCTGAGTGCTTTCGATCTCGTAGTACATGGCTGCCTTTTCAGGGGTGGCCGCAGTACAGCACGCGCCGCCGCGCAACCGTGCGAATTGATAGGTCGGGAGAGCTACCCGCAGAGCATCCTGAGCATTCCAACAGCCGTTTTGCGCGTTAGCTCGAGCTCCGCGCGTTCAACCGCGCAGCAAATGATGAAGGATGGCCGTATGCCGATGGCCATGGGCGGCCTCGACCAGTTCGTGTTTGCATTCGGCGAGTCACCCACCGAGTTTCGATGAGCACGCTGCGCGCCCGTGTGCATCGCCGAGATCCGCAATTGAAAGCGAGGCACTGCGGGGCTAGGAATCGGAGCGCGTCCATCGGCCATTGCCACGATTTGGGTTGACCCGCGGTGGACGTCGCCGCCCCGTTGGCGCTGACCGACGCGCAGTACCATCAATTAAACAACGAGGAGCGAGAGATGAACGAATCGGCCGTCAACTGGGGCTCGGTCGCGGACTGGGTCTCCGGAATCGGTTCGCTTGCGGCTGTGATTACAGCGCTGTATCTGTCGCACTGGTCTCAACGAGTTCGCCTCGCCTTCACGTGTCGCCACATGGCCGTTCTCGGCCAAGGCATTCCAAGTCAGGATCTCGTGCTGTTCAGCGCAACCAACGTTGGCAGTCGATCGACCGTGGTTCGAAACATCACCATGCGCGTCGGTCTATTTCGCCCTCGGTACGCGGTACTCGTGCCGCACCATCGCGATCTCTACTGCGCCGGCATCCCGAAGGCTCTCTCCGATGGCGAATCGGCCGATTGGGGAATACCGCTGGACGAGGACAGGACTTGGATCAAGGAATTGAGCAAGGATCTCGTTGCGTCCAAATGGGATCTGTTCACACTGCGCTTTCAGATCCACACCTCCAACGGGAGCACGAAGTCTATCCGCCCCGATCTTCCGATCAGAAACATGCTCAAGGCATCCTTTCAGTTGAAGTAGATCGTGTCCCCTAGCTCATTCTGATAATCAAGCTGGCGAGCGCGCCCGCTCTGCCGCCTCCCTCGCGAGCGTCGACATCCAGCAGGCGTCCCAGGTCAGCTCAGCAAGGGGGCGGCCGGCCGCCGTGCGGCGCGTCGGGGTGCGCAGTGCTGGCGCGCGCAACGCCCCAAAACCATGTGCAGAGTCAACACGCGATGTGAAGCATCCAGACGCAAAAAAGCCCCGTCTGGCGGGGCTTTCAGCGGCTTTTTGATTCACCGTGAAGTGATCTGGAAGCCATTCCTGGAGGAGAGGGAGGGATTCGAACCCTCGGTACTATCGCTAGTACGCCTGATTTCGAGTCAGGTACATTCGACCACTCTGCCACCTCTCCGGTGTCTGTCGAGCCCGCGATTCTAGCAGGCATTTTTGGGCGCCTTTTGGCCGCTCAGGGGCGCAAGACTTCGAGCCCGCCCAGATAGGGCCGCAGCGCTGCCGGCAGCTGGATCGAGCCGTCTTCGTTCTGGTGGTTTTCGAGCACTGCAACCAGTGCGCGGCCGACCGCAAGGCCCGAGCCGTTGAGCGTGTGCACCAGTTCGTTCTTGCCCTGCGCGTTCTTGAAGCGCGCCTGCAGCCGGCGTGCCTGGAAGGCCTCGCAGTTCGATACCGAGCTGATCTCGCGGTAGGTGTCCTGCGCCGGCAGCCAGACTTCGAGGTCGTAGGTCTTGGTTGCGCCGAAGCCCATGTCGCCGGTGCACAGCAGCACCACGCGGTACGGCAGCTCGAGCGCCTGCAGCACGGCCTCGGCATGGCCGGTCATGGCTTCCAGCGCCTCGTAGCTTTTTTCGGGGTGCGTGACCTGCACCATCTCGACCTTGTCGAACTGGTGCTGGCGGATCATGCCGCGCGTGTCGCGTCCGGCGCTGCCGGCCTCGGATCGGAAACACGGCGTGTGGGCGGTGAGCCGGATCGGCAGCGCCGACTCGGCCACGACTTCGTCGCGCATGAAGTTGGTGAGTGGCACTTCGCTGGTGGGGATCAGGTAGAGGGCCGCGTTGTCGGGCGCCGCCTCGCCCTCCTGTCCGCCCTTCTTCGCCGCGAACAGGTCGCCTTCGAACTTGGGCAACTGGCCGGTGCCGCGCAGCGTTTCGGCGTTGACGATGTAGGGCACATAGCACTCGGTGTAGCCATGCTGTTGCGTCTGCAGGTCGAGCATGAACTGCGCGAGCGCACGGTGCAGCCGCGCGATCGGCCCCTTCATCACGGTGAAGCGCGAGCCCGCGAGCTTGGCGCCCATCTCGAAATCGAGGCCCAGCGGCGCGCCGAGATCGACGTGATCCCTTGCCGCAAACGCGAGTGGCCTGGCTGCCGCGCCCGCGCCGCCCTGCGGGCTCCAGCGCCGCACCTCGACGTTGGCATGCTCGTCTTCGCCGACCGGCACGCTGGCGTGCGGCAGGTTGGGCACGGCGAGCAGCAGCGCCTGCAACTCGGGCTGGATCGCATCGAGCCGGCTGACCTGCGACGCCTGCTCATCCTTGAGGGCATTGACCTCGGCCATCAGCGCATCGACCGGTTCCCCCTTGGCCTTGAGTGGGCCGATCTGCTTGTTCAGCGTGTTGCGACGCGCCTGCAGTTCCTCGCTGCGGGTCTGCAGCACCTTGCGCTCGGCTTCGAGCGCAGTGAAGGCATGGACATCGAGGTAGGGCTGGTTTTTCTTGCGGGTTTCAAGGCGCGCCACGGCCGAAGCCAGATCCTTGCGTAACAGAGTGATATCGAGCATGCGGCGATTTTAGGCGGGGCTACCATGACGCCTCACCCGCCACTCTCCAGGAGACACCATGGAAGCCTATCTGTCCTTCGACGGCAATTGCGCCGAAGCCTTTGCGTTCTACGGGCAGTGCCTTGGCGGCAAGACGCTGTTCAGCATGACCTTCGGGGAGAGCCCGATGGGCGCCCAGACGCCGGACGCGCTCAAAGGAAAAATCATGCACGCGACTTTCGAGGCGCGCGGCCAGAAGATCATGGGCTCGGACATGCCGCCGGGCATGGCCTTCGAGGGCTACAAGGGCTTCTCGCTGTCGGTGCAGTCCAAGACCGTGGACGAGGGCCGCAAGCTGTTCGACGCGCTCGCGGCCGGCGGCAAGGTCACGATGCCCTACGGCCCGCAGTTCTGGTCGACCGGGTTCGGCATGCTCGAAGACAAGTTCGGCGTGCCGTGGATGGTCAATTGCGAGCAGCCGCCCGCAGCCAGCTGAACGCGCCTCAGGCCAGCGTCGCAGGGTCGACGTTCGCCCCGCAGACGATCAGGCACACCTGCTCGCCCGCGCGCGGCACGTAGGCGCCGGTCTGCAATGCGGCCAGCGGCAGGGCCGCCGCCGGCTCCACCGCGAGCTTGAGCTCCTTCCAGAGCCACAACTGGGCGGCGCGGATCGCCTCGTCGGACAGCAGCAGCGCGTCGCGCACCTGGCGCTGCGTGATCTCCCACGAAATGGTGCCGATGCGTCGTGCGCCGAGCGAATCCGCCGCCACGCCACCGACCTCGACATCGACCGGCTCGCCGGCCTCGCGCGCACGGAACAGGGTTGGCGCACGCTCGGGCTCCAGCGCCACCACGCGGCTGCGCTGCCCGAACCACGCGGCCAGCCCGCCGATCAGGCCGCCGCCGCCAACGCTCACCAGCACCGAATCCGGCAAGCCGCCTTGCCGCTCGATTTCATGGCCCAGCGTGCCGGCGCCGGCCACCACTTCGGGCTGGTCGTAGGCGTGCGTGAGCAGCGCACCGGTCTCGTGCTGGCGCGCAAGACAGGCGGCGAGCGCATCGGAATAAAGCTCGCCGACGACGGTCACCGTGGCGCCCAACGCGCGCAACCTGTTGCGCTTGGCTTCAGGCGACACGCCGGGCAGGAACACCTCGCAACGAACGCCGAGGGCGCGCGCCGCAGCGGCGGTCGCAATGCCGGCGTTGCCGCCCGAGGCCACGATGACGCCGCTGGCGGGGATCTCGTTGGCCAGCAGGCGGTTCATCATGCCGCGCGCCTTGAAGCTGCCGCCGGTCTGCAGGTGCTCGAGCTTGAGCCAGCACGCGACGCCGTCGGCCAGCTTGAGCCCCAGCGCCGGAGCGGGCAGTTTCCACAGCGGGGTTTCAAGCACAAAGTGGCTTGCGCGCCGCTGCAGCCGGTGCGAAGCTGCATCGATCTCGCAGCGCCAGTCGGTACCCGGCACCGCGGCTGCCCTGCCCGGGGTGCTCACGAGATGTGGCCCGGCGGCGGAATGTCGTCGAGCTTGAGGCCTTTGGGCAACGGGAACTTGATGGTTTCTTCGATGCCGTCCATCTTGCGCACCGACACCGCGCCGAGCGCCTTGACGCGGTCGATCACCTCGCGCACCAGCACCTCGGGCGCCGAAGCACCGGCCGTGAGGCCGATGCGGCTCTTGCCTTCAAACCACTCCGGCTTGAGCTCGTCGGCCGAGTCGACCATGTAGCTTTCGGTGCCGAGGCGCTGCGCGAGTTCGCGCAGCCGGTTGCTGTTGGAGCTGGTCGGGCTGCCGACCACGATCACCAGGTCGACCTGCGGGCTCATGATCTTGATCGCGTCCTGCCGGTTCTGCGTGGCGTAGCAAATGTCCTGCTGCTTGGGCTCGCGCACCTTCGGAAAACGGGCACGCACCGCAGCCGAGATTTCGGCCGCGTCGTCCACGCTCAGCGTGGTCTGCGTGACGACGGCCAGCCTGTCGGTCTGGCCGGGCTGCACACGGGCCACGTCTTCGACGTCTTCGACCAGATGGATGCCACCGGTGAGCTGGCCCATGGTGCCTTCCACTTCGGGGTGCCCCTTGTGGCCGATCATGATGAACTCGTAGCCCTCCTTCGCGAGCTTGGCCACCTCGACGTGCACCTTGCTTACCAGCGGGCAGGTGGCGTCAAAAACGTCGAAGCCGCGCTGCTGCGCCTCGAGCTGCACCGCCTTGCTGACGCCGTGCGCGCTGAACACCAGCGTGGAGCCGGGCGGCACGTCGGCCAGGTCTTCAATGAAGACCGCGCCCTTGGACTTGAGCTCGTTCACCACGTAGGTGTTGTGCACGATCTCGTGGCGCACATAGATCGGCGCGCCGAACTTGGCGATGGCGCGCTCGACGATCTCGATCGCGCGATCCACGCCGGCACAAAAACCGCGCGGCTCGGCCAGCAGGATCTCCTGCGGGCTTGGGATGGCGTCAGGCGCACTCACAGCACGCCGATCAATTGCACTTCGAAGGTCACGGGCTGGCCTGCGAGCGGATGGTTGAAGTCGAAACGCACCGCGGTGTCGTTCGACTCGATCACCGCCCCGGCGTAGCTGCCTGTGCCGTCGGGCGTGGGGAACTGCACCACGTCGCCGACCGCGTACTTTTCGTCGGGGTCGCCCATGCGCGCGAGCAATGTCTTCGCAACCCACTGCTGCATCTCGGCATTGCGCTCCCCGAAGGCCTCGCCGGCCGGCAGCTCGAAGGTGGCGCGCGTGCCCTCGGCCAGGCCGATCAGGCGCTGCTCCATCGCGGGCGAAAGCTCGCCGGTGCCGAGCGACAGCGTGGCCGGCTTGTCGGCAAAGGTGTTGATGATGTCGCCCGCAGGGCCGGCCAGCCGGTAGTGCAGCGTGAGAAAGGAGCCGGCCGAAACGACGGCGGCGGTGGTAGGCAAAGACAAAGTGGGCGTCCCGATAAACTCGCCCCATTTTAGGGAGCCGGGCAAGCGCCCGCGGTTGCAATGGCATTCAAGGATCTGCCGGCCGACATGCGCCCGCGCGAAAAGCTCATCGCGCGGGGCCCCGCCGCGCTCGGCGATGCCGAATTGCTCGCGCTGCTGTTGCGCACCGGCGTGGCGGGCAAGAACGTGCTGCAGATGTCGCAGGAGCTGCTCGACACCTTCGGCGGCATCGCCGGTCTGCTGCACACGGGGCTGGACGAGCTGAAAAAGATCAAGGGCCTCGGCGGCACCGCCAAGCGCGCCGAGCTGATCGCGGTGCTGGAGCTGGCGCGCCGCGCGCTGGCCGAGCGGCTGAAGGAGCGCGCGGTGTTCGACTCGCCGGACGCGGTCGGCCAGTACCTCCAGCT
The DNA here is from genome assembly GCF_051216545.1 of Variovorax nitratireducens. NCBI lineage: Bacteria > Pseudomonadati > Pseudomonadota > Betaproteobacteria > Burkholderiales > Comamonadaceae > Variovorax > Variovorax nitratireducens. The sequence goes on from NZ_JBPJZO010000003.1 coordinate 369,284, forward strand.
GCACATCGCTTCGCGGCCCTACGAGGTGTTTGCCGCGCTGTTCCTCGACGCACAGCACCGCCTGATCGCCATGGAGGAACTGTTCCGCGGCACGCTCACGCAGACCAGCGTGTACCCGCGGGAGGTGGTGGTTCGCGCGCTGCACCACCATGCCGCCGCCGTGGTGCTGGCACACAACCATCCGAGCGGCGGCGTCGAGCCCTCGCGGGCCGACGAGGCGCTCACGCAGGCGCTCAAGGCCGCTCTGGCGCTGGTCGACGTGCGGGTGCTCGACCACGTCATCGTGGCCGCCGGCCGCACGCTGTCGATGGCGGAACGCGGCCTGGTCTGAAGCGGGCGGCCGACCGCCGTGAGAGGATGTGGGCATGCCTTCCAAGCCTCCTGGCCTCAAGAGCCTTGCCGACCTGAAATCGGTGCAGCGCACGCTGGCCGAAACCCGCGAGCGCGAAGCGGCGCAAGCCACGGCGCGTGCGGCCACCGAGAAGAAACGGCTGGCCGAGCAGGATCTTTTTTCGCGCGCGATCGGCGCCACGCAGCCGCTGCGCCGCCCGGCGGCGGTGCCGCTCGCGCCCGAGCCGCCCGCGCCGATTCCTTTTCAGCACCAGCTCGACGAGCAGCGCGTGCTGCGCGAATCGATCAGCGACGAATTCGACGTGACGACGCTGCTCGATGTCGACGACGCGATGAGCTTTCGCCGTCCCGGCATCGGCACCGACGTGACGCGCAAGCTGCGCGCCGGCGAATGGGCGATCCAGCGCCAGGTCGATCTGCACGGCCTGCGCAGCGACGCGGCACGCGAGGCATTGGGGGCCTTCATCCGCACGGCGCATCGGCAGGGCGTGCGCTGCGTGCGGGTGGTGCATGGCAAGGGCCTTGGCTCGCCCGGCAAGCAGCCGGTGCTGAAAACCAAGGCGCAGCGCTGGCTGATCCAGAAGAACGAGGTGCTGGCCTTTGTGCAGGCCAAGCCGGCCGAGGGGGGCGCGGGGGCGCTCGTGGTGCTGCTGGCACCCGTCGGCCGCTGAGGTTCGGACCGGGTCGCGTCCGAAAACAGAGAACGCTTGCTTGGGCAGGAGCATCGCGCGACCGTGCTTCGTGCTTCGTGCTTCGTGCTTCGTGCTTCGTGCTTCGTGCTTCGGGGTAGGCCGCTGGCGGCGGGTGGCCCCTTCCGCGAATGTCCCCCGGGCTTCGCCCTCCTCCTTTATTTCGCTGCAGGGGCCACCCACCACCAGCGGCCCGGGCACGCTCGTGGTGTTCAGCGCGAGCGGTCACGCCGCGTCCAGGATCAGGGCGGTGGGGCACGCTGCGCAGCGAAATAAAGGAGGAGGCCGCAGGCCGGGGGACATTCGCGGAGCAGCGTGCCCCGCCGCCCTGAGCCCGCCCCTGAACCGAAGCGCCCCTCAACCTTCGCACCCTGATCTGCTCCCGGGAGCTCCGCGCACCGAGTCCGTCCCAGCACCTCAGCGCTCAGATCAACGTCGGACTCTGCGAATGCAAGACAGCGTTAGAGCAACAGGCTCTTCAACGGCACCGCTGCATCGGCCACAGCCGAAGGCTCGGGGCTGCGTCCGGCCTCCAGCAGCTTGCGGCTCATCATGTGGTCGACCGGCGCGCTGACCGACTCCACGCACACGAGCTGGCCATCGACGTAGTGGAACAGCGAGAACGCGTTCGGGTTGGCAGCCGGCCCCGGGCGACGCACCGTGGTCAGGCCCGGAGTGCCTTCGGCCGGTACCAGGCCGGCCATCTGCAGCCGCATGCCGCCCTGCTCCGACCAGAACCAGGGCAGCACGTCGTGCGGCATCGGCGCGCCGGTGAGCGTGGCGACCGCAGTGCGCGCCTGGTCGTTGGCGTTCTGCACCGACTCAAGCCGCAGCGGCCGGCCGGCGCGCCGATCCGGAAAGCGCGTGCAGTCACCGACCGCGAGCACGCCCGGATCGCTGGTCTGCATGTGGGCGTCGACCACGATGCCGTCGGCGCATTCCAGCCCCGTGGCCTGTGCGAGCGCCGTCTCGGGCACCGCGCCGATGCCGAGCAGCAGCAGGTCTACCGGCTGCCGCACGCCATCGACCTCGATCGACACCAGCCGGTCGGTCGCCACTTCGAAGCCGCCGACCTGCGCGCCCAGCACGACCTCGATGCCGGCCGCGCGGTGCGTGGCCAGCACGTGCGCCGACAATTCAGGCGACACGGCACGGCCCAGCAGGCGCGGCGCGGCTTCGATCACGCGCACTGACTTGCCGAGGGCCTGCGCGGTGGCCGCGACTTCGAGGCCGATGAAGCCGCCGCCCAGCACCGTCACCTGCTGCGCCGACGCGAGCCGCGCGCGCAGGCGATGCGCCTCGTCGGCAGCGCGCAGCATCGCGACGTTGTCGAGCCCATCGGGCAGGCCCGGCAGCCGGCGTGCGCGCGTGCCGGTGGCCAGCACCAGCCGCTCGTAGGGCAACAGCGCCCCCGAGCGCAGCGTGACGGTGTGTGCGGCGCGATCGATCGATACCGCGGCATCACCGAGGTGCAGCGTGATGCCGGCCTCGCGATACCAGTCGAGCGCCTTGTGCGGCTGCGTCACTTCTTCTGCATTCTTGAGAAAGGCCTTGGACAGCGGCGGCCGGTGATAGGGCTCACAGGCCTCTTCGCAGACCAGGTGCACGCGTGTGCCCTGCCCCGCTTCCGCCAGGCCGGCACAGAGTTGGGCAGCGGCGTGGCCGCCGCCGATGATGACGATCGAATTCATGGTGGGGAGTGTTCGGGTTGCTGCGGCTCATTCGCCGCGATTGCGCATCCAGTCGGCGGTCTGGAAGAAAGAGTCGCGCAGGCGCACGCGCAGCGCCTCGGGCACGCCGGTCTCGCCCATCGCCTGATCCATGCAGGCCAGCCACTGGTCGCGTTCCCTGATGCCGATGCTGTGGCCGCCGATGCTCTGCGGCAGATGGCGCGCACGCAGCATCGGATGGCCGAAGCGGTCGGTGTAATGCTGCGGCCCGCCGAGCCAGCCGCACAGGAACCAGAACAGGCGCTGGCGCGCGTTGTCGAGCGTATTGCCGTGCACGGCACGCAGGTGCGCGTAGGCCGGATCGAGCTCCATCAGGTCGTAGAAGCGCTCGACCAGCGCATGGACTTTGTCTTCGCCGCCGATCCACTCGAAGGGCGTGGCGAACTCGGGTTTTTCCTGGATCTGCATGGCGTCATTGTCCCTGCTGTGCCGGCAGAGCCTGCCAGCGCTCCCGCGACAGCCGGTACAGCAGGTGCTCGCGCAGCGCATTGCCGACCGGCACGGCCGGGTGCTCAAAGCGCCCGTCGGGCGCCACGGCAAAAGGCGCGCGGTCGGCATCGCGCCACTGGCGCAAGCGCAGCCGCGCAGTTTCGAATTCGATCGCGGCCACGGCCTCCCTATTCCGCGGCGCGGCGCAGCGTCTCGACCACCGGCCGGCGCAACACCTCGCGCAAGCCCCACCAGCCGGCGGCCAGCGCCAGCACCGCACCGGTCAGCGCTCCGCCGACCGGCACCAGCGGCGATGCCGTCCAGGTGAAGTCGAACACGTAGCGCGCCAGGCCCCAGCCGATCACCGAGGCAACGATGCTCGCGAGAAAGCCGGCCAGCAGGCCGACCCCGACCAGTTCGGCGCGCTGCACCTGTCGCAGCAGGCTGGCACGCGCGCCGACCGCGCGCATCACCGCGAACTCGCGCGCGCGTTCCTCGCGCGTGGCGGTGACGGTGGCGAACAGCACCAGCAGCCCCGCCGCCAGCGTGAAGCCGAACAGGAACTCGACCGCACGGATCACCTGATCCAGCACACGCTGCACCTGCCCGATGGTGGCGCTCATGTCGACATTGGTGACGTTCGGATAGGCCCGCACGAGGGCGTTGTCGAAGCCTTTGGTCTCGGGCGCGCGGAACGCGCCCATGTAGGTGGCCGGCACGTCGACCAGGTTGGCGACCGTGTACATCACGAAGAAGTTGGCATGCATCGAGCCCCAGTCGACCTTGCGCAGTGAGGTGATGCGCGCGTCGCTCAGAATGCCGCCAATGTCGAAGCGCAGGCTGTCGCCGAGCTTCAGGCCCAGCGTTTCGGCCAGGCCTTCCTCCACGCTGATCTCGCCCGGCGCATCGGGCTTCCAGGCGCCGGCCGTCACGATGTTGTGCGGCGGTGCCGCGGCGCTGTTGCTCAGGTTGAACTCGCGGTCGACCAGCCGCTTGGCGCGGTCGTCGGCGTAATCGTCGGGCGACACCGGCTTGTCGTTGATCGAGATGAGCCGGCCGCGGATCATCGGGTACCAGTCGAACTTGCTGACGCCCCCGTCGCGCAGCGATTTCTGGAACGCGTCGCTCTGATCCGGCATCACGTTGATGACGAAGCGGTTCGGCGCGTCGGGCGGCGTCGCGCGGCGCCAGCTCGCCACCAGGTCGGTGCGCAGCAGCACCAGCAGGATCAGCGCCAGCAGGCCGACCGCCAGCGCGCTCACCTGGACCACCGCATAGGCCGGCCGCGCCGAGATCTGGCGCGTGGCCAGCACCAGCCAGCGCGGTGCGGTGCTCTCGTTGACGCTGCGGCGCAGCACCTTCACGGCCAGCCAGCTCAGCAGCGCGAACACCGCCACCGCCGCGCCGAAGCCGCCGACCGCAATCAGGCCGAGTTTGAGGTCGCTGCTGGCCGCGACCAGCAAGGCCGCGAAGCCCAACACGCCGATGCCAAGCACCGCCACCGAGGCCGGCTTGAGGCCGCCGACATCGCGCCGGATCACGCGCAGCGGCGGCACCCTGGCCAGCTGCAGCACCGGCGGCAGGCCGAAGGCGAACAGCAGCGTCAGCCCCATGCCGAGACCGAACGCGACCGGCCACAGCGTGGGCGCAGGCAGCGCCGATTCGACCAGCCCCGCCAGCAGCACGACGAACGCGTAATGCACGCCGAAGCCCACCGCCACGCCGAGCCCGCTGGCCACGAGGCCGACGATCGCAAACTCGAAGGCATACGCGCCCGCGATGGTGCGCTGGCTCTGGCCCAGCACGCGCAGCATCGCGCAATCGTCGAGGTGGCTCGCTGCGAATCCGCGGGCGGCCAGGGCGACCGCCACGGCGCTGAGCAAGGCTGCGAGCAGCGCCACGAGGTTCAGGAATTTCTCGGCCCTGTCGAGCGTCTGGCGCATTTCCGGCCGGCCGCTCTCGAAGGATTCGAGCCGCGCGCCGCGCAGCTCACCCTTCTTGATGCCGGCCTCGACCGCATCGCCGAACTGCTTGACCGCGCCCGCCGAACCCGCCACCGCGAAACGGTAGCTCACGCGGCTGGCCGGCTGCACGAGGCCGGTGCGCGCCACGTCGGCCTGGTTCAGCATCACGCGCGGCGCAAAGCTCATGAAACCGGCGCCGCGATCGGGTTCGAGCGTGATGATGCGGGCGATGCGCAGGCCGGTGTCGCCGAGCAGCAGCTTGTCGCCGATCTTGAGCGCCAGCGATTCGAGCAGCGAGGCGTCGACCCAGACATCGCCCGGCGCCGGCAGGTCGCGCGTGGCCTGGCCGGGCGCGTCGGGCGCGGTGGTGGTCTGCACGCTGCCGCGCAGCGGATAGCCCGTGGTGACGGCCTTCAGTGCGACCAGCTTGGTCGCGCCGCCCTGCGCGTCGTCGGCCCGCGCCATGGTCGGAAAGCCGTAGTTGGTGGTGGCCTGCAGCCCCAATGCACGCGCCCGCTCGACAAAAGCCGGCGGCGTGGGGTTGTCGCTGGCCAGCACCGCGTCGCCGCCGAGCAGCTGGCGCGCGTCGCGCTGCAGCCCGCCCTTGAGCCGGTCGGCGAAGAAGCCGACGGCGGTGAGCGCGGCCACGGCCAGCAGGACGGCGACGATCAGGAGGCGCAACTCGCCCGCACGCAGATCGCGCCAGAGCGTGCGCCAGCCAAGGCGGAGGGAAGCGTTCATGGCTCGAAGATAGCCGACGCGGGCGCGCCGGCGGCGGACAAGGACTTGTTAGGCGCGCGCCGGCACCGCAAGTTCCGGCTGGAACACGATCCGTTCGGCCCCGGCGTAGCAGACGAAATGCCGGTTGGTGGCGCGTCCGATCGCGCACAGGCCAACCCGCTGCGCCACTTCGTGCCCCATCTGCGTGATGCCGCTGCGCGAGACCACGATCGGCACCCCCATCTGCGCCGACTTGATGACCATCTCGCTGGTGAGCCGGCCGGTGGTGTAGAACACGCGGCCGCCGGCGAAAGACGCGGCCGGCTGCATCGCGATCCATCCCGCGATGGTGTCGATCGCGTTGTGGCGGCCCACGTCCTCCACGAAGCACTGCATGCGCACGCCTTCGTCGGGCTCGAGCGTGAACAGCGCGCAGCCATGCACCGATCCGGCCGACTTGTAGGTGCTCTCCTGGAGCCGAATCGCATTGACCAGTGCGTAGAGCTGCGCCTGGCTGAAGCGCGTGCCGGGCAGTTTCAATTCGTCGATGCCGGCCATGAGGTCGCCGAACACGCTGCCCTGGCCGCAGCCGGTGGTCACCACCTTCTTCGCCGTGCGTTCCTCGATGCGGTCGATACCGGCATGGGTCTTGACGGCTGCGGCGCCGACCTCCCAGTCGACCGTGATCGACTCGACATCGGCGGCCGATTCGATGAGGCGCTGATTCAGCAGATAGCCGAGTACCAGCAGCTCGGGCTGAGCGCCCAACGTCATCAGCGTGACCAGCTCGCGCCGATCCACATACACGGTGAGATCGCGCTCCGCCGGAATCGAGACTGTGCTGTGCGCCCCGTGCTCGTCGATGACTTCGATCTCGCGCGTGAGCGCGGCGCGGGCCGCCGTCAGGCGCGGCAGCGTCACTGCTTGGGTGTGGGGTTGGTCACCGCCGCTGGCTGTGCGCCGCTCGGCGGCGACGCGGCCGTGGTCGCCGGCGAATGTGCGCCAGAGGCTTCGATCGGCTTGGCCGGCTCGGCCGCCGCGTAGACGAACGGGCCCGGGTCGGTGCAGGCCGGCGTGGCGGTGGCGGTGGCGGTGGGCACCGGCTTGCCGGCCGCCGCGGCGCTGGCACGGTACTTGGCCGCGACCTGGTCTTGCGCGACGCAGAGCTTGTAGCCGTCGGATTTGCCCGCCCAGGCGGCGCGCGCCGCGGTCTCGGCCGCCTTGGCCTTGGCTTCGGGGCTCGGGGCCGGCAGCTTGGCCAGCGTGGTCGAGGCGAGTGCGGCCAATGCGCACAGGGTCAGCAGCTTCTTCATGTCGTGTGTCCTTCCGCCGGCAGCGGGCGCACCGCAGGGGGCATGCCGGAGCGCTGCGCCGGGATCTTGCCGGCGACGATGTCGTCGTACCAGAGTTCGTGGTGTTCGCGCGCCCAGGTCTCGTCGACATGGCCCTCGCGCATGGCCTTGTACGCGCCCTGCATGCCCAGCGTGCCGATGTAGATGTGGCCCATGATCAGCGCCATCATGAACAGCGTCGCCACGCCGTGGATCATGTGGGCGATCTGCATGTCGCCGCGCAGGTAGACGACGCCTGGAATGAGCTTGTCCAGGAACAGGCCCGAGCCGATCACGATGCTGCCGAGAAACAACACGCCGCCCCAGAACACCACCTTTTCGCCGGCGTTGAAGCGATGCGAAGGCACTTCCTTGCCGCCGAACAGGCCACCCGCGCGCGCCAGCCATTTCAGGTCGGCTGCGCTGGGCCAGTTGCTGCGGATGAAGGTGACGATCATGAAAATCGTCGTCACCACAAACAGCGGCCCCACGAAGTTGTGGATGTTCTTGAGCGCGTAGGCGAGCCAGCCAAACAGCGCGCCGCCCATGACAGGCAGCATGAAGAACTTGCCGAAAGCCATCACGATCCCGCTGATCGCGAGAGTGACGAAGGCGATCGCGTTCGACCAGTGCGTGGCGCGCTCGAACGGCGTGAAACGCTCGATCTTGCGGCCGGTTTCGACACCATGCAGCTTGATCGAGCCGCGCGCGAAATAGAAGATGGCCAGCGCCAGCAGCGTGACGAACAGCAGCGCCGCGCCGTACGGAATGATCCAGTCGTTGCGCACCTGGCGCCAGGCTTCGCCGGCGTTGGTGAAGCGCGAGCCGGGGTATTGCACGAAGCGCTGGATGAGATTGCCGGCCTCGGGCGCCTCGGCCACCGGCAGGCTGCTGTAGCCCGTGGCGCCGCCGCTCACCTGGCGCCACATCGGCGCGTTGTTGCCGGGCTGCACCCTGTTGCGCTCGCCGTTGCTCTGGTTCAGGTAGTTGGGGTCGGCGCTGGCCTCGGGCTTGACCTCGAAGATGTTCTGGCTCTGGATGCCGCCCGGCGCGGGCGCCGCAGGCGGGGTCTGCGCCATCGCCGGGCCGAGGCCGAGCATGGCGGTCAAAACAACGGCTGTGAGCACTCTGGACATGCGATTGGCCTCCGGCTCAGTTCTCTTTGTTGTATTCGTTCTGGCCGTTCTGGGTGCGGCTCTTGAGTTGCTGCTCCCAGGCCGTCTTGTCGCCGACCTTCCAGCCCGATGCGGTGAACGTTGTGCCGGCATCGGCCTGTGTACCGGTGCCCGCCCAGGGCGCGGCGTCGTGCTTCACGCCTTCGGCATTGGTCTGCGGCTTCTCGCTGCAGGCGGCCAGGCCTGCCAACGCAACGGCCGCAAGCAGCCCGACGGGGCGGCTCATCGCTTGGCTCCCTCGGCTGGCGGCTTGCCGGCCTGCTGCGAGCCGTAGGCCGTGCCCCAGCCCCACACTTCGGCGCCCTTGCCGCGCTGAACCACGCGGGTGCGGAAAATGTCGGCCACCACGTCGCCGTCGCCGGCGAGCAACGCCTTGGTGGAGCACATCTCGGCGCAGGCCGGAAGCTTCCCTTCAGCCAGCCGGTTGCGGCCGTATTTCTCGAACTCGGCTTCCGAGCCATTGGCTTCGGGGCCGCCGGCGCAGAAGGTGCACTTGTCCATCTTGCCGCGCACCCCGAAGGTGCCTTGCGCCGGAAACTGCGGCGCGCCGAACGGGCAGGCATAGGAGCAGTAGCCGCAGCCGATGCAGACGTCCTTGTCGTGCAGCACCACGCCCTCTTCGGTGCGGTAGAAGCACTGCACCGGGCACACCGCCATGCAGGGCGCGTCGGAGCAGTGCATGCAGGCAACCGAGATCGACTTCTCGCCAGGCACGCCGTCATTGAGCGTAACCACGCGGCGGCGGTTCACGCCCCACGGCACTTCGTTTTCGTTCTTGCAAGCCGTGACGCAGCCATTGCATTCGATGCAACGCTCGGAATCACAGACGAACTTCATGCGGGCCATGGTTTATGCCTTTTCTACGTTGCAGACCGTGGTCTTGGTTTCCTGCATCATGGTCACGCTGTCGTAGCCATAGGTGGTGCCGGTGTTGATGGCCTCGCCGCGCACGATCGGCGCCGCGCCCTTCGGGTAGTGCGGCAGCATGTCCACGCCCTGCCAGCGGCCCGAGAAGTGGAACGGCATGAACACGGTGTCGGGGCCCACGCGCTCGGTCACCATCGCCTGCACGTTGAGCCTGGCACCGGTCGGCGTGTGCACCCAGGCGCGCTCGCCGTTGCGGATGCCCTTCTCTGCCGCAACCTTCGGGTTGATCTCGATGAACATCTCCTGCTGCAACTCGGCCAGCCAGGGGTTGGAGCGCGTTTCCTCGCCGCCGCCCTCGTACTCGACCAGCCGGCCCGAGGTCATGACATACGGGAACTTCTCGGCCACCTTGTCGGCGATGTTTTTCTGCTGCACGCTCTTGTAGAGGGTCGGCAAGCGCCAGAAGGTCGCCATGTCGTTGTGCGTCGGGTACTTGGCCATCAGGTCGGGCCGGTTGCCGTAGAGCGGCTCACGGTGCTGCGGAATCGGATCCGGAAAGTTCCAGACCAGCGCCCGTGCCTTGGCATTGCCGAACGGGTGGCAACCGTGGTTCTTCATGAACACGCGGATCATGCCGCCCGAACTGTCGGTCTTCCAGTTCTTGCCTTCAGCCTTGGGCTTCTCGGCCTCGGTGAGTTCGTCCCACCAGCCCAGCTTCTTGAGCAGCACGTGGTCGAGCTCGGGGTAGCCGGTGGTGATGTCGGCGCCCAGCGAATGCGAGCCGTCCTCGGCCAGCAGGTTCTTGCCGTCGCGCTCCACGCCGAAGTTAGCTCGGAAGTTGCCGCCGCCTTCCATCACGTGCTTGCTGGTGTCGTACAGGTTGGGCGAGCCCGGGTGCTTGAGTTCGGGCGTCCCGTAGCAGGGCCAGGGCAAGCCAAAGTAGTCGCCACCGATGTCATAGCCGTTGACCTTGTCCTTGAGCGGGCCCTTGGCCTTGAGCGTGCGCACGTCGAATGCGCCCATGTTGCGCATGTGCGCCTGCAGCCGCTCGGGACTCTGGCCGGTGTAGCCGATGGTCCAGCAGGTCTTGTTGATTTCGCGCAGGATGTCTTCGGGCACGGGCTCGTCCATGCCTTTTACCTTCTGCATCTTGTAGTTCTTGCTGAGCTCCTTGCCAAAGCCCAGGCGGTCGGCAAACTGCTGCATGATCATGTGGTCACTGCGGCTTTCCCAAAGCGGCTCGATGACCTTCTCGCGCCATTGCAGGGAACGGTTGGACGCGGTGACAGAGCCGCTGGTCTCGAACTGCGTGCACGCGGGCAGCAGGTAGACGGCGCGATTCGGATTGAGATCGCCGTCCTTGCCCGGCATCGCGGCCATCGCGGCCGTGGCCGAAGGGTACGGATCGACCACAACCAGCAGGTCGAGCTTGTCCATCGCCCTCTTCATCTCGAGCCCGCGGGTCTGCGAGTTCGGCGCGTGGCCCCAGTAGACGACTCCGCGCAGGTTCGAGTCCTGGTCGATCAACTCGTTCTTCTCGAGCACGCCGTCGATCCAGCGCGACACCGTGATGCCGGGTTTGCTCATCATCGCGGGCGACGCGTAGCGGCCCTTGATCCATTCGAAATCGACGCCCCAGGTGGCGGCGAAGTGCTTCCACGAACCTTCGACCAGGCCGTAGTAGCCGGGCAGCGAATCGGGATTCGGGCCCACGTCGGTGGCGCCCTGCACGTTGTCGTGGCCGCGGAAGATGTTGGTGCCGCCGCCGCTTTTGCCGACATTGCCGAGCGCCAATTGCAGGATGCACGAGGCGCGCACGATCGCATTGCCGATGGTGTGCTGCGTCTGGCCCATGCACCAGACGATGGTGCCCGGGCGGTTTTCATTGAGCCAGGTCGCGACCTTGAGCACCTGCGCCTCTTTCACGCCGCAGGCCTCCTCGACCTTGTCGGGCGTCCATTTGGCCAGCACCTCTTCGCGCACCTTGTCCATGCCGAAGACGCGGTCGTTGATGTACTGCTTGTCTTCCCAGCCGTTCTTGAAGATGTGGTGCAGGATGCCGAACAGGAAGGCGATGTCGGAGCCCGAGCGGATGCGCACGTATTCGTCGGCCTTGGCTGCGGTGCGGGTGAAGCGCGGATCCACCACGATCATCTTGCAGCCATGCTCCTTGGCATGCAGCATGTGCAGCATGCTGACCGGATGCGCCTCGGCCGCGTTCGAGCCGATGTACATCGCGACCTTGGCGCCACGCATGTCGTTGTACGAATTGGTCATGGCGCCGTAGCCCCATGTGTTCGCCACCCCTGCAACAGTGGTCGAGTGGCAAATGCGCGCCTGGTGGTCGCAGTTGTTGCTGCCGAAGAAGCTGACGAACTTGCGCATCAGGTAAGACTGCTCGTTGCTGTGCTTGGACGAGCCGATCCAGTAGACCGAATCAGGCCCGCTGGCCTGGCGCAGTTCCTTCAGCCTGGCAGTGATCTCGTCGAGTGCCGTGTCCCAGCTGATGCGCTGGTACTTGCCGTTGACCAGCTTCATCGGATAGCGCAACCGGTACTCGCCATGGCCGTGCTCGCGCAGTGCGGCGCCCTTGGCGCAATGCGCGCCCAGGTTGATGGGCGAATCGAACACCGGTTCCTGCCGAACCCAGACGCCGTTCTCGACCACAGCATCGGTAGCGCAGCCGACCGAGCAGTGCGAGCAGACGGTACGCTTGACCTCGACCTTGCCGGCGCCGATGTTCGACACCTTGCCTTCGGCGGCGCCCGCCTTGCGCATCAGCGTGAGCTGGCCGGCCGCAAGGCCGACGCCCACGCCCAGGCCGGAGCGCCGCAGGAAGGCGCGCCGATCCATGGTCGGCAATGCGTTGGCAAGGCCACGACGCAGGCTGTGGACGAACGGCGAGGAAGAGGAGCGCGCAGCGGCCTGGGCGCCGGACTTCTTGGGAGTCAGCAACATGGGGTCTTGTCCTCGTCAGGCCGAAGCGGTCTGGTAGTAGCGCTTGACGTGCTCGCTCAGCGAGTAGCCGCCGCCGTTGGCGGGGGCTGGGGGTAGCACCGGTGCGGCCTGCACTTCGGCGGGCGCATCGACCCCTCGAGGCAACACCGCGACGGCGGCAGCAGCCGCGCCGACGGCGGCAGCACCTGCAAAGAAACGGCGGCGTGAGGCCGGCATGGCGCCGGTGGAATGGCTGTCCTGCATATCGACTCCAGGAGTGGCTGGGCTTGCAAACCCGATATGAACTGATTTACGTACGTTTGGATACTAGCCCAGACCCTGAGTCCAAAACCTACCGTCAAGTCATTATTTTTTAGAACGATCCATCGAGCATGTCGAAGCCCTGGGTTTCGACCCCGACGAACGCGTGGGTGAAGCCGGCCAGTGCCGCATAGAGCCGCGCTTTCGGATGCTGCAGCACTGCATCGCACATCGCGGGCACCCACGGCTGCACATGGCGCGCGAAGAAGGCCTGCTGCTCCTTCAGGTTGGCCACGGCCACGTCGTCGCCCGCGATCAGGTAGCGCATCACTTCGCACAGGCAGGCGATGTGATCTTCGGTTTCGCCGAGGGTTTCGTCGCGCACCAGGCCCAGCCGCGCCACGTCGGTTCGCAACTGCGCGAGCGGCTTGTCGTTGAGGAAACCGCTCAGGTAGTGCGAGCCGTAGAGCAGCACCTCGGGCTTGCCCATGCCGCCGAACAACGCGTCGTATTCGACGCGCGCGCCAGCCGCGTCGGTGCCGCGCGCCGCGCCGACCAGCGCACGCCAGGGCTCTTCGAGAAAGCTGCCGGCGGCCGGTGCTTCGGTGACCGCGACGCCGAGCGCGCCGAGCAGTTCCGCGTCGGGCGGCCCGAACCACAGGCGCGCCAGCAGACCGTAGACCTCGGCACGCGCGATCTCCTCGTCGAGGGCGGAAGACAGTTGCGGAGATTCGTTCATGGGTCGGTGATCCTGGTTTCGTTCTGCGCGCTGAACAGGTCGATGACACGGCAGTCGCTGCACATCTTGAGTCGCTCCAGCGCCTCCCCCTGGAACATTGCATGGCCGGCGAGCCGGCCCAGCATCGCCTCGATCGCCTTCTGCGTGCCGAACGGCTTGCTGCAGCGCACGCAAGCCCAGGGCTTGGCCTCGTTGAGCACCACCTGCTGCTTGCGCTCGGGCCCGGCCAGCAGGCGCGGTACCAGCGCGATCGAATCTTCGGGGCAGGTGCTTTCGCACAGGCCGCACTGCACGCAGTTCTTCTCGATGAAGCGCAGTTGCGGCGCGTTCGCGTTGTCGAGCAGCGCGCTTGCCGGGCAGGCGCTGACGCAGGCCAGGCAGAGCGTGCAAGTGTCCTTGTCGACCGTGATGGCGCCGAACGGCGCACCGGCGGGCAGCGCGATGGCGAGCGCCTGCACGGTGGGTGCCGCCTTGAGCGCGGGCGCTTCATCGATCAGATGGTCGAGCACGAGCTCGAGCGTGCTGCGCTTCTCGGCGCCCACCGCAAAGCGCGCCACCTGCGCTGGCAGTTGTTGGCGCGTGGCGCCCAGGCCGGCCAGCGCGGCATCGAGCGCAGCCGGCGTGGTGGCCTCGACCAGATGGAAGTGAGTGCCTGCGTAGCCGAGCCCGCGCAGCAGGGTCTGGGCCATCGCCATTTGCTGCTGCAGCGCCGCGACGTACTGCGGCGCCTCGTCACCGGTGGTCAGCACCGCGATCTGCGATGTGCCGAAGGCGATGGCGCTGAGCCACAGGTCGATGCCGACGCTGGCAACGTGCATCAGCGCCAGCGGCATCACGTTCGCCGGCACGCCGCGCGCGCGGCCGAGTTGCGCAGCGCGGCCGAGTTCGCCGATCAGCGCCTGGCCGCGCTCCTCGCTGTGCAGCAGCAGCGTCGCATCGCGCCCGCCGGCCTTCGCGTAGGTCGACAGCAGCGTGCGCATCTTGCGGCCCTGGTCGGGTGTGCGCGGGTAGGTGTAGCCGAGCGCGCCCGTCGGGCACACCGTGCTGCAGGCGCCGCAGCCGACGCAGAGATTGGGGTTGACGACGATGCGTTGCCGCGCCGTGTCGCTGCTGATCGCGTGCGCCGAACAGACCTCGATGCAGGCATTGCAGCCGACCACCTCGTTGCGGCTGTGGGCGCAGAGCTTCTGCCTGTAGTCGAAGAACTTCGGCTTCTCGAACTCGCCAACCAGCTCGCGCAGGCGCAGCAGCGTCTGCAGGCCCTCGGCGCTGGCAAGGCCGCCGGCCAGATGGAAGTAGCCCTGCGGCGGCGCATGCCAGTCGATCAGCGGCGCGGCACCGAGGTCGAGCACCAGGTCGAACGCGGCGTCGAGGGTTTCGGGCGGGCGCGCAAAGTCGATGGCGCCGGCCACGCGGCAGGCACGCTCGCAATCGCGGTGCGAGGTGCATTTGCTGTTGTCGATCTGGTAGTCGAGCCCGATCGCCTGTTCGGGGCAGGCCACGACGCAGGCGTTGCAGCGCGTGCAGAGGTCAAGGTCGATCGCGTTGTCGCGTGTCCAGCCGAGCTTGAACGCGCCGAGCCAGCCGGCGACCGATGCGATGCGCCCCGCAATCACCGGGTAGCGCCGCTCCTGCATGCCGCCGACTGTGCCCGGCCCCTGCGAAAAGATCGTGATGTCGAGCGACTCGCCCACCAGTGCCGCGGCGCGCTCTGCTTCGTCGAGCGGGCCGACGATCAGCAGCCGGCCCTGGCTTGCATAGCCCACGGTTGCCACCGGCTCCGGATCCGGCAGGTGCGCGGCCGCGAGCAGTGCCGCGATCTTCGGCATCGCGCTCCTGGCGTCCCGACTCCAGCCGCCGGTCTCGCGGATGTTGACGAAGCGGATCACCGATCCCGCTTCGGCCGCGCCGGGCGTTTGTTCGGCGAGTTCGGTGAAGAGGCGCTTCTCCTGCGTGCAGGCCACGACGATGTCGTCGCCGCTGCCGAGGGCGCGCTGGAACGCCGGCGCCTCACGGCGGCACAGGCTCGAATGGAGCGTGAGTGGTTGGGGCTCAGCCAGCGCCGCGCCGAGCGTCTTCGGCTCGAGCGGCATCGTCTGGTTGCAGTCGCAGATCAGCGTCTTGGTGGGCATCGTGTTGTTGGCTGGCGGGTTGCGTTGCATCGGCAACGGCAACCGGCGGGCTGGGAGGGCTCTCGGCAGGGTCGGACTGTGCCACGGCGGGCACGGCTTCGGGCTCTTCTTCCTGGAACAGGTTCAGAAACTTCGCGCTCGCCATCTGGCGCAGCGTGCTCTCCGGGAGCGGCGCGGGGTTGGAATAGTCGTCGATGTAGATGTCGAGCCGGTCCATCACATTGAAGTGCGGGTCGGCAAAGAGTTTCTTGAGCGCCGCGTTCTTGACCTCAGGGGCAACGGCCCTGGCGAGGAAGGGCTTGAAGTCCGAGTCGATGGTGAGCGACGCGGTATCGGCCAGCGTGAGCGGCGGCGGCGTTTCTCCTTCCCCTTCCGGGGGAAGGCCGGGATGGGGGCTCGCGACCGGCGCAAGAGCGGCCATGCCCCCACCTCCGCTCTCCTCCGCCGGGGGAGGGAGCAAGTCCTTTTTCTCCTGCTCCTGCACCTCCAGCTTGCGCCGCGACCAGCGCCCGAGAAAGCCTTCATCAGACATCGCCGGCACCCCTGCCCTGCTTCTTTTCGGTCGACACGGTGGCGGCATTGCCGAAGCGGTCCACCAGCGGCCGGAAGCTTTCGGGGCGGCGCCGCCGCTTGGGCTCGACCACATAGTGCGCATCGATGAAGCTGCTGAGCCAGCCGATGACATCGGCCGGCGCCGGCACCTGATCCACATACTCCTGTGCGTCGAGCCATCGACCCGCGTCGTGGTAGCTCAGGCTCACCGCCACCGGCCGCGCGATCGGCCACTCGGCCAGCGTCGGCTGCTCGTCCATGCGCCACAGCACGAACCAGCAAGGGGCCTCAGTGGTCGCGTTGAGGTAGTAGCCCTCGAGATCGTCGCGGAACAGCTGCACCTGGAAGCCCGGATGCAGCCAGCGCTGAGCCTGGTCGTCCTGCGTCAGCAGGCGCGGCTCGCGGCCGAAGCCTGGCTCGTCGCGCACCACGCTGTCGAGCACCCAGCGCCAGGGCTGCCAACGGCTCGCCGGCCCATGGATGCGCTCGCGCCGCAGCACCACGGCCACGTCGAGCGTGGGGCGGGCGGTGTCGGTGGACGAAGCGGAGTCGGTGCTGGACATACGGCGCACGATAGCCGATGCGCAGCGGGGGCGGCGGATTGCGGGGGATTCGACCCTGGCGCCGACCTATGCAGTCGCCCGCACGATGCGCGCCACCAGTGCCATGACCGCGTCGTTTTGCCCCGCCAGTGCCCCGATCTGCGGCGCGGTCGCGGCGGTGGCCACGGCCAGCCGCAGTTCGGGCACCAGCAGCGCGAACTGCGCGCCGTAGCCCCAGCCCCACGCGACCCGCCTGCCGTGCATCAGGCCGGTGAACCACAGGTAGCCATAGCCCAGGTCGGTGACCGGCGTCACGCGCCAGCTGGCCGGGCCGTGCGGCCGCGTGCTCTCGGCGACCCAGGCGGCCGGCAGCACCTGCGTGCCGCGCCAGCGGCCGCCATCCACCATCGTCCAGGCCAGCTTCAACAGATCGCGCGTGCGCAGCGAGAGGCCACCGTACGTGGTCGGGTTGCCAGCGCGGTCGCGCCGCCAGGCAAAGCGCTCAATGCCCAGCGGAGCGAACAGGTCGCGCGCAGCCACGTCGGCCAGGTCGAGGCCGTGCGCACGTCGCAGGATCGGTGACAGCAGGCCCACGGCCGCGTCGTTGTAGCTCCAGGCATCCGGTGGTGCGGCAGGGTTCGCGGACAGGCCCAGGGCGAAACGCACCGGATCGGGTGCGGCGGCGAATGCGGGGGTTTGCGTCGTCCAGTCGAAGGAAAGCCCGGTGCGCCCAAGAAGGATTTTCTCCAGCGTGACCCCGGCCACCGCCGAGCCCGGCATCTGCGCCGCGGCGTCCGGCAGCAGTTGGCCGACCGTCGCCGACAACCCGGGCAGCGTGCCCTTCTGCAGCGCCTGCCCGACCAGCATCGAGCTCACGCTCTTGGTGACGGAGTTGATCGCCAGGAGATCGGCGGCCGACGCGCCGCCGTAGTAGCGCTCGCCCACCAGCACGCCGTTGCGCACCACCAGCAGGCTGCGCAGCGCGGGCAGTTGCGCGCCGTCGCGCAGCACATCGGCCAGGGCCGCGGGATCGATGCCCTGGCTTTCGGGGGCGGCGGTTTGCCAGTCGGACGGCACCACGCCGGGGACGTGGCTGGGCTGCGGCCCGCTCCGCATGCCCCCGCACCCCGTTGCCAGTGCCGCGGCCGCGCCGGCGAGCATCAGTTCGCGTCTTGAAGTCATCTAGTCACCTGTGGGTCGTTGGAGGAACGTCAGCCGAAATTGAAGCACAGACGCCGACGCGCTCACGCAAACGGATAGGGGCCCTCGAACTCGCCGCAACCAGCTTGAACTTGTCGGCACGGCGCTCGTGCCCATCGGTGGTGTTGTACTGGTCGTGCGAACGCGTCGTGAGCAGGGTGAACACCACCGTGGTCTGCCATACGGGCAGTGTTGGGGTGGCTTGCCACCGGGTCAAATTGAATCGGGGCATGCCCCGATTCAAAAAGAAAATGAGGCGACCGCGCCTGTGCCATACCCCGCTGCAGCCACGGGAGTTCCGCCGGGCGCGATGCGCACGGCGCAGTACTTGAACTCCGGGATCTTGCCGAAGGGGTCGAGCGCGGCATTGGTCATCAAGTTGGCCGCCGCCTCGTAGTAGGCGAATGGCACGAACACCGCGCCGGTCGGTGTGCCGTCGTCGCGCCGCACGTGGATTGCAACCTCGCCGCGGCGCGACTGGATCGTGATGACATCGCCGGGCTGCAGGCCGAGCGCCTCCAGGCTGGCCTGGTTCATCGAGGCCGTGGCCATGGGTTCGAGCGCATCGAGCACGCTGGCGCGGCGCGTCATGCTGCCGGTGTGCCAGTGCTCGAGCTGCCGGCCGGTGATCAGCACGAACGGGTATTCGGCATCGGGCCGCTCGTTCGCCGGAATGATGTCGGCCGGCACCAGCCTGACGCGGCCAGTGGCGGTGGGGAAGCGATCGATGAACACGGTGGGCTGGCCCGGGTCGTCGGCGCTCAGGCACGGATAGGTCACGCTCGACTCGCGCTGCAGGCGCTCCCAGCTGATGCCGGCGATGGCCGCGTGCATGGCCTGGCGCATCTCCTCGTAGACCGCGGCGACGCCCGCCTCTTCACCCTCGTAGTGCCAGGGGAGGCCCATCCGTTTTGCCAGCTGCTGGATGATCCAGAGGTCGGGCCTGGCATCGCCCGGCGGGTTCAATGCCCGCTTGCCGAGCTGCACCATGCGGTCGGTATTGCTCACGGTGCCGGTCTTCTCGGGCCAGGCACTGGCCGGCAAAACCACATCGGCCAGCCAGGCCGTTTCGGTCATGAAGATGTCCTGCACCACCAGGTGTTCGAGGCTGGCCAGCGCATGGCGCGCATGGTTCAGGTCGGGGTCGCTCATGGCCGGGTTCTCGCCCATGATGTACATGCCGCGGATCTTGTGCGGGTCGTCGTCCGGTGCAAGTGCCTTGTGCATGATCTCCACGACGGTGTAGCCCGGCTTGTCGTCGAGCGGCATGCCCCAGAAGTCTTCGAACCACGCGTGCGCACCCGCGTTGTCGACGCGCTGGTAGTCGGGAAACATCATCGGGATCAAGCCCGCGTCGCTCGCGCCCTGCACGTTGTTCTGTCCGCGCAGCGGATGCAGGCCCGACCCGGGCTTGCCGATCTGCCCGGTGACGGTCACCAGCGCGATCAGGCAGCGCGCGTTGTCGGTGCCGTGCACGTGCTGGCTGATGCCCATGCCCCAGAGCACCATCGCGCCCTTTGCGGTGGCAAACGCACGCGCCACTTCGCGCAGCGTTTCGGCCGGCACGCCGCAGATCGGCGCCATGGCTTCGGGGCTGTAGCCCTTGACGTTCTCGCGCAGCGCTTCGTAGTTGCTGGCCCGATCCCGCACGAAGGCCTCGTCGACCAGGCCTTCATCGATCACCGCGTGGATCAGCGCGTTGAGCATGGCGACGTCGGTGTCGGCCTTGAACTGCAGCGTGCGCCAGGCGTGGGTGCTGAGGTCGGTGCGGCGCGGGTCGGCCAGCACGATCTTCGCGCCGCGCTTGGCGGCGTTCTTCATCCAGGTCGCGGCCACTGGATGGTTGGCGGTCGGGTTGGAGCCGATGACGAAGATCAGCTCGGCATGCGCCACGTCGTTGACCTGGTTGCTCACCGCCCCCGAGCCAACGCCTTCGAGCAAGGCGGCCACGCTCGATGCGTGGCACAGGCGCGTGCAGTGGTCGACGTTGTTGCTGCCGAAGCCGGTGCGCACCAGTTTCTGGAACAGGTAGGCCTCTTCGTTGCTGCCCTTGGCCGAGCCAAAGCCGGCCAGCGCCTTCTTGCCGTGCGTGTCGCGCAAGTCCTTGAGCTTGCCAGCAGCGAGCGCCAGGGCTTCGTCCCAGGTCGCCTCGCGGAATGCCTCGCGCCAGTCGTCGGGGCGCGGTGCGTCGAGGTTCTTGGGCACGCCGGGGCGACGGATCAATGGCTTGGTCAGGCGCTGTGGATGGTGCGCATAGTCAAAGCCGAAGCGGCCCTTGACGCAGAGGCGGTTGTGATTGGCCGGGCCGTCACGGCCGTCGACGCTGACGATCTTCTCGTCCTTCACGTTGTAGGTGACCAGACAGCCGACGCCGCAGAAAGGACAGACCGAGTCGACCTTGCGATCGACTTGCTGCGAGCCGATCTGGCTCTTCGGCATGAGTGCGCCGGTCGGGCAGGCCTGCACGCATTCGCCGCAGGCCACGCAGGTGCTGTCGCCCATCGCGTCGTCGAGGTCGAACACGATCTTGCTGTGTTCGCCGCGCATCGCGTAGCCGATCACGTCGTTGACCTGTTCCTCGCGGCAGGCGCGCACGCAGCGGTTGCACTGGATGCAGGCGTCGAGGTTCACGGCCATCGCCGGGTGCGAGATGTCGGTCGCGGGCTGCTCCCGGCGAAGGGCCTTGAGGGCCGGACGCACGGCGATGCCGAGCTTGCCGGCCCATTCGCTGAGCTCGCCATGCGGGCGCGTCGCATCGTCGCCGATCCACTTGTAGCCCGCGTCGGGCATGTCGGACAGCAGCATCTCGACCACCATGCGCTGACTCTTCAATGCGCGTTCGCTGGTCGCCTGAACCTCCATGCCGGCCGTCACGTTGCGGCAGCAACTCGGCGCCAGCGTGCGCTCGCCTTTCACCTCGACCACGCAGGCGCGGCAATTGCCGTCGGCACGCAGGCCGTCGGTGTAGCAAAGGTGCGGAATGTCGACGCCATGGCGCTCGGCCGCCTTGAAGATCGTTTCGCCTTCGAAGGCTTCGAGCGCGCGGCCGTCGAGCGTGAACGCGACGGTCTGCGGCATCAGTTCGGCAAGGTGCGTTGGCGCGTTCATTGCACCTCCTGTGCAAAGTACTTGCGGATGCTGCGAATCGGATTGGGCGCGGCCTGGCCCAGGCCGCAGATGGAGGCGTCTTCCATCACCTGCGCCAGATCTTCGAGCGTGGCGTCGTCCCACACCGGCGCCTGCATCAGCGCCGCGGCCTTGGCCGTGCCGACCCGGCACGGGGTGCACTGGCCGCAGCTTTCATGTTCGAAAAAGCGCATCACGTTCAGCGCCGCGTCGCGCGCGCGATCGTGCTGGCTCAGCACCATCACGGCGGCCGAGCCGATGAAGCAGCCGTGCGGCTGCAAGGTGTCGAAATCGAGCGGGATGTCGTTCAGTGCGGCCGGCAGGATGCCGCCGGACGCGCCGCCGGGCAGGTAGGCGTACAGCGTGTGGCCGTCGAGCATGCCGCCGCAGTATTCGTCGATGAGTTCCTGCACCGTGATGCCCGCCGGCGCGAGCTTGACGCCCGGCTGCTTCACCCGGCCGCTGACGCTGAAAGACCGCAACCCCTTGCGGCCGTGGCGGCCGAAGCCGCTGAACCATTGCGGGCCCTTCTGGACGATGTCGCGCACCCAGTACAGCGTCTCGAAGTTGTGCTCCAGCGTGGGCCGGCCGAACAGGCCGACCTGCGCGATGTAGGGCGGGCGCATGCGGGGTTCGCCGCGCTTGCCTTCGATGCTTTCGATCATGGCGGACTCTTCTCCGCAGATGTAGGCACCGGCGCCACGGCGCAGCTCGATGCGCGGCAGCGCGCACGGAGGGTCGGCCTGCAGTGCGGCCAGTTCGGCCTCGAGCAGGCGGCGGCAGTCGTGGTACTCGTCGCGCAGGTAGACATAGCAGGCCTCGGTGCCGACCACCTGGGCCGCGATCAACAGCCCTTCCAGAAAGCGGTGCGGGTCGCGCTCGAGCCAGGTGCGATCCTTGAAGGTGCCGGGCTCGCCCTCGTCGATGTTGACGGCCATGAGCCTGGGCGCCGGCTGGTCGCGCACGATGCGCCACTTGCGCCCGGCCGGAAAGCCCGCACCGCCGAGGCCGCGCAGGCCCGAGTCTTCCATCGCGCGGATCACGGTTTCTACGTCTTCCTCGCCGTTGACCAGCGCCGCGGCCAGGGCGTAGCCGCCATGCGCGCGGTAGGTGGCGTAGTCGGTGAAAGCGGGCACCGCCTCGATCGCGCCGGCCAACGGTGACACGCTGCGCTGCGCAAAGTCGGATGCGACGAAATTGACGGATGCTCGTGCCGGCCGGCGGGGCGTTGCAGTTTCGTCTTGCGTCGATTCCACGGCATGCAGCAGCTTCTCGGCCGTCGCGCAGGGAACCGCCTGCTGATGCACCAGCGCGGCCGGCGCCTGCTCGCAGCGGCCGATGCACGGCGCCGCGATCACTCGCACGTCGCCCCGCCCTTCGGCGCCGAGCAGCGCCGGCAACCGCGCCAGCAGATCCTGCGCACCGGCCAGCTCGCAGGCCAGGCCGTCGCAAACACGCACCGTGAGACCCGGCGCCGCGTCGTCTCCGCGCACCACCTCGAAGTGATGATAGAAGGTCGCGACCTCGTACACCTCCGCCATCGGGATGTTCATTTCCCGCGCCAGCGCCACCAAGTGCCGGTCGTGCAGGCAACGGAACGCGTCGTTCAGCTTGTGCAGGTGCTCGATGAGCAGGTCGCGCCGGTGGCCCTCGGCGGGGCGCGCGCCGATGAGCGTTCGCACTTCGAGCAGCGCCGCTTCCTCGGGCTGGCGGCCCTTGAGCTTGCTCTTGCGGCGGATGCGCTCGCGCATCTCGTCGGCGGTGGCGAGCGGCACGATGGTGTGCGTCTTGTCCGCCGTTGTTGTTTTCTCGCGGGTCGTGGCTGGGTGGTTGTTCACTGCCTGGGCCTTTTTCGATGTCTCGGAATGCCCCAAGCAATGCTTGAAGGCTGACCGAGTGTGTGGGGCGGCCCCGAGTGCGTCAAATTCGATCGGCGCATCGATCGATTCAATAAATAAATGGGCAAGACAGGCCGAGATAAGCCAAAAACCCGGGCCCGCGGCCCGCGGGCCGGCTATTCGCCGAGCGCGCCGCTGTGCAGCCGCACCTGTTCGCGCCACGCCGGCGTCTGCAGGAACACCAGCGCGGCATCGAGCGCGCGCGAGGGGCGCACGCCGGTCTGGGTCATGAAACCCAGCGGGGTTCTGACCTCGGGCCCCACCAGCGGCAGCGCCTCCAATTCGCGGTAGCTGCGTACGGCCGCGACCATCGATCCCGGCAACACGCTGCTGACGGAACCCGCGAGCACGGCCAACGCAAGGGTAAGTACCGAGTTCGTCTCGATGGCAGGCTCCAGCGCTATGCCGGCGTCGCGCAGCGCCTGGTCGATGATGGATCGGTTGTGCATGTCGGGCGTGAGGAGGCACAGCGGCAGCTTGCCGGCGTCGGCCCACGACATCGGCCGGCCGATGCGCAGCCGGTCGGCCGAGGGCTTCGCCGCGCGCCGCAGCAGGAAATAGTGCTCCACGCTCTGTGGCCATGCCGTGAGCTTGATGCCCGGCAGGTGCATGCGTTCGGTGTAGCCGAGCGCCAGATCGACGGACAGACTCTCCAGCCCCGTCTCCAGGTCTTGCGAACTCATCGACAGCACCGCCGGCACAATGCCCGGGTGCAACTCCTGCAGCATGGCCGCAAAGCGCGACAGCATCGGAATGGCGGTCGGCACCGCCGCCATGGGCAGCCGCCCGCGCGGGTGGCCCTCTTCGCTGCGCAGCTCCTGCTGCAGCACCTCGTTGTCGCGCAGCATGCGCTGCGCCGTGGCCAACACCCGCTCGCCCTCGTGCGTGAGGCCCACGTAGACCCGCGCCCGCTTGACGATGACCACGCCGAACTCGCTTTCGAGCGAGCGCAGCGCGTTCGACAAGGCCGGCTGCGTGATGTGGCAGGCCTGCGCCGCGCGCCCGAAATGCTTGTGCTCGCTTAACGCGACCAAATAGCGCATCGAAGCGAGCAGGTTCACTTCACCTGCTCCAGTGCATGCTCACCAAACGTGGACGAGCGCACCATTCTTCAGGTGTTCTTGCTGATGGAAATGGTGGGGAACTTCGCCGAGAAGTCCTTCGCCTTCTCCGCGATGCCAACCGCAACGCTGCGCGCGATGCTCTTGTAGATGCCCGCCACCGCGCCGTCGGGGTCGGCGACCACGGTCGGCTTGCCGCTGTCGGCCTGCAGCCGGATGTTGATGTCCAGCGGCAGCGCGCCGAGATACGCCATGCTGTACTGCTCGGCCATCTTCTTGCCACCATCGGCGCCGAAGATGTGCTCTGCATGGCCGCAGTTGGAGCAGATGTGCACCGCCATGTTCTCGACGATGCCGAGGATCGGCACACCGACCTTCTCGAACATCTTGATGCCCTTCCTGGCGTCGAGCAGCGCGATGTCCTGCGGCGTGGTGACGATCACCGCGCCCGTCATCGGCACGCGCTGGCTCAGCGTGAGCTGGATGTCGCCGGTGCCCGGCGGCATGTCGACGATCAGGTAGTCGAGATCCTTCCAGTTGGTCTGGCGCAGCAGCTGCTCCAGCGCCTGGGTGGCCATGGGTCCGCGCCAGATCATGGCCTCGTCCTGGTCGACCAGGAAGCCGATCGACATGACCTGCACGCCGTGGTTTTCGAGCGGCTCCATGGTCTTGCCGTCTTCGCTTTCCGGCCGGCGGTCGATGCCCAGCATCATCGGCTGGCTCGGGCCGTAGATGTCGGCGTCGAGCAGGCCGACGGCGGCGCCTTCGGCCGCGAGCGCGAGCGCGAGGTTGGCGGCCGTGGTGCTCTTGCCCACACCGCCCTTGCCGGAAGCCACCGCGATGATGTTCTTGACGTTGGGCAGCAACTGGACGCCGCGCTGCACGGCATGGCTCGTGACCTTGGTCGTGATGTTGACCGACACGTTGCTCACGCCCGGCACGGTGCGGGCCGCCGCGACCAGCGCCTTGCGCAGTGCGGGGTGCTGGCTTCGGGCGGGGTAGCCGAGTTCGAGTTCGAACGACACGTCGCCGTCGGCGATCTGTACGTTCTTAAGCGCTTTGCCGGCGACAAAGTCGCGGCCGGTGTTCGGGTCGACGACGGCGCCGAGCGCGGCCATCAATGCTTCTTGGGTAACTGCCATTGATCAAACTCCTGAGTGGCGGGTAGTCTAGTGGCCCAGGTATGCCCTCGCCGCTCCCCGTCCCATTGCCAGCCACCGGACTGCTCCTGACGGGTGGCGGTGCCCGTGCGGCCTACCAGGTCGGCGTGCTGGAGGCGATCGCCGACCTGCGCCGCGAAGCCGGCGCGCGCGACCAGCCCAACCCCTTTCCCATCATCACCGGCACCTCGGCCGGCGCCATCAACGCTGCCGCGCTGGCCTGTGGTGCCGACGACTTCGACGGCACGGTGCGCCGCATTGCGGATGTCTGGCAGGGCTTCAGCACCGGGCAGGTGTACCGCGCCGATGCGCTCGGCATGCTCGATGCCATGGGCCGCATGCGTCTGCTGCTGGGCATTGGTCAACTGCTGGCCCGGTGGCTTCGCATGCGCCCGCGTTCGCTGCTCGACAACAGCCCGCTGGCCGCACTGCTCCAGCGCATGGTGCCGCTCGACCGCTTGCCCGGACTCATGGCTGCTGGGCATGTGCAGGCACTGGCAGTGACGGCGTCGAGCTACAGCTCGGGCGAGCACTTCACCTTCTTCGATTCAGCGCTGCCCATGGAACCCTGGGTGCGCTCGCAGCGCATCGCGGTGGCGGGTCCCATCACGCACGACCACCTGATGGCCTCTTCGGCAATCCCGTTCGTGTTTCCGGCGACGGAGCTGCCGATCCATGGCCATACCGAATACTTCGGCGACGGTTCGATGCGCCAGTCGGCCCCGATCTCGCCGGCCATCCACCTGGGCGCCGAGCGCATCCTGGTGATCGGCGCCGGCCGGCTGCACGAGCCGCCGGCCGACCCCGGGCCCAACACCATGACCGGCTACCCCACGCTGGCGCAGATCGCCGGCCACGCGATGTCGAGCATCTTCCTCGATGCGCTCGCCGCCGACATCGAACGGCTGCGCCGCGTCAACCAGACGCTGACGCTGATTCCGCCCGAGCTGCGCGCGCAGTCCCGCCTGCGCCCGGTGGAACTGCTGGTGATCGCACCTTCGGAGCGCATCGACGTGATTGCCGCCCGCCACGTCGGCGTACTGCCCGGCGCGGTGCGCCGCCTGTTCGGGGTGCGCGCGGGCGTGAGCGGCACCGACATCAAGGGCTCGGCGCTCGCGAGCTACCTGCTGTTCGACACCGCCTTCACGCGCGAACTGATGGCACTCGGGCGCGCCGATGCGTTGCGGCAACGGGCCGAGGTAGTGCGGTTCTTCGGGTGGGCGCAGCCGTTGGGCTAGCGACGCGCTGCTACTGATTCGCCTGCAGCATCGCCGCCATCTTCTGGTGGATGAGGTTGATGGCCTTGAGCGGCCGGATCATCACTTTGAACGCGGTGATCCTGCCGGCATCGTCCCAGCTGATCATGTCGACGCCGTTCACGCCGATGCCGTCGATCTCGACCTGAAACTCCAGCACCGCGTGGTCGGCGGCAACGGTTTCGCGCACATAGCGAAAGCTGTCGTTGAAGAACACGTTGAAGGCGGCGCGCAGGTACTGCGCCGTGACAGTTTTGCCGACCTGCGGCGTGTGCACCACGGGCGAATGGAAAACCACCTGGTCCGACAACAGCGCATCGAGGCCGCGCATATTGCGACTGCGCACGAGTTCGTGCCAGGCCGCGAGGGCATCGTTGTGCATGGCTTGTCCTTGTTCGGTCACGGCAGTGACGGTTCGGGCATTTTGGCCCTGAGCTGGCGCAAAAAGCCATCGGCGGGTTGACCACCGGCGGCACGCTCCCTGGCCACCATCGACCAGGCCCGGGCGTACAGCCCGCGCCAGTAGTACGCCGTGGCCCACGAGGCGTATACATAGCGCTTGTCGGGCTCGATCTGCTCGGCCTTGAGGTACAGCGCCTCGGCCTTGCCGAGCAACTCGTCCCGTGCCGCCGGCACGAGGGCCTGGTCGTTCACGGCGCAGAGCGTGGTGATCCGCGCGGCATCGGGGTAGATGCCCTGGAACGACGGCGGATTGCGTTTGAGCGCTTCGTCCATCATGCGCATGGCGTCGCAGATCTTGCCCTGGTCGTGCAGCACCGAAGCAAAGCCGGCATAAGGCTCGGCGTTTCGCGGGTCGAGCAGCCAAGCCTGGTTGAAGCGTCGCACCGCCATGTCGAGGTTGTTCCTTTGATAGAACATGAAACCCTGCTCGGTCCAGACGCGCGCCGCTTTTTCGCGCGAGCCGTATTGCGCGCTGACCTCGGCGATGAAGCGTTGGTCTGCCACCTTCAGTTCCGGGATCTCTGCCCGGTTCACACCGCCATACAGGGGCAGTTCGTCGGGCTTGGGCACCAGCGGCGCGGCCCGGGCGCCCGCCGTCAGCCCCAGCGCCAACAGCAGGCCGACAGCGATCGCATTCCGTCGCAGGCAATTCATGGGCGGCTACAGCGGCGAAGCGATTCCAAGCTCGGAGCAAACGCGTGCGACCAGGGCTTTCAGGTCGGCGACCTCGGCCTCGAGCCGCGCAAGGTTGGCCTTGAGCGCCGCCACTTCACCCAGCGACACATCGGCGTCGGCCGACAGCGGCTCCGGGCCTGCCGCTGCTTCGGCCGGCGCGCCGCTGAGCAGGTGGGCCCAGCGGCTTTCCCGCGCGCCGGGCAGCCGGGCCAGCTTGACCACCAGCGCGCCCGCCGGGGGCTCCGCCATTTCCTCGAGAAAACCTTCGACTGACGAGATGTCGGCAAAGTTGTGCATGCGGTCGCAGGCAATGCGCAACTCCCCGGCCGTCTGCGGGCCGCGCAACATCAGCACGGTCAGCAGGATGACTGACTGCGACGGCAGATGCAGCACGCGGTCCGCGTTGTGCGCATAGCGAAAGCTCCGGCCACCGCTGGTTTCCGACACCAGGCTGTAGCCCCTCAGGCTGTCGAGCGCAGCCTGGGCCTGCGCGTCGGACACCTCCAGCACCGGATTGCGGCTGGTCTTCTGGTTGCAGCCGGACACCAGCGCGTTGAGCGTCAGCGGGTAGCTGTCGGGCACGGTGCGCTGCTTCTCGGCCAGCACGCCGAGCACGCGCGTTTCGAGCAGGGACAGCGTGGGCAGCGTCGCCGGCATCGCGCCTCAGGCCCCGTGAATGCGGCTGACCAGGGCCTTGGTGAACGCGGCGGTGGTGGCCGTGCCGCCCAGGTCGCCGGTGCGCACCTTGTCGAGGTTGAGCGTCTCGTCGATGGCGCGGCGCAGCTGTGTCGCTTTCTCGGGCAGCTTGCAGTGGTCGAGCATCAGCGCCGCGGCCAGCAGCAACGCGATCGGGTTGGCGATGCCCTTGCCGGCAATGTCGGGCGCCGAGCCGTGCACCGCTTCGAAAATCGCCGCGTCGGCGCCGATGTTGGCGCCCGGCGCCATGCCGAGCCCGCCGACCAGGCCGGCCACCAGGTCGGACAGGATGTCGCCGAAGAGGTTGGTCGTGACCAGCATGTCGAACTGCCAGGGGTTGAGCACCAGCTTCATCGCGCAGGCGTCGACGATGATGGTGTCGAGTTCGAACCGGCCCTTGTACTTTTCCTCGTACATCTGCAGGCCCGTCTCCAGAAACAGGCCGGTCAGCACCTTCATGATGTTGGCCTTGTGCACCAGCGTCACCTTCTTGCGACCGGTGGCGATGGCGGTCTCGAAGGCGTACTCGAGCACCCTGCGGCAACCCTGGCGGGTGTTGATGCCGGTGGCCATGCCGACGGCGTGCGGGTCGCCATCGATCCGCACATAGTGCTCGTGGCCGATGTAGAGGCCTTCGAGGTTCTCGCGCACCACCATCAGGTCGATCTTGTCGAAGCGCCCGCCCGGGATGATGGTGAGGGCCGGGCGCAGGTTGGCGTACAGCTGGAATTCCTCGCGCAGCCGCACGTTCGACGAGCGGTAACCGCCGCCCGACGGCGTTTCGAGCGGCCCCTTGAGGGCCAGGCGCGTGCGGCGAATGCTGTCGAGCGTGGCCGCCGGCAGCGGGTCGCCAGCCGCCTGCACGCCGCCGAGGCCGGCAATCTGGCGATCCCATTCGAACGGGGCCTTCAGCGCCTCGAGCGCGGCCAGCGTGGCATCGACGATCTCGGGGCCGATGCCGTCGCCGGGAATCAGGGTTGCGGGAATGGGGGTTATCGTCATCGGCAGCTTTCTTTCAGGTCGGGACACGGGACACTATATTTAGCCAGAAGCCGCGCAGCAGTTTGGCGCACCACCCGGCTTCGGGGTGTTGCCGCGCGGCAAGCAGCAGCGGCCGCCACCTAAAATGCCGCTCCTCTCTCCCAGAAAGCGCCCCTTCCCGATGTCCGCCCCGCGCAAGCTCTTCGTCACCACCGCCCTGCCGTATGCCAACGGCAAGTTCCACATCGGCCACATGATGGAATACATCCAGGCCGACATCTGGGTGCGGTTCCAGCGAATGAACCGGGCCGAGGTCAATTTCGTCTGCGCCGACGACGCGCATGGCGCCGCGATCACGATCGCGGCCGACAAGGAAGGCGTGTCGCCGCAGGCCTTCGTGGCCGCGATCGCGGCCGGGCGGAAGCCCTACCTCGACGGCTTCCACATCGCGTTCGACAACTGGCACTCGACCGACGCGCCCGAGAACCACGACCTGGCGCAACAGATCTACCGCGACCTGCGCGACAAGGCCGGGCTGATCGAAAGCAAGAGCGTCGAACAGTTCTACGACCCCGAAAAGCGCATGTTCCTGGCGGACCGCTTCATCAAGGGCGAGTGCCCGAACTGCCACGCCAAGGACCAGTACGGCGACAACTGCGAGGTGTGCGGCGCGGTCTATGCGCCGACCGAGCTGATCAACCCGTATTCGGCGCTGTCGGGCGCCAGGCCCGAGCTGCGCAGTTCCGAGCACTTCTTCTTCAAGCTCTCCGATCCGCGCTGCGAGGCCTACCTCAAGGAATGGACGGCCGCGCCGGGCCACGTGCAGCCCGAGGTGCAGAACAAGATCCGCGAGTGGCTCTACAAGGACGACGAAGGCAAGGGCGGCCTCGGCGACTGGGACATCAGCCGCGATGCACCCTACTTCGGCATCGAGATTCCCGAAGCGCCGGGCAAGTACTTTTACGTGTGGCTCGACGCGCCGGTGGGCTACCTCGCGTCGCTGAAGAACCTGCTGGACAAGCGCTGCATCGAATCCGGCGGCGACGGCATCTCCTACACCGAGTACATGGCCGACCCCGAGCTGGAGCAGGTGCACTTCATCGGCAAGGACATCATCACCTTCCACACGCTGTTCTGGCCCGCAATGCTGTACTTCAGCGGCCGCAAGGCGCCCGACCACATCTTCGTGCACGGCCACCTCACGGTGAGCGGCGAGAAGATGAGCAAGAGCCGCGGCACCGGCATCGACCCGCTGCGCTACCTGTCGGTCGGGCTCAACCCCGAGCACCTGCGCTACTACATCGCGGCCAAGCTCAGCGGCCGCAACGAGGACATCGACTTCAACCCCGACGACTTCGTGGCGCGCGTAAACAGCGACCTGGTCGGCAAGTACATCAACATCGCAAGCCGCAGCGCCGGCTTCATCGGCAAGCGCTTCGGCGGCAAGCTGGGCGAGGTGTCAGCCGACGGCGCCGAGCTGCTGGCCGCGCTGCGCGCCGAGGCCGGCAACCTGCGCGCGCTGTACGACGGGCGCGACTACGCCCGCGCGCTGCGCGACACCATGGCGCTGGCAGACCGCGTGAACGAATACGTCGACGCCAACAAGCCCTGGGAACTGGCCAAGAAGGCCGGCATGGAAGAGCGCCTGCACGACGTGTGCACGGTGTGCCTGGAGGCTTTCCGCCTGCTCACGCTGTACCTCAAGCCGGTGCTGCCGGCACTGGCCGCGAATGTCGAAGCCTTCCTGAAGATCGCGCCGCTCGAATGGGCCGACGCGGCAGGTGCGCTCGGCGCGGGCCATGCGATCAACGACTACAAGCACCTGATGCAGCGGGTCGACCCTGCGCTGGTCGACCAGCTGTTCGAGCCGGCCGAAGCAGCACCGGCGCCGGCGCCGGCCGCGGCTGTGGCCGCAGCAGCGACATCCGGCGGCAACCTGCCCGGCGGCGAGGCGATCGCGCCGCTGATCACCATCGACGACTTCGTGAAGATCGACCTGCGCCTGGCGAAGATCGTGGCCTGCGAAAAGGTCGAAGGCTCGACCAAGCTGCTGCGCCTGACGCTGGATGCCGGCGAGGGCCGCGAGCGCAACGTGCTCAGCGGCATCGCCTCGGCCTACCAGCCCGAACAATTGATTGGCAAGCTCACCGTGCTGGTCGCCAACCTGGCGCCGCGCAAGATGAAGTTCGGCATCAGCGAAGGCATGGTGCTCGCGGCCGGCCATGCCGACGAGAAGGCCAACCCCGGCATCCATGTGCTCGAGCCCTGGCCCGGTGCCACCCCCGGCATGCGGGTACGCTGACGCAGCACACCCCACAATAGGCGCCATGTCCTCCCGCCTGCAGCTCGCCCGCTTTCACCCGAGACTGATCGACGCGCTCCAGGACTACAACCGCGAGCGCTTCTTCAAGGATCTCGGTGCGGGCGCCACGGTCGGCATCGTGGCGCTGCCGCTGGCCATGGCCTTTGCCATCGCCTCGGGCCTGACACCCGAGGCCGGCATCTGGACGGCCATCATCGCGGGCTTCCTGATCTCGCTGCTGGGCGGCTCTGCGATACAGATTGGCGGGCCCGCCGGCGCGTTCATCGTGATCGTCTATGGCATCGTCGAGCGCTACGGCCTCGCGAACCTGCTGATCGCCACGGCTTGCGCCGGGGTGCTGCTGTTCCTGCTGGGGCTGTTCAAGCTCGGCACGCTGGTGCGCTACGTTCCGCTGTCGATCGTGGTCGGTTTCACCAATGGCATCGCCGTGCTGATTCTTTTGTCGCAGCTGAAGGATCTGCTCGGGCTGTCTATCGCGAAGATGCCGGCGGACGTGTTTTCGCAGTTGCGCACCATGGCGCAGCACCTCGACACCTTCAACCCCTATGCGATCGGCCTGGGGCTGGTCTGCCTGCTGGGGCTGTTCATCTGGCCGCTGCTGCTGCGCATCGATTCGCGGATCGGGCACGTGGTGCACCGCGTGGCCGGCCGCGTGACGATGACCCGCGCGGTACAGCGCGGCGCGCGCACGCCGGGCCCGATCGTCGCGCTGGTCACGCTCACGCTGGTGGCATGGGCGTTCGAGCTGCCGGTGGAAACCATCGGCACACGCTTCGGCGGCATTCCACAGGGTGTGCCCGCCTTTGCGCTGCCCAACTTTTCCTGGGAAACCGTGAAGCAGCTCGTCACGCCAACCCTCACGATCGCCTTGCTCGGCGCGATCGAATCGCTGCTGTGCGCGCGGGTTGCCGACCAGCTCAGCGGCCAGCCACGCCACGACCCGAACCAGGAATTGATGGCGCAAGGGATCGCAAACGTGGTGGTGCCGTTCTTCGGCGGCATGCCGGCCACCGGCACCATTGCGCGCACCGTGACGAACATCCGCTCGGGCGGCACGTCGCCGGTCGCGGGCATCGTGCACGCGGCGACGCTCCTGGTAATCGTGCTGCTGGCGGCACCACTGGCCTACCACGTGCCGTTGTCGGTGCTGGCCGGCATTCTGGTGTTCGTGGGCTGGAACATGGGCGAGTGGCGCGAGTTCACGCCGTACCGGCTGCGCCACTTCAGCCAGCATTACCGGCTGCTGATGCTGGGCACGTTTTTCCTGACGGTGGTGTTCGACCTCACTGTGGCGGTACAGGTGGGCATCGTGCTGGCCTGTGCGCTGTTCATCCGGCGCATGAGCGGGTTGTTCACGGTCGAGCTGGTGTCGCTGCAGCCGCCGGTGCTCACCTACAAGCTCTACGGCGCGCTGTTCTTCGGCGCAGCTGCCAAGCTCGACGAGGCGATCGCCGCGGTCGAGCGCGCGCCGCGCGGCATGACGGTGGTGCTCGACGCGATGCATCTGATTTCCATCGACGCCACCGGCATCGACGCGCTGCGCCAGTTGCACCGGGCCGTGCTTTCGCGCGACGGCGTGCTGTGCATCGAGTCAGTGCAGGCGCAGCCGCTCGAAGTGATGACGCGCTCGGGGTTCGCGGACGAACTGGCGACCGGCAAGCCGGCGCACGCCTGAATCGCGCCGCCTCAGTTCGCCTCGGTCGAGCGATCGGGCGACGAGCCGCTGCGCAGCACGCGCTGGTCGCTGTTCAGAACGGCTGTAAACACCATCGGCGAATTCGGCGGCTGCACCCAGCGCCATTCCCATTCGGTTTCGTTTCTGAGCGGATAAGGCGCGACCTTGGCAGGCTTGCCAAGCATCTTGCGCAGGTCTTCCATCGCCATGCCGGGTTGCACCCTGGCGAAGTTTTCTGGCGTCAGCACCTGGCGCAGCGCGCTCATCTTGCCGTCGGTGCCGATCGTGATCATGTAGTTCTTCTGGCCGGCCGGCTGGCGGTTGTATTCGAAGACGCGGCCGCCGCCGGGCGCATCCCAGATGTTCTCGGGCTGGCCGAACTTGGCGCGCACGTCGGCCTCGGTTGCCACGCCCTCCTCCAGTTCGCTGATGCGCTGTGGATCGCAGGCGGCCAGCAACAAGAGCCCGGCCATGGCGGCCGCAGTCCAGCCCGCCCGTGCGCCCCGAAAAATGCGTTGTGTCTTTTTCGCCATCCCATCCCCCTTAAAATTCGCCTCAAAGGCTCAGTCTATGTCCATCTTCAATCGCCCCCACTACACGTCCGAGATCACGAACTTCATCGAGGAGATGAAGCAGAAGAAGCCGACGCTCGAGGCCGAACAGCGCGCCGGCCGCGCCCTGCTGTGGGACAAGAATCTGGATCGCGGCCTGCAGGAAGAGTACGGCGAGGCCCGCGTGCCGCAGCAGCCCTACGTCTACCAGACGCTCGCCAAGTAGTGCCAATTCGGCCCGTCGCGCCCGCCAGTCCTGCGCGAGGCGCTATGAATTTCGCAGCAACCCCATGATTGGCAAGACTGCCCATTCGGTGCGCGACGCGGTCGAGGCCGACGGCACGGTGGTGCTCTCCACCATGCCCGACGTGATCGACCAGGTGGCATTGGCCCGGCTCTATGGCGAGCCGCTGTTCGCACTGCCGAACGACCTCTACATCCCGCCCGAAGCGCTGCAGGTGTTCCTGGAAGCCTTCGAAGGCCCGCTCGACCTGCTGCTCTACCTGATCCGCAAGCAGAACTTCAACATTCTCGACATCCCGATGGCCGGGCTGACGCGGCAATACCTGACTTACGTCGATGAGGTGCGCCGCACCAACCTCGAGCTGGCAGCCGAGTACCTGCTGATGGCGGCGATGCTGATCGAGATCAAGTCGCGCATGCTGCTGCCGCCGCGCAAGACGGCCGAAGGCGAGGAAGCCGAAGACCCGCGTGCGGAGCTGGTGCGTCGCCTGCTGGAATACGAGCAGACCAAGGTGCAGGCCGCCGCGATCAGTGCCATGCCGCAGGCCGGTCGCGATTTCTGGAAGGGACAGGTTTACATCGAGCAGTCGCTCAAGCCGCGCTTTCCCGATGTAAATGTGGTTGACCTGCGAGACGCCTGGGCCGACATCCTCAAGCGCGCCAAGCTCGTGCAGCACCACAAGATCTCGCGCGAGGAACTCAGCGTGCGCGAGCACATGAGCATCGTGCTGCGCAAGCTGCAGGGGCGCCAGTTCGTCGAGTTCGAGAACCTGTTCGACGTGACCCGCGGCACGCCCGTGCTGATCGTGACCTTCATCGCCCTGCTCGAACTCGGGAAGGAAACGCTGGTCGACATCACGCAGGCCGAGGCGTTTGCCCCCATCTACGTGCGGCTGGCGTATTCGCCGGCCTGACCCGACCCCGATCTCGTGCCATTGGATCCACTCCCGTTCGACGTGCTGATCGTCGGCAGCGGCCTGGCCGGCCTGTCGGCGGCGCTGCACCTGGCGCCGACCCATCGCGTCGCGGTGCTGACCAAGCGCGCACTGACCGATGGTGCCAGCGGCTGGGCGCAGGGCGGGATCGCCGCCGTGCTGGCCGAGGGCGACAGCTTCGAGTCGCATGTGCAAGACACGCTGGTCGCCGGTGCCGGCCTGTGCGACGACGCAGCCACCCGCTTCGTGGTCGAGCACGCGCCCGAGTGCATTGCCTGGCTGCGCGAACTGGGCGTGCCGTTCTCGCTGGAAGACGGCGCGCTGCATCTCACGCGCGAGGGTGGCCACAGCGCGCGGCGCATCGCGCACGTGACCGACGCCACCGGCGCCGCCGTGCAGCGCACCCTAGTCGACCAGGTGCGGCGCACGCCCGGCATCACGCTGTTCGAGCAGCACACGCTGGTGGATCTGATCGGCTCGGCGAAGCTGGGCCTGCCGGGGCCCAACCGATGCCTGGGGCTGTACGCGCTGGATGCGCAAACCGACGAAGTACTGACCTTCGCCGCGCCGCAGACCATCCTGGCGACCGGCGGCGCGGGCAAGGTCTACCTCTACACCACCAATCCCGACACGGCCACCGGCGATGGCATTGCAGCCGCCTGGCGCGCGGGCTGCGCAGTGGCGAACATGGAATTCATCCAGTTTCACCCGACCTGCCTGTACCACCCGCAAGCCAAGTCCTTCCTGATCTCGGAGGCGGTGCGCGGCGAAGGCGGACGGCTGCTGCTTCCGGAATCGGCCGGCGGCACCCGCTTCATGCCCGGCCACGACGAGCGCGCCGAACTGGCGCCGCGCGACGTGGTGGCGCGGGCCATCGATTTCGAGATGAAAAAGCACGGGCTGGACTGCGTGCATCTCGACATCTCGCACAAGCCGCCGGCCTTCATTGCCGAGCACTTCCCCAACATCCAGGCGCGTTGCCTGGCGCTGGGCATCGACATCACGCAGCAACCCATTCCGGTGGTGCCGGCCGCGCACTACACCTGCGGCGGCGTGCGCGTCGACCTCGCGGGCCGCACCGACCTGGCCGGCCTGTATGCCATCGGCGAAACCGCCTGCACCGGCCTGCACGGCGCCAACCGGCTGGCCAGCAACTCGCTGCTCGAATGCATGGTGTTCGCACGTGCGGCGGCCAAGGCCATTGCCCAGGCGCCCGGCGCGGCCGTGGCCGCGCTGCCGCGCTGGGACGACAGCCGCGTCACCGACGCCGACGAATGCGTGGTCATATCGCACAACTGGGACGAGCTGCGCCGCTTCATGTGGGACTACGTGGGCATCGTGCGGACCAACAAGCGGTTGGAGCGCGCGAGCCACCGGATTGCGCTGCTGCAGGGCGAGATCGCGGAGTTCTACGCCCACTTCCACGTCAGCCGCGACCTGCTGGAACTGCGCAACCTGGTGCAGGTGGCCGGGCTGATCGTGCGCTCGGCGCAGGCACGGCACGAAAGCCGCGGGCTGCATTTCAGCCGCGACTACCCCGGGCCGGCCGAGGTGGCCGAACCCACCGTGCTGGAGCCGTCGTGAGCGGTTTAGGTTGGACACTCCACATGATGATTAGGGTAAACCCTATAATGCACTGCAGCATCAACCCGATGCCGAGGAGCGATCGTCATGCCCACCATCCTGTCCATCCCCAGCCAGACGCCGGCGCCGGCCATCGGCACCGCACTGCGCGAACTGGCCGTCGCCGCTGTCCATGTCCTTGCGGCATTGCGTGCCACGCTGTTCCAGACTGCCGCCACGCGGCCAATGAGCGCCAGCGAAGAAGCCGAACAGGTTCGCGCGCTGGCCGTGAGCTATCTCAAGACCGACCGGCGCTTTGCCGACGATCTGTTCGCCGCGGCCAACCGGCACGAGTTGCTGAACGACGCCTAGCCGGCGCTTCGCGTCGCGGCGCAAGGCGCCCGACATGAGCGAACACGCCTCCTCAGCGCGCAAGCCGCTGACCTTGCACCGCCTGCGCGAAATGCACGCGGCCGGCGAAAAAATCGCCATGCTGACCTGCTACGACGCGAGCTTCGCGCGTGTGCTCGATACCGCCGGCGTCGACTGCCTGCTGGTCGGCGATTCGCTCGGTATGGTGCTGCAAGGCCTCGGCAGCACGGTGCCCGTGACCCTGCAAGACATGGCCTACCACACGTCCTGCGTGGCGCGCGGCAACCGCAGCGCCTGGGTCGTCGGCGACCTGCCCTTCGGCAGCTACCAGGAATCGAAGGAACAGGCGCTGCGCAGCGCCACCGTGCTGATGCAGGCCGGCGCGCAGATGGTCAAGCTCGAAGGCGGCGGCTGGACTGCCGAAACCGTGCGCTTCCTGGTGCAGCGCGGCATTCCGGTGTGCGGCCATCTGGGCCTGACGCCGCAATCGGTGCACGCCCTGGGCGGCTACCGCATCCAGGGCCGCGACGAGGACAGCGCCGCGCTGCTCAAGCAGCATGCGCGCGAACTGCAAGACGCCGGCGCCAGCATGCTGGTGCTCGAGCTGCTGCCGGCCGCGCTGGGCGCCGAAGTCACGGCCGCGCTTCAGATTCCCGTAATCGGCATCGGCGCCGGCGTGCAATGCAGCGGCCAGGTGCTGGTGTTGCACGACATGCTGGGCCTTACGCCGGGCCGGCTGCCGCGCTTCGTGCGCAACTTCATGCCGGACAGCGACAGCATCGAGGCCGCTGTGCGGCATTACGTGGGCGCCGTCAAAGAGCAAAGCTTTCCTGGCCCGGAACACGCCTACTAAACCATGCAAATTGCCCACACCATCGCCGAACTGCGGCAACTGCTGAGCCGCAGCGAACGCCCGGCCTTCGTGCCCACCATGGGCAACCTGCACGCGGGCCATATCGCGCTGGTGCGCCAGGCCAGAACGCGGGGCGACGCCACCGTGGCCAGCATCTTCGTCAACCGCCTGCAGTTCCTGCCGCACGAAGACTTCGACACCTACCCGCGCACCTGGAACTCCGACTGCGCCCAACTGGCAGAAGCGGGCTGCGACGTGCTGTTCGCGCCGGACGAACGCGAGCTGTACCCCGAGCCGCAAAGCTACAAGGTGCATCCGCCGGCCGAGCTGGCCGACATCCTCGAAGGCCACTTCCGCCCCGGTTTCTTCGTCGGCGTGAGCACCGTGGTGATGAAACTCCTGGCCTGCGTGCAACCGGCCGTGGCCGTGTTCGGCAAGAAGGACTACCAGCAGCTCATGGTGATCCGCGGCATGGTGCGGCAATTTGCGCTGCCGACCGAGATCGTGGCCGGCGAAACTCAGCGTGCAGACGATGGGCTCGCGCTGTCTTCGCGCAATGGCTACCTTAGCGAAGCCGAGCGCGCCGAAGCCGTGTGGCTGTCGCGCACGCTCCATCAGATGGCCACCCAAGTGAAGGCCGGCCAACCCGTCGCAGACATCGAGGCCGAGGCCATGCAGGCACTGACCCAACGCGGCTGGCAACCCGACTACCTGACAGTGCGCCGACAAGCCGATCTGCAAACGCCAACCGCCCTCGATGCGCCGCTGGTGGTTCTGGGCGCGGCGAAGCTGGGCCAGACGCGCCTGATCGACAACCTGGAACTATGAGCACGAAGAGCGCGCCCTGACGGCGGTACTACGCCGCCCCGATGTTCGGCACTAGCGCCCCCGCGCCCTGCCCGGCCTTCAGGGCGGCGGTAAACGCCAGCATCCGGTCGATCGGCACCTTGGCCCGCTGCCCCAGCGCCGGGTCGATCCGGATTTCGTTGGCGCCGGTCTCCAGCGCATGAGCCAGGCCGGCCAGTCCGTTCATCGCCATCCAGGGGCAATGCGCGCAGCTCTTGCAGGTGGCGCTGCTGCCGGCCGTCGGCGCTTCGTAGAACACCTTGCCCGGGTTGAGCGTGCGCAGCTTGTGCATCATGCCGTTGTCGGTGGCGACGATGAACTCCCTTGCATCGAACTCGCGAGCAGCGTTGAGGATGGCCGAGGTGGAGCCCACGGCGTCGGCCAGCGCGATCACGTCGGCTGGCGATTCGGGATGCACCAGCACCCTGGCCTGGGGGTGCTCCTTCTTCAGCGCTTCGAGCTCGAAGGCCTTGAATTCGTCGTGCACGATGCAGGCACCGCGCCAGGACACCATGTCGGCGCCGGTTTCGCGCTGGATGTAGTTGCCGAGGTGCTTGTCGGGTGCCCACAGGATCTTGTGGCCCTTGTCCTTGAGGGCGCGCACGATGTCGAGCGCACAGCTGGAGGTGACCAGCCAGTCGGCGCGCGCTTTCACGGCCGCACTGGTGTTGGCATAGACCACCACGGTGCGATCGGGGTGCGCATCGCAGAAGGCTGAAAACTCGTCGACCGGGCAGCCCAGATCGAGCGAGCAGGTGGCATCGAGATCGGGCATCAGCACGCGCTTTTCGGGCGAGAGGATTTTGGCCGTCTCGCCCATGAAGCGCACGCCCGAAACCACCAGCGTCTGTGCCGCATGGTCGCGCCCGAAGCGCGCCATTTCGAGCGAATCGCTGACCAGGCCGCCGGTTTCCTCGGCCAGATCCTGCAGATCCGGATGCACGTAGTAGTGCGACACCATCACGGCGTTGCGCTCCTTGAGCAGGGCGCGGATCCGATCCTTGAGCGCGGCGCGCTCGCCGGGCGATGGCTCGGCCGGCACGCGGGCCCAGGCGTGGCGCGTGTTGCAGGCGGGCTGCTCGTATTCGATATCGATCACGGCATTCATGCCAGCATCTCCATTCGCAGCGACAGGTCGATCGCCCTCACGTCCTTGGTCAGGGCGCCGACGGAGATGCGGTCGACCCCCGTCTGTGCCAGTTCGTGCACGCGCTCCAGCGTCACGCCGCCCGAGATTTCGAGCACCGCGCGGCCGGCGTTCAGGCGCACGGCTTCGCGCAGCATCGGCAAATCCATGTTGTCGAGCAGCACCATGCCGGCCCCTGCCGCCAGCGCTTCTTCAAGCTGCGCAAGCGTTTCGACTTCGATCTCCACGAAGCGGGCCTGGTGCCCCACGCGCCCGGCCGCCCGCAGCACGGCCGATACGCCGCCGGCCGTGGCGATGTGGTTTTCCTTGATCAGCACGGCGTCGTGCAGGCCGATGCGGTGGTTGAGCCCGCCCCCCACGCGCACTGCGTACTTTTGCGCCAGCCGCAAGCCAGGCAGGGTCTTGCGGGTGTCGACGATGCGTGCGCGCGTGCCTTCGACGGCCTGCACATAGGCCGCGGTCTTGGTGGCCACGGCGCTGAGCAATTGCAGGAAGTTGAGCGCGCTGCGCTCGGCGGTCAGCAGGCTGCGCGCCGAACCTTCGATTTCCAGTAGCACCTCGTTGGCCTCGCAGTGCTGGCCCTCGCCGCGCCGCCAGTCGACGCGCAGTTCAGGATCGACCTGGTGCAATACGGCCTCGACCCAGGGTGTGCCGCACAGCACGGCCGGTTCGCGCACCAGCAAGCGGGCCCGCGCGCGCTGGGTGGCTGGCACCAGGGCGGCGGTAAGGTCGCCTGCGCCAACGTCTTCGGCCAGCGTGCGCGCGGCATCGGCACTGGCCAGTTCGGTGATCTGCGCGGGGGAAAAATCAAAAGGGACGGCGGTGGTGACGCTCATGTCGCCCCGATTTTGCCCGCGCGCATGCACACCCGGTTCAGTTGACCGCAAAGCAGTAGAGCAAGCCGCCGCCGCCGGTCTTCTTGAGCGCGTCCAGGCTGCAGCCCTGCGAGGCATGCGACGAGTTCCACGACTTCGAGGGCGCATCGTCGCGCAGCCCCATGCGGTCGTGATGGCCGACGATCGCCGAGCCGTCGCCGCTCTTCGTCCAGTTGCCGCAGGTGTTGTCCTTGCCGTCGCTCACGGCGCGGCCGTCGGGCGAAGAGCCGGTCAGGATGTCGTGCAGGTTGGTGGCATCGCCGCGCCCCATGACCGGCTGTCCGGCCTCGGTGAGGGCCGACTGCTTGGTCAGCATGTTGGAGCCATGCAATTCGTCGAGATTGGTGGCCACCAGAACGCCCTTGGCGTTGTACCAGGGGCCGGTGCCGATGCGGTCGCGCGCATTGACCGCCGGGCTGCCGGCCAGCGCGCTGTTGCTCAGGTAGGCACGCCAGGTGCGCCCACCGGCCCCGGCCTTGGCGGCCAGGCTCTGGCAATAGCGGTCGGCGCCCGGCAGGCCACCGAAGTCGGCGCCCTGCCCCGGATTGGCGCTGGTCAGGAAAAAGCCCATGGGCTTTTGTGCCGGGGCGGACGCCATCGGCCCGCCGGCACCGCAGCCGGCCAGCACCGCGGCGGCTGCCAGCGACAGGACAAGAGAATACGGACGGCAACGGGTCATGGACGGTCTCCTTGTGAATGGAGCGCTGACCGTAACTCAAGCCGGCGCAGCCATCAATCGGCCCTCACCCGGGTTCGGACGACGGCTCGCGCCCCATCAGGGCGGCCACCACCTGGGCCGGGCTGCCGGCGCCGTCGAGCAGCGCGACCACGCCCTCGGCGATCGGCATCTCGAGCCCCAGCAGCCGCGCGCGCTGCACCACGGTGCGTGCGCAGTAGACGCCTTCGGCCACGTGGCCGAGCGAATCGACCGCCTGCGCCAGCGTCTGGCCGCCGGCCAGCAACAGGCCGACCTTGCGGTTGCGCGACAGGTCGCCGGTGGCCGTGAGCACCAGGTCGCCCAGGCCCGACAAGCCCATGAAGGTTTCGGCGCGAGCACCGAGCGCAAGGCCGAAGCGCGTCATCTCGGCCAGCCCGCGCGTGATCAGCGCGGCCCGCGCATTGAGGCCCAGTGCGAGCCCGTCGCACAGTCCAGTGGCGATCGCCAGCACATTCTTGACGGCGCCACCAACCTCGACACCGACGATGTCATCGTTGGCGTAGACGCGCAGTGCCGGGCCGTGAAAGGCCTCGACCAGCACGTCGCGCACCCGGGCATGGCTGCTTGCGGCCACCAGCGCGGTCGGTCGACCCTGCGCCACCTCCTGCGCAAAGCTGGGCCCGCTGAGCACGCCGGCCAGTAGATCCGGGGCAACCTGCGCCAATATTTCGTGCGGCAGCAGGCCGAAAGACTGCGCGGCGCCGAG
Source organism: Variovorax nitratireducens (assembly GCF_051216545.1). Lineage (NCBI taxonomy): Bacteria > Pseudomonadati > Pseudomonadota > Betaproteobacteria > Burkholderiales > Comamonadaceae > Variovorax > Variovorax nitratireducens. The sequence continues at coordinate 411,025 of NZ_JBPJZO010000003.1, forward strand.
CGCCGGCTCGACACCCTTGCAGAGCCAGGCGACCGGCACCGGAAGATCGCGCAATGCAAGCAGTTGGCCCCGCAGCGCAGCCATCGGCGTGGCGATGATCACGAGGTCGGCGCCGTGCACGGCCGACGCTGCATCGCCCGCCTGCACCGACAACGCGGTCGGCAGCGGCGTGCCCGGGAGGTAGCGCGCGTTCTCGCGCGCGGCGCTCATGCGCGCGGCCTGCGCGGCATCGCGCGCCCACAGCGTGACGTGGTGGCGCGCGGCCACGTTGACCGCGAGCGCGGTACCCCAGGCGCCGGCACCGAGCACGCAGATTTTCATGCAGCAGCCGCGGCGCGTGGCGCGGGTTTACTGCGTGACGATCGGCGAGGGCTCGCCGGCGGCTTGCGCCTGCTGCTGCTCGTACATCGCCTGGAAGTTGATTTCGGCCAGGTGCACTGGCGGAAAACCGCCGCGCTGGATCACGTCCGCCACGTTGCCGCGCAGGTAGGGGTAGACGATCTGCGGGCAGGCGATGCCCAGGATCGGGCCCATCTGGTCTTCCGGCAGGTTGCGGATCTCGAAGATGCCGGCCTGCTTGGCCTCGACCAGGAACACCGTCTTGTCCTGCACCTTGGTCTGCACCGTGGCGGACACGGTAATTTCGAAGATGCCGTCGGCCACCGGCTGGGCGTCCACGCCAAGCTGGATGTCGACGGTCGGCTGCTCGGGATCCAGCAGGATCGCGGGCGAATTGGGTTGCTCGAGCGACAGGTCTTTCAGGTAGACGCGTTGAATCTGGAACACGGGGTCTTGGGTGTCTGCCATGGCGGAGCTTTCGGATGTCAAAACAACGCCCGCCGGGAAAAGTTTCCCGCAGCGGGCTTATGGAGGTAGCCAGCGATTATCGCCGGTCGCAAATGGCAGTCAGGCGGCCTGCAGCAGGGGTACCAGGCCGCCACGCCCGTCCAGAGCGACCAGATCGTCGCAGCCGCCGACGTGGGTGTCTCCGATGAAGATCTGCGGCACCGTGCGGCGCTGGGTAGTCTCCATCATCGCGGTGCGGGCCTGCGGGTCGGTGTCGATGCGGATCTCTTCGATCTGCTCGACGCCTTTGGATTTGAGGATTTGCTTCGCGCGAATGCAGTACGGGCAAACGGCGGTGGTGTACATCTTGACGGTTTGCATGCGCTCTACCTTGGGAAGCCTTTCACAATTTCAACAGTTTCGGCCTAGCTGCGATACCCTAGGGAAACGCCGCGGAACCGGCTTCGCCGGGCCGCTGGCGTTGCCCCCGGTAGGGGGTTGGCAAAGCGACACGAAGTGCGCGAAGTCTGGGGGGGAGCCCAATTGACTAGGCTTTTTCAACCGGCAGATTAGCGTCTTTCCAGGCCTTGAGCCCGCCCGCAATCGCTTGGGCCTGCTCGTAGCCGAGTTTCTTGGCGGTAGCGACCGCACGGTTCGCCCGCGCGCCGGTGCCACATATCAGCAGCAGCGGCACGGTCTTGTTCTTGACGGCCGAGGTCAGCTTTTCTTCCATCAGGTTGAGCGGCACGTTCTTCGAGTTGGTCACGTGGCCGGCCGCGAACTCCTCGGGTTCGCGCACGTCCACCACCACCGCGCGCTCGCGGTTGATCAACTGCACCGCCCCCTGGGCCGTCAGCGAGCCGGTACCGGCGCCGCGCAGCAGAGGCCAGGCCAGCATGCCGCCCGAGCTGAGCGTGATCAGCAGCAGCATCCAGTTGTCGACGATGAATTTCACAGGGTTCCTTGGGGAGTTGGGATTGGCAAAGCCACAGATTTTAGAATGGCGGGTTCCGCAGTCCCTGACCCCCGACACCAAAGGCCTCCTCCCATGCACAAGCTGGTACTGATTCGCCATGGCGAATCGACCTGGAATCTCGAAAACCGCTTTACCGGCTGGACCGACGTCGACCTGACCGACACCGGCGTCGAACAGGCCAAACAGGCCGGCCGCCTGCTCAGGGCCGAAGGCTACGAGTTCGATGTGGCCTGCACCAGCGTGCTCAAGCGTGCCACCCGTACGCTGTGGCACACGCTGGACGAGCTCGACCGCACCTGGCTGCCGGTGGTGCACTCCTGGCGCCTGAACGAGCGGCACTATGGCGGCCTGCAGGGCCTGAACAAGGCCGAAACGGCCAAGAAGTACGGCGACGAGCAAGTGCTGGTCTGGCGCCGCAGCTACGACACGCCGCCGCCGCCGCTGGCGCTCGACGACCCGCGCAGCGAGCGCGGCGACGTGCGTTACGCCAGGCTGGCGCCCGAGCAGATTCCCCTGACCGAATGCCTGAAGGACACCGTGGCACGCGTGCTGCCGTTTTGGAACGAGTCGATGGCGCCCGCCATCCGCAGCGGCCGCCGGCTAGTGGTGGCGGCACACGGCAACTCGATCCGGGCCCTGGTGAAGTACCTCGACGGCATTTCAGACAGCGATATCGTCGGCCTCAACATTCCGAACGGCATCCCGCTGGTGTACGAACTGGACGACGAACTCAAGCCATTGCGCCACTATTACCTCGGCGACCCCGAAGCGGCCGCGAAAGCCGCCGCAGCCGTTGCATCGCAGGGGAAGGCCTGAACTAAATGCACATCCGTTGACATGTCGACGGAACCGCGGCAGGCAAATTGCTTCCAAGGTGTGTATATTGGTTCGAGCCACTCGGCCGACACTCTCAGGACACTTCTAAATGGGCCAAAAACTCAAGATCACCGGTTGGGTTGCAGCCGGCGCCGTCGCAGGCGTACTGACGACCGTTTCACTGCAAACCGTCGCGCGCGGTTCGCTGGCCCCGCTGCCGCTGGAGGAACTGCAACAGCTCGCGGCTGTGTTTGGCATGGTCAAGACCGACTATGTCGAGCCAGTCGACGAAAAGAAGCTCATCTCCGATGCGATCTCCGGCATGGTCGCCGGACTCGATCCGCACTCGCAGTATTTCGACAAGAAGTCCTTCAAGGAATTCAAGGAAGGCACCAGCGGCCGCTTTGTCGGGGTCGGCATCGAGATTTCGCAGGAGGATGGCCTGATCAAGGTGGTGTCGCCGATCGAGGGTTCGCCCGCGTTCCGCGCCGGCCTGAAGCCGAGCGACCTGATCACCAAGATCGATGACACGGCGGTGCGCGGACTCAGTCTCAACGAGGCGGTCAAGCGCATGCGCGGCGAGGCCAACACCAAGGTGCTGCTCACGATCTTCCGCAAGGACGAGAACCGCACTTTCCCGGTCACGATCACGCGCGAAGAGATTCGCACGCAGTCGGTTCGAGGCAAGGTCATCGAGCCGGGCTATGCGTGGATTCGCCTGTCCCAGTTCCAGGAGCGCACCGTCGACGACTTCGTCAAGAAGGTCGACGAGATCTACAAGCAGGATCCCAACCTCAAGGGCCTGGTGCTCGACCTGCGCAACGACCCGGGCGGCCTGCTCGACGCGGCAGTGGCCGTTTCGGCTGCATTCCTGCCTGAAAACGTGACCGTGGTCACCACCGACGGCCAGCTGAGCGAGAGCAAGTCGATCTATAAGGCGATCCCGGCCGACTACCAGCGCCGCGCCGGCGCCGACCCGCTGCGCAGTCTGCCGGCTGCGCTGAAGTCGGTGCCGCTGGTGGTGTTGGTGAACGAGGGCTCGGCTTCGGCCAGCGAAATCGTGGCCGGCGCGCTGCAGGATCACAAGCGCGGCGTCGTGATGGGCAGCCAGACCTTCGGCAAGGGCTCGGTGCAGACGGTGCGCCCGCTCGGCCCCGACACCGGCCTGAAGATCACCACCGCGCGCTACTACACGCCGAGCGGCACCTCGATCCAGGCCAAGGGCATCGTGCCGAACGTGCTGATCGACGAAAGTGCCGAAGGCAGCCCGTTCGCCGCGCTGCGGATGCGCGAGGCCGATCTCGAAAAGCATTTGGCCAGCGGGCAAGGCCCCGAGGCCAAGAGCCCCGAGCGCGAAAAAGCACGCGACGAGGCCCGCAAGCGCCTCGAGGAAGAGGCCAAGAAGCCGCCGCAAGACCGCAAGGTCCCCGAGTTCGGCACCGACAAGGACTTCCCGCTGGTGCAGGCACTCAACCGCCTCAAGGGCCAGCCGGTGCTGGTCAGCAAGACGCAGGTGATTGTCGACAACAAGGAAGAAAAGAAAGAGAACTGATCGGGCCGGCATGCAGGACGATGAACTGCTGCGTTACTCGCGGCATATCCTGCTGGAAGAGTTCGGCATCGACGGTCAGGCCAAAGTCTCGGCGGCGCATGCCTTGGTGGTCGGCGCCGGCGGGCTTGGCTCACCGGTGGCGCTCTACCTCGCCGCGGCGGGCGTCGGGCGCATCACGCTGGTCGACGACGACACGGTCGACCTCACCAACCTGCAACGCCAGATCGCCCACACCGCGGCGCGGGTGGGCCAAGCCAAGGTGACTTCGGCCGCCATGGCGATGCTGGCGATCAACCCCACCATTTCGATCGAGCCGATCACGCAACGCGCCGATGCCGAAGCGCTGGATCGCCTGGTGGCGGGCGCCGACGTGGTGCTTGACTGCAGCGACAACTTCGCGACGCGCCAGGCCGTCAACAAGGCCTGCGTGGCCCATGCCAAGCCGCTGGTGTCCGGGGCGGCGATCCGTTTCGATGGCCAACTCAGCGTCTACGACACGCGCGATGCGGCCTCGCCCTGTTACGCCTGCCTGTTCCCGCCCGACGCCGATTTCGAGGAAACGCGCTGCGCCGTCCTCGGCGTGTTCGGGCCGGTGGTGGGCACGATCGGCACGTTGCAAGCGCATGAGGCGCTCAAGCTGCTGGCAGGGATCGGCTCGTCGCTGGCAGGTCAGCTGCTGATGTTCGATGGGCGCAGTACCCGCTTCGACACTTTGCGCACGGCGCGCGACCCGGATTGCAGCGTTTGCGGCCAGCGGCCAACCGCCTGATAGGGCCTTGCATTCAAAGCTTTATTCCGAGCGTTGATTGCCGGGCTGAGGTTCCGGGCGCTTCGGTTCGGGGGCAGGATCAGGGCGGCAGGGCACGCTGCTCCGCGAATGTCCCCCGGGCTTCGCCCTCCTCCTTTATTTCGCTGCGCAGCGCGCCCTACCGCCCTGATCCTGGACGCAGCGTGACCGTTTCGCGCTGAACATGCAGAGCGTGCCCCAAGCCGCTGGTGGTGGGTGGCCCCTGCAGCGAAATAAAGGAGGAGGCCGCAAGCCGGGGGACATTCGCGGAAGGGGCCATCCGCCGCCAGCGGCCTACCCCGAAACGTAAAGCACTTCACGTTCACTGGCGCGCAGTCTTGGCCTTGGCGGCGCCCGTGGCGGCGGCGCCGGCGGTCGGCTGGTTCGCATCGGCCAGCACACCTTTGCAGTCGGCGTCTAAGCCGGGCCCGGTTTCGATCGTTGCGAGCAATGCCAGCAACGGGTTGATGACGCCGAGCGCCACCGCGGCCAGGCCGCGCCCGGCCAGTGGGCCCGCTTCGACGCCGGCTGACGGCGAAGCGAAGGTGCCACTGATCACGAGCGGCGTTCGCAATGAAAGAATGCTCACGTCCTTCGGCTGCTGACGAACCACGAACTGCATCGTCTCGTCGGACAGACTGGCCTGGCCGCTGGCGTTGAACACGGTGTCGGCGGTGTCGAACACCATGCTGCGTCCGACCATCACCCCCTTGTTGACATCAAAAGCCACCGCCGCGCAGCGCAGCGTGACGTTGCGGTCGCCGCGCAGCAGGAACTTGATGATCTCGCCACCATCGAGCCCCAGGAACTCGAGCAGCAGGTTGCTGAACTCGCCGCGCCCGGTGATGGCAGCCACGTCGCCCGACGACCCGCCCAGCCAACTCGCGACCGAGTTGCCGCGGCCGGACAAGTTGATGCGCCCGTCGAGCTTGCCGAAACTGGTCTTGAGCGTCTCGACCTTCGGAATCAAGCGGTTGAGCTGCATCCCGCGAAGGTCGAGCGAGGCGCGGATGTCGGCCGGATTCTGCGTCGCGTCGATACGGATCGCGCCGGCCAGCTTGCCGCTGGCCAGGCCGAGGTCGAGCGGATCGAGCGTCAGCACGCGGTCGACAAGCTTCACGTGAACGCTGCCGCGGTCCAGCGGCATGTCACGCACGTTGCGGATCTTCTCTGCCGTGTATTGCACCTCGGCATTCATCGCGCGCAGCCGCTCGAAATCGAGCCTCGCGGTCGGCAACACCTTGCGGCCCGGATCCTTTTGCGCGCGTTTGACCTGCGTGATCGATGGCGGCGGCTCGACGCCCTCCACGGCCCTGGCCGCGCGCTCGGTCGGCGGCAGGCCGATCAGCGGGCCGAGGTCGTCCATGTCCATGACGCGGGAACGAAGGCTCCCGCTGAGGTGCGGCGTTTTTGGCGCCTGGTCGAAGCGCATGTCCCCGCCGATGTCCGACAGTCCGAGCTTGCCCTTCAGGCCCTGAACCTCCCAGAGCTTGGCGCGCTTGCGCAAGTCGCCGCTGAGCGCGTAGGGCGAGGTCTGCGGCAGGGCGATACCGAGGAGCGGGTAGAGATCACCGAGGGTCTGGCCCTTGAGCTGGAACTGCGCGTCGATGCCGTCGAGATCGGCCAGCGCCGCCACGGTGCCCTTGGCGGAGAGCTGCGTCTTGCCGGCCACGGCCTTGATTTCCATCGGGAACGGCGGCTGTCCGGCCGACGTGAGTTGCAGCACGTTGCCAGTGCGGCCTTCGGCAGTCAGAGGTTGCCGCTGATAGCGGCCCTTCACGCGAAAGTCGAGCGGCATCTCGCCGCGCGCAGTGTCGAACGTGAAATCGGCGTGGAGGTCGACACCGAGATGCTCCGCGAGAAAGTCGACACCACCACCGTCCACCTGCAGCAGTCCGATGGTCGGCACGGTGTCGGCGTCGTCGGTGTCCTTGCCGAGCGCCCAGGTACGGCGGCCATCCTGCTCCATCTGCAGGCCCATAGTGGGCGACACCAGCGCCAAGCGCGGAATGACCACCTTGCCCCCGAGGAGAGGCCAAAGCCGTATCTCGAACTCGGCGCGCTCCGCCCTCACCAGATACGGCTCGCGCGCCCATGAAGGGTTTGCGAACTCGATGCCGTCGAAGGCGATGGTGGCGCCGCGCCAGCCAGGCTTCACGTCGAGCCGGCGCGTGATCTCGAACTTGCGGCCGGTCTTCTCGCTGACATAGCGATTGAGTGGCTCGCGCAGCACATCCCACGGAAAGAACATCACGACGATCAGCAGCACCGCCAGCACTGCGGCAATACCGCCCGCGATGCGACCCCACAGCGGAATGCCGGAACTCCGGAGGCGCAATGCAATGTTCATTTTGCAAGCCTGCGGCCAGCGCGGTGCTTTCCGGGTCGGCTCCGGGCCGCAACCCATGTGCGCGCTCGCCTACGACACACTGTTTGTCGGAAGCCTCCTACAGCCCAAAGCCCCAGCACCTTGCATGATCAACAGGTTCGGCCATGAGCGCCACACTCAACACCTTTATCGTCGAAGACAACGAGACGATTCGCGAAAACCTCGTTGCCACGCTCGAAGAACTCGCGCGTGTCACCGCAGTGGGCTTTGCCATGTCCGAGATGGAAGCCTGCGCGTGGCTGCATGCCAATCCCACACGATGGCAGCTTGCCATCGTCGACCTGTTTCTAAAGCAGGGCAGCGGGCTGGGCGTGCTGAAGGCATGCGCGTGGCGTACGCCCTCGCAACGCGTGGTGGTGTTGAGCAACTATGCGACTGCGGATGTACGCAGGCGCTGCGCCGCGCTCGGCGTCGATGCGGTCTTCGACAAATCCAATGAAATCGATGCGCTGGTCGACTACTGCATTGCCCACGCCGCCCTGCGCGCTGGTTGAAACCTGCTGTGCCCGCTTAATCGATAAGCTTGTTCTTCAGCGCGTAATAGGTGAGGTCGCTGTTGGAGGACAGGTTCATCTTCTCCATCAGGCGCGTGCGGTAGGTACTGACCGTCTTGACCGACAGCGACAGGGTCTTGGCGATGTCGCCCGCAGTTTCGCCCTTGGCCAGCTTCAGGAACACCTGGAACTCGCGCTCCGACAACTGCTCGTGCGGTGCCGCGTCGTCTTTTCGATCGAGCTGGCGCGCCAGCAATTCGGCGACGGTCGGCGTGATGTAGCGCCGGCCCAGCGAGATGGTGCGGATTGCGTTCACGATCTCGATCGGATCGCATTCCTTGTTGAGGTAGCCACTCGCGCCCTGACGAATCAGGTTCATCGCGTAGTGCTCTTCGGGATAGCCGCTCAGGATCAGGATGCCCACATCGGGCGCCTTGGCGCGGATCATGGCCAGCGCGTCGATGCCGCTCTGGCCGGGCATCGAAAGATCCATCACGAGGACATCCAATTCAGTGGTGCGAACCAGTTCGATCGCTTCGCGGCCGCTGGCGGCTTCGCCCGCAACGCGCAGGTCGACGTGCTCCGAAAAAAACTGCCTCAGGCCGGAGCGCACGATGGCGTGGTCATCCACAATGCCGATCTTGATCATTCTTTGCTTTCGTCTTTGTGAGCGGCCTCGAGTGCCGCATCGTCCGATCCCTGTTCAGCGCCAATTATTCCCGAATTTGACGATGGAAAATTCCGTGGAGACATCATGCGCTGGTTAGTGGTTCCCAGGATGGCGCTCAGCCTGACCCTGGCGGCGCTGGCTGCCCTGGTGTTGATCGGCATCAACGAGGCCGGCTACCGGGAGTCGCGCCGCGCGCTCAACGAGATCAGCGAGGCGCAACTGGCGCGAGCGGCACTCAACGGCCTGCTTCAGAACATACTCGACGCCGAAACCGGCCAGCGGGGCTATCTTTTGACCGGGGAGGCCAGCTACCGCGAACCTTACGACGGGGCCGTGAAAAAGGTCGATGGCAACCTCGCAAGTCTGCGCGCGCTCTACGCCGAGCGACCCGATGAACAGGCCAGGCTGAGCAGGCTGTCCGGCCACGTTGCGCGCAAGCTGGCCGAGATGGACATGAGCCTGCGGTTGCGCCAGAGCGGCAGCGACGATGCCTGGAAGTTCGTCCTGACCACCGACGTGGGTCGCGAGGAAATGAACGCCATCCGCGTTCAGGCCAGTGAGCTGATCGCTGTCAGCAACCATGCGCTCGAGGTCGGACAGCAGCAGATTTCCAGGGCGCTCAAGCTCGGGCGGCTGGGCATCGGCCTGGTTGCCTTGTTTGCATTGCTGGCGTTCTGGCTGTACCTGCGGCAAACGCATGCGCTGCGCTCCGCCGGCGAGCGCCAGCAAGAGGCGCTGCAGCGCGAGCGCAATGCACTCGAAACCGAAGTCAGCGAGCGCACCGCGACACTGACCGAGCTCGCAACCCATCTGCAGGACGTGCGCGAAACCGAGCGCGGCTACCTCGCTCGCGAGTTGCATGACGAACTCGGCTCGCTGCTGACAGCGGCCAAGCTCGACGTGGCGCGGCTGAAATCGCGGCTGGCCGATTCGCCGGATGCGACGCAGCGCCTGCAGCATCTGACCGAGTTGCTCAACAGCGGCATCGCGCTCAAGCGCCGCATCATCGAAGACCTGCGCCCGTCGTCACTGTCCAATCTGGGCCTGGTGGCATCCCTCGAAATTCTGGGACGCGAGTTCGGCGACCGGTCCGGCGTGCAGATCGATCTGGCGCTCGAGCCCGTGCTGCTGGACGAGGCGCGCCAGCTCACGGTCTACCGCCTGGTTCAGGAAAGCCTCACCAATATCGGCAAGTACGCACAGGCGACCGAGGCGACCATCGTGCTCAAGAACTACGGGAACCACGTGATCGTCGAGGTGACCGACAACGGCAAGGGCTTCGAGCCCGGCACAGCGCGCCCTTCCACCCACGGGTTGGCTGGCATGCGGCACCGGGTTCAGGCCGCCAGCGGAAAGCTCACCGTCACATCGGCCCTGGGCCGGGGCACCCGCCTGATGGCGATGATTCCGGTGCAGCGCAACTGAGCGGTCCGGGTCGATTCGTTGCTCTCCTACGCACCCCGGCCGCCGCTGCTGACAGGCCTTTTGGCTGAGCCGTCCTACGCTCGAGCCAGCCCGTTCAAGCCAGAACGTGCCCCCAACAACGCGAGGTCCGCCTCGGTCAGGAGTTCAGCATGTTGCACTACGCAGTCATATTTCTGGTCATCGCGCTGGTAGCAGCGCTCTTCGGGTTCGGCGGCATTGCGGCCGGGGCGGTCGGGATCGCAAAAGTTCTATTCGTGATCTTCCTCGTGCTTGCGCTGGTCAGCTTCATTGCCAGCTTGATGCGCAGGGGCTAGCGCAGCTACCATCTTTTCGCCAGTTCACAATAATCTCCATCTCAGCAAAGGAAACAACACCATGAATGCAACCGTCAAGACCGCATCGCAACTGGCCGACGAAGCTCGCGAAACCGCCAACGACGCCTTGGAATCAACCCGCGCCTACGCGCAGAACGCGGTGAACGCGGCGGGCGAAAAGGTGCGGGGTCTGCGCGGCCAGGTCGAACCTGCCGTGGAGCAGTTGGCCAACCGGGTTCAGCAAGCCGTGCAGCGTGGCCTGGAGTCGGCATCGAAGACCAGCGCCCGTGCGCAGCGCCAGATCGAACAGGCTGCCGACGTGACGGGCAAGTACATCTCCGACCAACCGGTGCGCTCGGTGCTGATTGCCGCTGCTGCCGGTGCCGCAATCGCTGCGCTGCTGGTGCTGGCCACGCGTCGCCGGGACGACTATTGAGCTGAGGCTCCGTCCGTAGCGCCGATACTCGCAGCACCATGCTTCATCCGATTTTTTCCACGGTGCTCGGGCGGCCCGAACTGATTGCGGATCACCTTGCCAACTACGCCGCGCTAATCCGCGAGGAAAGCGTCCTGGCGAGCCGTGCCTTGATCAAGCGGGCGCTGGCCGGCGTGATCGCGGCGGTCAGTGCGATGCTGGCGCTCGGTTTGATCGGCATCGCCGTCATGCTGGGCGTATTGCATGGAAGCTTTCACTGGGTACTGGTTGCCGTGCCGGGCGTGGCGGTGGCGGTTGCCGCTCTGTCGGCCTGGGTGGCAACCCGGCCCACCGAACTCAACGCGTTCCAGGATCTGAGCGCACAACTCGACGCCGATGTGCGCGCCCTGCATCTCGCTGGAGGCTCCGATGCCGATTGACCGTGATGCCTTGACAGCGCAGCAGCGTCTGGCTATTTCGCGCCGGGCGCTGGTTCAGCAATTGCGCGGCGAAGCGCCGCCTGCCCCTGAGCGCGCGCAATCCGGCGAACTGCCTCATCGCCCGCGAAAGCCGGGCCTGTTTGATCGCGTTGCGTGGTTGCCGGTTGCCCGCTCGATGGCCGAGCGCTGGTGGCGTCGTCACCCCGCCAATGCCGTGGGCCAGCTCGCAAGACCGGTGCTCGATCGCTATGCACGGGAAAATCCGGCCAAACTGGTGGCCGTGGCTGCTGCTACGGGCGCGGTGATTGTCCTGGTTCGCCCCTGGCGACTCTTGTCGGTGGGCGCCCTGGTGGCGGCTGCCCTGAAGTCTTCGGATATCGCCGACATGGTTACCACGGTGATGCGCAAAAAGGACGGCAAGCCCTGAGTACGAGCCCGAACGCGCGCTCATAAAAAATGCCCGGCGATTGCCGGGCATTTTTTTGGAAGTCGTTTTTACATCTTGACTTCAAGCTTGTTGTTGACAGAACCGACGCCTTCAACGCTCTTGGCAATGTCACCGGCGCGCGCCTTGGCCGCCGCGGTGGGCGCGGGGCCGGCGAGCGTGACGGTGCCACCCTTGGTGTCGACGTCGATCTTGATAGCACTCAGATCAGGATCCTTGGCGAGACCTGCGGACACCTTCGCGGTGATGCTGGCATCGTCCACCTTGTTGCCCACCGTGGTGGCTGCGTCCTTCACTGCATCCTTGGTCTCGGCAGCACCTTGCTTCATGCTGGATTCCGCGGACTTGGCCGAAGACTCGGTCTTGGCGACTGTCGAGTCGACTTTTTGGCCGGCAGTGCTGTCGTTGGCCTTGTTGCCGCAGGCGCCGAGCGCCACCGCGCTGCCGGCCAGTAACACCGCCAGCAATGTGCGCGAGCGCGCGATGTGTTGATTCTTCGATGTCATATCAAATATCTCCTGAAGTTCGATGCGTTCAGAGCTTGTCCGCGCCCGATTTGATGGCATCCTTGGCCTTTTCCTTCACGTCGCCGTAGGTGCTTTGCACCTTCCCGGCCGTCTTGTCGGCAACGCCTTCGGCTTCCAGCTTTTCGCTGCCCGTCACCTTGCCGGTGACTTCCTTGATCTTGCCCTTGGCCTGCTCGACGCGGCCTGAGACTTGGTCCTTGTTCATAGCGGTTCCTTCCGTTGGATTTGACACATGGCTCGTGTGAACCACGTGTTCAATCTAGCGACACGGCAAGCCGCACTGCCGTCGCCCTCGCCGCGAACGGGTGTAGGACAGGTCAGGCTGACGATCCAGCCTTCCAGGGGGTCGATCGAATCCGGAAGGCCCCACCCGGATTGCGACGCGGCCCAGGCAGCCTGCAGCAAACACAGCACGGCATCAATCAGGTCACCCTGAGCATCGGCCAGCAGGATTTCGCGTTGCGCCGTCTCGAGCGCGAGTCGCAGGTCGAGCCGAGTGCTGCCGGACGTCACTAGGGCATCGAGCAAGTCGGCACGCGCGGCATGGCGCTGTGGCGTTTGCCGCGCGCGGTCGTCGGCCTTGTAGCTGCGCCGCCCGATCAGCTCGCGTGCCAGCAAGCCGGGATAGGCTTCCAGCGCGGTGCGTTCACAACCTTCGCGCGATACGTACAGCCCAGGCAAACAGGCGCCGGCGGCCAGCAGACGCGGCACGCCTGCGTGCAGCATGAAGGCGACCGGCGGATTGACCCATTTCATCGAGGGGCTCGAGCCGGCCGGGCCGTCGGTTGCCCGGTGCGCGAACTTGCCACCGGCTGGCCGGCCGGCACAAAACGCCGCGAACTCGGCGCGAATTTCGGCCCGGCTCAGGGCCGCGTAGTGCGTCATCAAGGCCGGCCACTGCAATGGCCAGCCCAACTGCACGACCAACTCGCGCGGCAGCCCGAAAGGAAAGTCGAATCCGCCAACCCAGGCCGGCGTGCGCGCCAGCCACCCGGCCCACGCATCGAGCGTGGCGAAGGTGTCGAGCCGCAGCAAGACCACGTGACGGCCATCGATGCCACCGTGCGCCACCACGATCGGTTTGCGCGCGGTGGGCGCGCTGGAAAAATCGCAACCGAACAGCATTGGCTTCACCCGCCAGGCTCTGCCGAGCGCAAAGGCGGAAAGCGGCAAAGCGCGAGGTTCAGGCCCGGCCGACGATGGCGGCGGTGGCCATCAGCTCTTCGAGCAGCGCCAGCGAGACCTTGCCGGAAACCGCATAGGGGTCGAGCTCCGGGCGTTCCGAATAGCGCAGCAGCGTGGCCTGGTGCCCCTTGGTCAGGTTGACCTGGCCCATGGTCCAGCCGCCGAAGCGGCGTTCGGAAATCTCTTCGTAGTGCAGCAGCACCACATCCTTGTGGCGCGGATCGCGCTGAATGTGGCCATAGAGATCGCTGATGGCGGTGCGGCCACCCTCGATCGCCTGCAGGAAGATCCCGGCGCCATAGCAGAGGATGCCGGTGACACCGCAAGCGGTGTTGTGGGCGCGCGATTGCGTGAGGATCGCCTCGATGGCGGGCGCGCTCGAATCGACGGCGCGGCTGGCGTAGAGCAGGCGTACCAACATGTCAGCCCTTTCGGGGGAGCAGGGACAGAAACTCGCGCCGCAGCGACGCGTCCTTGAGGAACACACCTCGCATCACCGAATTGATCATCTTGCTGTCCATTTCCTTGACGCCACGCCAGGCCATGCAGAAATGCTCGGCCTCCATGACGAGGGCGAGGCCATCGGGTTGGGTTTTTTCCTGGATCAAGTCGGCCAGCTGCACCACGGCTTCTTCCTGGATCTGGGGCCGGCCCATCACCCATTCAGCCAGGCGTGCGTACTTGGAAAGGCCGATCACGTTGGTGTGTTCGTTCGGCATCACGCCGATCCAGAGCTTTCCGATGATCGGGCAGAAGTGGTGCGAGCAGGCACTGCGCACCGTGATCGGGCCGACGATCATGAGTTCGTTGAGGTGTTCCGCGTTCGGAAATTCGGTCAACTTGGGCGCCGCCACATAGCGGCCCTTGAAAACCTCGTTGAGGTACATCTTGGCCACACGGCGCGCGGTGTTGCCGGTGTTGTGGTCGCGATCGAGGTCGATCACCAGGCTTTCGAGCACGCTCTTCATCTTGACCTCGACCTCGTCGAGCAAGGCTTCGAGTTCGCCCGGTTCAATGAACTCGGCGATGTTGTCGTTGGCGTTGAAGCGTTTGCGCGCAGCCTGCAGGCGCTCCCGGATCTTTACCGAGACCGGCGTGCCCTCATCATCATCTCCCCCGTGGCCGGGGCGCTCTGCAGCGTCAATTTTCTTCAGCATCCGATGATCCTAACAGTGAACGGTTTGCAAGCCATCCGGGCCTGCAGCGCCCGCCCAGTGGGCGTAGGCAGCTATTAATTCAATAGCAAAAAGTCGGTCACCAGCGGGAGGTGATCCGACATGCGCGCCCAGATCGGGCCACGCGGCACGTTGCACGCCACCGGCGAGAGGTGGCGCCCGTAGATGAAGTCGAGCTGCGCCACCGGCAACCGAGACGGGTAGGTCAGCGTGCGCGGCCCGCGCAGGTCGCTCGAATCGCGCAGACCCGCCGCATTCATCGCATGGCGCATGCGCGCGCCCCAGTCGTTGAAGTCGCCGGCCACCACCACCGCCTCACCCGCCGGAACCTCCCGGGCGATGAACTCGTTGAGCTGCGCCACCTGCCGCACGCGGCTGCCCTTGATGAGGCCCAGGTGGACGACGATGGCGTGCACCGGACGGCCTTCGACCTCGATCACCACGTGCAGCAGCCCGCGCTGTTCGAAGCGATGGTCGGAAATATCCTGGTGCCGCTGGTGCAGCACCGGCCAGCGCGTCAGCAGCGCATTGCCGTGCTCGCCGTGGCGCGTAACGGCATTGGTCTCGTAGACCGCCGTATAGCCCTCGGGGGCGAGGAAATCGGCCTGCGGCATTTCGGGCCAACGGGTGAAGCGGGCAGCCGCCTGCCGGTTCATCTTGCGCACTTCCTGCAGGCAGATGATGTCGGCGTCGAGCTGCTCGATCGCATGGCCGAGGTTGTGGATCTCCAGCCGCCGCGCGGGACCGATGCCTTGCACGCCCTTGTGGATGTTGTAGGTCGCCACGCGCAGCGTGTGGGCCGGTGAAGTCATGCTCGAAATTGTGGCAGCAACAGAATGGCTTCTGCATTCGACGGGGAAAAGCAGGCGTCGGCAGCGTCGCGGTAGGGCAGCCATTGCCAGGCGGTGTGCTCGCGTGGATTGAGCACGGGATCGATGCGTTCCGGCAGGCACAGGCCGAACAGATGCTCGGTGTTGTGCGTCACGCCCGGCGCGTAGCGGGCGCGCCAGCGCGGGTAGATCTCGTAGATGTTCTGCAGCTGCCAATCGTGCAGCCGGGAAGCGAGCGGGCTGTCTTCGCCGCAGGCGAAGCCGGTTTCCTCGGCCACCTCGCGCGCCGCGGTCAGGGCCAGCGGCTCGTCTGCGACGTCCTTGCTGCCGGTGACCGACTGCCAGAAATCGTCGGCGTCGGCGCGGCGGATCAGCAGCACGTCGAGCGCAGGCGTGTGGATCACGACCAGCACCGACTCCGGGATTTTCCAGGGCCGCGTGCTCGTCGTCATCGGCGCATCAGGCTGGCTGCGGCGTGTTTCGCAGGCGGATATGCAGTTCGCGCAGCTGCTTCTCGTCGACCGGGCTCGGCGCCTGCGTGAGCAGGTCTTGCGCACGCTGGGTCTTGGGAAACGCGATGACGTCGCGGATCGACTCGGCGCCGGTCATCAGCATCACGAGGCGGTCCAGGCCGATCGCGATGCCGCCGTGCGGCGGCGCACCGTACTGCAGTGCGTCGAGCAGGAAGCCGAACTTGAGCTGCGCATCTTCGGCGCTGATCTTGAGCGCCCGGAACACCTTGCTCTGCACTTCCTCGCGGTGGATACGCACCGAGCCGCCGCCCATCTCGATGCCGTTGAGCACCATGTCATAGGCCTTGGCGATGCACTTTTCGGGCGCCGTGTCCATCAGGTCTTCGTGGCCATCCTTGGGCGCGGTGAAGGGGTGGTGCACGGCCGACCAGCGCTGGCCTTCCTCGTCGAACTCGAACATCGGGAAGTCGACCACCCAGAGCGGCGCCCAGCGGTCTTCGAACAGGCCGCTCTTGCGGCCGAAGGCGCTGTGGCCGATCTTCACGCGCAGCGCGCCGATCGCGTCGTTCACGACCTTTTCCTTGTCGGCGCCGAAGAACAGGATGTCGCCGTTGCGGGCGCCGGTGCGCGCGACGATCTCGGCCAGCGCCGCATCGTCGAGGTTCTTGACGATCGGGCTTTGCAGGCCTTCGCGGCCGGCTGCCGCGTCGTTGACCTTGATGTAGGCCAGGCCCTTGGCGCCGTAGATCTTGACGAACTCCTGGTAGGCGTCGATCTCGCCGCGCGAGAGGCCGCCTTCGGCAGCGCCGCCCGGCACGCGCAGCGCCACGACGCGGCCGCCGACCATGGTGGCGGCGTTCGAGAACACCTTGAACTCGACGCGCTTCATGAGCTCGGTCAGTTCGGTGAACTCGAGCTTGACGCGCAAGTCGGGCTTGTCCGAGCCGTACTTGAACATCGCGTCGCCATAGCTCATGGTCGGGAACACCGGCAGGTCGATGCCCGCGGCGTTGCGGAACACGGTACGGATCATGCCCTCGAACATCTCGCGGATTTCCTCTTCGGCGAGGAACGAAGTCTCGATGTCGATCTGCGTGAATTCGGGCTGGCGGTCGGCGCGCAGGTCTTCGTCGCGGAAGCACTTGACGATCTGGTAGTAGCGGTCGTAGCCGGCCACCATCAGCAGCTGCTTGAACAGCTGGGGCGACTGCGGCAGCGCAAAGAAGCTGCCGTCGTGCACGCGGCTGGGCACCAGGTAGTCACGCGCGCCTTCGGGCGTGGACTTGCCGAGCATCGGCGTCTCGATGTCGATGAAGCCGTTGGCATCGAGGAACTTGCGCGTTTCCATCGTGACCTTGTAGCGCAGCATCATGTTGCGCTGCATCGCCGGGCGGCGCAGGTCGAGCACGCGGTGCGTGAGGCGCGTGGTTTCGCTCAGGTTGTCGTCGTCCAGCAGGAACGGCGGCGTCACCGACGGGTTCAGCACCTTGAGCTCGTGGCACAGCACTTCGATCTTGCCGCTCTTGAGCGACTCGTTGATGGTGCCTTCCGGACGGCCACGCACCAGCCCCTTGATCTGCACGCAGAACTCGTTGCGCAGGTCTTCGGCCACGGCGAAGGTCGCAGCGCGATCCGGGTCGCACACCACCTGAACATAGCCTTCGCGGTCGCGCAGGTCGATGAAGATCACGCCGCCGTGGTCGCGTCGGCGATTGACCCAGCCGCAGAGGGTGACGGTTTCGCCCAGCAGGGCTTCGGTCACGAGACCGCAGTAGTGAGAACGCATGGCCATAAGAAGATTCCGGCGCCGCTGGGGCGCGTTTTTAGTGCTTGATCGCGACGGTGGCGGGGCCGCCCGGGACGACCACGCCCATCGACACGATGTACTTGAGCGCCTCGTCCACGCTCATCCTGAGTTCGATGCAGTCGCTGCGCTTGAGCATCACGAAGTAGCCGCCGGTTGGGTTCGGCGTGGTCGGGACATACACGCTGAGATAGTCCCCGCCGCCCAGATGGCCGAGCACCTCGCGGCCCGGCGCGCCGGTCACGAAGGCAATGGTCCAGACGTTGGCACGTGGCCATTCGATCAGCACCGCCGTTCGGAAAGCGTTGCCGCTCTCGGAAAACAGCGTGTCCGACACCTGCTTGACGCTCGAATAGATCGAGCGCACCACCGGGATCCGGCGTACCACGGCGTCACCCCAGCCGAGCAGGCGCTTGCCGACGAAGTTGCTGGCGATCGCACCGACCGCCAGCAGAATGCCGAGCGTCAGCAGCACGCCGAGCCCGCGAATGTTGTTGTCGTAGAGCCATTTCTGCCAGACCAGCGGCAGCACCCAGAGCGTCTGGTCGAGCGTGTCGATGATCCACTTGAGCACCGCCAGCGTGATGAACAGCGGCACGATGACCAACAAGCCCGACAGCAGCCATTTGCGCAGCGCGTGCATGGGCAGCCTCAATCGGTTTTGGCCGCGGAAGCGGGGCTGGCAGCGGGCGCGACGGCAGGGGCGGTGGCAGGCGCAGGTGCGGTTGCCGCGCCGGCACCGGCATCGGTGGCTGACTTGGCGTCGGTGCCTGCGCCGTTGGCCGCAGGCGTCGTCGCATCGGCCGGCTTGGCATCGGCCGGCTTTTTGCCGCTGCCCTCGCGGAAATCGGTCACGTACCAGCCAGAGCCCTTGAGCTGAAAGCCGGCGGCAGTGAGCTGCTTTTCAAACGCGCTCGCGCCGCAATTCGGACACACCGAGAGCGGCGCGTCGGACATTTTGCGCAGCACGTCCTTGGCAAAGCCGCAGGCACTGCACTTGTAGGCGTAGATAGGCATGGGATGGGGGGTCGGAAAGAGCGGCGCAGCTGCCGCCCGCAAAGCCCACGATTATAGGGCGCGGGCGCCCTCCATCCGGATCAGGCCGGCTCGACCGCCAGGGGGCGATGCGGCGTGTGCTGGTTCGCCACCCATTGCGGCGCCAGCGAGCCTGCCACCATGCCGAATGCCGAAGCCAGCACGCCCGCCAGCTGGGCCGGAAACACGGCGCCCCACGGCAGCGCCAGGAGCAGCAGCCAGCAACCGATACCGAGCACCACGGCCGCCATGGCACCCTGTGTGGTGGCGCGTTTCCAGTACAGCCCGGCCACCAGCGGCACGAACGCGCCGACCAGCGGCACCTGGTAGGCCCCCGACACCAGCTCGTAGATCGGCGTGCCCTGCATGCGGATGGCATAGGCGAGCACCGCGGCGCTGAACACCAGCACGGTAATGCGCATGGTCAGGAGGTTCTCGCGATCGGTGCCCGCGGGCTTGAACTGGCGCCAGATGTTCTCGGTGAAGGTGACGCTCGGCGCCAGCAGGGTGGCCGACGCGGTCGATTTGATGGCCGACAGCAGCGCGCCGAAGAAAAGCACCTGCATCACGAACGGCATTTTCTCGAGCACGAGCGTGGGCAGCACCTTCTGCGGATCTTCTTTCAGCAGCGTCGCGGTCTGCTCCGGCATGATGAGCAGCGCGCTCGCCACCAGGAACATCGGCACCGACGCGAACAGGATGTACGCCACGCCCCCAATGACGGGCCCGCGCGTGGCCGCCTTGACGCTGTTGGCCGACATCACGCGCTGGAACACGTCCTGCTGCGGGATCGATCCCAGCATCATGGTGATGGCCGCGGCGAAGAAGAAGACCATGTCGTGGAAGTTCGGCTCGGGCCAGAACTTGAACAGCTCCTTGCTGGTCGCGAACTCGATCACCTTGCCGGCGCCGCCCGCCATGTTGCCGGCGAACACCGCGATCACGGCCAGGCCGACCACGAGGATGATCATCTGGATGAAATCGGTGACCGCCACCGACCACATGCCGCCGAACAGCGTGTAGGCGAGGATCGAGACGACACCGATCGTCATGCCCACGGGAATCGAAATGGCGCCGGCCGACAGCAGGTTGAACACCAGCCCGAGCGCAGTGACCTGGGCAGACACCCAGCCGAGGTAGCTCAGCATGATGATCAGCGAGCATGCCACCTCGACCACACGACCGAAGCGCTCGCGGTAGTAGTCGCTGATGGTCAGCAGCGTCATGCGGTAGAGCTTGCCCGCGAAAAACAGCCCCACCAGGATCAGACAGGTGCCGGCGCCGAACGGGTCTTCGACCACACCGTTGAGCCCGCCTTCGATGAACTTGGCCGGAATGCCGAGCACCGTTTCGGAGCCAAACCAGGTCGCGAAAGTGGTGGTCACGATCATGAAAAGCGGCAGGTGCCGCCCGGCAATCGCGAAGTCGGTGGTGTTCTTCACGCGCCGGGCTGCGACGAGCCCGATGGCGATTGTGATCAGCAGGTAGACGATGACCAGGGTAAGCAACACGGCGGCTCTCCAGAGGCAGGGGTGGTGGCGAAAAAGCGAACTAGAACAGGCGGACGCGCAGCATCACCTGCATCACGATCAAGCCCAATACAAAACCCATGCCACCGTAGATGATGGCCTGCAGCAGCCTGTTGGTGCGCTTCTGCGTGGCGAGCAGCTCGAGCAGCTCGCGGCGGTGGTCGGCCGGCCGGTTCTCGAGGTAGTCGTGCAGCAGGCGCGGCAGCTGCGGCAGCAGCTTGGCGTAGCGCGGCGCCTCGGCGCGCAGCTGCGAGAACAGCTTTTTCGGGCCGATCTGGTCGACCATCCACTTTTCGAGGAAAGGCTTGGCCGTGGCCCACAGGTCGAGCTCGGGGTCGAGCTGGCGGCCCAGGCCTTCGATGTTGAGCAATGTCTTTTGCAGCAGCACCAGTTGCGGCTGGATCTCGACGTGGAAGCGGCGCGATGTCTGGAACAACCGCATCAGCACCATGCCGAGCGAGATTTCCTTGAGCGGCCGGTCGAAGTACGGCTCGCACACGGTGCGAATCGCGCCTTCGAGCTCGTCGATGCGCGTGCCTTCCGGCACCCAACCGCTTTCCAGGTGCAATTCGGCCACGCGCTTGTAGTCGCGCCGGAAAAAGGCGACGAAGTTCTGCGCCAGGTACTCCTTGTCCGACTCCGTCAGCGTCCCGATGATGCCGAAGTCGAGCAGGATGTAGCGCCCGAAAGTGGCCGCATCCAGGCTCACCTGGATGTTGCCGGGGTGCATGTCGGCATGAAAGAAGCCGTCGCGAAACACCTGGGTGAAGAAGAGCGTGACGCCGTCGGTCGCAAGCTTGGGAATGTCGACGCCAGCCGCGCGCAGGCGGTCGAGCTGGGCGATCGGCACGCCGTTCATGCGCTCCATCACCATCACCTCGGGATGGCAGAAATCCCAGAACATCTCGGGGATCATCACCAGCTCGAGCGGGGCCATGTTGCGCCGCAGCTGGGCGGCATTGGCGGCCTCGCGCACCAGGTCGAGCTCGTCATGCAGGTACTTGTCGAACTCGGCCACCACCTCGCGCGGTTTCAGGCGCTTGCCGTCGGCCGACAGGCTCTCGACCCAGCCGGCCATCATGGCCATCAGCGCCAGGTCTTTCTCGATCACGCCGCGCATGTTGGGCCGCAGCACCTTCACGGCCACGTCGCGCATCGTGCCGTCGCGCGCACGCAGCGTCGCGAAGTGCACCTGTGCGATCGACGCACTGGCCACCGGCGTCTCCTCGAACTGCACGAACACGTCGCCCACCGGACGCCGGAACGCGCGCTCGATGGTCGCGATGGCCACGGCCGAAGGGAACGGCGGCACACGATCCTGCAGCCGGGCCAGTTCGTCGGCGATGTCGGGCGGCAGCAGGTCGCGCCGGGTCGACAGCACCTGGCCGAACTTGATGAAGATCGGGCCCAGGCCTTCCAGCGCCTCGCGCAGGCGCTGGCCGCGCGGCGCCTCCAGATTGCGCCCCGCCGAGAGCACGCGGATCACGGTGCCAAGCCAGGGCTTCTGGAAGCTGGTCAGCACCAGCTCGTCCAGGCCGTAGCGCAGTGCGACCCAGACGATGTAGATGCCGCGGTAGAAACGCGTCATTCGGCGCCCGAGGCTGCCGCAGCGCGCCCGGTGCGATCTCCGACGAACTTCCGCAGCGCCGCCACGACGCGCCGTGCGCCGGTGCCGATGGCATGGGCGGGCACGTCGCCGATCAGGCGTGCCAGGTCGTCCTCGACATCCCAGCGCACATGGTCGACCAGCCAGTTGACCTCGGCCGCGAGTTGGACGTCGCCGGTGATCTGCACCGCCGGCTTGTCCCCGCGCAACGAGCTGCGCACGATGTCGAAGGGCGAATCCTGGGTGATGGTGAGCGTGAGCTCTGGCGTGGAGCCCTCGGGCGCCAGATCGAGCAAGCCGGCCGGCGTGGCGACCAGCTGCATCGTGACGAAACGCCACTGGAATTGCACCACCCTGCCCTGCTGGCGCAGCAGCCGCTGCTGGGCCTCGGGTTCCTGCTGCAGCACATGGTTGAGGAACAGCACCGCGCGGTGCTGGATCTCGTGCACCGCCCAGGCCGGCGGCTGCAGACGCTCGCCGATCTTGTTGAACAGCTCGTCGAAAAAAGCAAATGGGGACGATGGTGTGGCCATAGTCCCCATTATTCCCGACCCGCCCCGTCTGCGAGGCCGTCGTGTCGCCGGACGGCGCTTATTGCAGAGCTTGCACCCCTGCCACCAGCCAGCCGCCACGGCCGTCGGTCGGCTTGGTCATGTTCCAGACCTCGCGGAACGGGCTCGGGCCGGCCGAAGCGTCCTCGCGGATCATGCCGGAGAACTCGACACTGGCCAGGAAAGCCTCGGGCGTCTCCTCGATGCCAAGCAGCTTGGCATCGAGCATCACCACGTCGGTCTTGTTCGGCTGGCTGCCGGTATGGGTCTCGCGTTCGGCCAGTTGCGCGCGGATTTCGCCGACCATGCTGTCGGTCATCATCGAGCGCAGCGTCTGGATGTCGTCGCGATCCCAGGCGTCCTGCAGCGTCACGAAGTTGCGCTTGGCCGCCGTGAGAAAACCCTCGACATCGAAACCGGTCGGAATGCCCCACGACTGCGCGCCACCCAGGGCCGAACCGATCATGCTGCCGCCACCCGCGACCGCCGCGCCGGCCATCGACGAACCACCGGTGTGCGGGGCCGGCGTGGCGTCGAACGCCGCACCCTGGCGCTCCCATGGCCGCGCCGACGCGTCGTTGCCGACGTTGCCGGGGCTGTACTGCGCCGGAGCGCCCGGGTTGCCGGGGCCGCCCGCACCTTCGAAGGCAAAACCGCCGGGACGCGAACCCGCGGACCGCGAGCGCGCCGCGAAGATGCGCCACACCACCACCGCCGCCAGCACCAGCAGGCCGATCAGCAGGATGTTGCCGAAGGCGGCGCCAAGGCCCAGCGAGTGGGCCAGCCAGGCCAGGCCCAGGCCTGCGGCCAAGCCGCCGAGCATGGCACCCCACGGGCGCTTCGGCGCCGCAGCGGCAGGTGCCGCAGCGCCGGGCTTGGCAGCCGCGTTCGTGGCGCTCTGGGCCGGCGCGCCCGGCGCCGGCGAAGCTGCCTCACGCTGGGTGACGTTGTTCGACTGGCGGCCCATCGACTTTCCGCCGCCAATGCGGGCCGCATCGGCCTGCACGCTGATCAGCGCCATCGCGCACACCAACAAGATAGATCCAAGTTTTTTCATGAGGTCTCCTCTGGTCGCCGGGAACGGCGGTTCTTTCAACACTTGATTCCAACATGCAGGGCCACCACGCCACCTGTCATGTTGTGATAGTCCACATGCCCGAAACCGCCCTCTTTCATGAGGGTCTTGAGTTCGTCCTGCCCCGGATGCATGCGGATCGATTCGGCCAGGTAGCGATAGCTCGCGTCGTCGCCTGCCACCAGCTTTCCGAGCCGCGGCAGGACGTTGAACGAATACCAGTCGTAGGCCTTGGCCAGCGGCTTGGCAACTTTGGAAAATTCGAGCACCAGCAGCTTGCCGCGCGGCTTGAGCACGCGGTTCATCTCTTTCAGCGCCAGATCCTTGTGCGTCATGTTGCGCAGACCGAAGGCCACGGTCACCACGTCGAAGTGGTCGTCGGGGAACGGCAGCTTCTCGGCGTCGCACACCATCGTGGGCAGCGACACGCCGGCGTCAAGCAAACGGTCGCGGCCGGTGCGCAGCATCGCTTCGTTTATGTCGGTGTGCACCACTTCGCCGCTGGCACCGACTTTCTTCGCGAAAGCCAGTGCAAGGTCGCCTGTGCCGCCCGCGATGTCCAGCACTTTCGAGCCCTCGCCGACATTGGCGACCATCACGGTGTAAGCCTTCCACGCGCGGTGAAGCCCCATTGACATGAGGTCGTTCATGAGGTCGTAGCGCGTGGCGACAGAGTCGAACACGCCGCGAACGCGTTGCGCCTTTTCCTTTTCGTCGACCGATTCGAAGCCGAAGTGGGTGGTACTCATACGCCTGATGTTAGGCCGTATGGACTCATATCAAGGCGACGACCCCGCTGGCTCGGCGGACATTCGCCCAATAAAGGCTGCTGTGGCGTCAGTGCGAACTGCAGGCGTGGCCCCCCTTGTCGGCCATCGGCGCATCGCGATCCACGCCGGCCGCGGCCAGCCGCGCCTGGTATTCGCCCCAGAGTTGCTCCTGCTTCGCGCCGAGTTCGTAGAGCAAATCCCACGAAAAGATGCCGGTGTCGTGCCCGTCGCTGAATACCGGCTTGACCGCATAGTTGCCGACCGGCTCGAGCTCGACCAGGCCGACCTCGCGCTTGCCGGTCTGCAGAATTTCCTGGCCCGGGCCATGGCCCTGCACTTCGGCCGACGGCGAGTAGATGCGCATGAGCTCGAACGGAATGCGAAAGCTCGCGCCGTCCGAAAAGCCGACCTCCAGCACGCGCGAGGCGCCATGCACGGTGATCGATCGGGGCGTCGGTGCGCCGGGTTGCAAACCTGCCATGAAGAAGCTCCTGTTGCTAGACCAGCACCCGCTCGATGCCGCCCTGGTTGGCCGCGGCCACGTATTCCGGCAGCCATTGCTCGCCAAGAATACGGTTGGCCATCTCGACCACGATGTAGTCGGCCTCGAGGAGGCCGTTGTTCAGGTCATTGCCGTAACGGCTCAGGCCCTGCAGGCAGCTCGGGCAACTGGTCAGGATCTTGACGTTCTCGTTGGCGCCGATCTTGCCGCTCTCCCGCAGCGCCGCTTCACCCTGCTTCAGCTCTTCTTCCTTGCGGAAACGGATCTGCGTCGAGATGTCGGGCCGCGTCACGCCGAGTGTGCCGGATTCGCCGCAGCAGCGGTCGTTCTTCAACACGTTGTCGCCGACCAGCGCCTTGACGGTCTTCATCGGATCCTGCAGCTTCATCGGGCTGTGGCAGGGGTCGTGGTACAGATACCCGCCACCGCCCGCGTCGCCGAGCGTGATGCCCTTTTCGAGCAGGTACTCGTGGATGTCGATGATCCGGCAGCCCGGGAAGATCTTGTCGAACTGGTAGCCCTGCAACTGGTCGTAGCAGGTGCCGCAACTCACCACCACCGTCTTGATGTCGAGGTAGTTGAGCGTGTTGGCGACCCGGTGGAACAGCACCCGGTTGTCGGTGATCATCTTCTCGGCCTTGTCGAACTGGCCGCTGCCGCGTTGCGGATAGCCGCAGCACAGGTAGCCCGGTGGCAGCACGGTCTGTACGCCGGCGTGCCACAACATGGCCTGCGTCGCCAGGCCCACCTGCGAGAACAAGCGCTCCGAGCCGCAGCCCGGGAAGTAGAAAACCGCTTCGGTCTCCGACGTCGTCGCCTTCGGGTTGCGGATGATCGGCACGTAGTCTGCGTCTTCGATGTCGAGCAGCGCCCGCGCCGTCTGTTTGGGCAGGCCACCCGGCATCTTCTTGTTGATGAAGTGGACGATCTGTTCCTTGATCGGTGCCGGGCCCAGCGTGGCCGGCGGCGCTGACGTCTGCTTCTTCGCGACGCGGCGCAGCAGGTCGTTGGCCAGGCGCTGCGCCTTGAAGCCGATGCCGACCATGCCGACGCGCATCGCCTTGATGGTCTGCGGATTGGTCGCGTTCAGGAAGAACATCGCGGCCGCGTTGCCGGGCCGGAAGCTCTTCTGCCCCATCTTGCGCAGCAGGTTGCGCATGTTCATCGAGACATCGCCGAAGTCGATCTTCACCGGGCACGGGCTCAGGCACTTGTGGCACACGGTGCAGTGGTCGGCCACGTCCTCGAACTCTTCCCAGTGCTTGATGCTGACGCCGCGCCGGGTCTGTTCTTCGTAGAGAAAGGCCTCGACCAGCAGCGAGGTCGCGAGGATCTTGTTGCGCGGGCTGTAGAGCAGGTTGGCACGCGGCACATGCGTGGCGCACACGGGCTTGCACTTGCCGCAGCGCAGGCAGTCCTTCACGCTGTCGGCGATGGCGCCGATGTCGCTCTGCTGCATGATCAGCGACTCGTGCCCCATGAGGCCGAAGCTGGGCGTGTAGGCGTTGGTGAGGTCGGCATGCAGCGCGTCGGCGCCGGTGTCTTCCACCCGCAGAAGCTTGCCCTTGTTGAAGCGTCCTTCCGGATCGACTTTCTTCTTGTAGTCGGTGAACGGCTGCAGCTCTTCGTCGCTCAGGAACTCCAGCTTGGTGATGCCGATGCCGTGCTCGCCCGAGATCACGCCGTCGAGCGACCGGGCCAGCGCCATGATGCGCACCACCGCGGCATGCGCGGTCTGCAGCATCTCGTAGTTGTCGCTGTTGACCGGGATGTTGGTGTGCACGTTGCCGTCGCCGGCATGCATGTGCAGCGCGACCCACACGCGGCCCTTGAGCACGCGCTGATGGATCGCATTGCACTCGTCCAGGATCGGCACGAACTCCACGCCGGTGAAGATCTGCGTAAGCGGCGCGCGAAGTTGCGTCTTCCAGCTCGCACGCAGGGAGTGATCCTGCAGCTGCGCAAACAGTGCATCGACGTTCTTCAACCAGCCGGCCCAGAGCGTGCGCACCTCGCGGATCAGCGCGATGGCCTGCGCCACGCGGTCTTCGAGCAAATCGGCCGAAGGGATGTCGTTGGCGTCGTCGGTCTTGCCGAGCGGTAGATTCCCGCGCGTGAAAAATGCTTCGAGCGCGTCGGCAAATGCCAGCTTGTTCTGCAGCGACAGCTCGATGTTGATGCGCTCGATACCATCGGTGTACTCGGCCATGCGCGGCAGCGGGATCACCACGTCTTCGTTGATCTTGAAAGCGTTGGTGTGCCTGCTGATCGCGGCGGTACGCTTGCGGTCGAGCCAGAATTTCTTGCGCGCCTCGGGGCTGATCGCGATGAAGCCTTCGCCGCTGCGCGAGTTGGCGATGCGCACGACTTCGGACGTGACGCGCGCCACCGCATCAGCGTCGTCGCCGGCGATGTCGCCGAACAGCACCATCTTCGGCAGGCCACCGTGCTTCTTCGATTTGGTGGCATAGCCGACGGCCTTCAGGTAGCGGTCGTCCAGGTGTTCGAGCCCGGCCAGCAGCACGCCCGAGCGCTTCTGCTCGGCGAACATGAAGTCCTTGATCTCGACGATGCTTGGCACCGCGTCTTTGGCGTTGCCGAAAAACTCCAGGCACACCGTGCGGGTGTGCGAGGGCATCTTGTGAACCACCCAGCGGCAGCTCGTGATGAGGCCGTCGCAGCCTTCTTTCTGGATGCCCGGCAGGCCCGACAGGAACTTGTCGGTCACGTCCTTGCCGAGGCCTTCCTTGCGAAAGGTCTTGCCGGGGATGTCGAGGCGCTCGGTGCACAGCTTGGTCTTGCCGTCAGCCGCGAAATACTGCAGCTCGAACACGGCGCTGTCGGCGTCGTGGATTTTGCCGAGGTTGTGGCCGATGCGCGTGACTTCGAGCCACTCGGCCTGCGGCGTCACCATGCGCCAGGAGGCGAGGTTGTCCAGCGCCGTGCCCCACAGCACGGCCTTCTTGCCGCCAGCGTTCATCGCGACGTTGCCACCAACGCACGAGGCTTCGGCCGAGGTCGGATCGACCGCGAATACATAGCCCGCGCGCTCGGCCGCATCGGCCACGCGCTGCGTCACCACGCCGGCCTCCGTCCACACCGTGGGCACCGGCGCTTCGAGCCCCGGCAGCGACACCAGCTCGACCTCCGTCATCGCTTCGAGCTTTTCGGTGTTGATGACCGCGCTGTTCCACGTCAGCGGAATCGCGCCGCCCGTATAGCCGGTGCCGCCGCCACGCGGAATGATGGTCAGGCCGAGTTCGATACAGCCCCTGACCAGCAGGGCCATCTCGGCCTCGGTGTCGGGGCACAGCACGACGAACGGGTATTCCACGCGCCAGTCGGTGGCGTCGGTCACATGCGACACGCGCGACAGGCCGTCGAACTTGATGTTGTCTTTCGCCGTCAGGCGGCGAAACGCACGCGTCGCCTTGCGGCGCAGCGCGGCCACATCGCGGAACATGAGGTCGAACGAGGCGATGGCCTTCGACACCAGGGCCGCCAGTTCGCCGACCAGCAGATCGCGCTCGGCATCGATGTCAGGCGTGCGGCGCTTGCCGACTTCGGTGAGACGGTGGTTGAGGGCGTCGACCAATTGGCCGCGCCGGCGCGGGTTGTCGAGCAGGTCGTCGACCAGGTAGGGATTGCGCTGCACCACCCAGATATCGCCCAACACCTCGTACAGCATGCGGGCCGAGCGGCCGGTGCGGCGCTCGGCCCGCAGCACCTGCAGCAATTCCCAGCCGCGCGCGCCCAGCAGCCGGATCACGATTTCGCGATCGGAGAAGCTGGTGTAGTTGTAGGGGATTTCGCGCAGTCGCACGGGCTCTTCGGCCTGCGACAACAGCGCGGTCAACGCGATCGGAGCATTCATCGGGGGTGGGCCTCGGTCGAGCGCTGCGCGCCCAGCAACCAGGGGACACGATTTTAGGTCAGGGCTTGGATGATTGCCCTGCGCCCTTTGGCAAGAGCGCCCGGTGAGCGGTACGGGCTGTCCGACCCTGCTGCGCCGGCCGCTTCGCGGCTGCCCTGCGGTGCTCGCGTTTTGCGGGGTCTCGCAGAACTCGCCTGCGGCTCAAACAGCTGCGAGCCCTGATCCGCAAAACGCTGCGCTCCTCGGCGGCGCAGAAGGGATCGGCCACCCCGTACCGCACACCGGGCTTGGGGTGGTGCGAAGGTTTGCGTATTCCGGATGCAACCCCAAGGTGTCCACGTCGGTGGGCGGTATGCGCTGGGCCGGCCGTTGAGGCACCGCCGAGCAGCACAGCGGCAGGCGGATCAGGGCCGCGTGCTGTTTGAGCCGCAGGCGAGTTCACGCGGACCCCGCCTGCTGCGAGCAGCGCAGGGCAGCCGCGAAGCGGCCGGTGACGTCGGCCGGCCCAGCGCATACCGCCCACCGACGCGCCCCCAAATGTCAGAACAGCACGCGGCTGCGAATAGTCCCCGGCACCTCGGCCAGCTTTTCCAGCGCGATGTCCGAATAGGCCGCGTCGATGTCGGTCACCACGTAACCCACCTGCTCGTCGGTCTGCAGGTACTGCGAGGCGATATTGATGCGGTTGTCGGCAAACACCTGGTTGATCGCCGACAACACGCCTGGCACGTTGTGATGGATGTGCAGCAGACGGTGCTTGCCCGGGTGCGCCGGCAGCGCCACCTCCGGAAAATTCACCGACGAGATCGATGTGCCGTTGTCGCTGTACTTCACCAGCTTTTCGGCGACCTCGCTGCCGATATTGGCCTGCGCCTCCATCGTCGAGCCGCCCACGTGCGGCGTGAGGATCACGTTGTCCAGGCCGCGCAGCGGCGACTGGAACTCTTCGTTGTTGCTGCCCGGCTCGACCGGAAACACATCGATGGCCGCGCCCCAGAGCTTTTGGCTCTTGATGCCTTCGGCCAGTGCATCGATATCGACCACCGTGCCACGCGCCGCATTGATCAGAATGCCGCCCGGCTTCATCGCTGCGATCTCGGCCGGGCCGATCATCCACTTCGTCGACGGCAGCTCCGGCACATGCAGGCTCACGATGTCGCTCTGCGCCAGCAGCTCGTGCAGCTTGGGGATCTGGCGGGCGTTGCCCAGCGGCAGCTTGCTGACCACGTCGTAGAACGTGACGTGCATGCCGAGCCCTTCGGCCAGCACCGACAACTGCGTGCCGATCGAGCCGTAGCCGACGATGCCCAGCGTCTTGCCGCGGATCTCGTGCGAATTGGCGGCCGATTTCATCCAGCCGCCGCGGTGCACCAGCGCGTTCTTCGCGGGGATGCCGCGCAGCAGCAGGATCGCCTCGGCCAGCACCAGTTCGGCCACCGAGCGGGTGTTGGAATACGGCGCGTTGAACACCGCCACGCCGCGCTCGCGCGCCGCGCCCAGATCGACCTGGTTGGTGCCGATGCAGAAACAGCCCACGGCCACCAGCTTGGGCGCGGCCGACAGCACATCGGCCGTGAGCTTGCTTTGCGAACGGATGCCCAGAAAGTGAACATCGGCCAGCTTGGCCTTCAGCTCTTCGCCCTGGAGCGCCTTTGACAGCGTCTCGATTTGCGTGTAACCCGCTCCCCGGATGGTTTCCACCGCCGAAGGATGGATGTTCTCCAGCAACAGGAACTTGATCTTGCTTTTTTCAAGGGAGGTCTTGTTCATCCCTGAAGGCTAGCATGGTGCACTGCAACAAGCAGGCATGCACCAATGGCGGGCACCCAAAAGGGTTTCCCCGCTTGGTCGCCCCGACGACTCCATGCGACAACCAGCGACGCGGAACCGTCATGCAGATGACCTAGCATCCGCGCTTTTGTTTTTCCCCCTTCAGGAGTCTTCATGCGATTCAAAACGCTTGCCGTCGTCTCGGCGCTCGCTGCCACCTTGGCCGGCACGGCTCAGGCCCAGACCGAGATTCAGTGGTGGCACTCGATGACCGGCGGCCTGAACGACTGGGTGCTGGATCTCGCCAACGGCTTCAATGCCAGCCAGAAGGATTACAAGATCGTGCCCACGTACAAGGGCACCTACGACGAGACGATGCCCGCTGCCGTGGCCGCTTTCCGCGCAGGCACCGCGCCGCACATCCTGCAGGTCTACGAAGTCGGCACCGCGACGATGATGGCCGCCAAGGGCGCCGTGGTTCCGGTCGGCAAGGTGCTGGCCGATGCTGGCTACAAGTTCGACCCGAAGGCCTACATCCCCGCCGTGGTCGGCTACTACACCGCGCCGAACGGGCAGATGCTGAGCTTCCCGCTGAACAGTTCGACGACCATCTTCAACTACAACAAGGATCTGTTCAGGAAGGCCGGCCTCGACCCGAACAAGCCACCGGTGACGTGGCCTGAAGTGATTGCCGCGGCGGCCAAACTCAAGGCAGCAGGCGTGGCTTGCCCGTTCACGACCAGCTGGCAGGGCTGGACCCAGCTCGAGAGCTTCTCGACCTGGCACAACACCCTGTTCGCTACGCAGAACAATGGCTTCGGCGGCACCGGAGCCCGCCTTGCCTTCAACAGCCCGCTGCATGTGCGCCACATCGAGAATCTGGCCAACATGGCCAAGCAGGGGCTCTTCGTGTACCGCGGCCGCGGCAACGCGGCCGACGCACCGTTCTATTCCGGTGAATGCGCAATGACGACGGCCTCCTCGTCCACCTACGCCAGCATCAAGAAGAACGCCAAGTTCGACTTCGGTATCGCCCCGCTGCCCTATTACCCCGATGTGGCCGGCACGCCGCAGAACACCGTGATCGGCGGCGCCTCGCTGTGGGTCATGGGCGGAAAGAAGGCCGAGGAGTACAAGGGCGTGGCCGCGTTCTTCAACTACCTGACGAACGCCGACATCCAGGCCAAGAGCCACCAGCGCACCGGCTACCTGCCGATCACGCTGGCTTCGTTCGAGGCAACCGAGAAGGCAGGCTTCTACAAGGAGAATCCCGGCACCGACGTGGCGGTGAACCAGATGATCCGCAAGACCACCGACCGGTCGCGTGGCATCCGCCTGGGCAACTTCGTGCAGATCCGCGCGATCGAGGACGAAGAGCTCGAATCGGTCTGGTCGGGCAAGAAGACGGCCAAGGAAGCACTCGACAGCGCCGTGGCGCGCGGCAACGAATTACTGGTACGCTTCGAGAAGGCGAACAAGAACTAGTACCGAGCCGTACGGGTCACGCCCGTCGGCATCCCGCAACCAGCCACCCGCCGCTCCATGAGCGGCGGAACTGTTTCCGATCACAACAACAGGTCCTGACGCCCGTGGCATCAGAAAAACGCGTCGTCTTCCGTTCCGGCTGGTTGCCCTGGGCATTGCTTGCACCCCAGGCCGCCGTCATCGGGATCTTTTTCTTCTGGCCGGCGGCGCAGGCGCTGCTGCAATCGTTCCAGCAATCCGATGCGTTCGGCCTGTCGACCGAGTGGGTCGGCTTGCAGAATTTCGCCAACCTCTGGCACGACGACACTTACCTTGCCTCTTTCAAGACCACCGCGGTCTTTTCCGTGCTGGTGGCGGGGCTGGGGCTGCTGATTTCGCTGGTGCTGGCGGTGTTTGCCGACCGGGTGGTCAGGGGCTCGCATATCTACCGTACGCTGCTGATCTGGCCCTATGCAGTGGCGCCGGCCGTGGCCGGCGTGCTGTGGCTGTTCATGTTCGCGCCGTCGATCGGCATCATCTCCTATGCGCTGCGCGCGATCGGCATCGACTGGAACAATTTGCTCAACAGCACCCACGCGATGACGCTGATCGTGATGGCGGCGGTGTGGAAGCAGATCTCCTACAACTTCCTCTTCTTCCTGGCCGGTCTGCAGAGCATCCCGAAGTCACTCATCGAGGCCGCTGCCATCGACGGTGCAAGCCCGTGGCGCCGCTTCTGGAGCATCCAGTTCCCATTGCTGTCGCCGACCACCTTCTTCCTGTTCGTGATCAACGTGGTCTACGCCTTCTTCGACACCTTCGCTATCGTCGATGCGGCGACCCAGGGCGGCCCCGGCAAGGACACGGCGATCCTGGTTTACAAGGTGTATTACGACGGATTCAAGGCGCTCGACCTTGGTGGCTCCGCCGCGCAGTCGGTGGTGCTGATGGTGATCGTGATCGTGTTGACCATCGTTCAATTCCGGTTCGTCGAAAAGAAGGTGCAGTACTGACATGGTGGAGCGTCGCCCCGGCCTCGGCATCCTCGCCCATGCCATCCTGATCCTCGGTGTGCTCGTCGTCGCATTCCCGCTGTACGTGACCTTCGTCGCGTCGACACAGACCGCCGCAGAAATCGTGCAGGCGCCCATGTCACTGTTGCCCGGCAAGCATCTGGTCGAGAACTACACTGCCGCGCTCCAGGGCACCGGCATGGGCGCGGCCTCGAATGCGCCGGTGGGCCGGATGATGCTGGTTAGCCTGATCACCGCGCTTGTGATCGCCTTCGGCAAGATCGCGATCTCGCTGTTGTCAGCGTTCGCGATCGTCTATTTCCGGTTTCCGTTCCGGATGTTCTTCTTCTGGGCGATTTTCGTCACGCTGATGCTGCCGGTGGAGGTGCGCATCGGCCCCACCTACGCCGTCGTTGCCAACCTCAACATGCTCAACACCTATGCGGGCCTGACGGTGCCGTTGATCGCTTCCGCCACGGCGACCTTCCTGTTCCGGCAGTTCTTCCTAACCGTGCCCGACGAGCTCGTAGAAGCGGCACGCGTGGATGGCGCCGGCCCGATGCGATTCTTCAAGGACATCCTCGTTCCCTTGTCGACCACGAGCATCGCGGCGTTGTTCGTGATCCAGTTCATCTATGGCTGGAACCAGTACCTCTGGCCCCTGCTCGTGACCACCGACGAAAGCATGTACCCGGTCGTGATCGGCATCAAGCGCATGATCAGCGGCGGCGACGCGGCGACTGACTGGAACGTCGTGATGGCCACGGCTGTGCTGGCCATGATCCCGCCCGCGCTGGTGGTGATGCTGATGCAGCGCTGGTTCGTTAAGGGCCTGGTCGACACCGAGAAATAAGAACGCCGGCAGCAAGGCATTGAAGTAAACAGAAACACCATGGCGGCCATTTCCCTTCGCAACGTCATCAAGCGCTACGGCCACGGGCCGAAAGCCAACCAGGTCATCCACGGCGTCAGCGCTGAGGTGGCAGACCAAGAGTTCATCGTCATCGTCGGCCCTTCGGGTTGCGGCAAGTCGACGCTGCTGCGCATGGTCGCGGGCCTCGAGGAAATCTCCGCAGGCGAGATCCGCATCGGCAACCGCGTGGTCAACGACCTCGAACCCTTCGAGCGCGACATCGCGATGGTGTTCCAGAACTACGCGCTCTATCCGCACATGAGCGTGTTCGACAACATGGCCTATGGCCTGAAGATCGCGAAGGTTCCGAAAGACGAGATCAAGACGCGCGTCGACAAGGCCGCGACCATCCTGGAACTGGGCCATCTGCTGCAGCGCAAACCGCGAGAGTTGTCGGGTGGCCAGCGCCAGCGCGTGGCCATGGGCCGTGCGATCGTGCGGCAGCCGCAGGTGTTCCTCTTCGACGAGCCGCTCTCGAACCTCGACGCCAAGCTGCGCGCCCAGACCCGCATCGAGATCCAGAAACTGCACCGCGAGCTCGGCATCACCTCGTTGTTCGTCACCCACGACCAGGTCGAGGCGATGACGCTCGCGCAGCGCATCATCGTGATGAACGGCGGCGTGATGGACCAGTTCGGCACGCCCGAAGAGGTCTACAACCGCCCGGCCACCACCTTCGTTGCGAGCTTCATCGGCTCGCCGCCGATGAACCTGCTGCAGCACGCGCCGGGCGTGCGGCCCGGGCAGATCCTCGGCGCGCGCCCCGAGCATCTGACGCTCGACGAAAGCGGCTGGACGGCGCAGGTCGAATCGGTGGAGCTGCTGGGTGCCGAGCGGCTCGTGTACGCCCGCATCGGCGAGGAGCAGGTCATCATGCGCACCGCCGAAAGCGATCATCCCCCCGTTGCAGGCGACACCGTGAAGATCGCGGCACAAATCGACAAGCTGCACTGGTTCGACGCCGGCTCCGGAAAGCGCGCAGCTTGAGCGCCGCGCCGGGCCGCCCCAAGCAACCTCGCTCCCCCGCGGTAGGGCCAAGATGACCCCCTGGCCCTACCCGCGCTGGATTGCCCACCGTGGTGCCGGCAAGCTGGCGCCGGAAAACACGCTGGCCGCGTTCCGTCT
Source organism: Variovorax nitratireducens (assembly GCF_051216545.1). Classification (NCBI taxonomy): domain Bacteria; kingdom Pseudomonadati; phylum Pseudomonadota; class Betaproteobacteria; order Burkholderiales; family Comamonadaceae; genus Variovorax; species Variovorax nitratireducens. The sequence goes on from NZ_JBPJZO010000003.1 coordinate 445,755, forward strand.
GGGCGCGGCGCATGGCTACCGGATGTTCGAGTGCGACGTGAAGCTCAGTGCCGACAACGTGCCGTTTCTGATGCACGACACCACCTTGCAGCGCACCACCAACGGGGCTGGCACGGGCGGCGACAAGTCCTGGGGCGAGTTGTCGCAACTCGACGCCGGCAGTTGGCATTCGCGCGCTTTCGCAGGTGAACCGCTGGCGAGCCTCGAGAACGCGGCACGGTTCTGCCTGCGCAACGGCCACCTGCTCAACATCGAGATAAAGCCCACGCCGGGCGTCGAGCACCGCACCGGCGAAGTGGTGGCGCAGCACGCGAAGCGGCTGTGGGCCGGCGCGGTGCTGCCGCCGCTGCTGACATCGTTCCATCCCGCAGCGCTGGCCGGCGCACGCGACCATGCGCCCGGATTGCCGCGCGGCCTGCTGCTCGACACCCTGCGCGCGGACTGGCTCGACGCCGCGCTCGAACTCGGCTGCGTCGCGATCGTCTGCAACCACGCGCTGTGGGACGCAGCCACCGTGGCGCAGGCGCGGACAGCTGGCCTGCGCACGCTGAGCTACACGGTCAACGACGAGTGGGCCGCCGAGCGGCTCGGTGCGCTCGGCACCGACGGCATCATCACCGACCGCGTCGACCTTTTTGCCCCGGCCGGCTGACCGCCGGGCTTCCGTCGGCCTTCTATGATGCGCCGATGAGTCTGATTTCACGCTGCTGCGCGGCTTTCATGCTGGCACTGCTGCTGGGTTCGGCCTGCGCGCAGGATCGTGCGCCCACTGCACCCGCCGCGTCCGATGCGTCGGCTGCGACCGACGGCGCGCAAGCGCCGGCCCAAGCGACCGTGGCCGACCTGCGCGCCGCGTTCGCCAGGCTGCCTGCCAAGGCAGAGAGCAACGAGGAAATGCGCGGCCTGCTCAAGCAGATAAACGCCATCGGCACGCAGGCCGATGCCTTCGTCAGCTCGCGCAGCGGGCCGCTGACCGACCTCAACGCCCGGCTCGGCGAACTCGGCAATGCACCGACCGCGCCCGGCAGCACAGAAGACCCCGACATCACGCGCCAGCGCAGCGCGCTGCTCAAGGAACGCAATGCGCTCGATGCCGATGTGCGGCTCGCCAAGCTGTTGGTGGTCGACGCGCAGCAGCGCGGCAGCGAGTTGCTGAGCCAGCGGCGCAAGCTGTTCGAGGCGCAACTCACCGAGCGCGCACCTTCCCCGCTGGGCCGCGAGTTCTGGCTCGATATTCGCGACGCCTGGCCCGACGACACGGCACGGCTGCATGCACTGGGCGCCGAGCTGCGCAGCGGTCTGGCCGTCGTGCGCCAGCCGGCGCACCGCACTGCCGTGCTGTTGAGCATTGCCGCCGCGCTGCTGGTGGCGCTGCTCGGCAACTGGCTGGCAGAACTCGGCCTGGTGAAACTGGCGGCCCGGGTGCTGCCGCCGGGGCGGCTGCGCCGCTCGTTGCTGGTGATCTCCATCGTCGGCACCAACGTGGCGCTGGTCGGCATGGCGGCGCAATGGCTGCACGCCGTGCTCGACACGCATGGCGCCTGGGGTCCGGCCACGCGCAAGGTGGCGCAGGCGGTGGTGGCGTCGAGCATCTTCATTGCGTTCGTGGTCGGACTGGGGCGCGCGCTGCTGTCGATCCACCGGTCGTCATGGCGACTGCCGCCGATTCCCGACGCTATGGCGGCACGGCTGGCGCCCTATCCCTGGCTGATCGCCCTGATCGGCACGCTGGTGTGGGCACCGGCCCAGGTCAACGCGGTGGTCGACGCCAGCTTCGCCGCGGTGGTGGCAACGCATGTGGTCACGGCGCTCGCGCTCACCGCGCTGATCGCCGCGATCGTGCTGCGGCTCGGGCCTGGCCAGCCGGCCGGCCGGCCCGCCGGCAACGCCGAGCCCGGCGCCGACGCGCCGCCGGAGCGCCCGGTCTGGGTCGGCATGTTGCTGAGCGCCGTGGTCGTCATCGTCGTTGTCATTTGGGTGCTGGTGGCCGCCGGCTACGTGGCGATGGCCAGTTTTCTGGCCGGGCAGCTGACCTGGGGCGGCATCGTGGCTGCGGCGTTCTACGTGCTGTTCAAGTTTGCCGACGACCTGTTCACGGCGGTGGTGTCCTCCAGAAGCAGCTTCGGTGCGCGGCTGCAAAAGAGCTTCGGCTTCGCGCCCGCGACACTCGACCAGGCGGCGGTGGTGCTGTCGGGCCTGAGCCGGGTCGCGCTGTTCTTCTACATGGTGATCGCGCTGGTGGCGCCGCTGGGCACCAGCCCGGGCGAGGTGTTCCAGCGCAGCGGGCAATTCGGCTCCGGATTCAAGATCGGCGAGTTCGAACTGGTGCCCGGCGCGATCTTCAGCGCCATCGGCGTGGCGCTGGGCGGCTTCGTCGCGCTGCGCGTGCTCAAGCGCTGGCTGGAGCAGCGCTACCTGCCGAGCACCACGCTCGAGCCCGGCATGCAGAGCTCGATCACCACGCTGCTGAACTATGCGGGCGGCATCCTGGTGGTGGCGTTCGCGCTGTCGGCGCTGGGCATCGGCATCAACCGCATCGCCTGGGTGGCGAGCGCGCTGTCGGTCGGCATTGGCTTCGGGCTGCAGGCGATCGTGCAGAACTTCATCTCGGGGCTGATCCTGCTCGCCGAACGGCCGGTGAAAGTCGGCGACTGGGTGGTGCTGGGCGCCACCGAGGGCGACGTGCGGCGCATTAACGTGCGTGCCACTGAAATCCAGCTCGGCGACCGCTCGACGCTGATCGTGCCGAACTCCGAGTTCATCACCAAGACCGTTCGCAACATGACGCTGGCCAATGCCGAAGGGCGTGTGCTGATCCGGCTGCCGATGCCGCTGAGCACCGATGCAAAGAAGGTGCGCGAGCTGATGCTGGCCGCCTGCGGCGCGCACGCGGGTGTGCTGGCCACGCCCGAGCCCTCGGTCACGCTCGAAGGCATCGAAGGCGGCACCCTGATCTTCCAGGCCATCGCCTATGTACCGAGCCCGCGGCTGGCCGGCGGGGTGCGCAGCGACCTGCTGTTCGAAATCCTCGATGCGTTGCAGGCGGCCGACCTGCCGCTGTCGGTGCCGACCATGCTGGTCGCGCCCGGCGGGGCCACGCCGATGGCGACGCCCGGGGAAAGCCCGCCGGCCGCGCCGCTGCAGAACTGAGCCTCAGCGCTTCCAGCCGCGGCCCAGCCACCACTGGGCGGTGCCGCAGACGACCACCAGCGCGGCATAGGTCAGCATCATTCCATCGCGCCCGAAGTACGCGAGCCCGGCGCACAGCACGATCACACCCGCTATCAAATTAATAGCGAAATGAGCCCACCGGCCGGGCGCCCCGGCCGCTTGCGGCAACAGAAAACGGGCCAGCAGCGCGAGCACCCCCGCCACGAAGAAGGCAGGTGCCGCGAAATTCAGCAGGTGGTAGAGCAGGTCGAGCGCGGACATCTGGAAAGTTGGAAAGCGGGGTTTTGCGCCGCGCTATGGAGGTCATAGCGGCCGTGTCCTCCGGACAGCCCCAGCAAATTTTATAATCCGGGAATGTCAGTCTGGGCCCTTGGGTTGAACCACACGACCGCGCCGCTCGATCTGCGCGGTCGTTTCGCGTTCGCGCTCGACCAGATCGCCCCCACGCTGCACAGCCTGCGCAGTTCGTTCGAGGGCGCCGGCAGGGGCCGCCATCCGCAGGTCGAGGCCGCCATCCTCTCGACCTGCAACCGCACCGAGATCTATTGCGCCGCCGATCACATGGCGCTCGACCACACGGTCGGCTGGCTCGCGCAAAGCGGAGGCGTTTCGCCTGCGCTGCTGCGCTCGCACGCCTACACGCTGCACGACGACGAGGCCGCGCGCCACGCCTTCCGCGTGGCCAGCGGACTCGATTCGATGGTGCTCGGCGAGGCGCAGATCCTGGGCCAGATGAAGGACGCGATCCGCGCCGCCGAAACCGCCGGCGCGCTTGGCAGCACACTGAACCAGCTGTTTCAGCGCTCGTTCGCCGTGGCCAAGGAAGTGCGCACCGCCACCGAGGTTGGCGCGCACTCGATCAGCATGGCGGCGGCCTCGGTGCGGCTCGCCGCCCAGCTGTTCGAAGACTTGCAGCAAACGCGCGTGCTGTTCGTCGGCGCCGGCGAAATGATCGACCTCGCCGCCACGCATTTCGCGGCAAGGCAGCCCAAGTCCATCGTCATCGCCAACCGCACGCTCGAGCGCGGCGAGAAGCTGGCTTCGCGCTTCGGCGGCGAGGCGATGCGGCTGGCCGAGTTGCCCGCTCGGCTGGCCGAGTTCGACATCGTCGTGAGCTGCACCTCGAGCACGTTGCCGCTGATCGGCCTGGGCGCGGTGGAGCGCGCGCTCCGCCAGCGCAAGCACCGCCCGATGTTCATGGTCGATCTGGCCGTGCCGCGCGACATCGAACCCGAAGTCAAGAAACTCGAAGACGTGTACCTCTACACCGTGGACGACCTGGCCCAGGTGGTGCAGCAAGGCCAGGCCAGCCGCCAGGCCGCGGTCGCGCAGGCCGAGGTGATCATCGATGCCGGTGTGCAGAGTTTCATGCACTGGCTGGACCAGCGTGGCACGGTGCCGCTTATCCAGCAGCTCAACGCACAGGCCGACGACTGGCGCGCGGCCGAACTTGCCCGCGCGCGCAAGCTGCTGGCCAAGGGCGAAGACGTCGAGACGGTGCTGCAGGCGCTGTCGCGCGGCCTGACGCAGAAGATGCTGCACGGCGCGATGGCCGAGTTGCATGCCGGCGACGCCGCAGCGCGCGAGCAGACAGCGCAGACGCTGTCGCGCCTGTTCCTGCGCAAAGAGCGTTAGCGACGCCTGCCCGTCGCATGGCCCGCCGCCGCCGGCGGGCGCCCGGTCTTCGCGCCCTCTTTTGCCCCCGATTCGCCCTCCGATGAAATCCTTTCTCCGCCAGCAACTCGACCGCTACGCGCAACGCCTCGAAGAGCTTGACTTCCTGCTCTCGCGCGAAGACATCATGGCCGACATGACGCAGTACCGGCTGCTGTCCAAGGAGCACGCCCAGGTCACGCAGATCGCCGGGCGCTATCTGCGCTTCAGGCAGCGCGAGGCCGACCTGGCCAGTGCACGCGAGATGCTGGACGACCCCGACATGGCCGAGATGGCGCAGGAAGAAATCGCTTCCGCCGAAGCCGAACTGCAAAAGCTCGAGGATGAGCTGCAACGCCTGCTGCTGCCCAAAGACCCGGATGACGCGCGCAATGCCTTTGTGGAAATCCGCGCCGGCACCGGCGGCGACGAATCGGCGCTGTTTGCCGGCGATCTGCTGCGCATGTACACGCGCCACTGCGAGCGCGCGGGCTGGCGCTGCGAGATCGTGAGCGAATCGGAGAGCGAGCTCGGCGGCTACAAGGAAGTGGTGATCCGCATCGTCGGCGCCGACGTGTTCGGCCGGCTGCGCTTCGAGTCCGGCGGCCACCGCGTGCAGCGCGTGCCGGCGACCGAAACACAGGGCCGCATCCACACCAGCGCCTGCACGGTTGCCGTGCTGGCCGAGCCTGACGAGACGGTGGCAGTGCAGATCAACCCCGCCGACCTGCGCATCGACACCTACCGGGCATCGGGCGCCGGCGGCCAGCACATCAACAAGACCGATTCGGCCGTGCGCATCACGCACATCCCGACCGGCATCGTGGCCGAATGCCAGGACGATCGCAGCCAGCACCGCAACAAGGCCAAGGCGCTGCAGGTGCTGTCGGCGCGCATTCAGGAAAAGGATCGCAGCGAACGCGCGGCGAAGGACGCGGCCGAGCGCAAGGGGCTGATTGGCACCGGCGACCGTTCGGATCGCATCCGCACCTACAACTTCCCGCAGGGCCGGCTCACCGACCACCGCATCAACCTCACGCTCTACAAGCTGCTGACCATCATGGAGGGCGACCTCGGCGAAGTGCTCGACGCGCTGCAGGCGGCGCGCGAGGCGGAGCAGTTGGCGGAGCTGGAGTCGTCGGCCTTGCCCGCGTGATGCCCACGACGCTGATGCAGGCACTGCGGGCCGCCACGGCGCTGGGCGTGGATCGGCTCGACGCACAGCTGCTCTTGCTGCGCGCACTGGGCCAATCGATCCACGACCGCGCCTGGCTGCTGGCCCACGACACCGACGCATTGCCCGACGGCGCCTGGCAGGCTTTTCAGGCCCTGTGCGGGCGCCGCGCCGCGGGCGAGCCGACCGCCTACCTGCTCGGCGAGAAAGAGTTCCATGGCCTGACGCTGCAGGTCGACCCGCGCGTGCTGGTGCCGCGGCCGGACACCGAAACGCTGGTCGACTGGGCCCTGGCGCTCGCGGCCGGCATCCAGGCCCCGCGCCTGCTCGACCTCGGCACCGGCAGCGGCGCCATTGCGCTGGCGCTGCAACAGGCGCGACCGGACGCAACGGTCGATGCGGTCGACGCCAGCGCCGACGCGCTCGCGGTCGCCCGTGCCAATGCGCAACGGCTGGCGCTGCCCGTTCGCTTTGCCCAGGCCGACTGGCTTGCCAGCGCCGCCGTCGGCTACGACCTGATCGTCTCGAACCCGCCCTACATCGCCGCGGGCGACGCGCACCTTGCCGCGTTGCGCCACGAACCGCTGGGCGCGCTGGCGTCGGGGCCGGACGGCCTGGCCGACCTGCGCCGCATCGCGCAGGACGCGCCCGCACATCTGGTCGAGGGCGGCTGGCTGCTGTTGGAGCACGGTTTCGACCAGGCGGCCGCGGTGCGCGCACTGCTGACTGCCCGCGGGTTCACGCAAGTTCAAAGCCGCGACGATCTCGCCGGCATCGCGCGCTGCTCCGGCGGGATCTGGCGCACGGTGAAATAATCCGCCCCAACCCACCCTTATTCAGGAGCCAGCCATGAGCGACGCCCAGCAACGCATCGACGACCTCGTCAAATCCAACGACATCCTGCTCTTCATGAAGGGCAACGCCAGCTTTCCGATGTGCGGCTTCTCCGGCCGCGCGATCCAGATCCTCAAGGCCGTGGGCGTCGACACCCGGACGCTCAAGACGGTGAACGTGCTGGAAGACGACGGCATCCGCCAGGGCATCAAGGAATACAGCCAGTGGCCGACCATTCCGCAGCTCTACGTCAACGGCGAGTTCATTGGCGGCTCGGACATCATGATGGAGATGTACGAGTCGGGCGAACTGCAACAGGTCGTCAACAGCAAAGCCGCCTGATGCCGGCCTGGCAGCACGACGGCGTGCGCGTGATTCCCGGCAACCAGCTCGACGGCAACACGGCGCAGACGCCGGGCATGGATCGCAAGGCGGCGATCAACTTCGCCCGCGTCGGCGCGCAGAAGCTCTGGGCCGGCACCGTCACCATCCATGCCAACGCCAAGACGGGCGCCCACCACCACGGCCACCTCGAGTCGGTCATCTACGTGGTGAGCGGCCGCGCCCGCATGCGCTGGGGCGAGCAGCTCGAGTTCACAGCCGAGGCTGGCCCGGGCGACTTCATATACGTGCCGCCGTACGTACCGCACCAGGAAATCAACGCAAGCACCACCGAAGCGCTGCAATGCGTGCTGTGTCGCAGCGATGGCGAAGCCGTGGCGGTGAACCTCGACATCGAGCCGGTGGAAAAACCGGACACTGTACTTTGGGTGGACCCCACACACCCTCACGGCGGTGTGTGAAAAGCCCGCTTTCCTGTCTCAAAAAACCAAAACCGTAAAGACCTGGACATCCACCGGCTCCGGGCACGGCTTATGCTGTGTCCAAGTGTTCGAAACCGGAGGTGTCCATGGATTCCCGCAGTCTCGTCCCCGCTACCCCGCCTTTTCAACTGCCGCTGGCCAACCTGCGCAGCGTGTTCCAGACGCACGACGTCGAGCGCAAGCTCGCCAAGCTGCCCGATCGGGATCACGAACACCTCCGCACCACCTACGAACGCATGCTCGAACGCGGGCCCGACCGCTTCCAGGTCAAGCCGAGCGGCGTGCCCGAGATGGCCGCCCTCTATGCGCAGCTGCCCAACTTCACCGAGGTGCTCGACGACGTGCGCCGGCACGTCGCGCTGGCGCAGGACAGTCGCGACGGCCTGGAGGTGACGCCGATGCTGCTGCTCGGGCCGCCCGGCATCGGCAAGACCCACTTCGCGAAGAAGCTGGCCGAACTGTTGGGCACCGGCATGTCGCTGGTGCCGATGAACTCGATGACGGCCGGCTGGCTGCTGTCGGGTTCCTCCTCGCAATGGAAAGGTTCCAAGCCTGGCAAGGTGTTCGAAACGCTGGTCGACGGCCAATACGCGAATCCGGTAATGGTGGTGGACGAAATCGACAAGGCCGGCAGCGACAGCCAGTACGACCCGCTCGGCGCGCTCTACAACCTGTTGGAGCACGACACGGCACATGCTTTCATCGACGAGTTCGCCGAGGTGCCGATCGACGCGAGCCAGGTGATCTGGATCACCACCGCCAACGACGAACGCAGCATTCCCGAGCCGATCCTGAACCGCATGAACGTGTTCGAGATCGAGGCGCCCTCGCCCGAAGCGGCGCGCCAGATCGCGCGCCAGCTCTACACGTCGATCCGTGCCGAGCACGACTGGGGCCGGCTGCTGAACCCCGAGCCTGCCGACGACGTGCTCGACCACCTGTCCACCCTCGCGCCCCGCGAAATGAGGCGCGCCCTGATGACCGGGTTCGGCAATGCCCGCCTGGCCCAGCGCGACGAGGTTCGCGTCGACGATCTGCCCCGGGCGACGGGCGCCAGGAGCCGGATCGGATTCATGCAGTAAGTAGCAGGCAGCCGTCCATGGCACCATCAAGGTCTGTGAAGACCGTGCCATGAACCTGACCCAAAGCCTGCTCGTCATCGCCTTGCTGATTGCAGCGAGCGCCTTTTTTTCCCTCGCCGAGATTTCGCTGGCCGCCTCGCGCCGCCTGCGCCTGCGCCAGATGGCCGACGAGGGCGACCAGCGCGCCGAGCGCGTGCTGCGCATCCAGGAACAGCCGGGCCACTACTTCACCGTGGTCCAGATAGGGCTCAATGCCGTCGCGATCCTTGGCGGCGTGGTCGGCGAAGGCGCTTTTTCGCCATGGTTCCTGCGCCTTTTCGATCTCTGGCTCAATCCCGACGCTGCGAAGGCCTGGGCCTTCACAGGCTCATTCGTCCTGGTGATTTCGCTGTTCCTGGTGTTCGCCGACCTGTTTCCCAAACGGCTCGGAATGAGCGACCCCGAGCGCCTCGCGGTGCGCATGGTCGGGCCGATGAACGTGCTGATCACCACCTTCAAGCCGCTGGTCTGGTTCTTCACGCGCAGCACCGACGCATTGTTCAAGCTGCTGGGCATCCCGCTGCAGCGGGTCGACAAGATCACCTCGGCCGACATTCTTGCGATGACCGAGGCTGGTGCGCGCGCCGGCGTGCTCGCGGTGCGCGAGCAGCAGGTGATCGCCAACGTGTTCGAGCTCGACACGCGGCTGGTGAGCAGCGTGATGACCTCGCGCGACCGCATCGCCTGGTTCCAGAAGGACGACCCCGAGTCCGAGCTGCGCGCACGCATCGTGGCCGAACCGTTTTCGGCCTACCCGGTGTGCGACGGCGACATCGACCATGTGCTCGGTTACGTCGATGCCAAGGACATGTTCCAGCGCGTGCTGAGCGGCCAGCCGCTCGCGCTCGACCAGGGCGTGCCGCTGCACAAGGCGCTGGTGATTCCGGATCGGCTGTCGCTCACCGAGGTGCTCGAGCAGTTCCAGCAGGCGCACGAAGACTTCGCGATCATCGTCAACGAATACAGCCTGGTGGTGGGGGTGATCACGCTCAACGACGTGATGAGTACCGTGATGGGCGATCTGGTGAGCGGGCTCGACGAGGAGCCGCAGATCGTTCAGCGCGACGAGAACTCCTGGCTGATCGACGGCGTGACGCCGATCCAGGACGTGCAGCGCGCGCTCGACATCGAGCGGTTGCCACACGCCGAAGAGTACGAAACGCTGGCCGGCTTCCTGATGGTGATGTTGCGCCGCGTGCCGCGCCGCACGGATCGCGTGAGTTGCTGCGGCTACACCTTCGAGGTGATGGACGTCGACAGCCACCGCATCGACCAGGTGATGGTCACCCGCGGCGGCGCCTCGGTCTAAGCCTGGGGCGGCCGCTCGGTGAAGACCCAGAGACGCTGGTTGGCGAACACGGCATTGGGGTACGGCGCCTTGCCGCGGCTGCCGTTGTAGCGCCCGAGCGTGAGGAACAGGTCGCCGTTTTCCCGGTTGAGGTAGTGCCGAAGAATCTGGCAACCGAAGCGCAGGTTGGTCTGCATGTGGAACAGCTTGGCCGAGTCGCCGTCGCCGATCACGCGCGTCCAGAAGGGCATGACCTGCATGAGGCCGCGCGCGCCAGCGCTCGAAACCGCGTACTTGCGGAAGTTGCTTTCAACCTGGATCAGCCCCAGCACCAGGCTGACGTCCAGGCCGGAACGCTTGCTCTCGTACCAGACGGTCTGGAGGAAATCGATGCGCGGTTGCGGATCGACGATCTTCTTTTTCAGGCGCTCGCTCATTTCGCCGAGCCACCGCAGGTAGGCCAGCCGCGACGCAGTGTCCGGGAACTCGGGCCGCGGGGGCGCTGCACTGCGGATGGCAGAGCTCAGCGCGTTGCGCACCGAGTCGATCAGCGGCTCTTCGATCTGTGCACCCGCAAGTGCCACGCGCGGCAACGCGAGCGCCAGTGCGCCTGCTGCGGCGCCACTCAGACACGAACGTCGCGACAGACTCATGCGGCGAGCTTGGAGCGGATGAAGACGCCGGCGTCGGCCGACGGAACCTTGGTCGCAGCGGTGTCGCGCCGGTGCTGGTATTCGAACTGGCCTTCCTTCAGGCCGCGATCCGAGATCACGAGGCGGTGCGGCACCCCGATCAGCTCCCAGTCGGCGAACATCGCGCCGGGACGCTCACCGCGGTCGTCGAGCAGCACGTCGACACCTGCACCACGCAGTTCTTCATAGAGCGCCTCGGCCGCGGCCTTCACGTCGGCGTTGCGATCCATGCCGATGGGGCACAGCACCACCGTGAACGGCGCGATCGCATCGGGCCAGATGATGCCGCGCTCATCGTGGTTCTGCTCGATCGCGGCGGCCGGCAGCCGCGTGATGCCGATGCCGTAGCAGCCCATCTCGAGGTACTGCGGCTTGCCTCCTTCGTCGAGGAAGGTGGCGTTCATGTCCTTGCTGTACTTGGTTCCGAGCACGAACACATGGCCGACCTCGATGCCGCGCTCGATCGCGAGCAGGCCACGGCCATCGGGCGATGGATCGCCCGCGACCACGTTGCGGATGTCGGCCACGAGGTCGGGCTCGGGCAGATCGCGGCGCCAGTTGACGCCGGTCATGTGGAAGTCGACCTCGTTGGCGCCCGTGATCCAGTCGGCCAGCACCGCGACCTCGCGGTCGGCGACCAGCTTGACCGGCTTCTTGAGGTTGAGCGGCCCGAGGTAGCCGGGCTTGCAGCCGAAGTGATCCTCGATCTCGCCGACGGTGGCGAAACGGAAGCCCTCGCGCAGGCCCGGCAGTTTGCCGACCTTGATTTCGTTCATGTCATGGTCGCCGCGCAGCAGCAGCAACCAGACCTGCACGCCCGCGATATTGCCGGCCGCATCGAGCTTGTCGGTGGCCAGCACCAGCGACTTGACGGTGGTGGCCAACGGCACGCCGAGCAGTTGGGCCACGTCGGCGCAGGTGCTCTTGCCTGGTGTCGGGGTCTTGGCGAGTGCATTGGCGCCGGCCGGTCGCGGGCCGGCCGGCGCCAGCGCCTCGGCCTTTTCCAGGTTGGCGGCGTAGTCGCTCTCGGGGCAATACACGATCGCGTCTTCGCCGGTGGCGGCAATCACCTGAAACTCCTCGCTCAGGTCGCCGCCGATCGCGCCGCTGTCGGCCGCCACGGCGCGGTAGGTCAGCCCGAAGCGGTCGAAGATGCGACGGTAGGCCGCGGCCATGTTCTGGTAGCTCGCCTTCGCGGCCGTGAGGTCGCGGTCGAAGCTGTAGGCGTCCTTCATCGTGAACTCGCGTCCGCGCATCAGGCCGAAACGCGGCCGCCGCTCGTCGCGAAACTTGGTCTGGATCTGGTAGAAATTCTTCGGCAGCTGTTTATAGCTGCGGATTTCCTGGCGCGCGATGTCGGTCACGACCTCTTCGCTGGTCGGCTGCACCACGTAGTCGCGCTCATGCCGATCCTTGATGCGCAGCAGCTCGGGGCCCATCTTCTCGAAGCGGCCGCTCTCCTGCCAGAGTTCTGCCGGCTGCACCACCGGCATGGTGAGTTCGACCGCGCCGGCGCGGTTCATCTCCTCGCGCACGATCGCCTCGACCTTGCGGATCACACGCAAGCCCATCGGCATGTAGCTGTAGATGCCGGCGCCCAGCTTCTTGATCATGCCGGCGCGCATCATGAGGCGATGGCTCGCCACTTCGGCGTCAGCCGGCGCTTCCTTCAGGGTGGAGACAAAAAAACCGGATGCTTTCATCTTGCGCGCGCCAGAAACAGTGAGGGATTGACGAGGGCCGTGCTGGCCGTCGAACCGGTCGCTTGCCGTGCGTAACACGGCGTGCATAATCGACTCAGTTCATTGAAATTTGGGGTTTGATTATGCTCGACCGGGACGGCTTCAGGCCCAACGTCGGCATCATCCTGCTCAACCAGAGAAACCAGGTTTTTTGGGGCAAGCGCATCCGCACCCACTCCTGGCAGTTTCCGCAGGGCGGCATCGATCGCGGCGAAAGTCCCGAGCAGGCCATGTTCCGCGAACTGCACGAGGAAGTGGGCCTTCATCCGGAGCATGTGCGCATCGTGGCCCGTACCCGCGACTGGTTGCGCTACGAGGTGCCGGATCGGTTCATCCGCCGTGACGCACGCGGTCACTACAAAGGCCAGAAACAGATCTGGTATCTGCTGCAACTTACCGGCCACGACTGGGATCTGAATCTCCGGGCCACCGACCATCCCGAGTTCGACGCATGGCGCTGGCACGACTACTGGGTGCCGCTCGACGTGGTGGTCGAGTTCAAGCGCGGCGTCTACGAAATGGCGCTGACCGAGCTGGCGCGCTACCTGCCGCGCCAGGATTTCCGCAACCGTTTTCTGCGCAGCAATGTGCGTGGCCGCGAATTCGATCGCCATCCCTCCGATGGGCACGAACCGCCGCCGTTCGAACTTCCGCCGGGTGCATCCTTCGACCCGGATCCCAATGTCAAGCTTGCCAACGATGCCGTTCCAACGCCAGATTCCTTTCCTGCACCACGCTAGCCGCGCCGTCTGCTTCGCGGCCGGCTGCACCCTTGCCATGATCGCCGCAGCGCAGGCCAGCAACCCGGACTGGGCCCAGGCTGGATCGCCCCCGCCGCCGACCGTCACTGAGCAGGACCGCGAGTGGAAGGAAACCGAGGTTCCGCCGCCGCCCACCTTCGCAGAAAGCCGGGTGGTTTCCATCCAGATGCCCCCTTACATGACGCTCAAGTTCGGCGTCGATCCCGGCACGATCGCGATCACGGGCGACGGCATCGTGCGCTATGTAGTCGTCGCCAGCCGGCCCGGCGGCGCGACCAACGCTTTCTATGAGGGCGTGCGCTGCTCCACCGACGAGGTCAAGACGTACGCCCGCTACAACAGCGGCGCTTGGCAGCCGGTGAGCGATCCGCAGTGGAAGCGGTTCAGGGATCTGAACTCCAGCTATGTGCAGCAGCTGGCGGGCCAGGGACTCTGCCGCGGCCACGCCCCCCGCGAGACGGTGGGCGAAATCGTGAAGAACATCCGCGAGCCGGTGCGCGAAGTTCAGTAGGCTTCAGGCCGCGGGCATCAGCACCATGTTGTCCCGGTGCACCATCTCCGGCTCGGCCGTGTAACCCAACAGCCGCTCGAACTCGGATGAAGGCTTGCGACACAGCAGCCGCGCTTCACCGCTCGAATAGTTGGCCAGGCCGCGGGCCAGTTCAACACCGGCGGTGTCGCGCACCGCGATCACGTCGCCGCGCGAGAAATCACCTTCCACGGCGGTCATCCCGATCGGCAGCAGGCTCTTGCCCTCGGCCCTCACCTTGGCCGCCGCGCCCTCGTCGACGGTGACCGCGCCGCGCATTTGCAGATGGTCGGCCATCCAGCGCTTGCGCGCCTGGTGCTTGGCGGTCTGCGCAACCAGCAGGGTGCCGATGGCTTCGCCGCGCGACAAACGCAGCAGGGCGTCGGGCTCGCGACCCCACGCGATCACGGTCGACGCACCGGAACCCGCAGCACGCTTAGCCGCGAGGATCTTGGTGATCATGCCGCCACGGCCGAGGCTCGAGCCGGCACCGCCGGCCATCGCTTCGAGCGCCGGATCGCCGGCAAACGCCTCGTGCACGAAGGTTGCGGCGGGATCCTTGCGCGGGTCGGCGCTGTAGAGACCTTTCTGGTCGGTCAGGATGACCAGCGCATCGGCTTCGACCAGGTTGGCGACCAGCGCGCCGAGCGTGTCGTTGTCGCCGAACTTGATCTCGTCGTTGACCACCGTATCGTTCTCGTTGATCACGGGCACCACACCGAGCGCCAGCAAGGTGACCAGCGTGGAGCGCGCATTGAGGTAGCGCTCCCGATCGGCCAGGTCGGCGTGCGTCAGCAGCACCTGCGCACTGCCCAGGTTGTTTTCGCGCAGCTTGGTCTCGTACATCTGCGCAAGGCCCATCTGACCGACGGCGGCCGCGGCCTGCAGCTCGTGTAGTTCGTGCGGGCGGGTGCGCCAGCCGAGGCGTTTCATGCCTTCGGCGATGGCGCCGCTCGACACCATTACGACTTCGCGACCGTCGTGCACCAGTGCCGCGAGTTGGCGGCACCATTCGCCGATCGCCCCCTCATCCAAGCCACGGCCCTCGTTGGTGACCAGGCTGGAGCCGACCTTGACGACGATGCGGCGCGCGTCACGCAGCGCGGTGGAACGGGGACTCGAACTCATTCTGCCGACGGTTCGACAAAGCGCGGATCAATGTCCACCGGGGCCTGCTCGGCCACCTGCTGTGCCTTGACGTGCTGGTAGATCGCCTGCACCAGCGGCTCGCAGCCTTCACGTGTGAGCGCCGAGATCTCGAACACCGGCCCCTTGAAACGCAGCCGTTTCACGAAGTCCTTGACGCGCGCAGCGCGCTCGTCGGACGGCACCATGTCGAGCTTGTTGAGCACCAGCCAGCGCGGCTTCTGATAGAGCGCCGCGTCGTACTTCTTTAGTTCGCCGACGATCGCCTTGGCCTGCGCGACCGGATCGACACTGTCATCGAAGGGCGCAAGATCGATGACGTGCAGCAGCAGGCGCGTACGCTGCAGATGACGCAGGAACAGGTGGCCCAGGCCGGCGCCTTCGGAGGCGCCTTCGATCAACCCGGGCAGATCGGCGACCACGAAACTCTGCTCGGGACCGACGCGCACCACGCCGAGGTTCGGGTGCAGCGTAGTGAACGGGTAGTCGGCAATGCGCGGACGGGCATTGGAGATTGCGCTGATCAGCGTGGACTTGCCGGCGTTCGGCATGCCCAGCAGGCCCACATCGGCCAGCACCTTGAGCTCCAGCTTAAGACTCTTCTTTTCGCCGGGCCAGCCGGGAGTCTTCTGCCGCGGCGCACGATTGATCGCGCTCTTGAAGCGCATGTTGCCGAAGCCCCCGTCGCCGCCTTTGGCAATGGTGATCACCTCGCCCGGCACCAGCAACTCGTACAGCACCTCGCCGGTTTCGGCGTCGGTGACGATCGTGCCCACCGGCATCTTGAGCGTGACGTCGTCGCCGGCGGCACCGAACATGTCGGAGCCCATGCCGTGCTGGCCGCGCTTGGCATCGTGCCGGCGCGAGAAGCGGAAGTCGACCAGCGTGTTGAGATTGGGATCGGCCACTGCGAATACGTGACCACCACGGCCGCCGTCGCCGCCGTTGGGGCCACCGAATTCCTTGTACTTCTCATGGCGGAACGACACGCAGCCGTTGCCGCCATCGCCGGCGGCGATGTCGATGAAGGCTTCGTCAACGAACTTCATGGGATGTCCAGTTTACAAATGAAAAAGCCCCGACGAGCGGGGCTTCGAGCAGATCGAAGTGACTGATCAGGCTTGGGTGGCAGCCGGAGTCACGTTGACCGTGTGCTTGCTGAGCGCGCCCTTGATGGCAAACGACACGTGGCCGTCGACCAAGGCAAACAGCGTGTGATCCTTGCCCACGCCGACGTTCACGCCGGGGTGGAACTGGGTGCCGCGCTGGCGCACGATGATCGAGCCTGCGCTGATCAGTTCGCCGCCGAATGCTTTCACGCCGAGCATCTTGGGCTTGGAATCGCGCCCGTTTCGCGTTGAGCCGCCGCCTTTTTTCTGTGCCATGGTGTCCGCTCCTTAAGCAGCGATCGCGCCGATTTGCAGTTCGGTGAACTGCTGGCGATGGCCTTGACGTTTCTGATAGTGCTTGCGACGGCGCATCTTGAAGATGTGCACTTTGTCGTGCAGGCCGTGTGACAGGACTGTCACCGTGACGGATGCGCCGGACACCAGGGGCGTGCCAACCTTGATCTCGGAGCCGTTGCCGACTGCAAGAACCTGATCGAACACGATTTCCTGGCCTACGTCCGCAGCAATCTGTTCTACTTTAATTTTTTCGCCGGAAGCAACGCGATACTGCTTGCCGCCGGTTTTTATGACCGCGTACATGTTGACCTCTTGAATAAGATGGCTCTACGGACGGATTTCCGCAGAGCCCAAGATTATAGCCCGCTTTGCGCCGCCCCAGGCACCGGCCAGCCTGCCAAGCCGAAAGCGCATGGGCTGCTCCCTATAATCGCGGCGTCCCGGCCGCTCTGGCCGGCCCTCTTTTCTGTCGCGGCATCCGACGCTTCCGCTTTGTCAGCTCCCCCCTCACAATCCCCCACCGCCACCGCGCTCGGCCTGGTCGCTGCCGACATGGAGCAGGTCGACCGCGTGATTGCGACGCGTCTCGACACCGGCGTTCCGCTCGTGAGCGAAGTGTCCCGCTACATCATTTCGGCCGGCGGCAAGCGTCTGCGCCCAGCCCTCCTGCTCTTGATGAGCGGCGCACTCGGCTGCACGGACGCGCAACGCTTCAATCTGGCCGCGGTGGTCGAATTCATCCATACCGCCACCCTGCTGCACGACGATGTGGTCGACGAATCGACCCTGCGCCGTGGCCGCGCGACGGCCAACGAGTCCTTCGGCAACCCCGCGAGCGTGCTGGTCGGAGACTTTCTGTACTCGCGTGCGTTCCAGATGATGCTGGACGCCGACAACATGCGCGTGATGCAGATCCTGGCCGAAGCCACCAACGTCATCGCCGAAGGTGAAGTCCTGCAGTTGATGAACATGCACGATGCCACGCTCGACGAAGCTGCCTATCTGCGCGTGATCCGCTCCAAGACGGCCAAGCTGTTCGAAGCCAGCACGCGCCTGGCCGCCGTCCTGGCGGGCAGCCCGCCGACCGTCGAGGAGGCATGCGCCACTTATGGCCAGGCGCTCGGAACGGCATTCCAGGTGATCGACGACGTTCTCGACTATGCCGGCGACGCCAATGAAACCGGCAAGAATCTCGGCGACGACCTGCGCGAAGGCAAAACGACGCTTCCGCTCATACTTGCGATGCAACGGGCCGAGCCGGCAGACAGTGCCCTGATCCGCAGCGCCATCGAGGCTGGCGACACATCACAGCTCGCGGCCATCGTTGCGATTGTGCAGCGCACTGGTGCGCTCGACGCCACGCGCGCAGCCGCAGCAGCGGAAGCACAACGCGCAATCGATGCTTTGCACGGTCTGCCCGCCAATTCGTACTCACAAGGTTTGCTACAATTAGCGGCTCAGTTGCTTGAGCGCCGCACCTAAGTTCTTCGAAGGTCGTTTCTCTTTTACTGCAACCATCGGGGTGTAGCTTAGCCTGGTAGAGCGCTACGTTCGGGACGTAGAGGCCGGAGGTTCGAATCCTCTCACCCCGACCAGCCTTTCATAGTTGTAATGCCAAATGCTACGCGGACTGTTGCATGGCCGCGATTTACAGCATGAGGTCGATCAGCGATGATCGTGAATCACTTTTTCACGTCTTTTACATTCTTTGAATGGCCGCTGCCGAACCTCTTCTCAAAGAAAATTCGCCGATCGCGCTTCCGGGACTCGCGCGTGCGCTGATCTCGGCCGGCAAGCTGGCGTCGAAAACAGCTGAAGAGATCTACCAGAAGTCGCAATCGAGCCGTTCGAGCTTCATTGCGGAACTGACCGGCACCGGCGCCGTGTCGGCCGCCGATCTGGCCCACACCCTTTCAAGCGCTTTCGGGGCGCCGCTGCTCGACCTCGATGCGATCGACCAGCAGCGCCTGCCCAAAGACCTGCTCGATGCAAAGCTGTGTCAGGCCTATCGAATCGTCGTCCTCAGCAAGCGCAGCAACCGCTTGATCGTTGCCACGGCGGATCCATCGGATCAGCAGGCGGCAGAAAAGATCAAGTTCGCATCGCAGATGGGCGTCGACTGGGTCATTGCCGAGTACGACAAGCTCTCGCGCATGGTCGAAGCGGCCGCGGTCAGCGCGGCCGAGACCATTGACAACATCGTCGGTGCCGAGTTCGAGTTCGATGATGCCATCGACAGTTCGAGCGATGCGAACGAGCAGGCGGTGGCCGAGGTCGAAGATGCGCCGGTCGTTCGCTTCCTGCACAAGATGCTGCTCGATGCCTTCAGCATGCGCGCATCCGACATTCACTTCGAGCCCTACGAGCACCAGTACCGGGTTCGCTTTCGGGTGGACGGCGAACTGCGCGAGATCGCCAGTCCGCCGGTGGTGATCAAGGACAAGCTGGCGTCGCGCATCAAGGTGATTTCGCGTCTCGACATCTCCGAGAAGCGCATTCCGCAAGACGGTCGCATGAAGCTCAAGATCGGGGCGGATCGCGTGATCGATTTTCGGGTCAGCACCCTGCCGACGTTGTTCGGCGAAAAGATCGTGATCCGGATTCTGGATCCGAGCAGCGCCCGTCTCGGCATCGACGCGCTCGGCTACGACGCGGACGAAAAGGAACGGCTGCTCAATGCGATCGGCCGCCCCTACGGCATGGTGCTGGTCACGGGCCCGACCGGTTCGGGCAAGACAGTTTCCCTCTACACCTGCCTGAACCTGCTGAACAAGCCCGGCGTGAACATCGCCACGGCCGAAGACCCGTCGGAAATCAACTTGCCCGGCGTCAACCAGGTCAACGTCAACGAAAAGGCCGGCCTCACCTTCGCCACCGCCTTGCGTGCGTTCCTGCGGCAGGATCCTGACATCATCATGGTCGGTGAAATCCGCGACCTCGAGACTGCGGACATTTCGATCAAGGCCGCGCAAACGGGTCACCTTGTGCTGTCGACACTGCACACCAACGACGCGCCGACCACGCTGACGCGGATGCGCAACATGGGCATCGCGCCGTTCAACATCGCGTCCAGCGTGATCCTGATCACCGCCCAGCGCCTCGCACGCCGCCTGTGCACGGTATGCCGCGAGCCGCACGAGGTGCCGCGCGAAGCGTTGCTCGATGCCGGGTTCCGCGAAAATCAGCTCGACGGCTCGTGGAAGCCCTACCGTGCGGTCGGCTGCTCGGCCTGCAATGGCGGCTACAAAGGACGCGTCGGCATCTACCAGGTGATGCCGATCACGGAAGAGATCCAGCAAATCATCCTGCGTGACGGCAGCGCGCTCGACATTGCGCGCCAGTCCGAAGCCGAGGGCGTGCGCTCGCTGCGCCAATCGGGTCTCAAAAAGGTCATGCAGGGGCTGACATCACTTGAAGAAGTGGTGGCGTGCACCAACGAGTAACACACGGCGCACAAGGATCGTATGGCAACCGCAACATCCACTCGGAACATCAAGGAAACCGTCTTCGAATGGGAAGGCAGGGATCGCAACGGCAAGCAGGTACGCGGCGAGATGCGCGCGGTCGGCGAAAACCAGGTGCAAGCGTCCCTTCGGCGTCAGGGCGTGCTTCCGACCAAGATCAAGAAACGGAAGATGCGCGCCGGCAAGTCGATCAAGCCGAAGGACATCGCCATCTTCACGCGCCAGCTCGCCACCATGATGAAAGCCGGTGTGCCGCTGCTGCAGGCTTTCGACATCGTCGGCCGCGGCAATGCCAATCCGAGCGTCGCCAAGCTGTTGAACGACATCCGGGGCGACGTCGAAACCGGTACATCGCTGTCTGCGGCGTTCCGCAAGTTTCCCAAGTACTTCGACAACCTGTACTGCAACCTGGTCGAGGCGGGCGAAGCGGCCGGTATCCTGGAAGAACTGCTGGATCGGCTGGCCACTTACATGGAGAAGACCGAGGCGATCAAGTCCAAGATCAAGTCGGCCTTGATGTACCCGGCCTCGGTGGTGGTGGTCGCCTTCGTGGTGGTCGCGATCATCATGATCTTCGTGATTCCGGCGTTCAAGTCGGTGTTCAGCTCGTTCGGTGCCGACCTGCCGGCACCCACCCTCATCGTGATGGCCATCAGCGAGTTCTTCGTCTCGTACTGGTGGCTGATCTTCGGGGTGATCGGTGGCGGGATCTATTTCTTCCTGCAAGCATGGAAGCGCAACGAAAAGGTTCAGCGGGTGATGGATCGGCTGCTGCTCAAGCTGCCGATCTTCGGCACGCTGATCGACAAATCCTGCATCGCGCGCTGGACGCGCACGCTGGCCACCATGTTTGCGGCCGGCGTGCCGCTGGTCGAAGCGCTCGATTCGGTGGGTGGCGCGTCGGGCAATTCGGTCTATGCCGATGCCACGACCAAGATCCAGCAGGAAGTCTCGACCGGCACCAGCCTGACGTCCGCCATGACCAACGCCAATCTGTTTCCGTCGATGGTGTTGCAGATGACGGCGATCGGTGAAGAGTCCGGCTCGATCGACCACATGCTCGGCAAGGCGGCGGACTTCTACGAGTCCGAAGTGGACGACATGGTGGCGGGTCTGTCGAGCCTCATGGAGCCCATCATCATCGTGTTCCTCGGCGTCATCATCGGCGGCATCGTGGTGTCGATGTACCTGCCCATCTTCAAGCTCGGCCAGGTCGTCTGATGTGGGTGTCGGCGGAAATCGCCGCCGCACTGGCCGGCGTGCTGGGGCTATTGATCGGCAGCTTTCTCAATGTGGTGATCTACCGGACGCCGGCCATGATCTACCGCGACTGGCTCACTGATTCGGTTTCCAGTTTGACGCCGTCGACCGAAGGCCCGAGCCTGTGGACGATGGTGTTCGGCAACAAGTCTGCCGCGCCACCCGCCTTGGAGGCGGCCGCCGCCGCCGCGGCCGCGCAGCTTGAAAGCCTGCCGCCCCTGAGTCTTTCCAAGCCCCGTTCGCGCTGCGGCGCATGCGGGGTTCCGATCGCCTGGTACCGGAATATCCCGGTACTCAGCTACGTCTTCCTGCGTGGCAAGTGTTCGGCCTGCAAGGCGCCCATCAGCATCCGCTACCCGCTGGTCGAACTCACCGTCGCGGCGCTGTTCGCGCTGGCCGGCCACCGCTTCGGCATCAGCCCGGTGGGCGCCCTCTGGGCCGCATTCGTGGCCTTGCTGGTGTGCCAGTTCCTGATCGATCTGGACACCCAATTGCTGCCCGATCCGCTCAACTACGCCTTGCTGTGGCTCGGGCTGATCGGCGCCGCGCTGGGGTGGACGGGCGTGCCGTTGAGTTCGGCCGTCTGGGGTGCGGTCGGCGGCTATCTGAGCCTCTGGGGGGTGTACCACGCCTACCGCCTTGCCACCGGCAAGGAAGGTATGGGGTACGGCGATTTCAAGCTGCTGGCAGCGCTTGGTGCGTGGCTCGGCGCCGACTACCTGCTGGCCATCGTGCTCGTGTCGTCACTGGTCGGCGCGGTGCTCGGGCTGACGCTGCTCTACATCGGCAAACTGGCGCACAAGGACATCCCGTTCTCCTTCGGCCCTTGCCTCGCGGGCACCGGTATCGTCTGTTTCGTGATCGGGCCGGAGACGGTTCGGCAACTTGTGCCGTTTGCGTTTCCGTTCGGCATGCATTGAGTTGCCCGCGGCATGCAGCGCATCGGCCTGACAGGCGGCATCGGCAGCGGCAAGAGCACGGTGGCGGCGCTGCTGGTCGAACAGGGCGCGGCGCTGGTCGATACCGACGCCATCGCCCGGTCGCTGACCCTGCCAAAGGGCGAGGCGATGGCACCGATTGAGGCGCTGTTCGGCCTCGGGGTCGTCGGCGCGGATGGCGGCCTGGATCGCCCGCGCATGCGCGACATCGTGTTCAGCAACCCGACGGCCAAACGACAGCTCGAGGCCATCCTGCATCCGTTGATCGGCGCTGCCTGCGAGCGCGAGGCCAAGGCGGCGCAGGGTCGTGTCGTGGTGTTCGATGTTCCGTTGCTGGTCGAATCGGGCCGGTGGCGCGCCCGGGTCGACCGCGTGCTGGTGGTGGACGCCTGCGAAGCCACCCAGCTGCAGCGTGTCATGGCGCGTTCCGGCTGGTCGGCCGAAGCGGTGCACGCGGTGATCGCACAGCAGGCCTCGCGCACGGCACGCCGAGCTGCCGCGGATGCGGTCATTTTCAATGACGGTCTGACGCTGGCGGAACTCGCTGCCGAGGTCAAGACTCTGTGGTTGGAGTGGGCTGCCGCGGGCACGCGATAATCGACAGTTGCCCGGCGCAGCGTCTGCCACCAAAAGCACAGTCAAAGAGACGCGCCCACGGGCCCACCGGCAACGCCCCCGATTCGATGCTTTTCAATTCCTACGCGTTCATCTTCGCCTACTTCCCGATCGTGCTGATCGGGTTCTTCCTGATCGGGAAGCGCAACGCTCGCGCTGCGGCCGGATTTCTGGCGCTGGCTTCGTTGTTCTTCTACGGCTGGTGGAGCGTCGAGGCGATGCCGCTGCTGCTCGCGTCGATCTGCTTCAACTACTGGGCTGGCCTGCGGCTCACGCCTGCGCCGGGGCGCACCGACCAGCAGCGCAAACGCATGCTGGTGTTCGCGCTCACGGTCGACCTGGTGATCCTGGGCGTCTTCAAGTACGCCAACTTCTTCATCGCCAACGTCAACGACGGCCTGACGGCGGCGGGAGCCACGCCGCTGTCGATGCTGCACATCGCGCTGCCGATCGGCATCTCGTTCTACACCTTTACCCAGATCGCATTTCTGGTCGACTGCTGGCAAGGCAAGGTGCATGAGCGCAGCTTCGTGCACTACGCGCTGTTCGTCACCTACTTCCCGCACCTGATCGCCGGGCCGGTGCTGCATCACGCGCAGATGATGCCGCAGTTCGCCAATCCATCGACTTACCGCGTCGACGCCAACAAGGTGGCGCTGGGCCTTGCCATCTTCACCTTCGGCCTCGCCAAGAAACTCCTCATCGCCGACAAGATGGGGCAGTACGCCGACCTGATGTTCACCGGGGTGCACAACGGCACCCTGCCCTCGCTCTACACGGCATGGTTCGGCGTGCTGGCCTATACGCTGCAGATCTACTTCGACTTCTCGGGTTACTCCGACATGGCGGTGGGCCTGTCGCTGTGCCTGGGCGTGCGGCTGCCGCTCAACTTCAACTCGCCCTACAAGTCGACCAACATCATCGAGTTCTGGCGTCGCTGGCACATCTCGCTGTCCACCTTCCTGCGCGACTACCTCTACGTGCCGCTGGGTGGCAATCGCAAGGGCGAGGCGCGGCGCTACATCAACCTGTTCCTGACGATGCTGCTGGGCGGCCTGTGGCACGGCGCGGCATGGACCTTCGTGATCTGGGGCGCGCTGCACGGCACCTTCCTCATGATCAACCACCTCTGGACCGCAAAGGTGCGCCGCAACGCCACACCAGGCCGGCTCGCGCGGGTGGCTGGCTGGGCGCTGACCTTCCTGTGCGTGATGATCGCCTGGGTCGTTTTTCGGGCCGAGAGCGTCAGCGCGGCCCTCGAAATCTACAAGGGCATGCTGGGTTTTCACGGCGCGCCGACTTCGGCCTTCGGCGAGTTTGCCGTGCCCTATCGCAAGCCCGAGTTCTTCCACACGCTGCTGGTGGGCCTTTTCATCTGCCTGGCGCTGCCGCCGACGATTTCGCTCGAGCGCTGGGTGCCGCAGCCGGCTTTGCTGGCTGGCCAGCCCAGGATGGCCTGGACGGCCACCGCCGTGATTGCGCTGGCCACTGCTGTGCTGTTCGGGTTCTGCGTGTCCCAGCTCGGTTCGTACAGCCCGTTCCTCTACTTCCAGTTCTGACATGACGCCCGCCAAACTCTGGCTCCGGATCTTCCTGGCAGGCTTCGCCGTGGTTGTCGCGATGCTGCTCGTGACGCTTTTCACGCCGGTGCCGTACGGGGACCTCTCGCGCATCGGGCGCGTGTCGGATCACGAGTTCGGCTGGCGCCGCCAGCCCCCGCCCTTCCCTCCCGAGGCCGCCTTGCGCGCCGTGCCGATCGACCAGGCCGATATCGTAGTAATCGGCGACAGCTTCTCGATGACCTACATGTGGCAGTCGGATCTGGTTCAGGCTGGCTACAAGGTCACCACCATCTATTGGGGCCAGTACAGCGAAACCATGTGCGGCGACCTGCAGGCATGGCTTCAGCGCGCGGGCTTCCGCGGCAAGCTGGTGATCTTCGAAAGCGTAGAGCGGCTGCTGAAGGAGCGCTTGAGGAAGAGCACGGCATGCGCCCAGATGAGCAAGCCTTTTGCGTCGAGGCCGACACCGTTGCTCCCTGCGCTTTCGCACACGCCTGCGTTTGAATTCAACGCGGGCGCCACGCTGATCAGTGGCCTCATCACTTGGGATCACACGCGTCGCGCGAAGCAGTCGCCGGGTGATGCGGTGTTCGACGAAACCCAGGTGCGCGTCGTGCCCGATGGCTGCGCGCAGTTCAGCCACCGGCTGTGCGACAAAGCGCTTTTCTTCGACGAGGACGTGAAGAACGGCGAACTCGATCTGCAGGACTTCGAACGCATGACGCGGTTCAATGCCGGCCATGTCACGATCCCGTTCATCTGGATGGTGATTCCCGACAAGACCACCACCTACCTGGATCCAAACCATTCGAAGGCGTTCATGGACGCCTTCCGCGCCGCCCGCCTCGGCCCCGACCTGTACGCGATGACGGCCGAGAACCGCATGAAAGTGCAGGATCTCTACTTCCCGAACGACACCCATCTGTCGATGCACGGGCAACGCATTCTGGGCCAGCGCATGCTCGCCGCGGTACGCGAAAAGTTGCCCACACCGCCCGCCCGATCGCCGTAACGCCGTGTGACGTGACGGGCGGTATAGCCTTGAACACGGCGCATGCGTACCTTCGGGCTATGATCGATCGACTGAAAGCCGACGCGTGATCCTCTACGAGTACCCTTTCAACGAACGCATCCGGACCTACCTCCGGCTCGAACATCTCTTTCGCCGCCTGGGCGAACTGGTGCCGGCCGACTCGGCGCTGTCGCACCACTACGCCCTGATCACGATCTTCGAGGTCATGGATGTGGCGGCGCGTGCCGACCTCAAGGCCGATGTGCTGCGCGACCTCGACAAGCATAAGAACGTCTTCAACAGCTACCGCGGCAACCCCGCAATTTCCGAAGCCGTGCTCGACCAGGTGGTGGCGCAACTCGAGCGCAACTTTGCGACGCTCAACACGGTGCCGGGCAAGGCCGGGCAGGCGCTTACGGAAAATGAGTGGCTGATGAGCATCCGCAGCCGTGCTGGCATTCCGGGCGGCACCTGCGAGTTCGATCTGCCGGCTTATTTCAGCTGGCAGCACCACAAGTCCTCGGCGCGGCGCGCCGACCTCGAACGCTGGTCAGCCACGCTCGCGCCGCTGGCCGAATCGATCTACCTGCTGCTGAAGCTGCTGCGCGATGCCGACGTGCCCTACAAGGTGATGGCCAGCGCCGGCCAGTTCCAGCAAACGCTGCCGCAGGGCCGCAGCTTCCAGTTGCTGCGCCTGCGGATCGACCCCGCGTTCGGCCTCGTGCCCGAGATCAGCGGCAACCGCCTGATGGTGTCGGTGCGGCTGATGCGGCAGGAAGCGGATGACCGGCTGCATCAGAGCAGCGAAGACACGCCCTTTGAACTGACCCTCTGCGCATGAGCGGCGAAGCGAACTTCGGCGAACGCATCGTTCGCTGCCCCGCCTGTGGCGAAGACAGCTACTACGCGCCACGCAACCCCTACCGTCCGTTTTGCAGCGCCCGCTGCAAGGGCATCGACCTCGGCGCCTGGGCCAGCGAATCGTTCCGCGTGGCGGCCGACGCACCACCAGACGACGAGCCGCTCGGCGATCCCAGACTGCAGTAGCAAGCCCGGTTCTACAGACCGCGTTCCTGTGCCAACCAGTCCAGCACGGGAAGCGCGCCCGGCAGCACCGGCGTCACGTCGAGCGGCAATTGCTGCCAGCACATCTGCTGGCCTTCGCGCATCTCGAACTCGCCGCACCAGTCGCGCACCTTGCACCAGTGCAACCGCACCAGCGCGTGCGGATAGTCGTGCTCGGTGACCTTCCAGGCTTCGGCGCCTGCGATCGTGATGCCTAGTTCTTCCTGCAACTCGCGCCGCAGCGCCTGCTCCACCGATTCACCCGCCTCGATCTTGCCGCCCGGAAACTCCCAATAGCCGGCATAGGCCTTGCCCTCGGGCCGGGTCGACAGCAGCAATGCGCCATCGTCGCGCAGCAACACGCCGACCGCGACTTCGGTGTGCTGACGCGGCGCATTCATGCCGCTGCCCGCCCGGCGTAGTCGCGCGCGAACTGGTAGGCCACGCGGCCGCTGCGCGAGCCGCGTTCCAGCGCCCAGACCAGCGCGTCTGCGCGCGCCGCCTCGATCGCCGCGGCGGTCACGCCGAACGACGAAAGCCATTGCGCCACGATCGCGAGGTATTCGTTCTGGCTGAACGGATAGAAGCTGACCCAAAGGCCAAAGCGCTCCGACAGTGAAATCTTTTCTTCGATGACCTCACCCGGATGCACCTCGCCGTCATCCGTGTGCTTGTACGTGAGGTTGTCCTTCATGTACTCGGGGAGCAGGTGGCGGCGGTTGCTGGTTGCGTAGATCAGCACGTTGGCAGTCGAGGCCGCGATCGACCCGTCAAGGATCGACTTGAGCGCCTTGTAGCCCGGCTCACCCTCGTCGAAACTCAGGTCGTCGCTGAACACGATGAACTTCTCCGGGCGACCGGATACAACGTCCACGATGTCGGGCAGGTCGGTCAGTTCGGCCTTGTCGACCTCGATCAGCCGCAAGCCCTGCGGCGCATAGGTCTGCAGGCAGGCCCGGATCAGCGACGACTTGCCGGTGCCGCGCGCGCCCGTGAGCAGCACGTTGTTGGCCGGCTTGCCCTCGACGAACTGGCGCGTGTTGCGAGCAATCTTTTCCTTCTGGAGGTCGATTTCCTTCAGGTCGTCGAGCGCCATCGCCGCCACATGCCGCACCGGCTCCAGCACGCCATGGCCGGTGCTGCGCCGGCGGTAGCGCCAGGCGATCGACGCGTCCCAGTCGGCCGGCGCCGAAAGCGGCTGTGGCAGCACCGATTCGATGCGGGTGATAAGTTGCTCGGCCCGCTCGATCAACCTCTCAAACTTTTCATTCATGACCTGTAGTCGGCATTGATCGACACGTAGTCGTGGCTCAAGTCGCACGTCCACACGGTGTCGCTCGCCTCGCCGCGGCCGAGGCCGATGCGCACCGAGATCTCGCTCTGCTTCATCACGCGCTGCCCGTCTTCCTCGCGGTACGAGGGATTGCGCCCACCCTTCACGGCCACATGCACGTCGTCGAGATACAGGTCGATGCCGGTCTGGTCGAGATCGTCGATGCCCGCATAGCCGACCGCGGCCAGGATGCGTCCGAGGTTCGGGTCGCTCGCGAAGAATGCGGTCTTGACCAGCGGCGAATGCGCGACCGCATAGGCGACCTGGCGGCACTCGGCCGCGTTGCGCCCGCCTTCGACGCGGATCGTGATGAACTTGGTGGCGCCTTCGCCGTCGCGCACGATGGCCTGCGCAAGCAGGCGCGCGACATTGCGCATCGCTTCGAGCAGTGCGCGACCGTCGGCCGAATCGAGCGAGGTGATAGGGGCGTGCGCAGCTTTCTGCGTGGCGATGACGACGAACGAATCGTTGGTCGAGGTGTCACCATCGATCGTCACGCGGTTGAACGAGGCATCGGCCAACGCCTTGGCAAGGGGATGGATCAGGGCCGCGTCGATTTTCGCATCGGTCGCCATGAAGCCGAGCATGGTCGCCATGTTGGGCCGGATCATGCCGGCCCCCTTGCTGATGCCGGTGACGGTGACCGTCGCGCCGCCAACCTGCACGCGCTGGCTGAAAGCCTTGGGCACCGTGTCGGTGGTCATGATGCCTTCGGCCGCGCGCGCCCAGTGGTCGGGCGCTGCATCGGCCAGCGCAGCGGGCAAACCCGCTTCGATGCGATCGACTGGCAGCGGCTCCATGATCACGCCGGTCGAAAACGGCAGGATCTGTTCGGGTGCAATTTCCAGCTCACGCGCCAGTGCCACGCAGGTCTGGTGCGTACGCGCCAGCCCGTCCTGGCCGGTACCGGCGTTCGCGTTCCCGGTGTTGATCAGCATCGCGCGAATGCCGTAGTTCTTTGCCAGATGCTCGCGGCAGACCTGCACCGGCGCCGCACAGAAACGGTTCTGCGTGAACACGCCGCCGACCGCTGCGCCTTCATCGATCAGCACGACCGTCAAGTCCTTGCGATTGGCTTTGCGCACGCCGGCTTCGGCCACGCCGATGCGCACGCCGGGCACCGCGAACAGCGCGGCAGGATCAGGGGCAGTGAGATTGACGGGCATGGATGAGGTTTCTCGCTCGAGTCAGGACAGCTTGCCGTGGCAGTGCTTGAATTTCTTGCCGCTGCCGCAGGGGCAGGGATCGTTGCGGCCGACCCGCGCGAACGCGGCGGCACCGACGCTCAGGCCGCCGCCGACCGCTGCGCGGCGCAGGCTCTCCTCGTCGACGCGGGTTTCGGCCTCGCCGGTTTCGGTCGGCGCGGTGTAGGTGATGTTCGAGATCGCATCGGCACGGTTCTCCATGGCTTCGGCCGCCTCGTCGAGCTGTTCGCTCGACTGCACGCGCACCGTCATGAGCTGGCGCGTGACCTCGTTCTTGACCGAATCGAGCAACTGGCCGAACAGCTCGAACGCCTCGCGCTTGTATTCCTGCTTGGGCTGTTTCTGCGCATAGCCGCGCAGGTGAATGCCCTGGCGCAAGTAGTCGAGCGAAGACAGGTGCTCGCGCCAGTGCGTGTCGATGCTCTGCAGCAGCACCATGCGCTCGAACTGGGTGAAGTTCTCCGGCCCGATCAGCTCGACCTTGGCCGCAAAGGCCGCATTGGCAGCCGCAACCACCTTGTCGACGATGTCATCGTCCGACACCGCGGTCGCGCTCTCGACGTCCTTGACCAGCGGCAACTCAAGGCCCCAGTCGCTGGCCAGCACCTTCTCGAGTCCCGGCAGATCCCACTGTTCTTCAACCGATTCGGCCGGCACGTACTGGCGCACCAGATCCATGAAGCAGCCTTCGCGCAGCGCCGCGATCTGCGCACCGAGATCGGCCGCGTCGAGGATATCGTTGCGCTGCTGGTAGATCACCTTGCGCTGGTCGTTGCTCACGTCGTCGTACTCGAGCAATTGCTTGCGCACGTCGAAGTTGCGCGCCTCGACCTTGCGCTGCGCGCTTTCGATGCTCCGCGTGACGATGCCGGCTTCGATCGCCTCGCCGTCCGGCATCTTGAGCCGCTCCATGATCGCCTTGACGCGGTCGCCCGCGAAGATGCGCATCAGCGGGTCGTCCAGGCTCAGGTAGAAGCGCGAGGAGCCGTTGTCGCCCTGGCGGCCTGAACGGCCACGCAGCTGGTTGTCGATACGGCGCGATTCGTGGCGCTCGGTGGCGATGATGCGCAGGCCGCCCTGCGCCGTCACGAACTCGTGTTCCTTCGCCCAATCGGTGCGCAGTCGCGCGGCCTCGGCTTCGCGTGCCGCCTCGTCGACTTCGGGATTGGCCTCGAGCGCCTCGATCATCTTCTCGACATTGCCGCCCAGCACGATGTCGGTGCCGCGGCCGGCCATGTTGGTCGCGATGGTGATCATCTTCGGCCGACCGGCCTGGGCCACGATGTCGGCCTCGCGTGCGTGCTGCTTGGCATTCAGCACCTGATGCGGCAGGCCGGCCTCGTTCAGCAGGCCGTCGATGATCTCGGAGTTCTCGATCGACGAGGTGCCGACCAGCACCGGCTGGCCGCGCTCGTAGCATTCGCGGATGTCTTCGATCGCCGCCTGGTACTTCTCGCGCGTGGTCTTGTAGACCCGATCCAGCTGGTCGTCGCGCTTGCTGATCCGGTTGGGCGGGATGATGACGGTCTCGAGCCCGTAGATTTCCTGGAATTCGTAGGCCTCGGTGTCGGCCGTGCCGGTCATACCCGACAGCTTGGCGTACAACCGGAAGTAGTTCTGGAACGTGATCGAGGCGAGCGTCTGGTTTTCGGCCTGGATCTCGACGCCTTCCTTGGCTTCGACCGCCTGGTGCAGACCGTCGCTCCAGCGCCGTCCGCTCATGAGGCGCCCGGTGAATTCGTCGACGATGATCACCTCGCCCTCTTGCACCACATAGTGCTGGTCGCGGTGGTAGAGATGGCGTGCGCGCAGTGCCGCATTCAGGTGGTGCATCAGCGTGATGTTGGCCGGGTCGTAGAGCGACGCACCTTCGGGCAGCAGCTTGAAGTCCGACAGAATCTGCTCGGCCTTCTCGTGGCCGTCTTCGGTCAGGAACACCTGGTGCGTTTTCTCGTCGACCGTGAAGTCGCCCGGCGTGACGACGCCCTCGCCAGTGCGCGGGTCGGCTTCGCCCTCCTGCTTTTTCAGCAGCGGCACCACCTTGTTGATGGCGAGGTAAGTCTCGGTGTGGTCTTCGGCCTGGCCGCTGATGATCAGCGGCGTGCGCGCCTCGTCGATCAGGATCGAATCCACCTCGTCGACGATCGCATAGTTGAGCCCGCGCTGCACCCGATCCTGCGTCTCGTACACCATGTTGTCGCGCAGGTAGTCGAAGCCGTACTCGTTGTTGGTGCCGTAGGTGATGTCGCAACGGTAGGCCTCCTGCTTGGCCTCACGCGGCATGTTCGGCAGGTTGATGCCGACGGTCAGGCCCAGGTAGTTGTAGAGCCGGCCCATCCACTTCGCATCGCGGCTGGCCAGGTAGTCGTTCACCGTGACCACATGGACGCCCTTGCCCGAAAGGGCATTCAGGTAGACCGAAAGCGTCGCGGTGAGCGTCTTGCCTTCACCCGTCCGCATCTCCGAGATCTTGCCGTTGTGCAGCGCCATGCCACCCAGCAGCTGCACATCGAAGTGGCGCATCTTCATGATGCGCTTGGAGCCTTCGCGCACCACGGCGAAGGCTTCGGGCAGCAGGTCGTCGAGCGACTCGCCGCGTCCGAGGCGATCCTTGAACTCCTGGGTCTTGGCTTTCAGCGCCGCTTCGTCTAGTTTCTCGAACACAGGCTCGAGGGCACTGATGCGATCTACCGTCTTGCGATACTGCTTGAGAAGACGGTCGTTGCGACTGCCGAAAAGTTGGGTGAGAAAGTTGGTGGCCATGAGTGGAGGATCGACGGGCGCCTGACAGGTTCAGGCACTGCGACCGAAATCCTAAGATATGGTGAATGCAGGTGGGCGCGCTTTGCGCGTTTGCAAGAATCGCAAGAATGCAGGCGAGGCCCCGCTGGCGCGAACGCCGGCAAACCGCAGATTTTAGCCGTCTTGATCCGCTCCGATTGCCCTCCATGAACCGTCGATTCAACCCCGTCACGCTGCAACAGGCGACCGAGGGCTCGCCCACCCTGGCCAGCCTGGCCGCCCGTGTGCGCGACACCAATGAGCGGCTGCGCGTTGTGCTCGAAGGCGTTCCGCCGGACATGCGTGGTGCGATCCAGGCCGGGCCGGTCGAAGGCGAGGTGTGGTGCCTGCTGGTGCAGGGCAGCGCAGCAGCCGCCAAACTGCGCCAGTTGCTACCGGCGCTACAGGCCCGGCTGCGCAGCAAGGGTTGGGAGGGCGCGACGATCCGCATCAAGGTGCAGACGCGGCGTTGAGCGAAGAGAAGATGGTGCCGCTTGTCGGAATCGAACTGACGACCTACCGCTTACAAGGCGGTTGCTCTACCAACTGAGCTAAAGCGGCGTGGATATGAATTTTAGCGGGCTGGCCCCAAGGGGCGGCGGCCTACTTGATGCGCTTGAGCGCGGGGCGCGAGCCGCCGCCGGCCGGTGGCCGCGGCGGTTCCTCGCCCGGATCAACGGGCTCGGCTGGCGCCTCGGCGCCCTCATCGGAGACCAGGTGCACCACCTTGCCCGCGTCGCCCTCGGTACCGCGTGAAGCATCGCGCAGCGGCGAGCGTGTGGGGCCGGCAAGGGCTGGCTGTGCCGCCGCCGTCGCGCCTTCGGCCGGTGCCGGCGCGGGAAACGCCATGCCCTGCCCGTTCTCGCGCGCGTAGATCGCAATCACGCGACCGACCGGCACGCTGATCTCGCGCGCCGTGCCGGCAAACCGTGCCTTGAACTCGATGAAATCGTTGCCGAGCTTGAGCGAACTGGTCGCATCGAAGCTGATGTTCAGCACGATCTCGCCGTTCTTCACGTACTCGCGTGGCACCTGGACGGTGTCGTCGACCTGCACCGCGACATAGGGCGTGAACCCGTTGTCCGTGCACCATTCATACAGCGCCCGGATGAGGTACGGGCGAGTGGAAGACGACTCGAGCGCGTTGATCATGAAAGTTAGTACCGTGCAGTCGCAACACTGTGGCCCGAAACAGCCTCTGCCTCTTCGCAAAACACCGCGGAACCGGCTCCGCCGGGCCGCAGGTGTTGCCCCCGGGTAGGGGGTTGGCGAAGCGACACGAAGTGCGCGAAGCCTGGGGGGGGCGAGCCTATTATTTGCGCATGACCTTTTCGGACGGCGTCAGTGCCTCGATGTAGGCCGGGCGCGAGAAAATGCGCTCGGCGTACTTGAGCAGCGGCGCAGCGTTCTTGCTGAGGTCGATACCGTAGTAGTCGAGACGCCAGAGCAGCGGCGCGATCGCCACGTCGAGCATCGAGAAGTTGTCGCCCAGCATGTACTTGTTCTTGAGGAACACGGGGGCGAGCTGCGTGAGGCGGTCGCGGATGTGCGCACGTGCCTTTTCGAGCGCCTTCTCGTTGCCCTTGGCCGTGCGGTTCTCGAGCGTCGACACGTGCACGAACAGTTCCTTCTCGAAGTTGAGCAGGAACAGGCGCACGCGGGCGCGATCGACCGGGTCGCCGGGCATCAGTTGCGGATGCGGGAAGCGCTCGTCGATGTACTCGTTGATGATGTTCGACTCGTACAGGATCAGGTCGCGCTCGACCAGGATCGGCACCTGGCCGTACGGGTTCATCACGCTGATGTCTTCGGGCTTGTTGTAGAGATCGACGTCGCGGATCTCGAAGTCCATGCCCTTCTCGAACAGCACGAAGCGGCAACGATGGGAGAAAGGGCAGGTCGTTCCTGAATACAAAACCATCATGGCGAAAGGCTCCTAAAAATCAAAAAAGAGTGGGTCGCGTTTGCAACCCACTCTGCGGGATCGGGCGCGGCGCACCCGATCGGCGTTGAACTACTTGACGTCTTTCCAGTACGACGCATTCAGGCGCCACACGAAGACCACCGCCATCGCCAGGAAAAGAAGCACCCAGACGCCGATGCGCACGCGCGTGTTCTGCGCCGGCTCGGCCATCCACTGGAGGTAGTTGACGAGGTCGCCGACGGCCTGGTCGAACTGCAGCGGCGTCATGGCACCAGGAGTGATCTGCTCCCAGCCCTTGAACACCTCGGTCGCGTGGCCATGCGCTTCGACCTTCTCATAGACGGGGCGACGGTCGCCCTGCAGCTCCCACATCACGTGGGGCATGGCAACGCTCGGGAATGCGAGGTTGTTCCAGCCGGTGGCCTTGGTGTCGTCGCGGTAGTACGTGCGCAGGTAGGTGTAGAGATAGTCGGCACCGGTGCCGCCATGGCCGGCGCGCGAGCGCGCCACCAGCGTCAGGTCGGGCGGCACGGCGCCGAACCATTCCTTGGCCTGGCGTGGCTCGATATTGGCCTTCATGGTTTCGCCGACCTTGTCGGTCGCGAACAGCAGGTTGTCCTTGATCTGCTGTTCGGTGATGCCGATGTCCTGCAGCCGGTTGTAGCGCATGAACGCCGCCGAATGGCAGTTCAGGCAGTAGTTGACGAACAGCTTTGCGCCGTTCTGCAGCGAGGCAACGTCGTTGGTCTTGTTGGGCGCCTTGTCCCAGGCCAGGCCTTCTTCGCTCGCCTGTGCGCCGCCGAGCAGGGCGAACGCGGTCATCAACGTGAGGATGAGTTTTTTCATTCTTGTGTGCTCCCGCTCAGTGCGCCGCGAAAACAACGCGCTCGGGAACGGTCTTGAATTCGCCCAGCCGGCTCCACCAGGGCATCAGCAGGAAGAAGCCGAAGTACAGCAGCGTGCCGATCTGCGAGACGGTCTGTGCGATGTCGAGCGCGAACGAGCCGATCACCAGGTTGCCCCAGACGCCCGGCGCCTGGATGCCGAGGTAGCCCAGGATCAGGAAGAAGAACACGAACACGCCGTAGACATACTTGTGCCAGGTCGGGCGATACCGGATCGACTTGACCAGGCTGTGATCCAGCCAGGGCAGGAAGAACAGGATGATGACCGAGCCACCCATCACGACCACGCCCCAGAACTTGGCGTCGAAGGTCTTGAGCAGCAGGATCGCGATGGCCGCCACGACAAC
Organism: Variovorax nitratireducens; assembly: GCF_051216545.1. NCBI lineage: Bacteria > Pseudomonadati > Pseudomonadota > Betaproteobacteria > Burkholderiales > Comamonadaceae > Variovorax > Variovorax nitratireducens. The sequence goes on from NZ_JBPJZO010000003.1 coordinate 480,507, forward strand.
GGCCGCGATCTTGAGCGCCATGCCCGACTTGCCCTTGACGAAATTGAGGATGGCGGCCAGCGCGACGATCAGCGCGAACACGTTGACCATGTCGTCGGTGGTTGCACGCAGCATCGAATAGAACGGCGTGAAGTACCAGACCGGCGCGATGTGGTTCGGCGTCTTCAGCGAATCGGCCGGAATGAAGTTGTTGTACTCGAGGAAGTAGCCGCCTGCCTCCGGCGCGAAGAAGATCACGGCCGAGAAGATCGTCAGGAACACAACCACGCCGAAGATGTCGTGCACCGTGTAGTACGGGTGCGAAGGGATGCCGTCGACGGGATGGCCGTCGGGGCCGCGGTTCGCCTTGATCTCGATGCCGTCGGGGTTGTTCGAACCCACTTCGTGCAGGGCGATCAGGTGGGCCACCACCAGGCCGAGCAGCACCAGCGGCACGGCGATCACGTGGAAGCTGAAAAAGCGGTTCAGCGTCGCATCGCTCACCACATAGTCGCCGCGGATCAACAGCGCCAGGTCCGGACCGACGAAGGGGATCGCAGCGAACAGGTTCACGATGACCTGGGCGCCCCAGTAGCTCATCTGGCCCCATGGCAGCAGGTAGCCCATGAAGGCTTCGGCCATCAGGCACAGGAAGATCGCACAGCCGAACACCCAGATCAGTTCGCGCGGCTTGCGGTAGCTGCCGTACATGAGTCCGCGGAACATGTGCAGGTAGACGACGATGAAGAAGGCCGAGGCACCGGTCGAGTGGATGTAGCGGATCAGCCAGCCCCAGGGCACGTCACGCATGATGTACTCGACCGAAGCGAACGCCTGGTTCGCATCGGGCTTGTAGTGCATCACGAGGAAGATGCCGGTCACGATCTGGATCACGAGCACCAGCATCGCGAGCGAGCCGAAGATGTACCAGAAGTTGAAGTTCTTCGGCGCGTAGTACTTGCCCCACTGGTCGTTCCAGAGCTTGGTCAGCGGGAAGCGGTTGTCGACCCAGTTGAGCAGCTTCTCGCCGGCCGGCGCGTTGGGCGAGATTTCCTTGAATTCAGCCATGTTCTTGTGCCTCAGGCTTTCTTGTCTTCGCCGATCAGGAGGCGCGTCTCGGAGAGGTACATGTGCGGCGGCACCGGCAGGTTGTCGGGTGCAGGCTTGTTCTTGAACACGCGACCCGCCAGGTCGAAGGTCGAGCCGTGGCAAGGGCAAAGGAAACCGCCGTCCCAGTCGCTCGGCAGCGAGGGTTGCGGGCCGGCCTGCAGCCGGTCGACCGGCGAACAGCCGAGGTGGGTGCAGATGCCGACCACGACCAGCACTTCGGGCTTGATCGAGCGGTTTTCGTTCTGCGCGTACTTGGGCGTGAATTCGTCAGGGTGGCGCTTCGACTGCGGATCGGCCAGTTGCGAGTCGAGCTTGGGCAATTGGGCGACCTGCGCGGGCGTGCGCTTGAGGATCCAGACCGGCTTGCCGCGCCATTCGACCGTCATCTTCTCGCCCACCTTGAGCCCGCTGATGTCGACCTCGACCGGCGCACCGGCCGCCTTGGCTTTTTCCGACGGTTGAAAGGTGCTCACGAACGGCACGGCAACGGCCACGCCGCCCACAGCGCCAGCGCAGCTGGATGCGATCAACCATGTCCGCTTGCTGGCGTCGATCCTGGGGCTGCCGACGGGGATGTCACTCATGGGGGTCCTCAAATCTTCTACGCGGGGGCTTGGGTCAACCGCGGATTGTAGCGGAGCGTAAGAGGCGGATTCAACGGCACGGAGCCTCTGCGCGCAGGTGCCACAGGCCCGCGCGCGACCCTATACTCGCCCACTTTTGCGCAACCATCACAGAGGGTCGTCGCCATGAGCATGCTGAAGGAATTTCGCGAGTTCGCGGTCAAGGGCAACGTGATCGACCTGGCTGTCGGTGTGATCATCGGCGCTGCCTTCGGCAAGATCGTCGACTCGCTGGTGACCGACATCATCATGCCGCTGGTCGGCCTGGTGTTTGGCAGACTCGACTTCTCGAACCTGTTCGTGGTGCTCGGCAGCGCGCCGGCCGGCGTCGCCAACAACCTGGCCGACCTCAAGAAGGCAGGCGTGCCCGTGCTGGCCTATGGCAGCTTCATCACCATCGCCGTCAACTTCGTGATCCTGGCCTTCATCATCTTCATGATGGTCAAGCAGATCAACAGGCTGCGCCACACCGAAGAGGCGGCTCCCGCAGCCCCGCCCGAAGACGTTGTGTTGCTGCGCGAGATTCGCGACAGCCTCAGGCGGCCCTGAAGTGCGGCGGGGCGGATAGCGCTCGCGCCATCCGGATCGCCGCCAGCAGGCTCGCCGGATCGGCGATTCCCCGGCCTGCGATGTCGAAGGCCGTGCCGTGGTCGGGGCTGGTGCGCACCAGTGGCAGCCCCAGCGTCACATTGACGCCCTGTTCGACGCCCAGGTATTTCACCGGGATCAGGCCCTGGTCGTGGTACATCGCGACCACCGCATCGAATTCGCCGGTGCGGGCCCGCATGAACACCGTGTCGGGCGCATAGGGCCCCAGGGCGTCGATGCCCTCGGCACGCGCCGCCGCAATCGCCGGCCCGATGATCTCGCGCTCCTCCGACCCGAACAAGCCGCCCTCGCCCGCATGCGGATTGAGACCGGCCACCGCGATCCGGGGCGCACGGCCGAGCGCCTTTCCCAATGCCTGCTGCGTGATGCGCAGCGTCTGCAGTACGCCATCGAAGGTGACCGCCTCGATCGCCTGGCGCAACGACAGGTGGATGCTGACCAGCACGGTACGCAACTCGTTGTTGGCCAGCATCATGCGAACCGGCATTTCGCCGGTCGGGCGGCCAAGGTGGGCCGCCGATTCCGCCTGCAGCAGTTCGGTGTGGCCGGGAAAGTCGAAGCCCGCCGCGTGCAGCGCCTCCTTGTGCAACGGTGCGGTCACGATTGCGGCCAGCTCACCGCGCAGCGCCGCACGCGCGGCCCAGATCACGGCGTCGCCAGCCGCACGGCCTGCGGCCGCGCTGATCCGGCCCACCACCACGCCCTGCGGTGGTGCAATCGCCTGCAAAACAGGCACGCAGCGGGGAGGCACGCCATCGAGTTGCTGCGGCGACTCGATCAGCGCGACCGGCAGTGCGGGTATTCCGGGCGCCGCCAGCGCCTGGCTGGCCTGGCGCAGGGTCTCGACGTCGCCGGCCACGAAGCAGCCGCGGGTGAGTCCGGTCTCGTCGCGAAACGCCTTGACGATGATCTCGGGCCCGATGCCGGCCGGGTCGCCGAGTGTGATGGCAACGGGATTCAAGCGGGGTTGTCGATGTCGATGAACTCGTGCTTCAGCCCGAGCTGCGCGGCCACGTGGGCGGCCACCGCCGGCGCACCATAGCGCTCGGTTGCGTGGTGGCCGCAGGCCAGGAAGGCCACGCCCATCTCGCGCGCGTAGTGCGCCTGCGGCTCCGAGATCTCGCCGGTGATGAACGCGTCGGCACCCGCGGCGATCGCGGCTTCGAAGTAGCCCTGCGCGCCGCCGGTGCACCAGGCGATGTTCTTGACAGGGCGATGCGCCGTGTCCAGCAGGGTCACTGGCCGTTTGAGCACCTTTTCCGCATGCGCGGCGAGGGCTGCGGCGCTGGCGAATCCCTGCCCGTCTTCGCGCCCGCCGAAAAATCCCAGTTCCTGTTCGCCGAAGCGCCCGGTCGACCCGGCCTGCGCCACCAGCCCGAGTTGCAGGCCGAACTGCGCGTTGTTGCCCAGTTCGGGATGCGCGTCCAGCGGCAGATGGTAGGCAAAAAGATTGACATCGTCACCGAGCAGCAGGCCGAGCCGCTGCCGCATCCAGCCCGTCACGCGCCCGTCCTGGCCGCGCCAGAACAAACCGTGGTGCACGAAGATGGCGTCGGCTTCGGCGTGAATCGCGGCTTCGATCAGCGCCCGGCTCGCAGTCACGCCCGACACGATCTTGCGCACCGTGGTGCGCCCCTCCACCTGCAGGCCGTTCGGGCCGTAGTCCTTGAAACGAGCGGGAGCCAGCAAGACATCGAAGGCAAGCAGCAGTTCGTGGCGTGTGGTGCTCATGCCGTGATTGTGGCCCCGGCGCGGACTGCTGGCGAGGCGCGTTGGGGGACAATGGCGGTTTGGCCGCGCAACCGGCATGGTCGCGCGCCCTGCAACCTTTTCTGCCCTTTTCATGAAACGCACCTGGCTGCTGTTTGCCCAAGCCGTCACCGTCCTGCTGGCGGCCTACTTTGTCGTCGCCACCTTGAAGCCCGAATGGCTGAGCGGGCGCACGACCTCGCTCGGCGGGGTGGTTTCGGTGATCGAAGCCCCCGCGACGGGTTCGACGTCGGCCGCACCCGGCAGCCTGAGCAGCGCGGCCAAGAAGGCCTCGCCGGCCGTGGTCAGCATCAACACCAGCAAGGCAGCGCAGCGCAACCCGCGCAGCAACGATCCGTGGTTTCGTTTCTTCTTCGGCGACCAGGCCGGCGAACAGCCGCAAGTGGGACTCGGCAGTGGCGTGATCGTCAGTGCCGACGGCTACATCCTCACCAACAACCACGTGGTCGAAGGCGCCGACGAGATCGAGGTGACGCTCAACGACAGCCGGCATGTGCGCGCCAAGGTGGTCGGCACCGACCCCGACACCGACCTCGCCGTGCTCAAGGTCGAGCTCGACAAGCTGCCCGTGATCACGCTCGGCAATTCGGATGCGCTGCAAGTGGGTGACCAGGTGCTCGCGATCGGCAACCCGTTCGGGGTCGGCCAGACCGTGACCAGTGGCATCGTCTCCGCGCTGGGCCGCAACCAACTCGGCATCAATACCTTCGAGAACTTCATCCAGACCGACGCCGCCATCAACCCCGGCAATTCGGGTGGCGCGCTTATCGACATCAGCGGCAACCTCGAGGGCATCAACACCGCGATCTATTCGCGCTCGGGCGGCAGCATGGGGATCGGTTTCGCCATTCCGGTGTCGACCGCCAAACAGGTGCTGGAAGACATCGTGCGTGACGGCAAGGTCACGCGCGGGTGGATCGGCGTGGAGCCGAGCGACCTGTCGCCCGAACTGGCCGAAACCTTCGGCGTGAAAGCCGACAAGGGCGTGATCATCACCGGCGTGCTGCAGGCCGGCCCGGCCGCCAAGGCCGGTATCCGGCCCGGCGACGTGATCACCGGCGTCGGCGCGAAGAAGATCGACAACGTGCAGGAGCTGTTGACCGCCGTGGCCGGTCTCAAGCCCGGCAGCGCCGCGCGCTTTGCGCTGCAGCGCGGCGGCGACAAGATGGAACTCGACGTGACTTCAGGTCTGCGGCCGAAAACGCCGATCCGCCGCGCGCCGTCGGCACCCGAGACCGAATAAGAGCCCGCTCAGGGCTTGGCGGAATCGGCGCTGGTGTCGGCGTCTTCGCCCGGCGCCTTGCTGTGCCGCACGAAATACTTCGCCGCGATGATGCCGATCTCGTAAAGCAGGCACATCGGGATCGCCAGCGCCAGTTGCGACACCACGTCAGGCGGCGTCAGCACCGCGGCGACGATGAACGCGACCACGATGAAGTAGCCGCGGAACTCGCGCAGCTTTTCGATGGTGACCATCTCGAAGCGCACCAGCAGCATCACCACGATCGGCACCTGGAACGCCACGCCGAACGCGATGTAGAGCGACAGGATCGCCTCCACGTACGACGAGATGTCGGGCGTCGCCGACACCGAGGCTGGCGTGAACTTCTGGATGAAGCCGAACATCTTGTCGAGCACGAAGAACTGCACGAACGCGATTCCGCCATAGGCCAGCATGCTGCCGAAGAAGATCAGCGGCAGAGCAAACCGCTTCTCGTGGCTGTAGAGCCCGGGCGCCACGAACATCCAGATCTGGTACATGAGCCACGGCAAGGCCAGCAGCACCGATGTCATGCCCAGCACCTTGAGCGGCACGAAGAACGGCGAGAACACGCCGATGGCGATCAACTTGGCATCCGCCGGCATGTGGGCGCGGATCGGCACCGCGATCAGGTCGATCAGCCCGCTCGGACCCGGCCAGATCGCCAGCAGTGCCGCCGCCACGGCCAGGCCATAGCAGCAGTAGAGCAGGCGGTCGCGCAACTCGACCAGGTGCTGCACGAAGGGCTGCTCCGTGCCTGCGAGCTCGTCTTCTTTTTTGTTGTTCGGGGATTCGGCCATGGGGGAAATTAATTGGCCGGTGCGAAGTCCGGCGCGCGAGGGCGCTCAGTAACCCGGTTTCAGTTGATCTTGTGGGGCCGGAAGCGTGCCACCCGCGCCGCGCCCGACAGCGCCTTGGTGCGCACCCCGTTGCGCGACTTGTACCACTGCGGCGTCGCGCCCTGCTTCAAACGCCAGTTCTTGCGCGGATGCTTGTACTCGGGGAAGGTGGGCGCGACATCCGACAAGGCGGTGTCCTTGAAGCTCTTTTCGATCGCGTTCGCCTCGTTGTGGATGCTGTGTTCCACATCGCGCGCCGCTTCTTCGACGGTGCTCTTCATCTTGCGAAGCTCGTCGAGCTCCATCGAGCGGTTGACCTCCGCCTTTACGTCGTTCACGTAGCGCTGCGCCTTGCCGAGCAAGGTGCCGACGGTTCGCGCCACGCGCGGCAGCTTTTCAGGCCCGATGACGATCAGCGCCACCACGCCGATCAGCGCCATCTTTTCGATGCCGAGGTCGAGCACGAGCGCTTAGGACTTCTGACGGGCTTCGACGTCGATCGTCGACTTGTCGGCGGCGGGGTTGCCGCTCACCTGCGCCGGCGGGGTGGTGGTCGAGGTGTCGGTGGTGCCACCGTCTTTCATGCCGTCCTTGAAACCCTTGACGGCGCCGCCGAGGTCACCGCCCATATTGCGCAGTTTTTTGGTGCCGAACACCATCACCACGATCAGCAGCACGATCAGCCAGTGCCAAATTGAAAATGAACCCATGGATGACTCCTGAAGAATGTATCGAATTTTAGTCGCGTGGCGAAGTCAGCCACGCAACCAGGGTCGGGGGCCGCCCATGACGTGAACATGGAGATGATGGACTTCCTGTCCACCCTCGGCGCCCGTATTCACCACCACGCGAAAACCGCCTGCGGGATACGGGTTGCAGCCGGCCTCGACGGCGAGCTTCGGCGCCAGCGTCATGATCTTGCCCATCAGCGCGGCGTCGTCGGGTGTCAGCTGCGCCATCGAGGGAATGTGGCGCTTCGGCACCAGCATGAAGTGCACCGGCGCCCAGGGCGCGATGTCGTGGAAGCCGAACAGCTCGTCGTCTTCGTACATCTTGCGCGAGGGAATCTTGCCCTCGACGATCTTGCAGAAAATGCAGCTCGGATCAGACGACATTGGCAGGCTCCATCGGTCGACCGGCGTTCATGCGAACCATACCCTTGATGATGCGATAGAGAAACCACAGCGAAATCAGCGCCCAGGCGATCCAGCCCGGCGCCAGCAGCAGCAGCCAGAGCGGCGAGGTCACCACGTACAGCACGCCGGCCCACAGCACCGAACGGATGCGCCAGCTGAAGTGCGAGGCCTGCCAGGTGCCGGCCGCGTCGTCGCGCTTGACGAGGTCGATGATCAGCGCAATCACCAGCAGTGCGATGGACGCCTGCGCGCCCGGCAGCACCGCACCGATCGCGACGACCAGATGCATGATGTAGCTGACCCAGCCGATCGTCTTGAGCGACTCGTTCGGCGTCACGTCGATGATTTCGTTGGCCATGGCTTTCCTTCCCGTTCAGTCGTTGGAAGCTTCGCGATCCTGCGCCTTGCGCAGGGCCTTTTCCTCGATGCCGCTGGTGCCCTCGCGGCGCTCCAGCTCGGCGATTACCTGGCGCGGCGTGAGCCCGTAGTGGGCCAGCGCCACCATGCTGTGGAACCACAAATCTGCCACTTCGTTCACTATTTTTGCAGGATCCCCGCCGTGGTCTGCGTCCTTCGCGGCCATCACCACCTCGGTGGCCTCCTCGCCGATTTTCTTCAGGAAAGCGTCGGGGCCCTTGTGCAAAAGGCGCGCCACGTAGCTCCTCTCGGGGTCGCCGCCGCGCGCCGGCAGGCGGGTCTCGATGATCGCCGCCAGGCGATCCAGGGCGTCGGTGCTCAGGGTGTCCGTCATGACTTGTAGATTGCCTCGGGGTCTTTCAAGACCGGTTCGACCACTGTCCACTGGCCGTTTTCGTATTTGCTGAAAAAACAGCTGTGCCGGCCGGTGTGGCAGGCGATGCCCGGCTCGTGGCCGAGCTGGCTCACCTTGAGCAGAACCACGTCGTTGTCGCAATCGAGCCGGATCTCGTGCACCGTCTGCACGTGGCCGGACTCCTCGCCCTTGAACCAGAGCTTGTCGCGCGACCGGCTGAAGTACACGGCCCGGCCCAGCTCGGCCGTCTTGGCGAGCGCATCCCGGTTCATCCAGGCGAACATCAGCACGTCATTGCTGCCCTGCTCCTGCGCGATCACCGGCACCAGGCCGCTCGCGTCCCATTTCACTTCGTCAAGCCAGTTCATCCGGCGATTGTCCGCTACAGGCGAACCGGAATGCCGCGCGCCGCCATGCGCGCCTTGGCCTCGCCCACCGTGTGCTCGCCATAGTGGAAGATGCTGGCAGCCAGCACCGCGTCGGCGCCGCCCTGCTGCACGCCATCGGCCAGGTGGTCGAGATTGCCGACGCCGCCCGAGGCGATCACCGGCACGCTGACCGCGTCGCTCACCGCGCGGGTCAATGCCAGGTCGAAACCGCTCTTGGTGCCGTCGCGATCCATGCTGGTCAGCAGGATCTCGCCGGCACCGCGGCGCACCATCTCGGTGGCCCAGCGTACCGCGTCAAGGCCGGTGTTCTTGCGGCCGCCGTGGCTGTAGACGTCCCAGCCCGGGCCGGCAGCCTTGCCGTCCGCACCGATGCGGGCCTCGTCTTCTGCCGTGCGGCGCTTGGCGTCGATGGCCACCACGATGCACTGGGCGCCGTACTTGTGCGAGGCCGCCTCAATCACCTGCGGGTCGGCGATGGCAGCCGAGTTGAAGCTGGTCTTGTCGGCGCCCGCATTGAGCAGCCGGCGCACGTCGGCCACGGTGCGCACGCCGCCGCCGACCGTGAGCGGAATGAACACCTGCGAAGCCACCGCTTCGATGATCGGCAGGATCAGGTCGCGCCCGTCGCTGGTGGCGGTGATGTCGAGGAAAGTGAGTTCGTCGGCGCCCTGTGCGTTGTAGCGCGCGGCAATTTCCACCGGGTCGCCGGCGTCGCGCAGTTCGAGAAAATTGACGCCCTTGACGACACGGCCGCCGGTGACGTCGAGGCAGGGAATGATGCGTTTGGCCAGCATGGGTGGGTTGTTCAAAGGACGGTGAGTTGTTGCCAGGCCTGCCATTGCGCGCCCGGCGCCAGCATCACGTTCTCGTCGATGCGTGCAGCCTCGACGCAGAGCATGTGGCGCCAGCCGTCGTCCGGCAGGTCGGCCAGTTTGGCGCTGAGCGCGGCGCCGGGGTTCCAGACCACGGTTTCGGTGCAAGCCGCGCTCTGGGCGATCTGCAAGGTGCCGGATGGCTGTACCAGTTTCAGCGGGCCCGACGGCGCGGCATAGACGCTGTCGAATTCGGCGTCGAAGCGCAAGGCTTCGGCCATCTCGACGTGGCGGTCGTCGCGCACCGCATCCCAGCGATTGGCGCCCTGAAGCCCTTCGAGCCGGGCCTGCGCGATGTCGTCGACGCGCAAGTAGCTGTGCAATGCCAGCGCAAAACTCATGGGCGCGCCGCCGGTGTTGGTCACGTCGATCGTCACCCGCAGCTGGCGCGGCGCCAGCGCCACCGTCAGCTGCAGGCGAAACGCGTGCGGCCAGAGGGTGCGCGTGGCTTCGTCGTCGCGCAGGGCCAGAGCGAGCTGCCCCTCCTTGCCGGGCACGATCTGCCACGGCAGATTGCGCGCAAAGCCGTGCTTGGGCAGCGCACCGCGCTGGTTGAACTGCGGCCAGCAGACCGGCACGCCGCCGCGGATCGCGCTGCGGCCATCGAACAGCGCATCGGGGCTCAGATAAATGCGCTCGACGCCGTCGGCCGTCGTCCACGAGAGCAGTTGCGCACCGTGCAGCGAGACAACCGCACGGCCGCCCTCCGGCAGGGTCAACGCCAGCGCCGGCTGGCCGCGGAATTCAAGTGACTGGGTCGGCATGGGGGTCGATTCTAGGGAGCGCGGCGCGGTCGAGTCGGAATAGGGAAGCCTTCAGCGCGCCTCAGCGCGCCGGCCAGGCCCAGTGCGGGATCTCGCTCATGTCGAGGTTGGCGAGGCGGGTTTCGCCGAGCCGCTTCTCCAGCACGATCGATTGCAGCGCCATGTCCCCGGCCGCTGCGTCGAGCGCCGCGATCAGCCGCGTCGCATGCGACACCACGATCACCTGGGAACCGCGCATGGGGTGCGCCGCCTGCACGATCAGCCGGCCGAGCGCCGGCAGCAGGTCGGGATGCAGGCTGGTTTCGGGCTCGTTCAGCACCAGCAGTTCGGGCGCGCGCGGCGTCAGGAGTGCGGCGATCCACAGCAGGTAGCGCAGGGTGCCATCCGACAGTTCGGCCGCACCCAGCGGCCGCAACAAGCCGTGCTGGTGCATCAGCACCTCGAAGCGGCCATCGGCATTGACCTGCACCTCGACGCGGGCGCCGGGGAAGGCGTCGTCCACCGCCCGGTCGAGCGCGTCGTCGTCGCCGATCTCGCGGATGGTTTGCAGCGCGGCCGCGAAATCGGCACCGTCGTTGGCCAGCACCGGCGTGCGGGTGCCGAGTTGCGGCCAGCGCGCAGGCGCATCGGCATCGGAACGGAAATGGTCGTAGAAGCGCCAGCCGCGCATCTGCTCGCGCAAGGTGAGCATCTCGGGCGCGCCGCGCGGGTCGGCGTACTCGGTCATCATGCTGGCGAAGGCCGGCACGGGCCGCTCCAGCGCCTGCCAGCCGCCGCTGTAGCCACGCGTGCGCAGCGCGGCGCCCTTTCGGTCGACAAGTTGCGTGGCGGGTCGCAGCACCGGGCCGCTCCAGATCGCCTCGCGCTTGATCTCGGGGTCGCGAGAAAAGGCCGAAGGCGGTATCGGTGGCGGCAGACCGATGTCGATGGCATAGCCGAAGTCAGCGGGCTCGCAGCCGGCAAAGCCGAGCCGCAAGCTTACCGGCTCGCTGCGCACGGTGCCCTCTACCGGCGCCTCGCCGCGCAGCATGGCGGCCGAGAATCGCTCGGGCCCGGCCCAGAGCGTGGAAGAGAGCCCGCCTTCGCGCACCAGCGAGCGGATGACGCCGCCCTGCGCAATCTCGGCCAGCAGCCGGAGCGCACGGTAGACGCTGGACTTGCCGCTGCCGTTGGGCCCGGTGACCACGGTGAGCCGGCCGAGCGGTACGGTCAGCTGGCGCAGCGACCGGTAGTTGGCAATGGCCAGCGCGGAAAGCACGCGCTGGGGCGCCTACTGCGTGTTCGCGAGTTCGTCGGCCCTGGCCTGGGCTGCGGCGAAGTCGAGGTCGCCCGAATAGATCGCGCGGCCGCAGATCACGCCTTCGATGCCGTCCGATTCGACCGCGCAGAGGCGTTCGATGTCCGCCATGTTCGACAGGCCGCCCGATGCGATCACCGGGATCGTGAGCGCCTGCGCGAGCTTGACGGTGGCCTCGATGTTGATGCCCGACAACATGCCGTCACGGCCGATGTCGGTGTAGATGATCGATTCGACGCCGTAGTCCTCGAACTTCTTGCCGAGGTCGCCTACCTCGTGGCCGGTGAGCTTGCTCCAGCCGTCGGTCGCGACCTTGCCGTCTTTCGCGTCAAGTCCGACGATGATGTGGCCGCCGAATGCGCTGCACGCGTCTTTCAGGAAGCCCGGGTTCTTGACCGCGGCGGTGCCGATGATCACGTAGCGCAAGCCGTCGTCGATGTAGCGCTCGATCGTGTCGAGGTCGCGGATGCCGCCGCCGAGCTGCACCGGGATGTCGTCGCCCACCGCGCGCAGGATCGCCTTGATGGCAGCGTGGTTCTGCGGCTTGCCGGCGAAGGCGCCGTTCAGGTCGACCAGGTGCAACCGACGCGCGCCGGCTTCAAGCCACTTGAGCGCCATCGCGGCCGGGTCTTCACTGAAGATGGTGGACTGGTCCATGTCGCCCTGCTTGAGGCGAACGCAGTGACCGTCCTTGAGATCGATGGCGGGAATCAACAGCATGGCGAGGCAAGGCAACCCGGAGGCGGCTTTAAGGGTTCCAGTGGAGAAAATTGCGGTAGAGCTGCAACCCGTGCTCCGAACTCTTTTCAGGATGGAACTGGGTTGCAAAAATATTATCGCGCGCGATCGCTGCAGTGAACGGCGCGCCGTAGTCGGTTTCGCCCACGCTGTGCTTCGCGTCGGCGGGCCGCGCGTAGAAGCTGTGCACGAAATAGAAGTAGCTGCTGTCGGGAACGCCCGCCCACACTGGGTGCGGCCGGGCCTGCCGAACCTGGTTCCAGCCCATCTGCGGCACCTTGTAGCGGCTGCCGTCGGGCTGCATGCGCCCCGCGAGCTCGAACTTGACCACCTGGCCCGGAATCAGCCCGAGGCCGTCCGTCGGTCCCTCGTCGCTGGCCGACAGCAGCATCTGCATCCCGACACAGACGCCGAATAGCGGCTTGTTCGCAGCGGCTTCGAGCACCGATTCCTGCAGACCCGAATCGCGCAGCTCGCGCATGCAGTCGGGCATCGCGCCCTGCCCCGGCAGCACCACGCGCGTGGCCTTGCGCACCACGTCGGGGTCGGACGTGACGAACACCTGCACGCCAACCTGGTCGGCCGCATGCTGCACCGCCTGCGACACCGAGCGCAGGTTGCCCATGCCGTAGTCGACGACCGCGACAGTGTTATTTGTCAGAGGGAGCCCTTCGTCGATGGAATGACGCCCGCCGAACGCGGATCGAGCTCGAGCGCGCCGCGCAACGCGCGGGCAAAGGCCTTGAACACCGTCTCGCACTGGTGGTGCGCGTTCACGCCCTTCAGGTTGTCGATGTGCAGCGTGACGAAGGCGTGGTTCGCGAAGCCCTGGAAGAATTCGTAGGTGAGCTGGCTGTCGAAGGTGCCGATCATCCCGCTGGTGAACGGGACGTGCATCTCAAGGCCTGGGCGCCCGGAGAAGTCGATCACGACGCGCGACAGCGCCTCGTCGAGCGGTACATAGGCATGGCCGTAGCGGCGGATGCCCTTTTTGTCGCCGACGGCGCGGGCTACCGCCTGGCCCAGCGTGATGCCGACGTCTTCCACGGTGTGATGGCCATCGATGTGCAGGTCGCCCTGGCAGTCGATCTCGAGGTCGATCAGCCCGTGGCGGGCGATCTGGTCGAGCATGTGGTCGAAGAAGCCGATGCCGGTGGCGAGCCGCGCCCGTCCGGTGCCGTCGAGGTTGACGCTGACGGTGATTTTCGTTTCGGCAGTGTTGCGCGTGACCGAGGCCGTGCGCGCGCCGGCCGCAACGACTGCTTCAGGTGCCGTGGGGGTGTTCATAGGGAGTCTTGGAGCGCCGCGAGCATCTGCGCATTTTCGTCGGCCGTTCCGACGGTCAGGCGCAGGCAGTTCGCCAGCAGTTCGTGCATTTTAGAAACGTTCTTCACCAGCACGCCGCGCGCCCGGAGTCCGTCAAAGGCCTTTGTGGCATCCGGAACACGCACCAGCACCATGTTGGCGTCGCTGGGCCAGACCTGGAGGCCTGGCAGCTGTGCCAGTCCGGCCAGCAGTTTCGCGCGTTCGGCGCGGATGGCCTCGGCCTGCGCTTCGAATACCGCGGCATGCTCCAGTGCGAACAGCGCGCACTCGCAGTTCAGCACGCTGATGTTGTAGGGCGGCCGCACCTTGTCGACCTCGGCGATCAGCGCAGCGGGCCCCATAAGGTAGCCCAGCCGCACACCGGCCAGGCCGAACTTGCTGAGCGTGCGCATCAGGAGCACGTGGCGATGGCGCTGGATGCGGTCGATGTAGCTGCGCGCCGCGAAGGGCTGGTAGGCCTCGTCCATCACGACCAGGCCGCCCTGCGCGCCCTGCGCTTCGACGATCTGCTCGATGACCGTGTCGTCCCACAGGTTGGCGGTCGGGTTGTTCGGGTACGCAAGGTAGACGATGGCCGGCTTGTCGCGCGTGATGGCCGCCAGCATCGCGGCGCCGTCGAGTTCGAAGTCGGCGGTCAGCGGCACGCCGGTGAACTTCAGGCCTTGCAACTGCGCGCTCATCGCATACATCACGAAACCCGGCACCGGCGCCAGGACGCCGGCCCCCGGCAGGTCGCAGGCCATCGCGAGCAGCGAGATCAGTTCGTCGGAGCCGTTGCCCAGCATCAGCGCGAAGCCTTCGGGCATCCGTGCATGCGCGGCCAGTGCGCGCTTGAGGTCGTTGCCGCGGTCGCCCGGGTAGCGATTGAGCGCCAGCGCGCCGAGACGCGCACCGAGTTCGGCCTGCAACGCGAGCGGCAAACCGTGCGGGTTCTCCATCGCATCGAGCTTGAGCAGGCCGCGTGCGTCCTGTACGGCGTAAGCGTGCATCGACTGCACGTCGGCGCGGATGCGGCCCAGCGCGGGGTTGGCGGGAGCGGTCGTGTCGGCAGCGTTCATAAAAAGAAGAAACGGGTCAGCGGGTGCAACGGAAGCTGTTTTGCAGTGCGCCCGACATCACGAGCTGCACCGGCATGTCGGCCTCGTAGCTGCTGGCATTGCGCGCGAGTTCGCCCTGGTAGAGCGAGCGGGCCATCGCCGGTTCGAGTCTGCGACCTTCGATGCAGAACAGCGGCTTCTGGCCGGTGCGCTTCTCCGCTTCGCTGGCTTCGCGCAGGCCTTCCATCACGCCGACCAGGTAATAGCTGGCGTAGGCCTTCCCGTCTTTCTCGTTGGCTTCGAGCGTGCGCAGTTCGCGGATGGTCATGGCCTGGGCAGAGGCGCAAGCGGCTGCCACGGCGAGCAAGCAAATGACACGGTTCATGCCAGGGATTCTTGCTTGATCCGCAGCCGTGCGGCTTCGGCGTGCGCCTGCAGGCCCTCGCCTTCGGCCAGCGTAACCGCGATGGGGCCGAGCACTTGAGCGCCGGCTTCGCTGACCTCGATCAGGCTCGAGCGCTTCTGGAAGTCGTAGACACCGAGCGGCGAGCTGAAGCGCGCCGTGCCGCTGGTCGGCAGCACGTGGTTCGGGCCGGCGCAGTAGTCGCCCAGGCTCTCGCTCGTGAAGGCGCCGAGGAAGATCGCGCCGGCATGCTTGAGCAGCGGTTCCCAGCGGTGTGGGTCACTGCTGCTGACTTCCAGGTGCTCCGGCGCGATGCGGTTGCTGATCTCGCAGGCCTCTTCCATGCTGCGGGTGTGGATCAGTGCGCCGCGGCCGTTGAGCGAGGCTGCGATGATTTCGGCGCGCGGCATGGTGGGCAGCAAGCGGTCGATTTCGGCCTGCACACGGTCGATGTAGGCCGCGTCGGGGCACAGCAGGATGCTCTGCGCGAGTTCGTCGTGCTCGGCCTGACTGAACAGATCCATCGCCACCCAGTCGGGCGGCGTGCTGCCGTCGGCCAGCACCAGGATTTCGCTCGGGCCAGCGATCATGTCGATGCCGACCGTACCGAACACGCGGCGCTTGGCCGCGGCCACGTAGGCGTTGCCGGGACCGGTGATCTTGTTGACCGGCGGCACGGTCTCGGTGCCATAGGCGAGCGCGGCCACGGCCTGCGCGCCGCCGATGGTGAACACGCGCGTGACACCGGCGATGTAGGCGGCCGCCAGCACCATCGCATTTTTTTCGCCGCGCGGCGTGGGCACGACCATGATGATTTCGCCGACGCCCGCCACGTGGGCCGGCAATGCGTTCATGAGCACCGACGACGGGTACGTTGCCTTGCCACCCGGCACGTAGATGCCGACGCGGTCGAGCGGCGTGACCTTCTGGCCCAGCAGCGTGCCGTCGGCATCGCGGTAGCTCCAGCTTTCGCCCGAGGCCTTCTTCTGCGCCTCGTGGTAGCTGCGCACCCGGCGGGCGGCCGCGTCGAGCGCGTCGCGCTGCGCCGCGGGCAAGCCGTCGAAGGCGGCTTTGAGCGCGTCTTGCGTGAGTTCCAGATCCGCAACCGCAGTGGCATTCAGGCCGTCGAAGCGGTTGGTGTACTCGAGCACTGCCGCATCGCCGCGCTTCTGCACATCGGCCAGGATGTCGGCCACCACCTGCTCGATCGCCGCGTCGGCCTCGGCCGACCAATGCAGCCGCGCCTTGAACGCGGCCTCGAAGCCGGCGGAAGCGGTCGACAAGCGGACGGGGACGGCTTTCAGTGTCATGGTGTCAGGATTGCGGAATGGCGGATGCGAAGGCGTCGATGATGCGGCGGATCGGCTCGCGTTTGAGCTTGAGCGCGGCCTGGTTCACCACCAGGCGGGCGCTGATGTCCATGATGCGTTCGACCTCCACCAGATGGTTGGCCTTGAGCGTGTTGCCGGTCGAGACGATGTCGACGATGGCATCGGCCAGCCCGGTCAGCGGCGCGAGTTCCATGCTGCCGTAGAGCTTGATCAGGTCGACGTGCACGCCCTTGGTGGCGAAGAAGTCGCGCGCGATGGCGACGAACTTGGTCGCAATCTTGAGCCGCGCGCCCTGGCGCACCGCGTAGGCGTAGTCGAAATCGGCGCGCGCCGCCACGCTCATGCGGCAGGCCGCGATTTTCAGGTCGAGCGGCAGATAGAGGCCTGCCGTGCCGTGCTCGAGCATGGTGTCGAGCCCGGTCACGCCGAGATCGGCGCCGCCCCACTGCACGTAGGTTGGCACGTCCGACGGACGCACCAGCAGCACGCGCACATCGGGCTGCGTGGTCGGCAGGATCAGCTTGCGTGATTTTTCGGGGTCTTCGGTCACCTCGATGCCGGCAGCGGCGAGCAGCGGCAGGGTCTCGTCGAAGATCCGGCCTTTGGACAGAGCGATCGTGATCATCAAAGTGAATCCATCAGGGGAACGTCCATTTGGGGAACGCCGCGGAAACGGCTTTGCCGGGCCGCTGGCGTTGCCCCCTTGCAGGGGGTTGGCGAAGCGACACAAAGTGCGCGAAGCCTGGGGGTGAGCCTCATACGACCCGCTCGATGTCGGCACCGATGCCGCGCAGCTTCGCTTCCATGCGGTCGTAGCCGCGGTCCAGGTGGTAGATGCGGTCGACCAGCGTCTCGCCATCGGCCACGAGGCCCGCAATCACGAGGCTCGCCGAAGCGCGCAGGTCAGTCGCCATCACGGTGGCCCCCGAAAGCTGCGGCACGCCTTCGACCACCGCCACCTTGCCGTCGGTCTGGATGCGGGCGCCCAGGCGCAACATCTCGTCGACGTGCATGAAGCGGTTCTCGAAGATGGTTTCGGTCACGGTCGAGGTGCCATGCGAAATCGCGTTGAGCGCCATGAACTGGGCTTGCATGTCAGTCGGGAAACCGGGGTATTCGGTGGTGCGGAAGCTCTGGGCCTTGAGCCGGCCTGCCGACTTCACGTGCACCCCGCCCTCCACGGCCGTCACCGTGGCGCCCGCTTCGCGCAGCTTCTCGACCACTGCATCCATGTGGTCGGCACGGCCATGCCGCAGCAACACGTCGCCTCCGGCCGCGGCCACGGCACACAGGAAGGTACCGGCCTCGATCCGATCCGCCACCACCTGGTGCTTGCAGCCGTGCAGGCGCTCCACGCCCTGGATGCGGATGCGGCTGGTGCCATGGCCTTCGATCTTCGCGCCCATGGCGATCAGCATCTCCGCCAGGTCGGGAATCTCGGGCTCCTGGGCCGCGTTCTCGAGCACGGTCTCGCCTTCGGCCAGCGCCGCGGCCATCAGAAAGTTTTCGGTGCCGGTGACGGTGACCATGTCGGTGGTGATGCGCGCGCCATGCAGCCGTTTGGCGCCGCTGCGCAGCCCGGCCACCATGTAGCCATGCTCGACCGTGATCTCGGCGCCCATCGCCTGCAGGCCCTTGATGTGCTGGTCGACCGGCCGCGACCCGATCGCGCAGCCGCCCGGCAGCGAAACCCGCGCACGGCCGAAGCGCGCGAGCAGCGGGCCCAGCGCGAGCACCGAGGCGCGCATGGTCTTGACCAGTTCGTAAGGCGCCTCCGGGTTGCTGAGCGCACCGGCATCGATGTTCACCGTGCCGTTGTCGTCGCGCTTGGCAGTCACGCCCATGTTGCGCACCAGCTGCAGCATGGTCGCCACGTCCTGCAGGCGCGGCACGTTGTGCAGCGTGACCGGCTCGGCCGTCAGCAGTGCCGCGCAGAGCTCGGGCAAGGCGGCGTTCTTGGCGCCCGAAATCAACACCTCGCCGCGGAGCATGCGCCCGCCGCGAATCAACAATTTGTCCATCTGAAGTCCAGCGAGTGGTGGTGGCCGAAGGGGCCGCTTGTTATTTTTCCGCCGCTGCCCATTCGGCAGGGGTGTACGTCTTCATCGACAGTGCATGCACCTCGTCGGTATGCATTTTCGCACCCAGGGTCGCGTAGACCTTCTGGTGTCGCCGGATCGCGCGCTGGCCCTCGAACTCGGCCGAGACGATGGTGGCATACCAGTGCCGCCCATCGCCCTCGAGTGCGATGTGCTCGCACGGCAGCCCGGTGGCGATGATGGCTTTAAGTTCTTCAGCGGTCATAGAAGTACGAATTCATCGGGGAAACACCGCGGAACCGGCTCCGCCGGTCCGCCGGTGTTGCCCCCGGAAGGGGGTTGGCGAAGCGACACGAAGTGCGCGAAGACTGGGGGCGAACCACATTCACCCGCGAATCTTGTAGCCGATGCGCAGCAAGTGCACGGCAATGGCACTGACGGCCAGCCAGGCCGTGCCGACGATGCCGAGGCTCAACCAGGGCGAGGCATCGCTGATGCCGAAGAAGCCGTAGCGGAAGCCGTCGATCATGTAGAAGAAGGGGTTCAGGTGGCTCACGGTCTGCCAGAACGGCGGCAACGAGCCGATCGAATAGAACACGCCCGACAAGAAGGTCATGGGCATGATCAGGAAGTTCTGGAATACCGCCATCTGGTCGAACTTTTCGGCCCAGAGCCCCGCGATGAGGCCCAGCGTGCCGAGCATGGCCGCCCCCAGAAACGCGAATACGACGATCCACAGCGGCGCCACAAAACCCGGCATCGCGAAGAACACGGTGACGACGAACACGCCGAGCCCGACCGCCAGCCCCCGGATTACCGACGAGCCCACGTACGCCAGGAACCAGCCCCAATGCGACAGCGGCGTGAGCAGCACGAACACCAGGCTGCCCATGATCTTGCTCTGGATGATCGACGACGAGCTATTGGCAAAAGCGTTCTGCAGCACGCTCATCATCACCAGCCCCGGCACCAGAAACGCGGTGTAGCTCACCGTGCCGTACACCTTCACATGGTCTTCGAGCACATGGCCGAACACCAGCAGGTACAGCACGGCCGTCAGCACCGGCGCACCGACGGTCTGGAAGCCGACCTTCCAGAAGCGCAGCGTTTCCTTGTAGAGCAGCGCATGCCAGCCGGTGACATTGATCATCGGGCGACCTCCAGCGGCGTCTGTTCACCCGCCATGAGGTCGAGGAACACGTCCTCGAGATCGGCCTTGCGCATTTCGACATCTTCCACCGCCACGCCGGCTTCGCGGATCGACGCCAGCAGTTGTTCCACTTCAAGCGCATTGCGCGCGGGCAACTGCACGATGCGGCCCGTGATGCGGGCGTTCTGCGCAATGGCCCAGGGCAGATTGGCATCGGTCTTGAAGCGCAGCACATTGCTTGCGGCCGAACTCAGCAAGGCGCTGGTGCTGTCGAGCGCGATCACGCGACCCTGTTTCAGCATCGCGATGCGGTTGCACAGCGCCTCGGCTTCTTCCAAGTAGTGCGTGGTCAGCAGCACGGTGCTGCCCTGCTTGTTGAGTTTGGCGACGAACTGCCAGAGCGTTTGACGCAGTTCAACGTCGACGCCCGCAGTCGGCTCGTCGAGCACGATCACCGGCGGTTTGTGCACCAGCGCCTGCGCCACCAGCACACGCCGCTTCATGCCGCCGGAGAGCTGGCGCATGTTGGCCGTGGCCTTGTCGGTGAGCCCCAGGCTGTGCAGCAGTTCGTCGATCCAGGCATCGTTGTTCTTGATGCCGAAGTAGCCCGACTGGATGCGCAGCGACTCGCGCACGTTGAAAAACGGGTCGAACACCAGCTCCTGCGGCACGATGCCGAGCTGACGCCGGGCCTCGGCATAGTCGCGCTGCACATCGAAGCCATGCACGCTGATGGCGCCGGCCGTGGGCCGCGAAAGGCCGGCGAGCATGCTGATCAGGGTGGTCTTGCCGGCGCCGTTGGGGCCGAGCAGGCCGAAGAATTCACCCTCTTCGATCTGGAAGCTCACCTCGTCGACCGCGCGCAAGCCCGGCTTGCCGAGGGAGCGTTGCTGACGTGTGGGGGGATAGGTCTTGCAGACCGACTGGAACGAGATCGCGGGCATGGGAGCCCACGATTTTATGCGGCGCCGGGTTTTCTAGGGCGCGGCGGGCAAAAGGCCTGCGACACCGTACAGCGCAGCAAGCTCGCGCAGCCGCGGCGGCAGGCCCTTGACCGCAAAGCCGCGGCCCGCCGAACTGGCCTCGCGGCGGCACTCGAGCAGCACCGCGATGGCCGATGAATCGAACTGGGTCAGCGCACTTGCGTCGACCACCGTGGACGACTCCGACGCTGCCGCCAGCCCCTGTTGCAGCATGCGCAGGCAGGCCGGGGCATCATCGTGCAGCAGTCGGGTCGGCAATACGAGCATCTCAGCCTCTGGCATTGCCCTTGTTGCGCGCGGCCAGCGTAGCGATCAGGCCGTCGATGCCTTTGGTATTGATCTCCTGCGAAAACTGGGTGCGGTAGGTATCGACCAGCCAGACGCCGAGCACGTTCAGGTTGTAGATCTTCCAGCCGGCGCCTTCGCCGGGCGTCTTTTCGAGCCGGTAGTCGAGTTGCACCGGATCGCCATTGCCCTTGATTTCGGTTCGGACCAGCACTTCCTTGTCATCGGCAGAGCCCCGGAACGGACGCACCGTGACGGTCTGGTCGGTCACCTGATCGAGCGCGCCGGCGTAGGTACGCACCAGCAGGATCTTGAACTCGTCCTGCAGGCGCTTTTGCTGCTCCGGCGTGGCCTGGCGCCAGGCCGGGCCGACTGCCGACGCCGTCATGCGCTGAAAGTTGAGGTTTGGCATGACCTTGGTGTCGACCAGCACCATGATCTTGCTGATGTCGCCGGCCTTGATCGACTTGTCGGCACGGATGGTGTCGAGCACGTCGCCCGAAATCCGCTTGACCAACGCGTCGGGTGCTTCGTCAGCCGCGCGTGCGGGGCTGACGAAAACAGCAGCGGCACTGAACAGCAGCGCGCCGGCCAATGCGAGACGGCCCAGCGAGCGGCGTTGCAGGATCTGGTTCATTGAATAAGTCCTTCCAATCAAAAACAAAATGGGCCTTCGGGCCCTAACGTGTCAGAGCAGCGCCCGGGGGACACGGTTCCCGCGGGACATGCCCCTCATGCAACCGAATGCAAGCGCAGGCAGCCTTACTGGCCGCCCTCGCCCGGCGGGTCGCCGTTGTAGATTTCGTTGGCGCGGCGCTGCAGGTGCACATCGCGCGTGAAGGAGTATTTGTCGAGCGCCGCGTCGCCAAGCAGTTGGGTAGCGCGCAGGTAGTTGGAGCGCATATCGACGACGCGCAGCACATACATCGAGTTGCGCACCGGGATGTCGTGGACAGCGCCCACGAGATCGCCCTTGCCGTCGATCGGCAACGCTACGGCGTCGCGCACGGTCGACGACCCGAGTACCGGCAAAACGAGATAAGGCCCCGAAGGCACGCCCCAGCGACCCAGCGTCTGCCCGAAGTCTTCCTTGTGGCGGTCGATACCCGCTTCGGTGGCGATGTCCAGCAAGCCGCCCAGACCGAACAGCGTGTTGACGTTGACCCGCATGAAGGTCTCGGCGCTGTTCTGCAGGCGCAGTTGCATCACGCTGTTCGCAAAACTCCACACATCGCCGAGGTTGCCGAAGAAGTTGTTGACGCCCGTGCGCACCGGCGATGGGAGCACGTTGCGGTACACCGTGGCAGCGGGGATCAGCACGGCATCGTCCACACCGTCGTTGAAGCGGGAGATGCTGCGATTGAGCGGCTCGAGGGGATCGGCCGGATTCGCGTTGGGCCCGGTGGCACAACCGGCCATCAATACAAAAGCGGTTGCGGCGCCCGTCAAGCGGACATGATTGGCGATCTTCTTGATGGCAATGGAAGTTTGCGGCGGTTTCATTTTTTCGTGGGCGTCCCTGCGGTGCTGCTGCTACCTTCGGCCGCCTTGCTGTACAGGAACTGACTGATCAGGTTTTCCAGCACCACCGCCGATTGCGTGGCAGTGATGGTGTCACCGGCCTGCAGCGTCTTTTCTTCGGCGCCCGCTTCGATCCCGATGTACTGCTCTCCGAGCAAGCCACTGGTCAGGATCTTGAGCGAGCTGTCCTTCGGGAAACTGTAACGGTTTTGCAACGCAAGCGTGACGCTGGCCTGGAAATTCTTGTCGTCGAACGTGATGGATTCGACACGGCCGACCACCACACCTGCGCTCTTGACGGCCGTTTGTGGTTTCAAACCACCAATGTTGTCGAAACGGGCCGTGACCGCATAGGTCTTCTGAAAGTTCAGACTCAGCAGATTGGCGGACTGCAGCGCGAGAAACAGCAGTGCGGCCGCGCCGATGAGCACGAACAGACCGACCCAGATGTCGTTGTTGGAACGTTGCATGTTTGATTGCGTCCTTGTTGTTCTAGATGCTGAACATCATTGCGGTCAGCAGAAAGTCGAGCCCCAGCACGGCCAGCGAAGCCACGACGACCGTGCGGGTGGTGGCGCGCGAGACGCCTTCGGGCGTCGGCTGCGCCGCAAAGCCCTGCAACAGCGCGACAAAGGTGACGGTGAAGCCGAACACGATGCTCTTGACGACGCCGTTGCCGACATCGCGCCAGACATCGACGCCGTTCTGCATCTGACCCCAGAACGCGCCGGGGTCGACACCGAGCATCACCACGCCGACCACGTAGCCGCCGACCACGCCCACCGCGCTGAACACCGCCGCCAGCAGCGGCATCGTGATCACGCCGGCCCAGAAACGCGGCGCGAGGATGCGGCGAACGGGGTCCACCGCCATCATCTCCATCGCGCTGAGCTGCTCACCGGCCTTCATGAGGCCGATCTCGGCGGTCAGCGACGTGCCGGCACGGCCTGCGAACAGCAGCGCCGCGACCACGGGCCCGAGTTCGCGCACCAGGCTCAAGGCCACCAGCAGGCCCAGCGCCTCCGACGAGCCGTAACGCTGCAAGGTGTAGTAGCCCTGGAGGCCCAGCACGAACCCGACGAACAGGCCCGAGACAGCGATGATCGCCAGCGAGTAATTGCCAAGGAAATGGATCTGGTCGCGCACCAGGCCGAAGCGTCGCAAGCTCTTCGCGCCGGGGCCGACGAGCTGCACGAACAGGCGCGCTGCGCTGCCGATATCGCCCAGCTTGCTGCGCACCGCGAATCCAACGTCGGCCGGACGCCACCAACTCATGCCCGGCCTCCGTCCGAATTGCCGAAATCGTTTTCCACGCTGACGCCCGGATAGTGAAAGTGCACGGGGCCCTCGGGCAGCGCATTGACGAACTGGTGCACCAGCGGGTCGACGCTTTCGCGCACCTCGCCCGGCGTGCCCTGGGCGGCGATGCCGCCGTTGGCCAGGATGATCACGTGGTCGGCGATGCGAAAGGTTTCTTCCAGATCGTGCGACACGATGATGCTGGTGAGGCCGAGCGTGTCATTGAGCCGGCGAATCAGCCGCGCCGCCGTTCCGAGCGAAATCGGGTCGAGGCCGGCGAAGGGCTCGTCGTACATCACCAGGTCGGGGTCGAGCGCAATCGCGCGCGCAAGCGCCACGCGCCGCGCCATGCCGCCCGACACCTCGCTCGGCATCAGGTCGCGGGCGCCGCGCAGGCCCACCGCGTCGAGTTTCATGAGCACGATGTCGCGCACCAGCGCCTCGGGCAACAGGGTGTGTTCGCGCAGCGGAAAGGCCACGTTGTCGAGCACGCTCATATCGGTGAACAAGGCACCGAACTGGAACAGCATGCCCATGCGCCGCCGTGCTGCATAGAGCGCCGGCTGCGCCATCTGGCCGACGTTCTGGCCATCGAACAGCACTTCGCCGCGCTGGGCGCGCAATTGCCCCCCGACCAGGCGCAACACCGTGGTCTTGCCGCCGCCCGAGGCGCCCATGAGCGCCGTGACCTTGCCGCGCGGCACGCTGAAAGAGACGTCGTCGAGAATGGCGCGCGCGCCGTAGCCGAACGTGACGTTCTTGAACTCGACCAGCGTTGGAGGTGCTTTGTCCATCAAATAAAAAAGCCGGGCACCTTCTCAGGCATCCCGGCTCAGGGGTTTCCCCAATAATAAGGGAAGCACGGGACGTGCCCGCGCGCCCCCGCTCCTTCAGCGCGGCAGGTCGCTGTATCCCATGAGGGATTCGTCCACGGCGCGTGCAGCCTGGCGGCCCTCGCGGATGGCCCAAACCACCAGCGACTGGCCGCGACGGATGTCGCCGGCAGCGAACACCTTGGGCACGCTGGTCGCATAGCCGCCGGTGAACTCCACCGTGGCTCTGGCGTTGCCGCGGGCATCCTTCTCGACGCCGAAGGCATCGAGCACGCTCGCCACCGGGCTCACGAAGCCCATGGCGAGCAGCACCAGGTCGGCCTTGAGGATTTGCTCGCTGCCCGCCACTTCGACCATCTTGCCGTCCTTCCATTCGACGCGGACGGTCTTCAGCCCGGTGACCTTCTTGCCGTCGCCGATGAATTCCTTGGTCGAGATCGCGAACTCGCGCTCGCAGCCTTCTTCATGGCTGGAACTGGTGCGCAGCTTGATAGGCCAGTAGGGCCAGGTCATCGGCCGGTTTTCTTCTTCCGGCGGCTGCGGCATGACTTCGAACTGCGTGACGCTGACCGCACCGTGGCGGTTGCTGGTGCCGACGCAGTCGGAGCCGGTGTCGCCACCGCCGATCACGATGACGTGCTTGCCGTCGGCGCGCAGTTGCCCCTTGACCTTGTCGCCCGCGTTGACCTTGTTCTGCAGCGGCAAAAACTCCATCGCGAAGTGGATGCCATCGAGCTCGCGGCCGGGCACCGGCAGGTCGCGCGACTGCTCGGCACCGCCAGTCAGCAACACTGCATCGAACTCCTTGTCGAGCTGCGCGGGGGTGACGGTTTCCTTGGCCCAGTTGGTGACCTTGGAGCCCTTGCCGAGTGGATCCTTCGCAGCACCGACCATCACGCCGAGGCGGAAGGTGACGCCTTCGGCCTTCATCTGCTCGACACGGCGGTCGATGTGCGTCTTTTCCATCTTGAAGTCGGGAATGCCGTAGCGCAGCAGGCCGCCGACGCGGTCGTTCTTTTCGAAAAGCGTCACGTCATGGCCGACCCGCGCCAGTTGCTGCGCCGCCGCCATGCCCGCCGGGCCGGAGCCGACCACTGCGACCTTCTTGCCGGTCTTGTGTTTCGCCACGCGCGGCGCGACCCAGCCTTCGTCCCACGCGCGGTCGATGATCGCGTGCTCGATCGACTTGATGCCGATCGCGTCGTCGTTCACGTTGAGCACGCATGCCGCCTCGCAGGGCGCGGGGCAGATGCGGCCGGTGAACTCCGGGAAGTTGTTGGTCGAATCGAGCACCGCGAAGGCGTTCTGCCAGTCGTCCCGATAAACCAGATCATTGAAATCCGGAATGATGTTGTTGACCGGGCAGCCGCTGTTGCAGAACGGCGTGCCGCAGTCCATGCAGCGCGCGCCCTGGATCCGCGCCTGCTCTGGCGTCAGGCCGACCACGAATTCCTTGTAGTGCTTGACGCGCTCGCCCACGGGCTTGTAGCCCTCCTCGATGCGCTCGTGCTCCATGAAGCCGGTGATTTTTCCCATCGTGCTGTCCTTTGTTTTTCGTTGTACCGCGGCGGATCAGACCTTGGCCGGCGTGCGCACTGCGTGCGGCTCAAGGCCGGCATGCGCGTCGTTGCCGCTGCTGGCGAGCTCGACCTTTCGGTCGTGGATCTCGCCGAGCGCGCGCTTGTATTCGTTCGGGAACACCTTCACGAACTTCGTGCGGGCGGTGGCCCAGTCGTCGAGCAACTCGCGCGCGCGCTTGCTGCCGGTCCAGCGGTGATGCTCTTCGAGCAGCTTCTTGAGCTGCGCCTCGTCAGTCTGGCCGCCATGCCAGTTCTTGCGGTGCATGCTCGCGGTCTGCTCGGCCGAGGTCAACACCTTCTCGAGCGACACCATCGACAGGTTGCAGCGCGAGGCGAAGCGGCCGTCTTCGTCGTAGACGAAGGCGACGCCACCGCTCATGCCGGCCGCAAAGTTGCGACCGGTCTTGCCGAGTACCGCGACGGTGCCGCCGGTCATGTATTCGCAGCCATGGTCGCCGGTGCCCTCGACCACCGCGGTCGCGCCCGACAGCCGCACCGCGAAGCGCTCGCCGGCCACGCCGCAGAAGTACGCCTCACCGGTGGTGGCGCCGTACATCACGGTGTTGCCGACGATGGTGTTGCGCACCGCCTCGCCGCGGAACTCGAGGCTGGGCCGCACCACGATACGACCGCCGGAGAGGCCCTTGCCGGTGTAGTCGTTGGCGTCGCCGATCAGGTACAGCGTGATGCCGCGTGCCAGGAAAGCGCCGAACGATTGCCCGCCGGTGCCTTCGAGCTGGATGCGGATCGAATCGTCCGGCAAGCCCTCGGGGTGCACCCGAGTGAGCGCGCCCGACAGCTTGGCGCCGACCGTGCGGTTCACGTTGCGCGCGATCTCGATGAACTGCACCTTCTCGCCCTTGTCGATCGCCGCGCGCGACTTCTCGATGAGCTTGGTATCGAGGTTGTGCTCAAGGCCGTGATCCTGGTTTTCGACGTGGTAGCGCGGCACGTCGGCCGGCACGTCGGGCAGCGCGAACAGGCGGCTGAAATCGAGGCCGCTCGCCTTCCAGTGCGAGATGCCCTTCTTCATGTCCAGCAGGTCGGCACGACCGATCATGTCGTCGAACTTGCGGATGCCGAGCTGGGCCATGATCTGGCGCACTTCTTCCGCGATGAAGAAGAAGTAGTTGACGACGTGCTCGGGCTTTCCCGAGAACTTCTTGCGCAGCACCGGGTCTTGCGTGGCCACGCCCACCGGGCAGGTGTTGAGGTGGCACTTGCGCATCATGATGCAGCCCTCGACGATCAGCGGCGCCGTGGCGAAGCCGAACTCGTCGGCGCCGAGCAGCGCGCCGATTGCGACGTCGCGGCCGGTCTTCATCTGGCCGTCGGCCTGCACGCGCACGCGACCACGCAGGCGGTTCAGCACCAGCGTCTGCTGGGTTTCGGCCAGGCCGATTTCCCAGGGACCACCGGCATGCTTGATCGATGACCAGGGCGAGGCGCCCGTGCCGCCGTCGTGGCCCGCGATCACGATGTGATCGCTCTTGCACTTGGTGACGCCGGTGGCGACCGTGCCCACGCCCACTTCGCTGACCAGCTTGGTGCTGATGCTGGCGTGCGGCGCGACGTTCTTGAGGTCGTGGATCAGCTGCGCCAGGTCTTCGATTGAGTAGATGTCGTGGTGCGGCGGCGGCGAGATCAGGCCCACGCCCGGCACCGAGTAACGCTGCTTGCCGATGTATTCGGTGACCTTGCCGCCGGGCAGCTGGCCGCCTTCGCCGGGCTTCGCACCCTGCGCCATCTTGATCTGGATCTGGTCGGCCGAGCTCAGGTATTCGGCCGTGACGCCAAAGCGGCCCGATGCCACCTGCTTGATCTTCGAACGCAGCGAATCACCGGCCTTCAGCGGCAGGTCGACCTCGACGTTGGCCTCGCCGATCACGCTCTTGAGCGTGTCGCCGAGCTTGACCGGAATGCCTTTGAGTTCGTTGCGGTAGCGCGCCGGATCCTCGCCGCCCTCGCCGGTGTTGCTCTTGCCGCCGATGCGGTTCATGGCCACGGCCAGCGTCGAGTGCGCTTCGGTCGAAATCGAGCCGAGCGACATGGCACCCGTGGCGAAGCGCTTGACGATTTCGGCCGCAGACTCGACCTCTTCGACGGGGATCGCCTTGGCCTGATCGATCTTGAACTCGAACAGGCCGCGCAGGGTCATGTGGCGGCGGCTCTGGTCGTTGATGATCTGGGCGTATTCCTTGTAGGTGCTCCAGTTGTTGGCACGCGTGCTGTGCTGCAGCTTGGCGATGGCATCGGGCGTCCACATGTGGTCTTCGCCGCGCGTGCGCCACGCGTACTCGCCGCCGGCGTCGAGCATGCTGGTAAGCACCGGATCGTCGCTGAACGCTGCCGCATGCATGCGCAGCGTTTCCTCGGCGATCTCGAACACGCCGATGCCTTCGACGCGGCTCGCGGTGCCCGTGAAATACTTGCCGATCGTGTCGTTGTTGAGGCCGATGGCTTCGAACAGCTGGGCGCCGCAATAGCTCATGTAGGTGCTCACGCCCATCTTGGACATGATCTTCGACAGGCCCTTGCCGATCGCCTTGACGTAGTTGTAGATTGCCTTCTCGGCCGACAGGTCGCCCGGCAGGTCGGCATGCATCGAGGCGAGCGTTTCCATCGCCAGGTACGGATGCACGGCTTCAGCGCCGTAGCCCGCGAGCACGCCGAAGTGATGCACTTCGCGCGCGCTGCCGGTTTCGACCACGAGGCCGGCGGTGGTGCGCAAACCTTCGCGCACCAGATGCTGGTGAATGGCGCTCGAGGCAAGCAAGGCCGGAATCGCCACCTGCGTGGCACTGATGGCACGGTCGCTCACGATCAGGATGTTGCTGCCGCCCTTGATCGCATCGACCGCCTCGGCACACAGCGACGCGAGCTTGGCTTCGATGCCCTCGCGGCCCCAGTCGACCGGGTAGGTGATGTCGAGCGTGGAGCTGCGGAACTTGCCCTGGGTGTGGCGCTCGATGTCACGCAACTTCGCCATGTCGGCGAAGTCGAGGATCGGCTGGCTCACTTCAAGCCGCATCGGCGGGTTGACCTGGTTGATGTCCAGCAGGTTCGGCTTCGGCCCGATGAAGCTGTTGAGCGACATCACGATCGCTTCGCGGATCGGATCGATCGGCGGGTTCGTCACCTGCGCGAACATCTGGCGGAAGTAGTTGTAGAGCGTCTTGTTCTTGCTCGAGAGCACCGCCAGCGGGCTGTCGTTGCCCATAGAGCCGATGCCCTCTTCGCCGGCCTGCGCCATCGGCGACATGAGGAACTTGATGTCTTCCTGCGTGTAGCCGAAAGCCTGCTGGCGGTCGAGCAGCGAGACCGCGCTGGCAGGCACTTCGGCGGCCGGCGCATCGACGCTGTCGAGCTTGATACGCAGGTTTTCGATCCACTGCTTGTAGGGCTTGGTGTTGACGACGTAGGCCTTGAGCTCGTCGTCGTCGATCATGCGGCCCTGCTCCAGGTCGATCAGGAACATCTTGCCGGGCTGCAGGCGCCACTTGCGCACGATCTTGTGCTCCGGCACCGGCAGCACGCCGGACTCCGAAGCCATGATGACCAGGTCGTCGTCGGTCACGCAGTAGCGCGAGGGGCGCAGGCCGTTGCGGTCGAGCGTGGCGCCGATCTGGCGGCCGTCGGTGAAGACGATCGACGCCGGGCCGTCCCACGGCTCCATCATGGCGGCGTGGTACTCGTAGAACGCGCGGCGGCGCTCGTCCATGGTGTCGTGCTGTTCCCACGGCTCGGGAATCATCATCATCACGGCCTGGCTGATCGGGTAGCCGGCCATGGTCATGAGTTCGAGGCAGTTGTCGAAGGTGGCGGTGTCGGATTGGCCGGCAAAGCTGATCGGATACAGCTTCTTGAGGTCGGCCGCGAGCACCGGCGAAGACATGACGCCTTCGCGCGCCTTCATCCAGTTGTAGTTGCCGCGCACCGTGTTGATTTCGCCGTTGTGCGCGACATAACGGTACGGGTGGGCCAGCGGCCACTTGGGGAAGGTGTTGGTCGAGAAGCGCTGGTGCACCAGGCCGATGGCCGAGACGCAACGCTCGTCGGAAAGGTCGAGGTAGTACACGCCCACCTGGTCGGCCAGCAGCAGCCCCTTGTAGACCACGGTGCGACTCGACATGCTCGGAACGTAATATTCCTTGCTGTGCTTGAGTTCCAGGTTCTGGATATTGGCGCTGGCGGTCTTGCGGATGACGTACAGCTTGCGCTCCAGCGCGTCCTGCACGATCACGTCGTTGCCGCGGCCGATGAATACCTGGCGCAGGATCGGCTCCGTCTTTTTCACCGCTGGCGACATCGGCATGTCGCGGTTGACCGGCACATCGCGCCAGCCCAGCAGCACCTGGCCTTCGGCCTTGATCGCCCGCTCCATCTCCTGCTCGCAGGCCATGCGCGATGCATGCTCTTTCGGCAGGAAGATCATGCCAACGCCATATTCACCGTAGGGCGGGAGGGCGACGCCCTGCCTGCCCATCTCCTCGCGGTACAGCGCGTCCGGAATCTGGATCAGGATGCCGGCGCCGTCGCCCATCAGTTTGTCAGCGCCCACTGCGCCCCGATGGTCGATGTTTTCAAGAATCTTGAGCGCCTGCGTCACGATGTCGTGCCGCTTTTCGCCCTTGATATGAGCCACGAAGCCCAAGCCGCAAGCGTCATGCTCGTTCGCGGACGAATACAGCCCGTGTTGTTCCAGGTGTTGGATCTCGGCATCCGTCGTCATAGGGCGCACTCCTTCATTTTTTTCGCAGGGAAACGGAGGATATTGCGTTGCACAAACAATGCCAAGAACTTTAATAGGGGTCAGATTCCAATTAAATCCCCAATCCACTGTTCAAGTATTAATTAGGGACATATTAAAATACTGACCGCTCACGCCTGACCAACGACCCTCGGGGTTCGTTCATGGTGAAGATTCTTTGGGTCGACGCCCGGCCCGGGCCTTGGCGACGCGGCGCGGCGTGGCCGCTTGCAATTTCTCGACAAAGCCGGCGTCGCCGGCGGCCCAGCCTTGAAGCGTGGCTTCCGTCAGCAGGGTCTGATCACGCAACGGAATGCCGGCGCGCACCAGATCCACGTAAGCCGCCTCGCGGGCAAACGGTGTGTTGCCCAGCGCCCAGTAAAGCGGATGCGGTGTGACAAGCCGGTCGGTGTTCAGGCCGATGTAGTGGTTGTGGCTCGACCACGGAAAGTCGCGTGGTTCCGCAACCAGGCCGGCGCGGACCGGATTGAGGTCGATGTAGGCCATGCACGCGAGCAGGTAGCGATCGGTCTGGATCAGCGTGGAGCGATAGCGCCCCTCCCACAGCGTGCCGGTGCGCTGGTGCCGGTCGTTGAACCAGCGCACATAGCTGCGCCCGACGGCCTGCATCAATTTCGGCAAGCCGTCCTGGGTGCCGGGCGTGGCCAGCAGATGGAAGTGGTTGCCCATGAGCACATAGGCATGCAGCGCCACGCCGAAGCGCGGCGCGTGTTCGGCCAGCAGGGCCAGCATGCGCTCGCGGTCGGTGGCGTCGAGAAAGATCGGCTGCCGGTTGTTGCCGCGCTGGATCACATGGTGCGGCTGATCCGCAAGCGTAAGGCGGGGCAGACGCGCCATGGCAAGTGCTCCGGCTCAGGCCGGCAGGCGGAAACGCGTCTCCAGCAGCGCGTCCAGCCCGAATTGCGACAGCAACTCGCGCAGCCGTTGCGCGGCGCCGGCTTTGCGCTGCCCGGTGTGGCGCGCGATGATCAACTCGTTCTTCATGCTGTGCTCCCAGCCGACAAGTTCGGTCACCGTGACCTGGTAGCCATGCGCTTCCAGCAGCAGGCAGCGCAGCACGTTGGTGAGCTGGCTGCCGATTTCGCGCGTGTGCAGCGGATGGCGCCACAGCTCGGCCAGCGGCGTGCGCGCCAGCGCCAACGCCTTCGTTTCCCGCAGGCAGGCCGCGACCTCGGCCTGGCAACATGGCACCAGCACCATGAAACGCGCCTGCTTGGCCAGGCCGAACGCGATCGCGTCGTCGGTCGCCGTGTCGCAGGCGTGCAACGCCGTAACCACGTCGATCTGCGCCGGTAATTCGGGCGAGTCGGCCGACTCGGCCACCGTCAGGTTCAAGAACGCCATGCGATCGAAGCCGAGCCGCGTCGCCAGCGCCTTCGATTGCACAACCAATTCGCTGCGCGTTTCGATGCCATAGACCCGGCCCCCGCCCAGCGCCTTGAAAAACAGGTCATAGATGATGAAGCCGAGGTACGACTTGCCGGCGCCATGATCGGCCAGCGTGGCCTGCGCGCCCTCTCCCGGCAACTCGCGCAGCAGCTTTTCGATGAACTGGAACAGGTGATAGACCTGCTTGAGCTTGCGCCGCGAGTCCTGGTTGAGCCGGCCCTCGCGCGTGAGGATGTGCAACGCCTTGAGCAACTCGACCGACTGGCCCGGGCGTACCGCCTCGGCCAGTTCGGCTTCGGCTCGGGCGGCCCGGGCGGGTTTCGCGAGCGTCTTCATGGCGTGGCCGCTCCGGGGCCGACATCGAGCGCGGCCCAGCCTGCGTGGCCCAGCGCCTGCAATGTATCGATATTGCGTTCGAAGATGGCTTCGGCTTCGGGGAACGCGTCGACTGCGCGGCTTACGCTGTCTTCGCGCAGCAGATGCAGCGTGGGATACGGTGCGCGATTTGTCGCATTGCCAATGTCGTCGAGCTCGGTGCCGCCGAACTGGAACCGCGGATGAAAACTGGCAAGCTGCAGCACGCCATCGAAGCCGGCGCGTGCCAGCTTGCGCTCGGCGCGCGCTGCAAAGTCGTTGAAATCGAGAAAGTCAGGCAAGGTGTTAGGTGCGATCAAAAGCGTAGTGTCGCGCACCGACGCATCGCATGCGACCAGGGCTTCGGCCTCGGCCACCAGCGCATCGATCAGTTGATGCTCATCCTCTGCCAGATAGACCGCCCAGTGGATCTGCCCCTTCACATGCACCGCCTTGGCGAACGGGCACAGGTTGAGCCCGATCACGGCGCGCGCCAGCCAGCGCTCGGTGTCGGCAAGCGCCTGCGCGGCAGTCACGGAGGGGGTCATGCCAAGGCACTCCGCGATGCCACTGGCAGGCGTGATGCCAGCGCGATACCGACCAGCGAACACGCCAGCGCGACGACCCAAGTCCACTGCCAGCCGCCAGCGCGATGCGCGATCCAGGCGACCAGCGGGGGCGCGATGAACTGCCCGAGCGCGGAGGCCTGCTGCATCATGCCAACGGTGGTCGACACGGTCGAAGGCCCCGGCGCCAGTCGAACCGACAGCATGAACAGCGTGGCGGGCACCATGCCGCCTGCCAGCGAAAACACACAGACTGCGACATAGCGCAAAGCCGCCGGCAACATCATTGCATCGGAGCCCTGCCCCCATTGGGCGAAAGCAGCCAGGCTGCCGAGCGCCATCGCAGAGAAGCCCCACCGCAACAGGCGGGCAGGCGCCGCACCTTGCTGCAGCCAGCGGCCGCCCGCGACGTTACCGACGATGTTCATGGCGGCGGCCACCGCCGTGAGCACCGCGCTCCAGTTGGAAGGCACGCCGGCCCCTGCATAGATCGCGGGCAGAAAACCGATCACCGCCATCCATTGCGCCGAATAGACCGCGAAGGCGAGCGAGACAATCCATGGTCCGGCCGCGCCGAGCGTGGTGCGCAAGCGGCCGGGCCAACCCGTGGTGGCCGTGGCGACCGCACGGAGGCGATCGGGCGGCACCACCACGGCCACCCATAGCGTGGCGGCAGCCGACAGCAGTGCCAACGCCCACCACCACCCCGGCCAGCCCGCCCAGGCGATCAAGGTCGGGCCGCACAGCAGTGCCAGTGCGACGCCGAGCGGCATGTAGGCACCCCAAAGGCCCATCGCGGCCTTCTCTGCGCCGGGTGGCGTCATCGCACGGATCAACCCTGGCGCCGGCATCACGGTCAGCAGGAAACCCATGCCCTCGAGTGCGCGCAGGGCCAGCAACCAGACCACCACCTGCGGCGCACCGATGTGTCCGACAAGACCGCCGAGCAGGCTGGCCAGCGTGACGATCGAAAGCCCGATCAGCATGCTGCGGCGCAGCCCGATGGTGTCGGCCGCGAGCCCGACCGCGAGGCCGAGCGTCATGCCGGCCAGTTGCACCAGCGACAGCATGAAGCCGGCCTCGACCAGGGTCAGGCCGAGGCTCGCCTGCAAGGCCGGCACGGCGGGTGGCAGCTTGCCGAGATGCAGGGCCACGGCGACACCGGCCGCAATGACGGCCAGCGCCGCGACCGGCACTCTCGATCGTTCGGCCGCTGCGTTCATAACACCCAGCGCCGCCCGGTGAGGCGCTCGTGCTCGCGCATCGCAAAACGATCCGTCATGCCGGCGATATAGTCGGCCACCGCGCGCTCCCGGTCGCTGCGATCGGCAAAAGAATCCGCCATTTCGTCGGGCGTGTCGCAGTAAGCCAAGAACAGTTCTTTCACAACCTCCTGCGCTCGTGTGGTGGTTTGCATGACCTGGGGGTGCCGGTACAGGTTGCGAAACAGGAACTGCTTCAGGGCCGTCGACTCGCCTCGCATGGCCGTGCTGAACAGCACGAGCGGGCCGGCCCGTCGCGCCACATCGGCATCGACGGGTGCGGCGGCATCGAGGGCGGCGCGCGTGGCGTCGATCACGTCGTACACCTGCGCGCTCAGCATGCGGCGGATGGCCTCGTACAGCACGCGGCGGCCCTGCAGTTGCGGGTGGTCGGCCATGGTCTCGGCGCGGTAGCGCTCGAACAGGTCGACCTCGGCTAGATCCTCGATGCGGATCAGCCCCGAGCGCACGCCGTCATCGATGTCGTGGGCGTTGTAGGCGATCTCGTCGGCCAGGTTGCAAAGCTGCGCTTCCAGCGAGGGTTGGATGCGATCGAGAAAACGGCGCGCAACACCATCGGGCTCGGCCGCTTCGAGCCGTTCGGCGTTGACACGCGAGCAGTGTTTCAGGATGCCCTCGCGCGTCTCGAAGCTCAGATTGAGGCCGTCGTACTGCGGATACCGGTGCTCGAGTTCGTCGACCATGCGCAGGCTTTGCAGGTTGTGCTCGAAGCCACCATGCCCGGCCATGCAGGCATCGAGCGCGTCCTGCCCCGCATGCCCGAACGGCGTGTGGCCGAGGTCGTGCGCCAGCGCGATCGCCTCCACGAGGTCCTCGTTGAGCTGCAGCGCGCGGGCGATCGAACGGCCCAATTGCGCGACCTCGAGCGAGTGCGTGAGACGCGTGCGAAAGAGGTCGCCTTCGTGGTTGAGGAAGACCTGTGTCTTGTAAACCAGCCGGCGAAACGCGGTCGAATGGACGATCCGATCGCGGTCGCGCTGGAACGCGTTGCGCGTCGGTGCAGGTGGCTCAGGATGGCGGCGGCCGCGCGAACGGGCGGGATCACAGGCGTAACAGGGAAGTGCTGTCATCTTGAGCCCGAAAGGCCGGAATCGCCCGGCCTGCGGGCACCGGCCGGTCTAATTTCGATGGCCCCCCTCAAACGGCGCAGCATTCCACCAGCACCTCGCGCACCAGTGCTTCGGGCGCAGGGCGCATCACGGCAGAACCGGGCCGCTCCAGCAGCACGAAACGGATCTCGCCGCCTTCGGATTTCTTGTCGATGCGCATGAGTTCGAGATAGCGCTCGGCCCCCAATGCGGGGCCCACCACCGGGAGGCCGGCGCGCTCGACCAGCGCGGTGAATCGCGTAACGAAAGCTTCGTCGACGCCGCCAAGGCGCTGCGACAGCCGGGCCGCCATCACCATGCCGCAGCCGACCGCCTCGCCGTGAAGCCATTCGCCGTAGCCCAGGCCCGACTCGATCGCATGGCCGAAGGTATGGCCGAAGTTGAGGATGGCGCGCAGGCCGGACTCGCGTTCGTCCTGGCCGACGACCTCTGCTTTGATCTCGCAACTGCGCTTCACCGCATGGGCTAGCGCCTCGGGATCGCGCGCGACCAGCGCATCGACATTCGCTTCGATCCAGTCGAAAAACGCCATGTCGTAGATCGGTCCGTACTTGATGATCTCGCCCAGGCCGGCGCTGAGTTCGCGCGCCGGCAACGTGGCCAGCGTGCCCAGGTCGCACAACACCAGTTGCGGCTGGTAGAAGGCGCCGATCATGTTCTTGCCGAGCGGGTGGTTGATGGCCGTCTTGCCGCCGACCGATGAGTCGACCTGCGCCAGCAAGGTGGTCGGCACCTGCACGAAAGGCACGCCGCGCATGTAGCTGGCGGCTGCAAAACCGGTCATGTCACCGACCACCCCGCCGCCGAGCGCGAACAGCACTGTTTTGCGGTCGCAGCCATGGCTGAGCAGCGCGTCGAAGATCAGGTTGAGCGTGGGCCAGTCCTTGTGGGCTTCGCCGTCGGGCAGCTCCAGCAGGTGCACGGAGCGGAAGCGCTTGCGCAGCACGGTGCACAGCCGCCGCGCATAGAGCGGCGAAACCGTGGTGTTGCTGACGACCATGGCGCTGGTCGCGGCGGGCAAGGCGTCGTAGCTGCCCGGATCGTCCATCAACCCGTTTCCGATCAGGATCTGATAGCTGCGATCGCCGAGTTCGATCTCGACACGTTCCAGGGTGGCGTTCAGGGGCATTCCCCGAGTTTAGGCGCAGCGCGCAACCCGGTCAGTCGTGCGGAAGCTCGGGCGGCGGCTCGGGCACGACAATCCCGGCCAGTTCAAGCTGCATCACGATGATGTTGACGAGCATGGCGACCGATGGCCGGCCCGTCTCCACCACGTCATGCGCGGTTTCGCGGTAAAGCGGATCGCGCGCGCTGTGCAGTTCGCGCAAGCGGCCCAGCGGGTCGGCCACCTGCAGCAGCGGGCGCTTGACGTCGTGGCGCAGGCGCCGGAACAGATCTTCCGGCGTGGAGCGCAGGTAGATGACATGGAAATGACCGCGCAGTTGTGTGCGGTTGCATTCGCGAAGCACCGAGCCACCGCCGGTTGCCACCACGCCCGAGGGGTTCGCCGACAAGTCGGCAATTACCTCCTGTTCGACATCCCGGAAACGAGTCTCGCCCTCGCGCTCGAAGTAGTCGCGAATCGAGCAGCCGACGCGCTGCTCGATGACCTGGTCACTGTCGATGAAAGGAAGTTGCAGGCGCTGCCCGAGGCGCCGGCCCACTGCAGATTTTCCGGCGCCGGGCAAGCCGACGAGCGCGACCGCCATGCGGTTCAGCAAACACCGCGCGCGTCAGCGCGCAGCGTTGCGGTCAGTGATCATTTTCGGGGTAATGAAGACGAGCATTTCGGTTTTTGTGGCAGTGCGATTGCGCGTGCGGAACAGTGCACCGACAACAGGCACTTCACCCAGTACCGGCACGCGCGATTCGTCAGTGGATTCGGTGAGTTCGAAGATACCACCGATGACCACCGTGCCGCCGTTCTCCACCAACACCTCGGTTTGCACGTGCTTGGTATTGATCGCAAAGCCGGCTGTCGTCGCCTGGCCGACCGTATCCTTGTTGACGTCGAGCGTCAGGATGATGTTGCCCTCGGGTGTAATCTGCGGCGTCACTTCGAGTTTCAGGTTGGCCTTGCGGAAGGCAATCGACGTCGCGCCGCTGGAAGTGGCCACCTGGTACGGCAGTTCAGTGCCCTGCTCGATCAACGCCTTGGTCTGGTCGGCCGTCACCACACGCGGGCTCGACACCACCTTGCCCTTGCCATCGGCTTCGAGCGCGGAGATTTCAAGGTTCAGCATGCGCGAGAAGCTGGAGTTGAACAGCGAGATCGCAAACGTGCCCGGCGCGTTACCGCTGCCGCTAGGGCTGGTTGCCGGCAAGTTGATGAAGTTCTGGTTCGTGAAGGTGGTGAGTGCGCTTCCCGCAGTGGTGGCAGTGGCTGCGGTCACGACCGGCATAACACCCAGGTTGCCGAACACCCGGTTGCCGTTGGCCGAGCCGACGCTCGCACCCGCAGCGCCGCCGCCGAGCTTCACGCCCAGCGATTTTCCGAAGGTGTCCGACGCCTCGACGATGCGCGCCTCGATCAGCACCTGGCGCACCGGCACGTCCAGCTTCACGATCAATTCTGCAACCTGCGCCAGGCGGGATGGAATGTCGGACACGAACAGCTGGTTGGTGCGCGACTCCGCGATCACGCTGCCGCGGGCACTGAGGATCCGCGTTGTACTTGAACCACCACCGCCACCGCCTGCGGAAGCGCCGCTACCGGTCAGGCCGCCGGCGATCACCAGTGCCTTGGTGTAGTTCAGCTGGAACGACTGGGTGCGCAGCGGCTCCAGATTCTCGATCGCGGCCTTGGCCTCGAACTCGAGCTTTTCCTTGGCATTGATCTCGTCCTTGGGCGCGATCCACAGCACGCTGCCGTTCTTGCGCATGCCGAGGTTCTTGGCCTGCATGATGATGTCCAGTGCCTGATCCCAGGGCACGTCCTTCAAGCGGAGCGTGAGCGCCCCGGTGACGGAGTCGGAAGTCACGATGTTGAAGTTGGTGAAGTCGGCGATCACCTGCAGCAG
The DNA here is from genome assembly GCF_051216545.1 of Variovorax nitratireducens. NCBI lineage: Bacteria > Pseudomonadati > Pseudomonadota > Betaproteobacteria > Burkholderiales > Comamonadaceae > Variovorax > Variovorax nitratireducens. Next base: position 518,945 of record NZ_JBPJZO010000003.1, read on the forward strand.
CGAGCGGATCTCGATGTTCTGGAAGTTGAGCGAGAGCTTTTCGCCGTTGTAGCCGACGCCTTGCGTGAGCTTGGTCGGATCGATCTTGCGTGGGCGCACCTCGACCACGAACTGGTTCTCGCTCTGGTAGGCGCTGTGCTCCCATTCGCCCTTCGGCTCGATGATCATGCGCACGCGGTCACCCGATTGCTGCGTGGTGATGAGCTGCACGGGCGTGCCGAAATCGGCCACATCGAGGCGCCGGCGCAGGCCCTCGGGCAAGGTCGACTTGGTGAATTCGACCACCAGGTTCTTGCCTTGCTGGCGGATGTCGACACCGACCTGGTTGTTCGGCAGGTCGACGATCACGCGACCGGTGTGGTCGGAACCCAGACGGAAATCGACGTCGCGCAATGGCAGCATGTCGCGATTGCGGTTCTCGGCGAACGCACCCTGCGCAGAGGCCACGAGCGCCGGGCCGGCAACCGGCTCCAGCGAGACCAGCAGCGATTTGCCCTGGATCTCGGTCTTGTACGCAGTCGCCTGCTTGAGGTTCAAGACCAGACGCGTGCGCTCACCAGCCTGCACCACGTTGACCGAACGCAGATTCCCCTGGTTCACATCGATGGCGGAGCGGCCGATGGCATTGGTGACACCGGGGAAGTCCAGCGCGATGCGCGCCGGCGTCTGGATGGCGAAGCCGGTCGGCGGCGCCGTCAGGGGCTGCGTCAGGTCGATGCGGATCACCTCGGAGCCCGACTGCATCGAAGTGGTGACGGCTTCGATGGCGTTCTGCGCATGCACTGCAGCGGCAGCGCCAAGGGCCAGCAGCATCGCGCCGGCGGCGCGCAGCCATGTGGCGATAGGGGTTTGTTCTTGCTTCATTTCGACCTCTCTTGCAACTGCAGCGTCGCCACGCGTTCGATCCATTCACCGGCGGCGTCCTGCACGATTTCACGCAAGCCGAGTTCGGTTTCACTGATGCGGGTGATGAGCCCGTAATTGAGTCCCAGATGATCGCCGACCCGCACTTGGTAGAGCAGCTTGTCGACGCTGATCAGCGCCACCGGCTTGCTGTTGCGGTTCAGGCTGCCGACCATGGCCATCGAGTCGAGCGGGAAAGCTTCCAGAGCTTCCTTGCGGCGCGCCAGTTCGGGCGCTATCAACCCCGACGTACTGGGCTGATTCGAATCGCGGCGAAGCGCCTGGGTCAGCTTCTGGATATTGAAAGGCTCCATCGACGCAACCTCGGTGTAGGCCTGCGGCGTGAACTTCTTGGGCTCGGAGATGGGTGCAACGGTGGGCCGCACCTGCGCGCGCTGGTCAGACATCCAACGTTGCAGTTCTTCCCGATCCGAGCCGCCACATCCACTCAGACCGACCACAGCGGCAGTCAGCCCGACCAAATGGATAAATTTCATTTCTTGGCTCCGGGTGCGGCAGCCTTCTTCTGGGCCGCCTGCTCATCCTGGTCGAGGTAGCGGAAGGTACGCGCCGTCGCATCCATCGTCAGCCCGCCATCCTTCTGCGGAACCACGGAGAGATTGTTCAGGGTCACGATGCGCGACAGATTGGCAATGTCGGCTGCGAACGCACCCATGTCGTGATACCGGCCGGTCACGCGCACGGCGATCGGCAACTCGGCGTAGTAGTCCTTCACGACCACTTGCCCCGGGCGAAACAACTCGAATTGAAGACTGCGGCCGAGTCCGGCCTGGTTGATGTCGGACAACAAAGCGTCCATTTCGGCTTTGCTGGGCAGCTGCTTTTCCAGCAAGGTCACGTATTGCTGCACTTGCTCACGCTGCTTCTTGAGCAAGTCAAGATTGGCGGCCTGGGCCACCTTCTTCTGGTAGTCGGCCCGCAGCACTACTTCTTTCGCCCGCTCGGCTTCGAGCGCGTCGTTCGAATTGGTGAGCCAGACGAACCAGAGCGCGACCAGCACCAGGATCGTCACCAGAACGCACAGTGCATAGCGCGGTACCGCCGGCCAGACAGAGGGGTCGTTCGGATTGAGACCGCGAAACTGATCGCCGAACTGGCGCATTGACGCGGCAAGGTCGATGTTCGGGGCGGAGCGTCGTGTGGCCATGGCTGCTCCTATCCTTTTGCCGCAGGGGCGGCGACGGGGATCGCGCCGGGCGGTGGTTTCTGTGCATCCGTGGGTCGCTTGACCCCGATCCGCATCGTGAAGTTGGCGACCCTGCGTTGATCGCGCGGACTCAGCGCCACGGTTCCCGCAGTGATCTCCACCAGTTCAGGCTTGACGAGCCACGGGCTGTTGTTGCCGAGATTGCGCAGCAGTTCCGAGACACGCTCATTCGACTGCGCGACCCCCTGCAGGGTGACCGCCTGGTTTTCCTGCTTCATGTTGGAGAGATAAACCCCGTCTGGCAGCTGCCTGACCAGTTCGTTCAGCAGGTGCACCGGCAGATTGCGGTCGCCCTGGAGGTCTTCGACGGCCTGTTGACGCGCTCGCAGGGCGGCAATCTCGGATTGAAGGGTTGAAATCTCTTTGATCTCGGCTTCAAGCTTGGTGATTTCGGATTGCAGGTAGGTATTTTTACCCTGTTGACCAGAAATCTGGGCTTCGTACCAGACATAGGCAGCACCCGCGATGAGCCCCCCTGCCAAGGCAGCGGCGCCGAGCGACGCGTAAAAAGTCTCGCGGCGACGCTTGCGCGCCGCCTCGCGGTGCGGAAGCAGATTGATGAGAATCACTGCACAAACCTCCGCATTGCCAGGCCGCAGGAGGTCAGATAGGACGGCGCCTCGCGCCGCACCTTCTTCTCCCGGATGCCGGTGCCAAACTCCATTCCGTCGAACGGATTCACCAGGGAACAGGCGAACGACGTCTGACGTGTTACAGCGCTGGTCAGGCCGGGCAATGCCGCGGAACCGCCCGCCAGCAGGACATAGTCGACGCGGTTGTGCGGCGTACTCGTAAAGAAGAACTGCAAGGCGCGGGCGATTTCCTGCGCGATGCTCGCCACGAATGGCTTGAGCACACCAGCACCGTAGTCATCAGGCAGGTCGCCGCTGCGCTTCTTCGTCTCGGCTTCTTCGGCAGAAAAACCGTACTGGCGCACGATCAGTTGTGTCAGTTGCGCCCCGCCGAAAGCCTGATCGCGGTCGTACAGGACTTCCTGGTTGCGCAGCACCTGCATGCTGGTCGTGTACGCCCCAACTTCGAACAAGGCAACCACGGCATCGCGGCCCTGGCCCGGCAGCTGCTCGATCAGGCGCGCCGTCGCGAGGCGCGAGGCGTAGGACTCCACATCCAGAATCATCGCCTTGAGGCCGGCCGCTTCGGCCAACCCCTGGCGATCCTGAACCTTCTCCTTGCGCGACGCCGCAATCAGGACCTCCACATCGCCGGCCGAATTTGCGTTCTGGCCCATGACACAGAAGTCGAGACTCACTTCGTCAAGCGAGAACGGAATGTATTGATTGGCTTCGGACTCGACCTGGATTTCGAGTTCCTGCTCGCTCATGCCACCCGGCAGGACGATCTTTTTGGTGATTACCGCCGATGGCGGTAGCGCCAGAGCGACATTCTTGGTGCGGGTACCGCTCTTGCGCACCACGCGGCGCACCGCTTCGGCCACTTCGTCGAACTTCTCGACGTTGCCGTCGGTGATCCAACCGCGCTCCAAAGGCTCGATCGCGCAGCGCTCGAGCACGAATTTGCCGGAGGCATCACGGCCAAGTTCAACCAGCTTGACGCTGGACGAACTGACGTCCAACCCGAGCAAAGGCGCAGGCTGACGACGAAACAACGATCCCAGAGCAGTCAAGTTCGATCCCATCCGTTTGTAACGATTGGAAATATTTGCGAGTGGTTGCATGCTATCAGCAAGCATCCCGGCCGACCAAGTGGCGAACCCCATGGAAGCCACAAACCGTTGTCAAAAGTTGACGCTGATGTACGGTTTTGCAACATAGGTCACGGGGTGGTTCGTTTGGCTGCAGGGTGCAGATAAGCGCGCCTTGAAGGAGCGGGCTTTTTATAATGGCAGTTGACTCCGCTATCTCACATGCCCGAAAAAACAAATGCCTCCGGGCCTGCCAGGACTGCCTCTGCCACCCTTCAGCGACCCTTCTGGCTCAGATGGTTGCTCCGAATTCTTTTCTGGGCAACCGGCATTGCCGTCGCAGGCGCGCTGTCGCTGGCGTTCGTGATCGCGGTCGCGCTGGCGGTCGCCTACCCCAACCTGCCGGACATCTCGGAGCTCGCCGACTACCGCCCCAAACTGCCGCTGCGGGTATTTTCCACTGAAGGCATCCTGATCGGCGAGTTCGGCGAAGAGCGGCGCAACCTCACGCCGATCGACACCATCCCGAAGGTCGTGAAGGATGCGGTTCTGGCCGCCGAGGACGCGCGCTTCTACAGCCATGGCGGCGTCGACTACAAAGGTGTGATCCGCGCCGGGCTGGCCAACGTCAACAAGGTGAAGAGCCAGGGGGCATCGACCATCACGATGCAGGTCGCGCGCAATGTGTATCTCAGCTCCGAGAAAACGCTGACCCGCAAGATCTACGAGATTCTGCTGACCTTCAAGCTGGAGCATCTGCTGAGCAAGGATCAGATTTTCGAGATCTACCTGAACCAGATTTATCTGGGCAACCGTGCCTATGGCTTTGCCGCGGCGTCGGAAGCCTATTTCGGCAAGCCGCTGAAAGACATCACGATCGCGCAGGCGGCGATGCTGGCCGGCCTGCCCAAGGCGCCGGGCGCCAACAACCCGGTCAACAACCCCGGCCGTGCGCGTGGGCGCCAGCTCTATGTGATCGACCGCATGCAGGAAGCTGGTTTCATCACGGCCGAGCAGGCCGCCGAAGCCCGCAAGGAAGAACCGCACCTGCGCGACGCGCAGGATCCGAATCGGCTGCACGCCGAGTACGTGGCCGAAACGGTGCGCCAGCTCATGTATGCGCAGTACGGCGACACGACCTACACGCGTGGGCTCAAGGTCTACACCACGCTGGTGGCGGCGGATCAGGCGGCGGCGTACAAGGCGCTGCGCAAGGGCATCATGGATTTCGAGCGACGCCAGATTTACCGGGGCCCCGAGAAGTTCGTCACCCTGCCAAACGACGCCCAGGAGCTCGACGAGGCGGTCGATGACGCGCTGGCCGAACACCCCGACAACGGCGACGTGATGTCGGCCGTGGTGCTCAAGGCCACGCCGAAAGAGCTCACGGCGATTCGCGGCAACGGCGAAATCCTGTCCATCACCGGCGACGGCCTGAAGCCGGCGCAGTCGGGGCTCTCGGACAAAGCGCCGCCCAACATCAGGATTCGCCGTGGTGCCGTGATCCGCGTGGCGAAGACGCCCAAGAACGCCTGGGAAATCACCCAGTTGCCGGAAGTGGAAGGCGCGTTCGTGGCACTGGATCCGCGCGACGGCGCCATCAAGGCGCTGGTCGGCGGCTTCGACTTCGACAAGAACAAGTTCAACCACGTCACGCAAGCCTGGCGCCAGCCGGGCTCGAGTTTCAAGCCCTTCATCTACTCGGCCGCGCTCGAAAAAGGCTTCTCGCCGGCGACCGTCATCAACGATGCGCCGTTGTTCTTCGACGGCAGCACCACCGGCGGAACGCCCTGGGAACCGAAGAACTACGACGGCACTTTCGAAGGCCCGATGTCGATGCGCCGCGCACTGATGCGATCGAAGAACATGGTGTCGATCCGCATCCTGCAGTCGATCGGAACCCACTACGCGCAAGACTGGATCACGAACTTCGGTTTCGAGCGCGAGAAACATCCGGCCTATCTGCCGATGGCACTGGGCGCGGGGTCGGTCACTCCGATGCAGATGGCCACGGCGTACTCGGTGTTTGCCAACGGCGGCTACCGCGTCAATCCTTACCTCGTCACGCGCGTCACCGACCACAAGGACAAGGTGCTGGTCGACAAACAGCCGCCCCTGCTGAACGAAACCATGCGCGCGATCCCGCAGCGCAACGCCTTCATCATGGACAGCCTGCTGCAATCGGTGGCCAGCGGCGGCACCGCCGCCAAGGCGCAAGCCATGCTCAAGCGCACCGACATCTACGGCAAGACCGGCACCACCAACGACTCGCTCGACGCCTGGTTCGCCGGCTTCCAGCCGACCATGGCGGCCATTGCCTGGATGGGCTACGACACGCCGCGCAAACTTGGCGACCGGGAAACCGGCGGCGGCCTGAGCCTGCCGATCTGGATCACGTTCATGGAAACGGCGCTCAAGGGCGTGCCTGTGGCCGAGTTGCCGGCGCCGGGCGGCGTCGTGAACGTGGGCGGCGAGTGGTACTTCGATGACTATGCGCCGGGTCGAAGCGTGGCGAGCCTGGGCGTTGACGCCGCGCCTGCGCCCGCAGAGGCGTTGGCTGGCGTGCCGGTGAGTCCGCCCGCGCCGCCGGAAGAGCGCAACAAGATCCTCGACCTTTTCAGGAACTGATCGCCCCGGTCGATCAGCCTGCGGCGAACTGCAGGGGCTGGCCACCCTGCACCGTTGCCTCGCGCGACAGGTTGGCGAACAACTCTTCTCCCGTCTTGGTGTCGACCCAGACGTTGCCGTCATGGCGGTAGTGGTAGCCGCCTGACCGTGCCGCCAGCCAGATCTCGTGCAGAGGGGGCTGCAGGTTGACGATCAACTGGCTCTTGTTCGGAAACGTGATGGTGATCATCCCGCCCACGCGCTGGTTGTCGATGTCGGCATCGGTCGCGTCGTTGAGGCGGTCGCAGCCCTGCTCGATGGCAGCCAGCGCAGCTTCCGCACGATCCAGATACTCGGGGTCGGTCATTACAATTTCACCATGTTGAAAGTTCATCAAATTCTAGTGAGCACGCTTGGCCTCGTCGTGTTCGGGGTCGGTCTTTCCGGCTGCGGCCAGCGCGGCCCGCTCTACCTGCCCACCGAGCCCGCGGCCGCCAACCGCGCCACGCTGCCCGATCTGATCCGCCCGGGCTCACCTGCACCGACCGAAACCGCGCCTGCGCCTGCAGCCGCCAGCCGCGCACCGGAGCGCGCCAAGTGAGCGCTGTGCGTCCCCTCCCCGGCCATCCCCACATCGCGCGTCACGACGGCGTGTTGAAGGTGGAGGGCGTGTCGCTGGACGCGCTGGCGCGCGAGCATGGCACCCCGCTGTTCGTCTACTCGAAGCAGTGGATGCTCGACGCGCTGGCGGCCTATCAGCGTGGTTTCGCCGGCCGGAATGCCCTGGTTTGCTATGCGATGAAGGCGAATTCCTCCCTCGGCGTGCTGCGTGTGTTTGCCGAGGCCGGCTGCGGCTTCGACATTGTTTCGGGCGGCGAACTGGCGCGCGTGCTGGCGATCGGCGCCGAGCCGGCAAAGATCATTTTTTCAGGCGTCGGCAAGACCCGCGCCGAGATGCGCCAGGCGCTGGCTGCCGGCATCGGCTGCTTCAATGTCGAGAGCGAAGCCGAACTCGAAGTGCTGAACGAGGTGGCGCTCGCCGCGGGCCAACGCGCCCGCATCAGCATTCGCATCAACCCCAACGTCGACCCGAAGACGCACCCGTACATCTCGACCGGGCTCAAGGGCAACAAGTTCGGCGTGGCGCACGACCGGGCGGTGGCTGCCTACCGGCATGCGGCGCGCCTGCCCGGCCTGGAGGTGGTGGGCATCGACTGCCATATCGGCTCGCAGATCACCGACGCCGGGCCGTATCTCGATGCGATGGAGAAGATCCTGGATCTGGTGGAAGCGATCGAGGCCGCCGGCATCCGGCTGCATCACATCGACTTCGGCGGTGGGCTTGGCATCGACTACAACGGCGACACACCGCCGGCCGCCGATGCGTTGTGGAAGCAGTTGCTGGCGCGCATCGACGCGCGCGGCTTCGGCGACCGTCAACTCATGATCGAACCGGGCCGATCGATGGTCGGCAACGCCGGCGTCTGCGTGACCGAGGTGCTCTACATCAAGCCCGGCGAGGACAAGAACTTCTGCATCGTCGACGCCGCCATGAACGACCTGCCGCGCCCCGCGATGTACCAGGCGTTCCAGGCGATCGTGCCGGTGAACGAGCGTGCCGGCGCAGCCTCGACGTACGACGTGGTCGGCCCGGTCTGCGAAAGCGGCGACTGGATCGGGCGCGACCGCGCGCTCACGGTTCAATCGGGCGACCTGCTGGCAGTGCTGTCCGCCGGTGCCTACTGCATGAGCATGGCCAGCAACTACAACACCCGGGGCCGCGCCGCTGAGGTGCTGGTCAGCGGCGGCAGCGCAAAGCTGATCCGCAGGCGCGAAACGATTGACGACCAACTGGCCAGCGAGCGCTTCTGAGCACTGCTATTTGGACAGCTGCCCGCGCCCGACCGGCGGACGCTGCAGCCTGTTCTTGCCGGCAAACTTCCAGACGCGCCAGCCCAGCAGCACGGCGATGATCGCGGCGTAGACGAACACCTCCGCGAAGTTGTTCTTGCCCGCGCGCATCCAGAAGAAGTGCAGCAGCCCGAGCCCGGCGATCACATAGACCAGCTTGTGCAGCAGTTGCCAGCGCCTGGCGCCCATCGCCTTGATCGCGCGGTTGAACGAGGTCGCCGCCAGCGGCGTCAACAATACGAAGGCCGCAAAGCCGACCAGGATGAACGGCCGCTTCGCAATGTCCTTAGCGATTTCGGGCACGTCGAAGCCCATGTCGAACCAGCTGTAGCTCAGCAGGTGCAGCACCACATAGAAGTAGGCGAACAGCCCCAGCATGCGCCGAAAGCGCGCCAGACCGTTGAGTTTGGTCATCACGCGCAGCGGCGTCACGGCCAGCACGATGCAGATGAAGCGCAGCGTCCAGTCGCCATTCGAGCGGATCAGGTATTCCGCCGGATTGGCACCGAGGCCGTCGGTGAAAGCGCCGTAGACCATCCAGGCAAACGGCAGCAAACAGAGCAAGAACACCAGCGGCTTGGCCGCGCGGTGCAACAGCAGCTTGTTCATGGGCTGCCCGGGTTCAGTAGTTCTTCTTCAAGTCCATGCCCGCATAGAGCTGGCCGACCTGGGCTTCGTAGCCGTTGAACATCTCGGTCTTGCGGCGCTTGGCGAACAGCCCGCCGCCGTCCCCGATGCGGCGCTCGGTCGCCTGGCTCCAGCGCGGGTGGTCGACGTTCGGATTCACGTTCGAATAGAAGCCGTACTCGTTGGCGGCTGCCTTGTTCCAGGCCGTGCTCGGCTCCTTCTCGACGAAGCGGATCTTGACAATCGACTTGCCGCTCTTGAAGCCGTACTTCCATGGCACCACGATGCGCACCGGTGCGCCGCTCTGGTTGGGCAGCACCTCGCCGTACATGCCGAAGGTAAGCAGGGTCAGCGGATGCATTGCCTCGTCCATGCGCAGGCCTTCGACATACGGCCAGTCGAGCACACGCGAGCCGACGAACGGCATCGTCTTCGGGTCGGCCAGCGTCACGAACTCGACGAATTTGGCATTGCCCTGCGGCTCGACCTTCTTGATCAGCTCGGCCAGCGAATAGCCGACCCACGGAATCACCATCGACCAGCCTTCGACGCAGCGCAGCCGATAGATGCGGTCTTCCTGAGCGCTGAGCTTGATCAGGTCTTCGATGCCGTACTTGCCGGGCTTCTTGACCAGGCCTTCGACCTCGACCGTCCACGGCCGGGTCTTGAGCGTGCCGGCGTTCTTGGCCGGGTCGGCCTTGTCGGTGCCGAACTCGTAGAAGTTGTTGTAGGTGGTGGCGTCCTTGTACTCGGTCACCTTTTCCATGCTCTGCGCGCCCGCCACCGCTGACTTGGCGCCCGGCAACTTGGCCAGCCCGCCGCCCGTCTGGGCGATCGCGTCGCGGGCGGCCCAGGAGGCAAGCGCCGTACCGGCCGCGCCGCCGGCCAACAGTTTGAGCATGTCGCGCCGGCCTTCGTAGGCACTGCGCGGAGTGATCTCGCTGGGCACCGGATGGTTAAAGCCATCGTTGCGGGAATGAATCAGCATGGGACGCCTTTCGCTGGAATCGTTGGTCTTGCAGGGTAGTTCGTTCACCACCCTGCTTTGGTTACGCGCCAGGTGCGCGCATGGTTTCAATTCGTCGCGAAAGTCCGGGGGACGGCGCCTACAAGGTGCCGTAGCTGTGCAGGCCGCTCAGGAACATGTTGACACCCAGGAAGGCGAAGGTCGTCACGGCCAGCCCGCCCAGCGCCCACCAGGCCGCGACGGTGCCGCGCAGCCCCTTGACCAGCCGCATGTGCAGCCAGGCCGCGTAGTTGAGCCAGACGATCAGTGCCCAGGTTTCCTTCGGATCCCAGCTCCAATAGCCACCCCAGGCATCGGCGGCCCAGAGTGCGCCGAGCACGGTGGCGATGGTGAAGAAGGCAAAGCCGACCGTGATCGACTTGTACATCACGTCGTCGAGCACCTCGGGCGCAGGCAGCCGTGCTGCAATGCGCTTGCGTCCCAGCAGGATCGCCGCGGCAATCACGGCCGAAACAGCGGCATAAACCAGCCAGTAGCTGCCGCCCGCCTCCTGCACGCGCTGGCGGAACGCCACCGGCACGAAGCACAACGCAATGCCGAGCAACCAGATCGGCGTGAGTTTGTACCAGCGGGTTTCCTGCGCCTGCTGCTTGATCAGGTAGGCGAACGCAACCATCGCCGCCAGCGCGAAGGTGCCGTAGCCGATGAAGTTCGCCGGCACGTGCAGCTTCATCCACCAGCTTTGCAGGGCCGGCACCAGCGGCTGGATCTCGTGCGCCTCGCGCACCAGCGTGTACCAGAGCAGGAAGCCGACCGCGGCGCTGACCACCAGCATCACGAAGGCGCCCAGCGAGCGCGTCTTGTAGCGCGACTCGAAGTACAGGTAGAACGCCGTCGTGATCCAGCAAAACAGCACGAACACTTCGTACAGGTTGCTGACCGGGATGTGGCCGATATCCGGGCCGAGCTGGTGGCTTTCGTACCAGCGCACCATGCTCCCGATCAGCGCCATCGTCACCGCGGCCCAGGCCACGCGCGAACCGATCAACTCCATCGCATCGCCCTGCTTGCCGCCGAACAGGCCGAACCAGTAGAACACCGTGCTCATGAAGAACAGCACGCTCATCCAGAGGATGGCCGACTGGCTCGACAGGAAATACTTGAGCTGGAACACCGTGTCGGCCCGCGAGAGGTCGCCCTGGTAGGAAAAGATGGCCAGCAGGGAGGCAGCGCCCACGACGATTGCCAGCACCTGCAGCGGCCGCCAGAACCAGCCGAGCGAGATGCCGGCCAGCACGGCAGCGGCGAGGATCGGCTTTTCATACGAATCCATCGAGCCCGCATAACGCGAGAAGGCGAAGGCGCCGCCGGCCAGCACCAGCGCCGCGAACACCCAGTCGAAGGTGTTGCGGCGCGAGCGCCAGCTGTCGTTGAGCGTGAGGGTGGTGGTGGTCATGACGCCGGATCCTTGTGGGTGGCGAGCAGCTTGTCTTTGAGGTGCTCGAATTCGCGGTCGCTGTCCATGGTCTTGCGGTTGACCGAAAACGCCATGGTGGCCGATGTGTCACTGGCTTGGCCATCGGCCTCGCCGGCCGGCGTAAGCCAGACCCAGAGCCGGCGCTCGCGCACATACAGCATCGCAAAAATGCCGACGATCAGCAACAGGCAGCCCAGGTAGACCACGTTCTTGCCGGGTGCGCGCGCCACCTGGAACACGCTGGCCTGCACCTGCTTGAAGTCGGTCAGCATCAGCGCCATCGGTGCCGGGTAGAAGGCCGCGTCGCTTATGGCGAGCACTGCCTGGGTCAGGAAGGTCTGCGACTTCTCGTCCGGCGGCAGTACCGCCAGCCCGGCTTTTTCGCGGCTCAGGTTGAGCGATTCGAACAGCACGTCGTTGAGGATGCGCACCAGCACCGTACCCGCGCGCTCGCGCTCGGCCTCCGGCACGTTGGCTTCCATGAACTCGGCGATCGCCTGCCAGCCGCCGCTGCGCGTGCTGTCGGGCTTGACACGCTCGGCGCCGGCAAACAATGCGAGTGCACGGGTGGCCGAGGTGCGCAGTTGCTCGGCCAGTTCGGGGCGCTTCGGGTCACTCGCGCGCGCGACGTAGCGGTCGACCGCCTTCGCGCGCATGTCGGCGTCGCCCAGCGCGGCGCGCATGTTGACGAAGCCGTCCATCGCGCCGTTGTCGTCGGCCGGCACGCGCAGGTAGCGAAACGCCTCTTCGGGCTTGTCGCGCACGCCGAGCAGGAACACCGCGGTGCCATCGCCGGTGTCGACCGGCACCATGTAATTCTGATATTCGCGGGCCTGGCCTGCAGCATCACGCAGCTTGTAGCCGATGCTCGGGCCGATGTTGCGCAGCACCTTGGGCTTGTTGACCTTGTTGGCGGCACCGAGGCGCGATTGCAGTTCGTGGCCGAGATCGACCTTGCGCACGTCGGCACCGCTGCCGCCCTGGGGGCCGCCGAAGTTCTCGACGTTGATGAGCCGCAGCGCGGTGTATTCGAGCGTGAGCTTTTCCTGGCCGTTGCTGAGCTCGGAGCTGCTGCCGATGGTGCCCTCGACCTCGAACGGCTTGGCCGCGGCGGCCATCGGCACCGACTTGAGCTTCACCGTGGAGCCGCCGTCGTCGAAGCTCGACTGGTAGATCTCGATGCCCTTCCAGCTGGCCGGATGGTTGACCTCGATGCGTGCGGGCTTCTGCTCGCCGGTGACGCGATCGTGCAGCACCACCTCGCTGGCAAACAGCTTGGGCATGCCGGTCGAGTAGTAGTCGACGATGAATTTCTTGAGCTCGATCGAGAACGGCAGCTCCTGCAGCAGCACGCCGTTGGACTGGTTCAGGATCGCGGTGCTCGCCTGGCCGCCTTCGGGCACCAGGATGTTGCCGCGAAAGGTCGGATTGTTCGGCGAGAGGCGGTGCTGCGGCGCCACATCGGAAATCATGCCGCCGCCTGTGAACACGCTCTTGCCGTTGAACCAGGTTTGTGCGCGCACGATCAAGTCGCCGTCGAGCAGGCCACCGATGCACACCAGCACGATCGCGCTGTGCGCCGCGATGTAGCCGAGCTTGTGCGCACCGCCGGCGCGCGCCGCCACCATCCACCCGCCCTCCTTGCCCGGCAGATCACGGCGCTGCAGCTTGACCTTCCAGCCACCGCCCGCAAGCAACTGGCCGATGCGGTTGGCCGCCGTCCCGGGGGTCTCGCCCAGTACCGCTTCCGCGCGCTGCCCGAAGGCCTTCAGGCTCTGGGCGCGGATGTCTTCCTTGTAGACCTTGAAGTCGGCCAGGATGCGCGGCGTGTTGCGTGCGACGCAAAGCGAGGTGCTGATCACCAGGAACAGCAGGATCAGCAGAAACCACCAGGCGCTGTAGACCGCGTCGAGCAGCGCCGCGCGGAAAACCTGCGCCCAGAACGGGCCGAACTGGTTGACGTAGTTGCCGAAGGGCTCGTGCTGTTTGAGCACGGTGCCGATGATCGAGGCGATGCAGATGACGGTGAGCAGCGCAATCGCGAAGCGCATCGACGAAAACAGCTCCACCGCTGCACGAACTGCCTGGGGCCCGCGACGAACGCGCAAACCGTGGGTGGAGACGGACACAGACATGGATCGATAAAAGCGCTGGGGCCAAAGGACAAGGGCGGGCTGTCCGGATGAACAGGCCCGCCCTCGTTGGGTTGATTACTCGGCGTTTGGTTCTCGGCCTGCTTGCGGCGGATCAGCGCAAACCGGCGATGTAGTCGGCCACGGCCTTGATTTCGCGGTCGTTCAGTTTGGCGGCCACGCCGGTCATTTGCGGGGCGTTCAGGCGGCCGCCATCGCGAAACGCGGTGAGCTGCGTCACGGTGTAGTCGGCATGCTGGCCACCCAGGCGCGGATACTGGGCCGGGATGCCGGCACCGTTCGGGCTGTGGCAACCGGCGCAGGCGGGAACCTGCCGGTCGGCAATGCCGCCGCGGTAGATCTTCTCGCCCATCGCGATGGTGTCCTTGTCTTTAGAGAAGCCGGTTTTGGCCTTCTTCGCGCCGACGAACCAGGCGATGTCACGCATGTCCTGGTCGCTCAGGTGCGCCGCCATCGGGGTCATGACCGCGTTCTTGCGCTTGCCCGCCTTGAACTCCTGCAATTGCTTGAGGATGTATTCCGGATGCTGTTGCGCCAGCTTGGGGTTGGCCGGAATCGACGAGTTGCCGTCGGCGTTGTGGCAGGAGGCACAACTCTGGATGGTCGGCGTGCTCGCGTTGAAGAGCGTGTCACCCTTGGCCAGGTCGGGCTTGGCCGGCTTGGCAGGCGCCGCAGCCACCGGTGCGGCAGCAGGCGCATCGGCCGCGAGGCTCGCGCTGGCGGCGACGCCCATGAGGGCTGCAAGCAGGATTTGGGCAAACAACTTCATATCGGGGGGCTTCGATTTATGGCGCAAAACCCCGCGATTCTACAATGGCGCCCCGTACCGAAAGCTCACCGATGACCTCCCCGCCGCGCAAGCCGGCCGCCTATCCGCCCCATCCAGGAGCCGCCACCGACCCCGAAACCGCCGAGCGTGCGCGTGTCGCGATGGGCTGGCTGCACACCGCCCATTTCTTGACCAGCGCGCCCCAACTCGAGCACTTGCCGCCGCTCGAACTGCCCGAGATTGCCTTCGTCGGCCGCTCCAATGCGGGCAAGTCGACCGCCATCAACACGCTCACGCAGCAGACCCGGCTCGCGTTCGCGTCCAAGACGCCGGGCCGCACGCAGCACATCAACCTGTTCGGCGTCGGCAAGCAGAAAGTCGACGACGCAGTGCTGGCCGACCTGCCCGGCTACGGCTACGCGGCCGTGCCCAAGGAAGCCAAGTTGCGCTGGCAACGCGTGATGGGCAACTACCTCATGACGCGCGAAACGCTGCGCGGCGTGGTGCTGATGTGCGACCCGCGCCACGGGCTGACCGAACTCGACGAGATCCTGCTCGACGTGATCCGGCCACGTGTCGTCGAGGGCCTGAAGTTCCTCGTGCTGCTGACCAAGTCCGACAAACTGACCCGCTCCGAAGGCGCCAAGGCGCTGTCGATTGCGCGACTGCAGGCCGGTGGCGGCGAGGTGAAACTGTTCTCGGCACTGAAAAAGCAAGGCGTGGACGAAGCAGCCGAACTGCTCTGGCGCTGGGCGCACCCGGTGGAAGCGCCCGCCCAGGAAGCACCATAAAAGAAGGCTGCAAAGCCCGCTCCGCCTGCGCAATTCGCTCTCAAAAAGATAGCAAAACCAAGGAGACAAACCGATGATCCAGACCTTTCAGCGCAGCCTGCCGAACGGCATCACCCTGAGTTGCCGCGCGACCGGTGAGGCCGGCCGCCCGCTGATGATGTTTCTGCACGGCTTTCCGGAAGCCGCCTTCATCTGGGACGAACTGCTCGAATACTTCGCGCAGCCCGAGCACGGCGGCTACCGGTGCGTGGCGCCCAACCTGCGCGGCTTCGAGCAATCGAGCGCGCCGACCGAAGTGGCCGCGTACAAGGCGCAGCTGCTGATCCAGGACGTCCAGCAGTTGGCGGCGACCGAAAGCACCGATGGCAAGATGGCCACGCTGGTTGCCCACGACTGGGGCGGCGCCTTCGCCTGGGGCTATGCCAACGCCTTCCCCGAGCAGGTCGGCAAGCTCGTGATCATCAACTCGCCGCACCCCGGCACCTTCACGCGCGAACTGCGCGACAACCCGGCGCAGCAGAAAGCCAGCGCCTACATGAACTTCCTGGCCCAGCCCAAGGCCGAAGAACTGCTCTCGGCCGACGACTACAAGCGCATGTGGCCCTTCTTCACGCTGATGAAGGCCGGCCCCGAAGGTTTCGGCTGGCTCACCGACGAGGTGAAGCAGCAATACCGCGACGTGTGGAACGCCGGGCTCACCGGCGCCTGCAATCTCTACCGCGTGACGCCGATGAAACCCGCCCTGCCGGGCCAATCCGGCCCCGAGATTCCGACGCTGCCGCGCGAGCGGCTGGTGGTGAACGTGCCGACGTTCGTGTTCTGGGCGCTCGACGACGCCGCGTTGCTTCCGGGCCTGCTCGAAGGCCTGGAAGATTACGTGCCGAAGCTGGAGGTCAAGAAGGTGCCGAACGCGACCCACTGGATCGTGCACGAGCAGCCGCAGCTGGTCGCGCGCGAAATCGAAGCGTTCATGTTGCGCAACTGATCGAGGCCCGCCGACTTCAATAGAGCGGCGGGTCGCCTTCGGGCCGTGTCTTGAAGCGGCGGTGCACCCAGTAATACTGCGAAGGCATGGTTCGGATGTAGCCCTCCAGTTGCTGGTTCATGTGTGCCGTGTCGGCCACGGCGTCGTCGGTCGGGAAGCCCTGCCAGGCTGGCAGCACCTCGATTTCGTAGCCGTTCTTGACCACCCGCGAAAGGATCGGCACCACCTTCGCGCGGCCGAGCCGCGAAAAGCGCGAAAGCGAGGGCACCGTTGCCACCGGCACGCCGAAAAACGGCACGAACACCGACTGGTCGCGCCCGAAGTCCATGTCGGGCAACAGGTACAGCAGCCCCCCCTTGCGCAGCCCCGCGACAATCGGCTTGATGCCGTCCACCCGGTTCAGCGTGATCACGTTGCCAAAGCGCGCCCGGCCCACGCGAATCCATTCGTCGACCATGGGGTCGCGCTGCGTGGTGTAGATCGTGGTCGACGGTCGCGACGTGTGCATCGTGAGGCCGGTGGCGGCGGCATCGAGGCCGTAGAAGTGCGGCGCGAACAGGATCATCGGCGCCTTGCCGTGCGCGATCTCTTCGATCTCGGCCGGGGCGCCGATCACCTTGATGCGACGCGCCACGACGTCGGGCGGGGCATGCCAGAGCCAGCCGCGATCCAGCCAGGACTGCGCCACGAGCACGAAGGTTTCGCGCGCAATGCGGCGCCGCTCCGCGGCCGACTTGTCGGGGAAGCAAAGCGCCAGGTTGGTATCGACCACACGCCGGCGTGGCAGCGCCACGGTGTGCAGCAGCCGGCCGAGGATCGCTCCGACGCCGCGCACGAGCGGCAGCGGCACGTACGACAGCGCGCGCATGAATCCGATGCCCAGTTGCGCCGAAATGCTCATGCCGCCACCTCCTGCGGCTCGGCGCGCGGCTGCTTGTAGCGCGCGTAGTCCCACACGTATTGCCCCGGCAGACCGCGAATCAGCCGCTCGATGCCGGCGTTCAGCGCCGTCGCAGCAGCCTCGGGTGTGGCCGCCGGATCGCTGAACGCCGTGCCATCGAAGGGTTCGAAACGGATCGCATAGCCGGCGCCGCGTGGCAGCCGTTCGCACACGCCGAGAAACACGCGCGCGCCGGTCTGCTGCGCAAGGCGGGCTGGCAGGGTCATCGTGTACGCAGGCCGGCCGAAGAACGGCGCCCATACACCCTGCCCGGCCGGCGGCACCTGATCGGGCAGGATGCCGGTGTAGCCGCCGGCGCGCAGCGCGCGCATCAGGCCGCGCACGCCCTTGACGGTGGTGGGCAAGGTTTGCAGGCCGGGCCGGTCGCGCGAGCCATCCATCAGCGCCGCCATCCACTTCTTGCGCGGCGGTCGGAAGAGCGCCGTGATGGGTCCATGGCTGGCCAGGAAGCGTTCGCCGACGGCCTGGCCATACAGCTCCCAACTGCCGACGTGCGGCACCATGAGGATCACGCCCTTGCGTTCATCAAGCGCGGCTTCGAACGCCGGCAGGCCATCCCAGCGAACCACCCGGGGCAACACGCTCTCGCCTTTTGGCCGGGACCAGAGCCAGGGCAATTCGGCCGCCATCGCGCCCGCCGCACCGATCGCCGGGCGGTACTGCGCGGGCGTGAAACCGGCGGCTTCGGCATTGGCCTTGAAGCGGCGCCGGTAGTCCGGCGCGCACCACCAGACCAGCCAGCCGAAGGCCGCGCCGAACGCATGCATGAGAGGCAGCGGCACGCGGGCGAACAATCGGAACAGAGAGGTCATCAAGGCAGTGGGGATCGAAACTGACGCGCGCGCAGCGTACCGCGCGGCTCGAATAGAATGCAAATTGTCGCCGAGTTATGGAACTACTTGCAGGGCGACGTTAAACAGTACTGCTAAAGCGTTCGCCAGAGCTCCCTCAGGAATCGGCAACGCGCCTTTTCACCTTCAAGGAGTTTCAATCCCATGGCGAACGACTTTCTCTTCACTTCCGAATCCGTCTCCGAAGGCCACCCCGACAAGGTTGCCGACCAGATCTCCGACGCGATCCTCGATGCGATCTTCGAGCAGGATCCGCGCAGTCGCGTGGCCGCCGAAACGCTGACCAACACCGGCCTCGTGGTGCTCGCCGGCGAAATCACCACCAACGCGCACGTCGACTACATCCAGGTCGCGCGCGACACCATCAAGCGCATCGGCTACGACAACACCGACTACGGCATCGACTACAAGGGTTGCGCCGTGATGGTCTGCTACGACAAGCAGTCCAACGACATCGCCCAGGGCGTCGACCATGCATCGGACGACCACCTGAACACCGGCGCCGGCGACCAGGGCCTGATGTTCGGCTACGCCTGCGACGAGACGCCCGAACTAATGCCCGCGCCGATCTACTACGCGCACCGGCTGGTGGAGCGCCAGGCGCAACTGCGCAAGGACGGCCGGCTGCCCTTCCTGCGGCCCGACGCCAAGAGCCAGGTCACGATGCGCTACGTCGACGGCAAGCCGCACAGCATCGATACCGTGGTGCTCTCGACCCAGCACCATCCCGACCAGAGCGAGACGCAGACCAAGATGAAGGCCTCGTTCACCGAAGCCATCATCGAGGAAATCATCAAGCCGGTGCTGCCCAAGGAATGGCTGAAGGACACCAAGTACCTGATCAACCCGACCGGCCGCTTCGTCATCGGCGGCCCGCAAGGCGACTGCGGCCTGACTGGCCGCAAGATCATCGTCGACACGTATGGCGGCGCCTGCCCGCACGGCGGCGGTGCGTTCTCGGGCAAGGATCCGACCAAGGTCGACCGCTCGGCCGCGTACGCGGCGCGCTACGTCGCCAAGAATATCGTGGCCGCCGGCCTGGCCCGCCAGTGCCAGATCCAGGTGGCGTACGCGATCGGCGTGGCGCACCCAATGAACGTCACGGTCTACACCGAAGGCACCGGCGTGATCCCCGACGACCAGATCGCCGCGCTGATCAACGAACACTTCGACCTGCGGCCCAAGGGCATCATCCAGATGCTCGACCTGCTGCGGCCGATCTACCAGAAGACCGCCGCCTACGGCCACTTCGGCCGCGAAGAGCCCGAGTTCACCTGGGAAAGCACGAAGAACGCGCCGGCTCTGCGGGCTGCGGCCGGCCTCTGAGCCCTGCGGCGGGGCCATGGCGCCGCCAGCTCCGTAGGTCGATGTTTCGCAATCAGGGTATTCCCTTGTTGTAGTCGCACGAGCGACCGGTCAGGATTCGCCACCTGTCACGGAAACAAAAAGATACATTTGTGAATCATCTTGACCTGCTTTTCACTGCCCGTGGCGCGAGCGAGGCCTCGGAACCCGGCTGCCTCCCGACCCGCCGAACCTGGATGCACTGGATGGCAACGGGCGCGCTCGGTGCCGCCATGCCCGCCGCATGGGCGCAAGCCTCCCCGCCCGTCCTTGGGAATCTACGGATCGTCATTCCTGCCAACGAAGGCGGCGGCTGGGATCAGACCGGCCGCGCGCTCGGCGCCGCAATGCTTGCTTCCGGCGCCGTGGCACAGGTCAGTTACGAGAACGTCGGCGGCAAGGGCGGCACCATCGGCCTGGCCCAGTATGTCCAGAAATACAACGCTGCCCCCGATACCCTGCTGATGAGCGGGATGGTCATGGTGGGCGCGGTCGCGTTGCAAAAAAGCGCGGTTGACATGCGGGCGGTGCAACCGGTGGCGCGATTGACCAGCGACTACGAGGTGGTCGCGGTGCGGACGGACTCCGCGATCCAGACGCCCAAAGACCTGATCAACCGCTTGCGCACGGAGCCCGGCAGCACGCCCGTTGCCGGGGGCTCGGCGGGCGGCGTCGACCATGTGTACGCCGGGATGCTGGCCCGCGTTGCCGGAAAAGCCGCCGATCTCACCTACCAGCCCTATGCGGGCGGCGCGCAGGTCGTGGAGGCGCTGCTGTCGGGCAAGGCGGCCGTCGGCATTTCGGGCTTCAGCGAGTTCAGCGAAAGCATTGCCAGTGGCAAGCTGCGCGCGATCGGCGTGTCGGCGAAGCGGCCTTTCCTTGGGATACCGTCGATCCGCGAGCAAGGCGTCGACGCCGACCTCTCCAACTGGCGCGGCGTTTTCACCGGCAAGGGCGTGCCGCAGGCCGCCGCGGACGTGCTGCTCGAAGCGGTACGCCGGGGCGTTGCGCACGACGCCTGGCACAAGGCGATCAAACGCGCCAACTGGGACGCCTCCTGGATGGAAGGCAAGAACTTCGCCGGCTTTCTGGATCTCGACATCTCGATGGCCGGCGTGATGATCTATCTGCTCAAGCTCAAGCAGGCCTGAGTGCCCGGGAGCGCCAACCTCAGAAACGATACGCGGCGCCCGCGCCCACCGTCCAGGTACGGCCCGGCGCGGGTTCGAAGTAGCGCGCATTGCCCTCGTTGACGATCACCGAGCCGATGGTGCGGCGGTCGAACAGGTTGTCGATGCGCGCGAACGCGTTGACCTCCCAGCGCGCCCAGCGCTTCACATAGCCCGCGTACAGCGCTGCGACCGCGTAGCCCGCGGCGCTGGCGCTGTTGGCATCGTTGGCCAGGATGCGCGACAGCGCGCGCAGTTCCGCCCCCGCGCGCCAGCCGTCGGGCGGCACATGGCCGAACGATGCGAACAGCGATTGCCGCGCAATGCCCGGAATGCGGTTGCCCGCAGCGACTGCGTTGCCCGCGCCACAGGGTGACGGCGAGCAGAAGGGGTCGCGGTAGCGCGCGTCGAGGCGGGTGTAGGCAATCTGCGTGCGCCAATGGCTTGCCGTCTCGTGCAGCCAGCTCAGCTCGAAACCCTCGCGCCGCGTGCGGCCTGCGTTCTGAAACGTGGCCCGGCCGCCCACGTTGGTGTCGGTGACGATCTCGTCGGCGGTACGGGTCTGGAACAGTGCGGCAGTGAGCAGCCCACCCGCCAGTCGCGCCTTGGCACCGACCTCGACGCTCTCGTTGACCGAGGGCTTCAGCGCGAAATTGAGGCCGGCCAGTCCGCCCGAGCGGTAGGACAACTCGTTCAGCGTCGGCGTCTCGAAGCCGCGGCCCGCGGTGACATACAGATTCAGATCCGGCGTCGCCGCATAGCGCAGCGCCGCCACCGGCAGCGCCTTGCGGTAGCGCGCGGCGCCACTGTCGTCCCCGTTGCGGCCGAACACATAGCGATCCTGCGAATCGAAGCGCACGCTGCTCTGGCGCAGGCCGGCCTCGAGCGTCCAGCGCTCGGCCAGGCGCCAGGTGGCCTGCATATAAGGATCGACGTTCGACACCTCGTTGTGCTCGTTGCGCCGCAAGCGACCCTGCACACCGAGCCATGGCGCGGCGGCACTGCCAAGGTAGTTTTCGTAGCCGCGGCGCCGCTCCTGCAACGTGTCGTACGCGAGCCCGGTGACGAGCTCGAACGGACGGCCGGCCAGTTGCATTCGCGCTGTCCAGCGCGCGTCGAAGCCGGTGTAGCTGCGCGCGAGGTCGATCACGCCACCGGCCTGCAGCGGACTGGCGGCCTGCGCCGCTGGCGGAATCGCCTGGAACTGCGTGGTCTTTCGCTCGCCGCCGTAGACCATCAACCGCAAGTCGTTGTCCGCATTCAGGCGACGTTCGTACAGAAGGCCGAGTTGCGACTGATCTACCGTCTTGCGCGTGTCGAACTGATTCGCCAGCGCAGCACCACGCCGCTCGGCCCCCACCTGTTGGGCCGTCAGGCCCAGCGGATCCTGCGCGCGCAGTTGGACGCTGTTGACGACCAGCGTGAGTCGGCTGTCGTCGTCCAGCCGAATGCCGAGCTTGCCGTTGGCAATGCGGCGATGCGCCTCGCTGTGATCCCGGTAGCCGTCGGTGTGGAACTGGCTGGTGCTCAGCAGGTAGTCGATGGACCCGCTCGCGCCGGAGGCCTTCGCGCTTTGCCGCACGGTGCCGTCGCTGCCGCTCGCGAACGAGTAGCCGAGCTTCGGCGCGCCCTCGCCGCTTTCGGTGAACGCCTGCAGCACGCCGCCTGACGAATTGCCATAGAGCGCCGAGAACGGCCCTCGCAGGATCTCGACACGGCTCACCGAGCCGATATCGATGTTGGAGGTCTGGCCCTGGCCGTCGGGCAGCGTTGCCGGGATGCCGTCGACGTACAGCCGCACGCCGCGCACCCCGAAGGTCGATCGCGCACCGAAGCCGCGTACCGAGAGCTGCAGATCCTGCGCGTAGTTCTGGCGGTTCTGCACCTGCAGCCCCGGCACGCCGCCCAGGCTTTCGGACAGGTTTACCTGCAGGCGGCCCTCGCGCATGTCTTCGCCCTCGACGCGGTCAACCGACCCGGCAACCTCGAACGGCCGCACTTCGCCGCGTGGCGTGGTGACCGTGATTTCTCGCAGCGTCGGCACCGCCGCGTCCTCGGCCCATGCCGTCCACGGCGCGCCGAGCAGCAGCCAGAGGGCGGCAACGAAGGAACTCTTCATCGCAACGATTCTGCGGCCAGTGGGCCTAGTGGCCCCGAAAATCTTCAGCGCCTGCGCCGGGCCCAACCGTACCAGCAACCGACCGCAACCGGCAGGCCAAGCGTGAGCCACGCCAGCACATCGCCGAAACCGCCATCGCTGAACAGGGCCGACACCAGCCCCACCAGCGTGAGCAGGCCCAGCAGGATCGGCCAGCCCCAGAGGCGAGCGAACGCGTGGCGCGGCCTCATGCGGCCGCGACCGCCGCCGTCGACGGCGCTGTCGACGCCGCCTTGCCCTTCTTGAGCCAGAGGTACAGCCCGCTGCCCAGCACGATGATGGTGGCGATGTCGAGCAGCGCCCAGAGGATCTGCATCGGCATGCCGCCGTAGTCGCCGAAGTGCAGCGGCTGCGACACCAGTAATGCCGTGAGATACCACGGCAACTTCGGCGCCGCCGTGAGCGCGTTGGTCTTGGCATCGACCAGCACCGGCTGCAGCAGCCGCGCGGTGAAGGGCTCGTTGCCGCGCAGGAACACAGTGTTGTGGTGCGGGCTCGAGAACGCCGTGCCAGGGAAGGCGATGAACGACACCTTCATATCCGGCGCGCGCGCCATCGCCACATCGAGCGAGCGCTGCACCGAGCCGCGCTCGGCCTGGGGCACCGTCGGCTGGCCCTGGTAGGGCGCCAGCAGCGCGCTGAGCTGGTCGTACTGCCAGTACTTGATCACCAGGTCGGCCCAGGTGTTGATCATGCCGGTGGCGCCGACCACCAGCGCCCACACCAGCGTCACGATGCCCAGCAGGTTGTGCAGATCCAGCCACTTCAGGCGCGGCCGCTTCTCGCGCCGAACCGTGCCGAACTCGAGCTTGCGCATGAACGGCGCGTACAGCACCACGCCGGAGACGATCGCCACCAGCAGCAGCAGGCCCATGAAACCGAGGAACAGCTTGCCCGGGAGCCCCGCGAACAGGTCGACGTGCAGCTTGAACATCACGTACATGAAGCCTTCGTCGAACTTCGGCTGCGCCAGCACGGCGCCGGTGCGCGCATCGACCGCGACCGACTTGAAATCGTCCGTCGGCGCCGGCGTCGGCGTGAGCGTGACGAACCACAGGCCGTCGTCGTCCTCGGGTTGCGACACGAACTGCACCACGCGATCGGGATGACGCGCCTGCGCGACCTCGAGCACGCGATCGAGGCTCACGCGCGGCGTGCCGGCCGGCATCTTCGGCGCCTCGACCTCGGTGCCAAGCAGGTGGCCGATCTCGTGGTGAAAGATCAGCGGCAGCCCCGTGATGCAAAGCAGCAGCATGAACACGGTGCACACCAGGCTGCTCCATTTGTGCACCCAGGCCCAGGCCTTGATCTTCTTGCTGTTCATGTTCTAGAAGCGGTAGGTCGCGCTGGCCACCACGTTGCGGCGTGCGCCATACCAGCAGTCGCCGCGCGACAGGCAGGTGCTGAAGTACACCTTGTCGGTCAGGTTGTTGATGTTGAGGGCGTAGCGCCATTGCGGCGTCTCGTAGGCGAACACGGCATCGAGCAGCGCCACGCTCGGTATCCGCGGGCCGGTGCCGGCCTGCAGGTCGCGGAAGGCACCCATCCAGCGCACACCGGCGCCGGCCGAGAAGCCGGGCATGCCCGCGATCGCAAAGCGGTACTTGGCCCACAGGCTGGCCTGGTGTTTCGGCAGGCCCTCGATCTGTGCATCGGCATCGATGTAGTTGTAGTGCGCCACTATGTCGAACTCGCGCGTGACCGAGCCCTTGGCTTCCAGCTCCAGCCCCCTGGTGCGCGTGGCGCCGAGCTGGCTGAACACCTGCGGCTGCAGTTCGACGATCTGGTTCTTCTCGCGCAGGTCGTAGAGCGCGGCGCTGAAGGCCAGGCCCCGCTCCTTCGGCTCGTACTTGACACCGACCTCCCACTGCTCGCCACGCAGCGGCTTGAAGATGCGGCCCTCACGCGGCGACTGCGGCGTGAACGACTCGGCGTAGCTCAGGTACGGCGACCAGCCCGACGGCATCGCATACATCAGGCCGAAGCGCTTGGTGGTGGCCTTGCTGTCCTCGTCGTCGCTGCCCTCGGCACTGCTGGTCGCGCGGTCGTGGCGCAGGCCGGCCACCAAGATCCAG
Organism: Variovorax nitratireducens; assembly: GCF_051216545.1. NCBI lineage: Bacteria > Pseudomonadati > Pseudomonadota > Betaproteobacteria > Burkholderiales > Comamonadaceae > Variovorax > Variovorax nitratireducens. Next base: position 543,584 of record NZ_JBPJZO010000003.1, read on the forward strand.
TTGCCGAGCTTCATCTGGTCTTGCAGGTACAGGCCATTCTGCTTCTGCCGCGTACGCGGATAGGCCTCGCGCACGGGGTCCTGCAGATTGCCGTACACCGGCGCGTAGGCATCGATCTCGCTGTAGGTGTAGCCACCCCAGACGTTCTCCTTCTGGCGCGCAAAGTCCGCGCCGACCAGCAGCGTGTGGCGCACGGCACCGGTTTCGAAATGGCCCTCGACATGGTTGTCGAGCGTGGTGGTGCGGTTGCGCGTTAGCGAACTGTCGTTGTAGCGGCCCAGCAGGCGCTTGAAGATCGGGTCGGCCGCCCAGCCGCCCGGCACCGAAAACGCGTCGCCGTAGTGGTAGCGGTTGTCGTTTTCGTTGTGCGCCACGCGGAAGTTCTGGCGCACCGTCCAGCTGTCGTTGAACTTGTGCTCGAACAGCCAGCCGAAGGTCTTGCGCTCGCTGTCGTAGTAGTCGCCCGGCTCGCCGATGAAGCGGCTCGCCGGCAGCCGGCCATTGGGGTTCGGGTAGATCGTTCCCTCCCACGGCAGAAACTGCGAGGTGGTGCCGCTCTTGTCTTTTTGCCATAGGCCCTGCAGGGTAAGGGAGGTCGACGCGTTGGGCCGCCAGGTGAGCGATGGCGCCAACAGGCTGCGATCGTCGGGCACGTAGTCGACCTGCGTATCGGACTTGCGCGTCAGCGCGATCAGGCGATACGACCAGGTGCCGTCGACGGCCAATGCGCCGGTCAGGTCGGCCTGGATCTGTTTGCGGCCGAAGCTGCCGAACTGCACGCCGACCTCGCGCTGCGTTTCGAGCAACGGCCGCTTGCTGACCATGTTGACCACGCCGGCTGCCGTGCCGGCGCCGAACAGCATGCCCGACGGCCCGCGCAGCACTTCGAGTCGTTCCAGTGTGTAGGGCTCGGTGCGCGTGGTGCTGGTGTAGTAGCCGTAGGCCTGGCGCAGGCCGTCCAGATAGACGTCGGGGTAGGCGCCGCGCACGCGAACCGAGTCGGTGCGGGCATCGAGACCGTAGGCGTCGGATCGCACCCCGGCGGCGTAACCCAGCGCGTCCTGCAGGTTGGTGGCGCCCTGATCAACCATCTGGTCGCGCGTGATCACGGTCACCGACTGCGGCGTTTCGGCCAGCGGCGTGTCGGTCTTGGTCGCCGTGATGGCGTTTTTGGCGCGGTAGCCGATCACGGGCGAAGTCGCGGTTTCCGCTTCGACACTGGCATTGACCCGGATTTCCGGCAGCGCCGCCTCGGGGGTCGCCTGCGCCAGCACCTGCTGGTGCACGCAGATGGCAAGGCAACCTGCCAGCCACGAAGCGACCCTGTGCCGCGTCGAAAACATCATCATCCGGATCCTATTCTTGATGCAATTGAGAACGATTCGTATTCTATTCATGAACGGAATGTGAACGCAATGGCGAAGACAGAAGAAAAGGGAATCGCACTGCCGCCAAAGACGCCACGTCGCCGCTACGATCGGGCGCCTCGCCAAACCCCGCCGGTCTTTTCCTCGCTCCCATGGCGAAACGCCTTCCCGCCCTGCTGTTGTTGCGCTGCGCCACGCTGGCGCTCGCGGGCCTGCTGACGGCCTGTGCCGGCCTGCCGCCGCGCACGCCCGAACCACCGGTGCACTTCATCGCGGCGTCGAACCAGACCGAGCTGGGCCGGGCGGCGCAGAACCTGGACACGACGGCGCACGACGGGCTTTCGGGCCTGCGCCCGCTGATCCAGGCCAACTTCGCGCTCGACGCCCGGCTCGAGCTGATGCGGCGCGCGGGGAGTTCGCTTGACGTGCAGACCTACCAGCTAGGCAACGACAAGACCGGCCGGCTGATCCTGCGCGAGCTGCGGGATGCCGCCCGACGCGGCGTGCGCGTGCGGCTGCTGCTCGACGATTTCCACACGACCGGCCTCGACCCGCTGCTGCAGGGCCTCTCGGTCGAAAAGAACGTCGAAGTGCGCCTCTTCAACCCGTTCGTGAACGGCCGCAATCGTTCTGCCACGCGCTGGATCGACTTCTTCGCGAACTTCAGCCGCCTCAACCATCGCATGCACAACAAGCTGTTCGTGGCCGATGGCGCCATCGCGATCGCGGGCGGCCGCAACCTCGCGGATGAGTATTTCCTGCGCAGCGACAGCGCCAACTTCATCGATTTCGAAGTGCTGATGGCCGGGCCGGTGGTGGCCGAGAGCGCCGCGATCTTCGACACCTACTGGAACAGCGAGGTGGTGTACCCGCTCGGCCGCGTCGCCGCGAGCAACGTGGCGCCCGAACAACTTGCCGCGAATTTCGAGGAGGCCACCTCGCCGCGCTTCGCGCCGCCACCCGATCCGCTGCCGGACACCGACCTCCTGGGCGACCCGGCGCTCGGCGTGCAGCTGACCAGTGGCAACTTCGAATGGATGCGCGCCAGGGCCGAGGCATCGGCCGACATTCCCGACAAGGCACTCGGCGGCAACCGCGCCACGGTGACGCTGGCCGAACGATCTCACGCCATGTTCGCGCTGGCCAAGACACGGGTCCAGGTCGTGTCGCCATATTTCATTCCGGGCGACGACGGCATGGCGCGCATTCGCACGGCGCGCGAGCGAAACGTGCAGATCAGCGTGGTCACCAATTCGCTGGCCGACAGCGACGAGCCGCTGGTCAACATCAACTACAACCGCTACCGGATCGACCTGCTGAAACTCGGCGTGGAGCTGTACGAGGTCAGCACCGAGCAGCTCAAGCGCAACCGGAAACTCCGCGATCTGCTGAAGAAGGCCCGTGGCCGGCTGCATGCCAAGCTGGCCCTGATCGACCGGGAATGGGTGCTGCTCGGCTCGATGAACCTCGACCCGCGCTCGGCCCGGCTGAACACCGAGTTCGGCGTCAGCGTGCGCAGCCACGAACTGACTCAGGCGCTGCTGTACGCCTACCTGCTCGACGACCTCGAAGGCGTCTATCGCGTGGTGCTCAAGCCCGACGGCAAGACCGTGCAGTGGATCGGCACCGGCGACGAGACCAACGAAGTGCTGGACGACGAGCCCGATTCGAGCCTGCTGACGCGGCTGCAGCTGCTGCTGTTTTCGTGGTTCGTGCCGACCGACCAGCTCTGAGCAGCATGCCGTCTCGTCACCGGCACACCCGTCACGACTTTGTCATAGCGTTTTCACGAGACCTTCAGAACATCGTGTTTGTCCTGCAACAAGACGAAGCGAGAAGGCCATGGCCAAAGACTATTCCACGATGGAGGACTCCAACCGGAGCGCCAATCCAAGCATTTATGAGGTTTCCGATCCGGCGCGCCGCATCTTCGTGCGAAGCGGCCTCGCGGCCACGGTGGCGGGCCTGCTGGGCCCACTGGCGGCCGGCTGCGCCAGCACCGCCGGCAGCAACATGGCCGCGCTCGGCCGCAGCATAGGCTTCAAGAGCATTCCCATGGCGGCCGTCGACAACGTGGTCGTGCCCGAAGGCTACAGCGCCCAGGTGCTGTACCGCTGGGGCGACCCGGTGGGCATTGCCGGCCAGATGCCGGCCTTCAGGCCGGACGGCTCCAACACCGCGGCCGAGCAGGCGCTGCAGGCCGGCATGCACCATGACGGCATGGCCTTCTTCCCGGTCGACGGCTCCTCGCAGCGCGGCATTCTGGTGATGAACCATGAATATGTGGACGACGGTCTGCTGCACGTCGACGGCATGAAGACCTGGACGGCCGAAAAAGTGCGCAAGGCGATCAACGCGCACGGTGTCTCGGTGATCGAGATTCAACGCGAGGGCAATGCCTGGAAACAGGTGCTGCCCTCGAAGTTCGCGCGCCGCGTCACTGCCGCCACGCCTATGACCATCACCGGCCCGGCGGCCGGCCACGCAATGCTCAAGACCGCCGCCGACCCCACCGGCATGCGCGCGCTGGGCACCTTCAACAACTGCGCCCACGGCCAGACGCCATGGGGCACCTACCTCACCTGCGAAGAGAACTTTGCCGACTACTTCGAAGGCGTGGAACAACCCGATGCGCATCAGCGCCGCTGGGGCATCCGCAAGGGCAATGGTGCCAAGTACCGCTGGCACGAGCATGAAGAACGCTTCGACGTTGCCAGGCATCCCAACGAATCCAACCGCTTCGGCTGGGTGGTCGAGATCGACCCGCAGGATCCGACGGCCACGCCCGTCAAACGCAGCGCACTGGGCCGCGCCGCGCATGAAGGCGCGGCCACCGCACTCACGGCCGACGGCCGCGCGGTGGTCTACATGGGCGAGGACTCGCGCTTCGAATACATCTACAAGTTCGTCAGCCGCGACCGCGTCAAGCCGGGCGGCTTTGCCGCCAACCGCGAGCTGCTGGACCACGGCACGCTGTACGTCGGGCGCTTCGATGTTGAAGGCACCGGCGAATGGCTGCCGCTCACGCAGGGCAAGGGCCCGCTGACCACGGACAAGGGCTTCGCCAGCCAGGGCGACGTGTTGATCAAGGCACGTCAGGCCAGCGACGCCCTGGGCGCAACCAAGATGGATCGGCCCGAATGGACCACCGTCGACCCGATCACCAAAGAGGTGTATTGCACGCTCACCAACAACAGCAACCGCGGTGCCTCGGGCCAGCCCGGCGTCGATCCGGCCAACCCCCGCGTCAACAACACCATGGGCCAGATCATCCGCTGGAAGGAAGCCGGCGACCTGGACGCCACCAGGTTCGCCTGGAACCACCTGGTGCTGGCCGGCGACCCCAAGCAAGGCCGCTGGGAGGCGCAAGGCAACATCAAGGGCGACACCTTCGGCAGCCCCGACGGCCTGACGGTCGATGCGCGCGGCGTGCTGTGGATCCAGACCGACGCGTCCACGTCCACCCTGGGCAAGGGCGACTACAGCAACCTGCCCAATAACCAGATGCTGGCGTGCGACCCCACCAAGGGCGAGATCCGCCGCTTTCTGGTGGGCCCGGCGGGTTGCGAGATTACCGGCCTGACGACGACGCCCGACCTCAGGACCATGTTCATCAACGTGCAGCACCCGGGCGAGCCGGCCAACGAGCGCAGCGACCCCGACAAGCCGTTGGCCGTGTCGAAGTGGCCCGACGGCGGCGGCCGGCCGCGCTCGGCCACGGTGGTCATCACCAAGAACGACGGTGGCGTGGTCGGCACCTGACGCGTGCAGGTGCGGGGCACCTGCGGCGTCGTGCCGACCGACGTGGCGTGCCCCGGCTGAAGACTGAGCTGCACCGTTCGGGACGGGCAAGCCCCGAGCGGCAAATGCTCAAGCGGCTTTCAACAGAAGCCAGGCAATTGCCGCGATGCCGACAGCGGACATCATGAGCGCAAGAGTGTGATCCGACGTTCGTGAGTCAGGACTGGGCGAGGCCTGATCCGTCCGAGAAACTTTGGCCGTGGATGGATCGGCAAACGGACTGAAGATCGCGCCACCCGGATTTGCCGTTGCATCATCCGTCCCCGCCATCGATGCGCCGCTGCCCTGCGGCAGGGACGACGCGATCGGAGCGTTCTCAGTGACAGCTCTGGGCGATCCGGGCAGTCCGCCTTCAGCACGTGCCATCGGCGAGACTGCGGCAGCGACCAGCATCGCCGCCGCAGCCAAGCCGATGCAACGGCGATGCCCGGCGCGTGCGGGCGCACCATCAATCATTGTTGCGTTCACACTTGCGCGAATTGACCAGGCAGGCGGCGTAGTCCGGGTCGTGCTTGAGCAGGAACATGGCCCGCGCTGCGACGGCGGTGTCGGCAAAGTCGCTGAACAGGCCATCCACGCCCGCCTCGTAGAACGCGAGGTACTCGTTGACCGGATTGCCCTGGAAACTGCCCGTCAGGCGTTTCTGCTCGCTTCGGAACGTATAGGGGTGCACCAGCAGCCCCAGCTTGTGCGCATTCGCAATCACATCAGTTGGCGCCAGCAACACCCGGTCGCGCTCGTCGACCACACCGTCGCCCGTCACGTCGACGCACGCGCCGCCCTGCACCGATTTGCAGGCACTCGAGATGAGGTACGGCTTCCAGGGGCCGATGCCGTCGGCATATCGCTTCACCTCTTGCAGGCCGCGCGGCGTCACCAGGTCGCTGTACAGCCCGTCGCGGTTGGACACCACCCAGTCGTAGGGCTTGTCGTACGGTTTGGTGAGGTCCAGGGAACCGTCGGCCTTCACGTCGTTGGCATCGATCAGCTGGATCAAACGCACGCTGGTCTTGCTCCGCAAATAGCGAAGGTTGGCCGTCTCGAAGGACTGGATGAACACCGGGGCGTTGCGGTGATTCCATCCGGCGGCGCTGAGCACGTTCAACAGCCGGTCTTCCAGCGGCAGGCCAATGCTCTGGTGGTAGGTCGGGTGCTTGGTTTCCGGATAGATGCCGATGCGCCGCCCTTCCTCCCGGGATTTGCGCTTGGCCAACTCGATCACCTCCGCGAGCGTCGGAATCTGGAACTTGCCGTTGAAGGCCTGATCGCGTTCGGGGAAGGATTGGACTGCGCGCAACTGCTTGATCTCGGCCAGCGTGAAGTCGCTGGCAAAGAAGCCGTCTGTCGGAACGCCGTCCAGCATGACGGTTCGCCGGCGGCTCGCGAACTGCGGCAGTTCCTTGACGTTGGTGGTGTCGATCAAGTTGGGTTCGTGCCGTGCGATCAGGTAGCCGTCCTTGGTTGCCACCAGGTCGGGCTCGATGTAGTCGGCACCCAGCGAGATGCCGAGCGCATAGGTTTCCAGGGTGTGCTCGGGCAGATAGCCGTTGGCGCCTCCCCGGTGGCCGATCACCAGGGGCGCGTTGTCAGCGCGGCGCCGCGCCTTTTCTTCGTGGGCGGAGGCGGTCGTCGCAACTGCGAACAACATGCCGATGCCCAGCAGGGCCGTACAGATTTTCTTCAGCCGGTTCATGAGAAATCTCCTCGTTGATGGTGCCGGCGGACGTTAGGCGCCGTGCATGACAACTGAGTGAACTCCCGGAAGAAGCCGGTCCAACTGAATTTCCGTACGCCTTCAGAACGGTCGAGAGAAGGGGTCGGGCCTTGAAACGGCGGGAATTGCCCTTATCATTAGCACTCGCTGAAGATGAGTGCTAACAACACCCTTCCAGTCGATCGGGCGTCGGCCTTGAGCCGGTGCCCACCATAAAACCCCGTTTCTTATCAGGAGATGCAATGAAACTTCGTCCTTTGGCCGATCGCGTGATCGTCAAGCGCATTGACAGCGAAACCAAGACCGCCTCCGGCATCGTCATCCCCGACGCCGCCGCCGAAAAGCCCGATCAGGGTGAAGTGCTGGCCGTCGGCCCGGGCAAGCGCAACGACAAGGGCGAGCTTGCCGCAATGAGCGTCAAGGTCGGTGACCGCGTCCTGTTCGGCAAGTACTCGGGCCAGACCGTCAAGGTCGATGGCGACGAGTTGCTGGTGATGAAGGAAGACGACCTGTTCGCAGTCGTCGAGAAGTAAGCCTTCTCTCCTTTCCCTGTCTCTTTCATTCAATCCATTCGGAGTAAATCATCATGGCAGCAAAAGACGTAGTCTTCGGCGGTGAAGCCCGCGCGCGCATGGTCGAGGGTGTCAACATCCTGGCCAACGCAGTCAAAGTGACCCTGGGCCCCAAGGGCCGCAACGTGGTGCTGGAACGTTCGTTCGGCGCCCCCACGGTGACCAAGGACGGCGTGTCCGTCGCCAAGGAAATCGAACTCAAGGACAAGCTCCAGAACATGGGCGCCCAGCTCGTGAAGGAAGTTGCCTCCAAGACTTCGGACAACGCCGGCGACGGCACCACCACCGCGACCGTGCTGGCACAAGCCATCGTTCGCGAAGGTTTCAAGCTGGTCGCGGCCGGCATGAACCCGATGGACCTGAAGCGCGGCATCGACAAGGCTGTCACGGCCCTGGTCGCCGAGCTGAAGAAGGCTTCGAAGCCCACCACCACGTCGAAGGAAATCGCTCAAGTCGGCTCGATCTCGGCCAACAGCGACGAAACCATCGGCAAGCTCATCGCTGACGCGATGGACAAGGTCGGCAAGGAAGGCGTGATCACCGTCGAAGACGGCAAGAGCCTGGACAGCGAACTCGACGTCGTCGAAGGCATGCAGTTCGACCGCGGCTACCTGTCGCCCTACTTCATCAACAATCCCGAAAAGCAATCCGCGATTCTGGAAAACCCGTTCGTTCTGCTCTACGACAAGAAGATCAGCAACATCCGTGACCTGCTCCCCGCACTGGAACAAGTCGCCAAGTCGGGCCGTCCGCTGCTGATCATTGCCGAAGAAGTCGAAGGCGAAGCCCTCGCTACGCTGGTCGTGAACACGATCCGCGGCATCCTGAAGGTTGTGGCCGTCAAGGCACCGGGCTTCGGCGACCGCCGCAAGGCCATGCTGGAAGACATCGCCATCCTGACGGGCGGCAAGGTCATCGCCGAAGAAGTCGGCCTGACGCTCGAAAAGGTGACCCTGGCCGACCTCGGCCAGGCTGCCCGCATCGAAGTCGGCAAGGAAAACACCATCATCATCGACGGTGCTGGTGCTGCCGGCGACATCGAAGCCCGCGTCAAGCAAGTGCGCGTCCAGATCGAAGAAGCGACCAGCGACTACGACCGTGAAAAGCTGCAAGAGCGCGTGGCCAAGCTGGCCGGCGGCGTTGCCGTGATCAAGGTCGGCGCTGCCACCGAAGTCGAAATGAAGGAAAAGAAGGCCCGCGTCGAAGACGCCCTGCACGCCACCCGCGCTGCAGTGGAAGAAGGCGTCGTGGCTGGCGGCGGCGTGGCGCTGCTGCGTGCCAAGCAAGCTGTGGGCGACTCGGTCAAGGGCGACAACGCCGACCAGGACGCCGGCATCAAGCTGGTGCTCAAGGCGGTCGAAGCGCCCCTGCGCGAAATCGTCAACAACGCCGGCGGCGAAGCCTCGGTGGTGGTGAACGCTGTGTTGGCCGGCAAGGGCAACTACGGCTTCAATGCCCAGAACGACACCTACGGCGACATGCTCGAACTGGGCATCCTGGATCCGACCAAGGTGACCCGCACCGCGCTGCAGAACGCAGCATCGGTTTCTTCGCTGCTGCTGACGACCGAAGCCATGGTCGCCGACGCACCGAAGGACGAAGCCGGCGCTGGCGGCGGCATGCCCGACATGGGTGGCATGGGCGGCATGGGCGGCATGGGGATGTAAGTTTGGCTCGCCCCCAGGCTGCGCGGCACTTCGTGTCCGCTACGCCTACCCCCTACCGGGGGCGGTGCCTGCCGACCGGCGAAGCCGGATCGGTGGCACCCCACGAAGGGGGCGAATCAGCCCATTGAAAAGGCCCTGCAGCGCGAGTTGCGGGGCTTTTTTCATGGGCGCGTGCTTCTTGGGACGGTTGGCGCACACTGCGGCCATGAACAAAGTCGCTCCTTCTCTCGCTGGCCGCCGGGCCTTGCTGGCGGCGTTGGCCCTGATGGCTGGCGGTGTGGTTTGGTTCGGCGGGCGTGCCGTCGCGGCCGAAGCCGCTGTCGTGCTGCCAGCGCCATCGACCGACCCCGCCCCGCCTCCCGGCAACGCGAACGAAACCGCCGTCATTGCCGGCGGCTGCTTCTGGGGGGTGCAGGGCGTGTTCCAGCACGTCAAGGGCGTGAGCGGCGCGGTGTCGGGCTATGCGGGCGGCGCGGAAAACACCGCCCACTATGAGGACATCGGCTCGGGCCGCACCGGCCATGCGGAGGCGGTGCGCATCAGCTATGACCCGCGCCAGATCAGCTATGCGCGTATCCTGCAGATCTTCTTTTCGGTGGCGCACGACCCGACGCAGTTGAACCGGCAGGGGCCCGATACCGGCACCCAGTACCGCTCGACCATCTTTGCGCAGAACCTCGAGCAGGCGCGCATCGCGCAGGCCTATATCGCACAACTCACGCAGGCCAAGACCTTCGGCAGCAAGCCGATCGTCACGACCATCGAACTGCAGAAGCGCTTCTTCACGGCCGAGGCCTATCACCAGGACTACCTGACGCGCAACCCGCGCAATCCGTACATCGTCCAGCACGACCTGCCGAAGATCGCGGAGCTCCAGCGCCTTTTCGCAGACCGCTACCGCGCGACGCCAGTGCTCGTGGGGGCGGGAGCCTGAACGCCGTGCGCTGCTCAGGGCGCGAACTGCGGCTTCAGCGCTGAGTAGAGCCCGCGAAAGCGCAGATGCCGGGCGCGGTGCGCGCCGGCCTGCGCTGCCTCGGGCACGAAGCGCTGCTTGAGCCGTGGCGGGCGGCAAACGCTTTCCACGGTGCCGCCAACGGCCAGCCAGGCCAGCCGCGCCGCGCCCAGCGCCCCACCGGCTTCGCCGCCCTCGCCCAGTGCGAGCGGCACTTCCAGGATGTCGGCCAGTAGTTGGGCCCACCAGCTGCTGCGCGCGCCGCCACCGACCAGCGCCAGATCGCCGCCGGGCCGCTCCAGCGTGTCGAGCCCGTCACGCAGCCCGAAGCTCACGCCCTCGACCACCGCATAGGCCATGTCGGCCGGCCCATGCGCGGGGGTCATGCCGAACAACACGCCTTGCGCCTGCGCGTTGTTGTGCGGCGAGCGTTCGCCGGACAGGTAGGGCAGAAACAGCGGCGCGCGGGCGCGGGCCTCGGGCGACAGCGTCGCGGCCTCCGCGAGCAACCCCGCCTCATCGGCGAAGCCGAAGGCGCGCACGGCCCAGCTCACGGCGCTCGCAGCGGAAAGCATCACCGACATCTGGTGCCAGCGACCCGGCAGCGCATGGCAAAACGCATGCACCGCCTGCGCCGGATTGGGCGCGAACGCGGCGCCCGACACGAAGATCACCCCCGAGGTGCCGAGCGACACGAAACCCTGCCCCGGTGCGACCAGGCCCATGCCGACGGCGCTGGCCGCGTTGTCGCCCGCGCCGCCCGCGATGCGCACCCCGGGGCCCAGGCCCCAACGCGCGGCCAGCGCGGGCTTGAGCGTTGCGGACACCTCGCTGCCTTCGACCAGCCGCGGCATGTGGGCGCGGGTGAGGCCGGTGGCGGCGAGCAGTTCATCGGACCAGTCGCGTCGGCCGACGTCCAGCCACAGGGTGCCCGACGCATCGGACATCTCGCTCACGGCCTCGCCGCCCATCATCAGCCGCAACCAGTCTTTCGGCAGCAGCACACGGCGCGTGCGGGCGAATAGGTCAGGCTCGTGTTCGCGCACCCACAGCAGCTTGGGCGCGGTGAAACCCGGCATCGCGAGGTTGCCCGTGATCTCGCCGAGGCGCGGCACGGCTGCCGTGAGCTGCGCGCACTGTGCGGCGCTGCGGCCGTCGTTCCAGAGGATCGCGGGGCGCACCACTTCTTCCTTGTCGTCGAGCAGCACGGCGCCGTGCATCTGGCCCGACAGGCCGATGGCCCGCACCGCCGCAAGCGCTGCGGCGTGCTGCGTGCCCAGCTGCTGCATGACCGACTCCAGCGCACCCCACCACTGCGCCGGCGCCTGCTCCGACCACAGCGGCTGTGGCCGGCTCACCGTGAGCGCTGCGCGCGCCACGCCGACGATGCGGTGGTCGTCCGCGAGCAGCAGTGCCTTCAGCTCGGACGTGCCGAGGTCGAGTCCCAGGTACATGGCGGGGTCAGTGCGCGCCGCCGAAGCGGCTGTCGGACTGGCGCCGGAACTCGCTGGGCGTCATGCCCTTGATTTCGAGAAAGCGCCGATTGAAGTTGGCGACGTTGTTGAAGCCGACCTGGTAGCAGATGTCGGTGACGTAGTGGTCGGTCTGCATCAGCAGGTGGCAGGCATTGTTGATGCGCACGCGGTTCACGAAGTCGGTGAAGCTGTTGCCGGTCGAGCGCCGGAAGAAGCGGCTGAAACGGCTCTCGCTCATGCCGAGTTCGGCCGCCACGTCGGCCATGACGATCGGCTCGGCCACGTTGTCGGTGATGCGGTTGACGATGGCATTGATCTGGTCGACTTCGGCATTGCCCTCGGCGCCCTTCATCTGCACGCTCGAGAGCAAGCGATAGTCGGTGCACTCCGACAGGTCGGCCAGAAAGTCGCAAAACGCCGCCAACCGGCGCAGTCCGCGCGCAGCCTTAACGGCCACCCAGTGCTGTTCGGCGCGCTCCGACAGCCCGAAAAACTCGATGCCGTGGCGCGCGCGCTCCAGCAGTTGATGCACTTCCGCGAGTTCGGGGATCTGCTGGACGGCCTGCTCGATCGGATCGTGCCGGAACTGGATCACGAGGTCGCGCGTGGCCACGCCTTCGACGGGTGCGTCGAGCGAAATCCAGTTGTGCGGCAAGCGCGGCCCGCACAGCACCAGATGCCCGGGCTGGAACGGCCCGATCCAGTCGCCCACGAAGGCCTTGCCCGAGGTGCCGGTGATCAGGTGCAGCTCGTACTCGTCGTGGCAATGCCAGCGCGCGAGCGGGCTCGGATAGCCGTGCGCCAGACAGCGCACCCAGCCGACTTCTTCGGGCTTCTCGTAGCCCAGCGCCGGCGAGCGCGCGAAGTCGTGCTCCAGCTCAGGCTGGCGGTGGCGCGGGGTTTGGCGGGCGCGGACGGTGGACATCGAAACCTCGGCGTACAGGTTCAGCTCATCACACTACCACCGTCGACGTTGAGTGTCTGCGCGGTGATGTAGCGGGCATCGTCGCTGGCCAGGAACACCACGGCCCCCGCCATCTCGGCCGGACTGCCCATGCGGCCGAGCGGCACTTCGAGGCCGACCCGGCGCTTCTTCTCGCCGATCGGAAGGTTCTCGTACCTGGCGAACAGCGCGTCGACACCGGCCCACATCGGCGTATCGACCACGCCCGGTGCGATGCCGTTGACCCGGATGCCGTGCGGCGCCATCGCGAGCGCGGCACTCTGCGTGTAGCTGATCACGGCCGCCTTGGTCGCGCAGTAGTGCGACACGAGCGCCTCGCCTCGGCGGCCGGCCTGTGATGCCAGGTTCACGACCGATGCGCCCTGCGTGCCGGCCTCGACCATGTGGCGCAACACCGCCTGCATCACGAAGAACATGCCCTTGACGTTGACCGCGAACAGCAGGTCGAACGAGGCTTCGTTGCTTTCGAGCAGCGGCGCCATGTCGAACACGGCCGCGTTGTTGACCAGCGTGTGGATGGCGCCGAACCGCGCGTGCGCAGCGGCGAGCATGCGGGCGATGGCCGCCATGTCGGTGACGTCGGCGCCGATATACGCCAGCGCGTCGGGGTGGTGCTGCATCAGCGCGCGCACGGTTTCGGGGGCTTGCGGCCCACGGTCGACCACGCTGCAGCGGGCGCCTTCGGCGATGCAGGCTTCGGCGATAGCGAGGCCGATGCCGCCGCCGGCGCCGGTCACCAGCACATGGCGGCCCGAGAGGCGGCCGCTCTTCTTGTCCGTCATTTCAGATTCCTCGTTGATACGAAAGTCGCGACGCGTGCGCTGGCACGGCGCACTGCGTCGACCAGCCGCGCATCACCCGCCAGGGGGCCCCAGAGCGGGATATCGGCGCAAAACGCTGCAACAGGGTCGGCCGCATCGCACATGGCATGCGCGACCGCCCGATCCATGGCCTGATCCTGGTAGGCGTAAGAGAGTTCGCCCTGGTGCCAGCGCTGCAGAAAGGCCAGAAACAGTGCAGGCAGCATCGCCACGCTGTCGATGCTTTCATTGCGCGCGAGCCGTTCGCGCACAGTGGGCGCGATAAAGCCGGGAATTTTCGAGAAGCCGTCCATGGCCACGCGCTGGTTGGTGTCGCGGATGGCGGGGTTGCCGAAGCGGTCGAGCACCACGTCGCGGTAGGCGGGCAAGTCAACCGGGCTCGGCGCACCCGGCGCGCCCAGCACGGGGATCACGTCGTCGGTCACGTAGTCGAAGGCCATCTTCCGGATCGCCGGTGTGTGCGTGCCTTCGTGGATGAACTGCAGCCCGATCAGGGTGCCGGCCCAGGCGATGCAACTGTGCGTGGCATTGAGCAGGCGGATCTTGGCTTCTTCGTAGGGCTGCACCGACCCGACCAACTGCACGCCGACGCGCTCCCATTCGGGCCGTCCGGCGATGAAGTCGTCCTCGATCACCCACTGGATGAAGCTTTCGCCGGTGACCGGCGCGGCGTCATCCCACCCCGTGGCCGCGCGCACGCGCTCGCGCAGCTCGGGCGGCGGGCGCGGAGTGATGCGGTCGACCATCGCGTTGGGGCAGGTGGTGTTTGCCTGCACCCAGGCATGCAAAGCCGTGTCGCCGCTGCGCTCGATGAACTCGAGCAGCCCGCCGCGAAAGCGCTCGCCGTTGTGGCGCAGGTTGTCGCAGTTGAGCAGGGTGACCGGGCCGGCATCGGCCGCCCGGCGCGCCCGCAGGATGGCGCAGACGGCGCCATAGATGGTCTGGCCCGGCTTGCCTTGGCGGGCACTTTCGATGTCGGCCGCGAGCTCGGCGAACGACAGGTCGAGCTTGTCCTTGGCGTCGAGGTAGTAGCCCGCCTCGGTCACCGTGAACGACACGATGCGCGTGGCAGCATCGGCGCCGCGCGCGATCACGGCCGCGAGCGTCGCCTCGTACGGCAGCACCTCGCGGATCGACGCGATGCGCTGGTAGCTGTAGACGCCCTCGGGCGTCACCGTCTCGAGCGTGTAGGCGCCGCCCTGCGCCTGCAGCGCGGCGAGCACGTCGGCCATGTCGGGCCGCAGGTTGGCACCGCAAATCGACCAGCGCGCGTCGCCCGCATCGATCAGTTGCTGCAGATAGACCGCCTGGTGCGCACGGTGGAAGGAGCCAAGCCCCAGGTGGAGCACCACGGAGCCGGCATCCGGCACTGCTGCGAGTGTCATGCGGCGACCGCCTGCCCTTCGCGGGTGAACAGGTGCAGCACCGACGGATCGAGCTCCACCCCGACGTCGTCGCCGACGCGCAGCGGCGTGCGCTCGTTCTGGCGCGCGATCAGCGGCACGCCGCCGACATCGACGTGGATCAGCGTGTCGGCGCCGAGCGCCTCGACCAGGTCGACCCGGCCCGGCACGCCGGCGCCGTGGCCGGGGTGCACATGCAGGCCTTCGGGGCGCACCCCGAGAAAGCCGTCGCTCGGCAGCCTGCCGCCGGTCTGGGACGAGAAGCTCGGAATGGCAGCCGCCGGCACCATGTTCATCGAAGGCATGCCAATGAACTGCGCGACGAACTGGTTGACCGGGCGGTCGTACAGATCCATGGGCGAACCGACCTGCTCGATCAGGCCGTCTTTCAGCACCACCACGCGGTCGGCCAGCGTCATGGCCTCGACCTGGTCGTGCGTCACGTAGATGCTGGTCGCGCCGAGCGCCACGTGCAGCTTGTGGATCTCGACGCGCGTGTTGCCGCGCAGCGCCGCGTCGAGGTTGGACAGCGGCTCGTCGAACAGAAACACCTTGGGCGCCCGCACGATGGCGCGACCGATGGCGACGCGTTGCCGCTGGCCGCCCGACAGCTCCTTGGGCGTGCGGTCGAGGTATTGCGTGAGGTTGAGTTGCCGGGCCGCGTAGTCCACCTTCTTGCGGATCTCGTCCTTGGGCACGTTGGCGAGCTTGAGCGCGAACGACATGTTGTCGGCCACGCTCATGTGCGGATACAGCGCATAGCTCTGGAACACCATCGCGAGATCCCGTTTGCCCGAGGCCACGTTGGTGATGTCCCGGCCGTCGAGCATCAGCTTGCCGCCGGAAGTCGGCTCGAGGCCCGCGATCAGCCGCAGCAACGTCGACTTGCCGCAGCCCGACGGCCCGACGAAGACGATGAACTCGCCCTTGTCGATCTCGAGGTTGACGCCCTTGATGATGTGCGCATCGCCGAAGCTCTTCGTGATGTTCTGGAGTTCGAGGTAAGCCATAGAAATGTCTCCTTGATTCTTGTCAGTGGTTCGCCGGGAGAAGCGCAAGGGCTTCATTCCAGGGCTGCCGCAGAGCCGGCTTTGCCGGGCTGTAGGCAGCGCCCCCGGTCGGGGGTTGGCGGAGCGACACGCAGTGCGCGCAGACTGGGGGCGATTTCATTTCACAGCGCCGAAGGTCAGGCCTTGCACCAGCTGCTTCTGGCTGAACCAGCCGAACACCACGATCGGCGCGATGGCCATCAGCGAGGCGGCCGACAACTTGGCCCAGAACAGGCCTTCAGGGCTCGAGTACTGCGAGATCAGCGTGGCCAGCGTGCCCGCCTTGGCCGAAACCAGGTTGAGCGCCCAGAAAGCTTCGTTCCAGCTCAGCACCAGGCACAGCAGGCCGCAGGATGCGACACCGCCGACCGACAGCGGCATCACGACGTGGCGGAACTCCGTCCACAGGCTGGCGCCGTCCATGCGCGCCGCTTCGAGGATCTCGTTCGGAATGTCCTTGTAGCTCGTGTAGAGCATCCAGACCATGATCGGCAGGTTCGACAGCGTGAACACGATGGTCAGCGCGGTGAGCGAGTCCAGCATGCCGGCGGTTTGCGCCAGCACGTAGATCGGCACCAGCGCGCCGACCGCCGGCATCATCTTGGTCGACAGCATCCACATCAGGATGTCGCGCGTTCGCCTGGTGCGAAAGAACGCCATCGAGTACGCCGCGGGCGCCGCGATCAACAGGCCGAGGATGGTCGAGCCCACGCTCGTGATCAGCGAGTTGCGCGCGTACAGCAGGTAGTCGCTGCGGCGCTGCACCTCGGCGAAGTTCTCCATCGTCGGCTCGAAGACGAAGAGCGGCGGCACATGGATCGCCTGCAGTTCGGTCTTGAACGCAGTGAGGAACAGCCAGCCCAGCGGAAAGAACAGCAGCAGCGCCGCGGCCCAGGCGCCGAAGGTGCGCAGGACGGTGAACAACGAGTTGGGTTGCATGGTGAGTCCTTGCCGGTCAGTCGAGGTTCTTGCCGATGATGCGGACGAGAAAGGCCGCGACGATGTTGGCCAGGATCACCGCGAACAGCGCGCCGGCCGAGGCCACGCCCACGTCGAAGTTCATCAGCGACTGCTTGAAGATCATGTAGGTGAGGTTGGTGCTCGCATTGCCCGGCCCACCGTTGGTCGTGATCGCGATCTCGGCGAACACGCTGAGCAGAAAGATCATTTCGATCATGATCACCACGGCCATCGGACGGCCGAGGTGCGGAAGGGTCAGGTAGTAAAAGCGCTGCGGCGCCGTGGCACCGTCCATGCGCGCCGCTTCCATCTGCTCGCGGTCGAGCGACTGCAGCGACGTGATGAAAATCAGGCAGGCGAAGGGCAGCCATTGCCAGGCCACCATGATGATCACGGAGAACAGCGGCAGGTCGGTCAGCCAGTCGACCGGCTGGGCGCCGAAGAAGCGCCACAGGTCGGCCAGCACGCCGTAGATCGGGTTCATCATCATGTGCTTCCACAGCAACGCATTGACCGTGGGCATGACGAAGAAGGGCGAGATCAGCAGCACGCGCACGACGCCGCGGCCCGGGAACGGCTCGTTCACCAGCAGCGCCAGCAGCACGCCGAACACCACCGTGATCACGATCACGCTGCCGATCAGCTGCAGCGTGTTCCACACCGCCGGCCAGAAGTCGGGGTCGGTCACGAAGTAGTGGAAATTCTCGAGGCCCGCGAACGGATGTTCGCCGGGCTGCATGAGGTTGTAGTTCACGAACGAGAAGTACAACGTCATCAGAAGCGGCACGATCATCCAGAGGAAGAGCGTGAGCACGGCCGGCGCCATCAGCGCCCGAGGCAGGAGTCTATTCATGGCGGCAGTCCCCGTCAGCGATGGAAACATCCGGGCCGGCGCGCATCGGCGTGCCGGCCGGGAACCTCACCTCACTTGTAGTAACCGGCCTTCTTCATTTCGCGTTCCGCCGCGGTCTGGGCGGTCTTGAGCGCCTCGTCGACCGTCACCTTGCCCGCGAGCGCTGCGCTCATCTGCTGGCCCACGGCAACACCGATGGCCTGGAATTCCGGAATGGCTGCGTACTGCACGCCGACGTACGGCGACTTGGGCAGCGTGCTGTCGTTCGGGTTGGCCGAATCGATGGCCTTCTTTTCGGCATCGGCAAACTTGGCGACCTTCTGGAACTCGGGCGTCGCGTAGGTTGACTTGCGGGTGCCGGTGGGCACGGTGTTCCACCCCGTTTCCTTGGCGACCAGCTTGACGTAGTCCTTGGAGGTGGCCCACTTGATGAAGGTTTGCGCCGCGGCGTCCTTGGTCGAACTGGCGGGAATCGCGAGGTTCCAGGACCACAGCCAGTTGGCGCCCTTCGGCGTGACCGCAATGGGTGCCTGCGCGTAGGCCACCTTGTCGGCCACCTTCGACTGCTTTGGATCGGAGATGAACGAGGCGGCAATGGTCGCGTCCACCCACATCGCGCACTTGCCTTCGTTGAAGAGCGCAAGGTTCTCGTTGAAGCTGTTGGCCGACGCACCGGGCGGGCCGTAGTTCTTCATGATGTCGACGTAGAAGGTGATCGCGTCCTTCCACGGCTTGGTGTTGATCTGCGGCTTCCACTGCATGTCGAACCACTGGCCGCCGTGGGTGTTGACCAGGGTTGTCAGGAAGGCCATGTTGTCACCCCAGCCGGGCTTGCCGCGCAGGCACATGCCGTACACGCCGGCCTTCGGGTCGTGCGCCTTGGCGGCGAACTCCCTGACCTGGGCCCAGGTCGGCTGCTCCGCAATCTTGATGCCGGCCTTGTCGGCCAGATCCTTGCGGTACATCAGCATCGAGCTTTCGCCGTAGAACGGTGCGGCGAACAATTTGCCGTCGAGCGTCAGGCCGCTGCGAATGGCCGGCAGCAGGTCGTCCGTGTCATAGGCGGCGTCGGTGGCGATGGGCTTGAGCCAGCCCTTCTTCGACCAGATCGGCGTTTCGTAAAGCCCGATGGTCATCACGTCGAATTGGCCGCCCTTGGTGGCGATGTCGGTCGTCACGCGCTGGCGCAGCGTGCCTTCTTCCAGCGTGACCCACTTGAGCTTGATGTCCGGGTTGGCCTTCTCGAAGATGGGCGTGAGCTTCTGCATCTCGATCATGTGGCCGTTGTTCACGGTGGCGATGACGAGTTCGGTGGCGGCCTGTGCCAGGCCGGCGCCTGCGAGTGCGACAACGAGGCCGGCCTTGATAAAACGCTTCATGAAATGTCTCCTTGTAGGCAGCGACCGTGCTGTCGCCGTGGCCGGATTCTGGAGACTCATGGAAGCATTTTTGGTACTTCGTTTGTCAGTCTCAATACTTTCATGCACCAGTTGACTGGTGGATTCCCTAGCAGCGGCAATACAGGATGTAACCTCATTTTGCGATCGCGCATGAAAAAGGGCCGCAAGCTGCGGCCCTGGAGGCGGGGAAGGCGACGGGTCAGGCCGCCACTTCGCCGTGCGTGTTCGATTCGGTCGTGCCGGGCTGTACCCAGAAATAGATGAGGACGAGGATGCCGAGCAGCGGGATCAGCACGATCAACTGCAGCCAGCCCGACTTGCCGATGTCGTGCAGCCGACGCGCACCGACGGCCAGTGCCGGCAACAGAAGGGCCAGGCCAGCAATGGACGCGACGATGTCGCCGAGAAACGAGGCCACGATCGCGACGATGAACTGGAACAGGGAAAACCACCAGAACTCGGAGCGGCGTGCGCGACCGCTGAAGTCGACGTATTTGCTCAGGCAGACCTGAACCGCTTGCATGAAATTCATGTTAAACAACTCCTCTTGTTGGATCCCACGGGAAAACCCCGGGGCCATCATATCGAGGGGTTGTTCGGATTCGGCGACAAATCTGCGCGCTCAGCGCTGCCGCAGCCGCGCCAGCAGGCCCGCGGTCGACGCATCCAGGCCGTTGGCATCGCCGGACGCGAGCCGCGGCTCGATGTCTTTCGCGAGCACCTTGCCGAGCTCCACGCCCCACTGGTCGAAGCTGTTGATGCCCCACAGCGCGCCGCTGGTGAACACGCGGTGCTCGTACATCGCGAGGAAGGCGCCGAGCGCCTCGGGCGTGAGTTTTTCGAACACGAAGAAGCTGCTGGGGCGGTTCCCCGGAAAGTTCTTGTGGCCGCCGGCATCGGCCTTACCAACCATCAGCGCCTGCGCCTGCGCGATGCAGTTGGCCAGCAGCTTGGCATGGTGGCCCTCGAGATCGTGCGAGGCATCGCGCACCGCGACGAACTCCAGCGGCGTCACGTCGGTGCCCTGGTGCAGCATCTGGAAGTAGGCGTGCTGGCCGTTGGTGCCGGGTTCGCCCCACAGCACCGGCGAGGTGCCGTACGGCAGCGGCTTGCCGTCGATGTCGACCTGCTTGCCGTTGCTCTCCATCTCCAGTTGCTGCAGGTAAGCCGGCAGGCGCTTCAGGGCGCTGTGGTAGGGCGCAATGCTGCGCGTCGTGAAGCGGTGGAAGTTGCGGTACCAGACGTCGAGCAGGCCGAGCCGCACCGGCAGGTTCCGCTCGAGCGGTGCGGTGCGAAAGTGCTCGTCCATCGCGTGCGCACCAGCCAGCAGGCGCTTGAAGCCCTCGCAGCCGATCGCCAGCGCAATCGGCAGTCCGATCGCCGACCAGAGCGAATAGCGGCCGCCGACCCAGTCCCAGAAGCCGAAGGTGGTGTCGATGCCGAATTGCCTGGCCGCCTCGACGTTGGTGGTGAGCGCGGCAAAGTGGCGCGCGACATCGACGCTGCCCGACTGCTCGAACCAGCGCTTGGCCGAAAGCGCGTTGGTCATGGTCTCGGCCGTGGTGAAGGTCTTCGACGCGATCAGGAACAGCGTGTGCTCCGGCGCCAGCCCCTTGAGCACCCCGGCCAGTTCATGGCCGTCGACGTTCGAGACGAAATGAAAACGCTTGCCCGGCGCCACGAACTCGTCCAGCGCCAGCACCGCCATCTGGGGCCCGAGATCAGAGCCGCCGATGCCGATGTTGACCACGTCGGTGATCGTGTGGTCGCTGCGCACCCGCTCGGCATAGGCCAGCATCGCATCGAGTGTCTCCAGCACCTCGGGCGTGGCGGCCGGGCTGCGCAGCAGGGTGTGCAGCACGGCGCGATCCTCGGTGCTGTTGATGTGCTGGCCCGCGAACATCGCGTCGCGGTGCGCTTCGAGCCCGCATTCGCGCGCCAGCGTCATCAGCAGCGCCTCGGTCGGCGCGTCGATCAGGTTCTTCGACAGGTCGGCGAAGAGGTGCGGCGCCTCTTGGCTGAAAGCGGCAAAGCGGCCGGCATCGGCAGCGAAGGCGCGACGCAAATCGAAGCCGCGCCCCTCTCCGTCGTGGTGCGCCTGCAGTTGGGCCCAGCTCGGTACCCGGTCGCAGCGCGCGCTCATTGGCCGCCCATGAGCTTTTCGAGCTTGATCGCATCGGCGGCAAACGCGCGGATGCCCTCGGCCAGCTTCTCGGTGGCCATCGCGTCCTCGTTGAGCGCGAAGCGAAAGCCCGGTTCGTCGAAGCCGGCCTTCGGGATGCCCTGCGACTTGGCCGCCTTGGCATCGAGCGCGTGGGTCAGCGGTGCGTCACTGGCGGCCAGCTCGGCCAGCAGCTCGGGGCTGATCGTCAGCAGGTCGCAGCCCGCGAGCGCGGCGATCTGGCCGGTGTTGCGGAAGCTCGCACCCATCACTTCGGTGGCGATGCCGTGGTGCTTGTAGTAGTCGAAGATCTCGCGCACCGACTTGACGCCGGGGTCGTTGGCGCCGGCGTTGGCGGCCTCTTCCCACTTGGCACCTGCCGATTTCTTGTACCAGTCGTAGATGCGGCCGACAAACGGCGAGATCAGCTTGACGCCGGCCTCGCCGCAGGCCACTGCCTGAGCGAACGAGAACAGCAGCGTGAGGTTGCAGTGGATGCCCTTCTGCTCCAGCGCCTTCGCGGCCTGGATGCCTTCCCAGGTCGAGGCGACCTTGATCAGCAGCTGCTTTTCGGTGTCGACGCCTTCGGCGCGGTACATCGCGACGATGCGCTCGCCACGCGCGATGGTGGCGGCCGTGTCGAACGACAGGCGCGCGTCGACTTCTGTCGAGACACGGCCCGGCACCAGCGTCAGGATCTCGGTGCCGAAGCGCACCAGCAGCCGGTCGATCACCTCGTCGATCGGCTTGCCGGCGTGCTTTTTGACGGCCTCGTCGAGCAGCGGCCGGTATTCGGGCTTCTGCACGGCCTTGAGGATCAGCGACGGGTTGGTGGTCGCATCCTGCGGTTTGGAAGCACTGATCTGCTTGAAATCACCGGTGTCGGCGACGACGGTGGTCCACTGGCGAAGGGCATCGAGTTGGTTCATCGAAACATTATCTGACGGCGCTTTGACAGTTGCCTGTACGTTATTGCGTTGTCCCGGCTTGCGGTGCAGCTACGCCTGCAGGCTCAGGACACGTCGGTCTTGGGGTTGTCCTTCTCGGCGATCAGCTGGGCCAGCGCCTCGCCAGCGACGGCACACCCACCAGCGCTGCGGCGCACAGAAGTTTTTTCCTTCGACCCTCGCCTTTAAAAAAGAAAATGGCGCACCGGGCCGCGCGTGAGCATAGTGATGCCGCTGCGTATCGAGCATCCGTACAAGTACCATTAAAGTGACGGGCTGATTCAGCTTCCTACCACCACACGGATATCTTTCATGAGTTTCGACCTCGTTCTGTTCGGCGGCACCGGTGACCTCGCATGGCGCAAGCTCATGCCCGCGCTGTTTCAGGCCTTCCGCCACGGCAGCCTGCCCGAAGGCGGGCGGATCATCGGCGTGGCGCGCGACGACCTGTCTGACGACGAGTACCGCGCGTTGATCCAGTCGCGCTTCAAGGCGGTCGAAGGCGCCAAGCGCCCGACCGAGGAAGAGTTCAAGGCGTTCGCGTCGATGCTCTACTACCTGCGGCTCGACCTCTCGAAACCGGCCGACTATGCGCAGCTCGCCGACATGCTGAAGTCGCGCAACGCGGGCAACATCGTGATGTACGTGGCAACGGCGCCGGCACTCTTCACGCAAACGGTCGAGCAGATCGCCGCGGCCGGCCTGAACGGCCCGAACACCCGCATCGTGCTTGAAAAGCCGCTGGGCCACGACCTCGCATCGAACCGCGCGATCAACGAAGCGGTCGGCAAGGTGTTGCGCGAGAACCAGGTATTCCGCATCGACCACTACCTCGGCAAGCCCTCGGTGCAGAACCTGTTTGCGCTGCGCTTCGGCAACGCATTGTTCGAACCGATCTGGCGCCGCGAGCACATTGCCAACATCCAGATCACGATCGCGGAAGACCTCGGCGTCGAGAAGCGCGGCGCTTTTTACGACCAGACCGGCGCGTTGCGCGACATGGTGCAGAACCACGCACTGCAACTGGTCTGTGCAATTGCGATGGAGCCACCGATCAACTCGCACGCCGACGCGATCCGCGACGAGAAGCTGAAGGTGCTGCGCTCGCTGGCGCGCTGGACGCCCGAGACGCTGGGCCTGCAGGCGATCCGCGGCCAGTACACGGCGGGCACCGCCTATGGTGAACGCGTGCCGGGCTATCGGGACGAGCCCGGCGTCGACCCCGAGAGCCGCACCGAAACCTTCGTCGCGCTGCGCACCGAGATCGAGAACTGGCGCTGGGCCGGCGTGCCGATCTACATCCGCACCGGCAAGCGCCTGGCCTCGCGCGACGCGCGCATCGAGATCAATTTCCGTCCCACGCCGCACGCCATCTTTCGCACGCCTGCCGGCGTGGCGAACAGGCTGGTCATCAACCTGCAGCCGAAGGACGGGCTGGAGTTGCACTTGCTGGCACAGGCGCAGGATCAGCGCGTCACCACCAAAGGCGGCGTGCGCGGCGGCATGCTGCCACTGGCACCGGTGCAACTCGATCTCGACTTCGACAAGCGCTTCGGCACCGAGCGCGTTGGTGCCTACGAGCGGCTGCTGCTCGACGTGATCGACGGGCGCCTCAACCTGTTCGTGCGCAGCGACGAGCAGGAAGAAGCCTGGCGCTGGGTCGAGCCGCTGATCGACAGCTGGGGCACGGATGGCGGCCCGCGCCCTTATGCGGCCGGCACCTGGGGGCCGAGCGCGTCGAGCGCGATGATCGCCCGCGACGGCTTCGCCTGGGGCGAAGAACAATAGGCTCGCCCCCAGTCTGCGGCGCACTGCGTGTCGCCTTCGCCAACCCCCTGCCGGGGGCAACACCAGCGGCCCGGCGGAGCCGGTTCCGCGGTGTTCCATGACAGACAGCCGATTCGACCAGCTGGTTCGACCGCTGTTTGTTGGCAGCGCCGCTTAAATTCGGCGCTCTTCCACCGCGTGGCAGGCGACCTGGATGCCTTCGAAGTTCTGCAGCTTCGGCCGCTCGGCCGAGCAGCGTGCGTTGGCGTGCGGGCAGCGCGGATGGAACGCGCAGCCGGCCGGCGGTGACAGCGGGTTCGGCACCTCGCCCTGCACCGGCGTGCGGGCGCGGCCGGTCGCGTGCATCTGCGGAATCGCGTCGAGCAGCATGCGCGTATACGGGTGCCGCGGCGTGGCGAACAGCGTGCGCTTCTCGGCCACCTCGACCAGCCGGCCGAGGTACATCACGCCGACCTGGTCGCTCACGTGGCGCACCACCGCGAGGTTGTGCGAGATGAAGAGATAGGTCAGGCCGCGCTCGCGCTGCAGGTCTTTCATGATGTTGAGCACCTGCGCCTGCACACTCACGTCGAGCGCCGAGGTCGGCTCGTCGCACACCAGAAACTCGGGCGCGGTGGCGAGTGCGCGCGCGATCGAGATGCGCTGTCGTTGGCCTCCCGAGAACTGGTGCGGGTACTTCACCATGTCGAGCGGGCTCAGGCCGACCGAGCGCAGCAGTTCGCCGACGCGATCGCGCAGCGCGCCCTTGTCCATCGCGAGCCCGTGCTCGACCACCGGCTCGCCGACGATCGCCTCGACCGTCCAGCGCGGGTTCAGGCTCGCGTACGGATCCTGGAAGATCATCTGGATGCGCTGGCGCAACGCCCGACCGCGCGCCGAGGCGAAGGTGCTGTGCACGTCCTCGCCGGCAAAGTTCACATGGCCCCGGCTCGGGTTGTAGAGCCCGACCAGCAGCCGCGCCACGGTGCTCTTGCCGCAGCCGGATTCGCCGACCAGCGCCAGCGTCTGTCCGCGCGGAATGGTGAAGCTCACGCCGTCGACCGCATGCAGCAGCAACCGCGGCTGCCGCTCGATGACGCGGTTGAGCCAGGGGGCCGAGACGTCGAAGGTCTTGGCGATGTCGTGGGCGACGACCAGCGGCGCGGCGTCGGTGGCTGCCGCGGGGGCTGCGTTCTGAAGCACTGCGCTCATGCCACCACCCTCGCGCCATGCGTGGCATCGTGCAGCCAGCAGGCCGCGCTCGTGGCGCCGGCCGCGATCAGGTCGGGCCGCTCTTTCGTGCAGCGGTCGAAGGCGCGCGGGCAACGCGGGTTGTAGGCGCAACCGGTCGGAATCGCATTGAGGCGCGGCATCGCGCCGTCGATCTGGTTGAGGCGTTCGCGCTCGATCGTCATGTCGGGAATGGCTGCCATCAGGCCGCCGGTGTAGGGATGTGCCGGCGCATGGATCACCTCGTGCACCGGGCCGATTTCGGCCACGCGGCCTGCATACAGCACGGCCACGCGGTCGCAGGTCTCGGCGATGACGCCCATGTCGTGCGTGATCAGCATCACGGCCGCGCCACGCTCGTGGCACAGGCGCTTGAGCAGCGTGATGATCTGCGCCTGGATCGACACGTCGAGCGCGGTGGTGGGCTCGTCGGCCACGATCAGCGTGGGCTCGGCCGCGAGCGCAAGCGCAATTACGACGCGCTGGCGCATGCCGCCCGAAAACTGGTGCGGGTAGTGGTCGACGCGCTGCGCCGCCGCCGGAATGCCGGTGTCTTCAAGCAGGCCGATGGCACGCTTGCGCGCTTCGGCCTCGCTGACGGGCAGATGCGCGCGGATGGTTTCGGTGAGCTGCCGGCCGATCGTGTAGAGCGGGTTCAGCGAGGTCAGCGGATCCTGGAAGATCGCGCCGATGCGCCGGCCGCGGATGTGGCGCATCTGGGCATGGTTGAGGTGGTCGATGCGCTCGCCCTGCAGCAGGATCTGCCCGCTGGCGATGCGGCCGGGCGGCTCCAGCAGGCCGATGATGGCCGCGCCGGTGAGCGACTTGCCGGCACCCGATTCGCCCACCACGCCGAGGATTTCACCCGGCGCGATGGAAAACGAAATGTCGTCGAGCGCGCGCAGCGTGCCGCGCCGGCCCGGGAATTCGACAACGAGGTTCTGGACTTCCAGCAGTGGCCTCGACATTAGTGCAGCCTCGGATTCATGGCGTCGCGCAACCAGTCGCCAAGCAGGTTCACGCTCAGCGCAATCAGGACGAGTGCAGCGCCGGGGAACACGATGCTCCACCACTCTCCGGAAAAGAGGAACTGGTTGCCGTTGCTGATCAGGGTGCCCAGGGAGGGCGACGTCGACGGCACGCCGACACCCAGAAATGACAGGGTCGCCTCGGTGATGATCGCGGTCGCGACCTGCACCGTCGAGATCACGAACACCGGCCCCATGACGTTCGGCAGCACGTGCTTGCGCATGATGCGCAGCGGCGAGACGCCGGTGACCCGTGCGGCCTGCACGTATTCCTTGTTGCGCTCGACCAGCGTGGAACCCCGCACGGTGCGGGCGTAGTCGACCCATTTGGTGAGCGAGATGGCAAGGATCAGGACGCCGAAAGCGACCGTGTTGTGCGCATTGGGAAACAGCGCCCGGCCGACGCCGGCGATCAGCAACGCCACCAGAATCGCCGGGAACGACAGCACCACGTCGCACAGGCGCATCAGGAACGCATCGACCCAGCCGCCGCGGAAACCGGCCAGCAGCCCGAGCGTCACGCCCATCAGCATCGACAACAGAACCGAGACAAAACCAACGACCAGCGAGACGCGCGCGCCGTACATCAGGGCGGACACGATGTCGCGACCCTGGTCGTCGGTGCCCAGCAGGTATTTGCGCGAGCCCTCGGCCATCCAGGCGGGCGGCAGGCGTGCATCACTGAGCTCGAGGGTGGCGAGGTCGTAGGGGTTATGGGGTGCGATCCAGCCCGCGAAGGCGGCGCTGAACACGCAGATAAAAGCGATAACAGCCGCCGCAATCGCCATCGGCGAATTGCGGAAGCTGTGGCCGACATCGCTGTCGAGCCAACGGGCGAGTGTTTTTTTCATTCAGCCGACCCGGCACGCAGGGTGCGTGCCAGGGGGTGCGTCATCGTTATGGCTTGATGCTCATCCACTTGAAGAACATGAAGTTGTCGGCAAGCTGGGTCAGTTCGACCTTCTTGCTGACACCCCAGGCCAGCGACTGCTGGTGCAGCGGCAGATGGCCCACGTCGTCGGCATGCAGCGCAAACGCTTCCTTGATCAAGGCGTTGCGCTTGGTCTTGTCGGACTCGGATTGGATCTGCTTGGTCAGCGCATCGAGCTTGGGATTGCAGTAGGCGCCCAGGTTGAACTGGCCCGTGCCCTTGTCGTCGGGACAGGCAGTCAGCGAGCTCAGCGCGTTGTGCGAGTCGTAGGTGGTGGGGGTCCAGCCGAGCAGGTAGAAGCTGGTGTCGCGGCGCAGGATCTTGGGGAAGTACGTGCCCTTGGTCTCGGTCACCAGATTGATCTTGACGCCGATCCTGGCCAAATTCGCGGCGACGCTCTGGCAGATCTGGCCGTCATTCACGTAGCGGTCGTTCGGGCAGTTGAGCGAGACCTCGAAGCCCTGCGGATAGCCGGCATCGGCCAGCAGCTTCTTGGCGGCTTCGACATCGAAGGGCGGGCGCTTGTCCTGCTCGGCGTTCCAACCATTGATGCCAGGGCCGACCAGCAATGCGGTCGGGCGCGAGGCATCACGCATCACGGTGCGCTTGATGCCGTTGATGTCGATGGCCTGGTAGAAGGCCTGGCGCACGCGCTTGTCCTTGAACGGGTTCTTTCCCTTCACGCTCGAGTACAGCAGCTCGTCGCGCTTCTGATCCATGCCGAGGAAGATGGTGCGCAGCTCGGCACCGGCGATCACGCGGGCGCTGGCCGTGGCGTTGATGCGCGCGATGTCTTGCACCGGCACCGGTTCCATCACATCGATTTCACCCGACAGCAGCGCGGCCACGCGGGTCGACGGATTGGCGATCGGCGTGAAGATGATTTCCTGCGCGTTGCCTTCGATCTTGCCCCAGTAGGTGCCGTTGCGCGTGAACACGGTGCGCACATTGGGCTGGCGTTCGCGCACGCGGAACGGGCCGGTGCCGTTGGCCTTGAACGACGCGGTGTTCTCGATGCCCTTGCGGCGGTCGACCGGCATCGTGGCCTTGTTCTCCTCGCACCACTTCTTGCTCATGATCATGGTCAGCGAGATCACGTCGGGCAGGATCGGGAACGGGCCGGCGGTTTCGATCTCGATCGCCAGGTCGCCGACCTTGCGCACTTCCTTGATGTCGCTCAGCGTGGCCCGCAGGTCGGAGCCTTCGCCTTTGGCGCGCATGAAGCTGAACACCACGTCGTCGGCGGTGAACGGCGTGCCATCGTGGAACTGCACGCCCTTGCGCAGTTCGAAGCGCCAGACATTGGGCGAGGTCTGCTTCCAGCTGGTGGCCAGCAGCGGCGCAAGGCTCAGATCCTTGTTGCGCCCGACCAGGGTTTCATAGACGTTGGAGTCGACGCTGAGCTGCAGCGATTCGTTCAGCGAATGCGGATCCAGCGAGAGCGCATCGCCCTGGTTCGCGATCCGGATGGTCTGCGCGCTGGCCATCAGACTTGCAGTACTCAACGCAGCGAACAAGCTGGCCAACAGCACTTTTGACTTGAAACTCATGGGAGGCACTCCTCTTGGGGGTTGGAAACAGGATCTACTGTGGAACGATGCGCCGGCTTGTGACCAACGCAAGGTGGGGGCCCGATCATGTGGGCTATTGCATGGCGCCGATCTTGGCGTTTTCCTGCGTTGCGGCAGCGGCTTTCAGTGGCATGCCCTGCTCGATCAGGCTTGCATGCATGGCGGCGCCGAGGGGCAGGATCTCGTCGTTGAAGTCGTAGCGGCTGTTGTGCAGAAAGGCGCCGTCCCGCACGTCCTGGCCGATGCGCAGGTAGGCGCCGGGTTTCTTTTGCAGCATGAAGGAGAAGTCTTCCGCGCCCATGCTGGGCTCCATGTTGCGCTCGACGTTGCGCGCGCCCACCAGGCCCTGCGCCACGTCGCCCGCGAACAGCGCCTCGGTCGGCGTGTTGATGGTGGCCGGGTAGATACGCTCGAAACGCACCGTGGCACTGGCACCAAAACCCATGGCCACCGCGCTGCAAAGCTCGGTCAGGCGTTGCTCGACCTGGGCCTGCACCTTGGCGCTGAAGGTGCGCACTGTGCCGACCAGCGTGGCCTTGCCCGGCACCACGCTCATCGCACCCAGATCACCGGCCTGCACCGCACAGACGCTGATCACCGCCGCATCGATCGGCCGCACGTTGCGCGAGACGATGCTTTGCACCGCCGTGATGATGTGTGCCGCGACCAGCACCGGATCGACGGTCTGGTATGCGTGGGCGCCATGACCGCCCTTGCCGGTGACCTCGATCGTGATGCGGTCGGCCGCCGCCATCATCGCGCCGCTGTTCAGGCCGATGGTGCCGGCCGGCATGCCGGGCCAGTTGTGCATCGCAAAGACCGATTGCACCGGAAAGCGGTCGAACAGGCCGTCTTCGATCATCACGCGGGCGCCGGCGAAACCCTCTTCGCCGGGCTGGAAGATCAGGACGGCCGTGCCGTCGAAATTACGTGTTTCGGCCAGGTAGCGCGCTGCGCCGACCAGCATCGAGACGTGCCCGTCATGGCCGCAGCCGTGCATCAACCCGTTTTTGGCGGAGCGCCAGGCAAAGCTGTTGTCCTCGCACATCTGCAGCGCGTCCATGTCGGCGCGCAGGCCGATCAAGCGGCCGCTGGCGGTCGACCTGCCGCGGATGACGCCCACCAGGCCGGTCTTGCCGATTCCGGTGTGGATCTCGTCCACCCCGCAGGCACGCAGCGCCTCCTGCACCCGCGCCGCGGTGTAGACCTCTTCGAAACCCAGTTCCGGATGTGCATGCAGATCGCGGCGGAACGCGGTGATCTCCGGATGAAAGCGCGCGATGTGCGCAAAGGCCCGGCCCGCAACCTGCCAGCGTGGCAACCCCATCAATGTCCTCCCGTGGTGGAAACGCGCAGCCGTGGATCGACGGCGAAATACAGCAAGTCGACGACCAGGTTGATGGTCACGAAGATCAGCGCAATCAGGCACAGGTAGGCCGCCATCACGGGGATGTCGGCATAGGTCACGGCCTGGATGAACAGCAGGCCCATGCCGGGCCACTGGAACACGGTCTCGGTAATGATTGCAAAGGCGATCAGCGAGCCCAATTGCAGGCCCGTGATGGTGATCACAGGCACCATCGTGTTGCGCAATGCGTGACCGAAGTGGATCGCCCGATCCGACAGGCCGCGCGCGCGGGCGAACTTGATGTAGTCGGTGCGCAGCACTTCGAGCATCTCGGCGCGCACCAGCCGCATGATCAGCGTGAGCTGGAAGACGGCGAGCGTGACGGTCGGCAGCACCAGATGGCTCCAGCCATCGCGGGTGAACAGGCCGGTGCTCCACCAGCCGAGATTGACTACCTCGCCACGACCAAAGCTCGGCAGCCAACCGAGCCAGACCGAGAACACCAGGATCAGCAGAATGCCGATCAGGAAGGTCGGCAACGACACGCCCAGCAGCGACAGCGCCATCACGGCCTGGCTGCCGACCGTGCCGCGGCGCAGCGCCGCATAGACACCCATCGGCAAGCCCACCAGCAGCGCCAGCAGCGCCGCCATGACGGAGAGCTCCAGCGTGGCCGGCAGGCGCTCACCGATCAGGCGCGACACCTTCGCGCCCTGCCGCAAGCTCAAGCCGAACTCGCCCTGTGCCGCATTCAGCAGGAAGTGCCAGAACTGCACGAAGAAGGGCTGGTCGAGCCCCAAGTCGGCTCGCAGTTGCCGGATCTGATCGGGTTTGGCGTCCTGCCCCAGCAGGAAGACCACAGGGTCTCCCACGTACTGGAACAAGAGGAAGGCAATGAAAGCCACCACGACCATCACGATCACGGCTTGAAGAAGGCGGCGCAGTACGAAAACGAGCATCGGATGTAGGTGGTGACCTTAGCAGAGCAATGTATGTGCCCAATGCAGGATTGCCCCAATAAAAAAAGCCACCCGACTTGCGTCGAGTGGCTTTTCGAGTCTTTCAACATCAGCTGGCGTCAGCCAGCGTCAGATCAGAAAGCGTGACGGATACCGAAGTCGTAGCCGGTCGCGTTGCGGGCTTGGTAGCCAGCAGCGTTGGGCACACCGTAAGCGAAGGTGTTCGTGAACGCCGGCGTGCCGCCGGTGGTCAGAGCCAAGCCATTCTTGTTCGAGGTACGAGCAACCGTGGCGTACAGCGCGGTGCGCTTCGACAGGTTGTGCACGTAGCCAATGGCGAACTTGTTGGCCTTCGCATCAGGCGAGTCCGTTTGGAAGAAGCCAGCGCTGGTAGCGGTGTTGTCGAACTTGACCTTCACCCACGAGTACGAAGCGCGGATCAAGCCAGCACCGACCGGCACGGTCACGCCGAGCAGGTAGCCGTTGCCCTTGAAGTCAGAAACCGCACCGAACACCGGCTGGGTTTCGAAGTCGTTCTTGTTCCTCGTTTGCGAGATTTCGCTGAAGAGCTTGACGACGCCGAAGTCATACGAAGCGCCCAGGTTGGCGATCTTCACGTTCGACGTGATGCCGGGGTAGAACTGGTCACCCACGGTGCTTTGGCCAACGGCAAAAGCGACGTCGAGCGGGCCGTTGGCGTAGCCGAAGCGAGCTGCAACATTACGGCCGGTGCGGCTGTTGTTGGCAACTGCAGGCGTCGTGAGACCCGGATCGTACTTGACCTTTTCGTGGAAGGCGTATTGCAGTTGACCGTAGAAGCCACCCAGGTTCGGCGGCAGGAAGTAGCCGATGCTGTTGCTGGCGCGAACGTAGTTGGCGTTGGTGCTGGCATTGCCCGGGCCAAAGATCGCGGCGCCGTTCATGTTGGAGATCAGGTTGGTGCCAACGCCGTTGGTGCCGAACGGATCGAACACGGTGTCGTTCCAGAAGGTCGGGTTGTAGTCACGGCCGAGGCGGACTTCACCGAAACCACCCGACAGGCTCACGGTCGAACGACGCGCGAAGCTGAAGGTCGTGCTGGTCGAACCGTCGTCGTTGCTCAGGGGAGCTTCGAGCCAGAAGCTGGCAGCCAGGCCACCACCGAGGTCTTCCGTACCACGGAAGCCGAGGCGGCTCGAGTTGTAACCCGAGTTGGCCAACACGGTTGCGCTTTGCTTGCGGTTGCTGTAGTCAACGCCAGCGACCGGCACGAAGAACGGGTTGGTGTTGACGTAACGGCTGCTGGTTTCGTAATGGCTGATCGACGCGTCGACCACACCGAACAACGTGACCGACGACTGGGCCGAGGCAACACCAGCGACAGCCAGGGCAGCCAAAGCAACTAGGGATTTTTTCATTGCAAGTTTCTCCAAGGTTAAACATAGGGCTCCGGTGCAGAGGGCTCACCGTGACTGGCACTTTTTTGTGCTCCCACCGGACCCCGGGCCAACCTCCTTTTGGGAAGTTGTTGCTATTGCACCAGAGCCGCTGCGTCAGGGCAAAGCAATTCAGCCGAAATATGGGAAGGGTTCCGCGTTTCGTTGCAGCGGTGCAACAAAGCTTTGCGCCCATCCGCGACTTCACGATGCGAAATGAAAAAACCTCCCCGTCGCCCGCTCTCGGGATGCGTTCAAATCGCGCCATGACCCGTTCGCTCGACCCCCTATTGAATGTCGCAGACGCAGTACTGCGCACCTTGTTCGCCCGGCCTCACGCCACCCGTGCGGCGCCGCAGCCGGCGCTGCCGCCTGGCCCGCTGACCGACGTCGAGCGCCGTGAAGCCGGCGCACTGATGCGCGTCAACCATGTCGGAGAGATCTGCGCGCAGGCGCTTTACACGGCTCAGGCGGCCGTGACGCGCGACCCGGCGCTGCGCGAGCAGTTCGTCAAGGCGGCCCATGAAGAAACCGACCACCTCGCCTGGACACGCCAGCGGCTCGACGATCTGGGCGCCCGGCCATCGCTCCTGAATCCGCTCTGGTACGCCGGTGCTTTCGGCCTGGGCGTGGTGGCTGGACGACTTGGAGATGCGCTGAGCCTCGGCTTCGTGGCAGAAACCGAACGGCAGGTCGAAGCCCATCTTGATGGGCACCTGGAGCGCCTCCCTCCATCCGATACCGCCTCCCGCGCGGTCGTGACGCAAATGAAAGAGGACGAAGCCCGGCATGCAGCGCAAGCCTGGAGCGCGGGCGCGCGCGAACTCCCCGCACCCGCACGGGCCGCGATGCGCTTGGCTTCACGTGTCATGACGACAGTGGCGCACCGGATCTGAGCGGCGAGCGAACTCAGGTGTCGATCAGCTCGAAGCTGGTCGTGATCTCCGCCATCTTGCCCAGCATGATGGTGGCCGAGCAGTAGGTGTCGTGGCTCAGCGCAATCGCGCGCTCGACAGCGCTCGCGGGAATGCCCTTGCCGGCCACCGTGAAATGCATGTGGATCTTCGTGAAAACCTTGGGATCCTTTTCGGCGCGCTCGCTGGTGAGCTTGACGCTGCAGCGCTCGACCTTGTGGCGGCCGCGCTTGAGGATCAGCACCACGTCATAGGCGGTACAGCCGCCGGTGCCGGCCAGCACGGCTTCCATCGGCCGCGGTGCCTGGTTGCGCCCCCCGTTTTCCGGCTTGGCCGCGTCCGGCGCGCCGTCCATCGCCAGCACATGGCCACTGCCGGTCTCGGCCACGAACCCCATCGGGGACTGGGTACCGGCGGCGCCGGTCCAACTCACTGTGCATTCCATCGAACTACTGACTCCGAGAGAGGTTGGTCGCGGACAAATTTCACGCGGCCATCGGTTTGTGTGGGAAAAGCGTCACTGCTTGTTGCATCGCAGCAAACTGTCGATATACTTTATTTCATCGCACGGCAAATTGCCGTGCACCGGTTGTCTCCTCCACCCTTCCAATTGGTGGATTTAGCCCCGAGTCGCAAGACTCGGGGCTTTTTTATGCCCGGAATCTGCAGCCCGCCACGGCCCTATGATCGCGGCC
The DNA here is from genome assembly GCF_051216545.1 of Variovorax nitratireducens. Lineage (NCBI taxonomy): Bacteria > Pseudomonadati > Pseudomonadota > Betaproteobacteria > Burkholderiales > Comamonadaceae > Variovorax > Variovorax nitratireducens. The sequence continues at coordinate 577,548 of NZ_JBPJZO010000003.1, forward strand.
CTATGCCCAGCCCGCTCACCCCCGCCGACTACCTCAAGAAAATCCTAACCGCCCGCGTTTACGACGTGGCGGTCGAGTCGGCGCTCGAGCCGGCCAAGGCCTTGAGCATTCGGCTCGGCAATACCGTGCTGCTCAAGCGCGAGGATCAACAGGCCGTGTTCAGCTTCAAGCTGCGCGGCGCCTACAACAAGATGGCGCACTTGAGCGCCGAGCAGTTGGCCAGCGGCGTGATCTGCGCCTCGGCCGGCAACCATGCGCAAGGCGTCGCACTCAGCGCGCGCACGCTCGGCACGCGCGCCGTGATCGTGATGCCGGTGACGACACCGCAACTCAAGATCGACGCGGTGCGCGCGCTCGGTGGCGAAGTGGCGCTGCACGGCGAGAGCTATTCCGACGCCTACGGCCACGCGCTCGAACTGCAGGCCGCGCAGGGCCTGACCTTCGTGCACCCATTCGATGATCCCGATGTGATCGCCGGCCAGGGCACGATCGCGATGGAAATTCTGCGCCAGCACCAGGGCCGGCTCGACGCGGTGTTCGTCGCGATCGGTGGTGGCGGGCTGATCTCGGGCGTCGCCAACTACATCAAGGCCGTGCGGCCCGAGATCAAGGTGATCGGCGTCCAGATGAATGACTCCGACGCGATGATGCAATCGGTCGCCGCGCACCAGCGCGTCACGCTGCCCGATGTGGGCCTCTTCTCCGACGGCACTGCGGTCAAGCTGGTCGGCGAGGAAACCTTCCGCATCGCGCGCGAGTTGGTGGACGAGTTCATCACCGTCGACACTGACGCGGTCTGTGCCGGCATCAAGGATATCTTTGTCGACACGCGCAGCATCGTCGAGCCGGCCGGTGCGCTCGCGGTGGCGGCGATCAAGCAATACGTCGAGCAGCACGGCACGCGCGGTGAGACCTATGCGGCGATCCTCTGCGGCGCCAACATGAACTTCGACCGGCTGCGCTTCGTGGCCGAGCGGGCCGAGGTCGGCGAGGAACGCGAGGCGCTGTTCGCCGTGACCATTCCCGAAGAGCGCGGCAGCTTCCGCCGCTTCTGCGAACTGGTCGGCGAATTGCCCGGTGCGTCGCGCAACGTGACCGAGTTCAACTACCGCATCAGCGACACGGCCGAGGCGCATGTGTTCGTCGGACTCACGACCAGCACGCGCGGCGAGTCGACCACCATTGCCGAGACCTTTGTCGCGCACGGCTTCGGCGCGCTCGACCTCACCCACGACGAACTGGCCAAGGAACACATCCGCCACATGGTCGGCGGCCGTACCGGTCTGGCGGACAACGAGCGGCTATTGCGCTTCGTGTTTCCTGAGCGGCCAGGTGCGTTGCTGAAATTCTTGAACCTGATGCGGCCGAACTGGAACATCAGCCTGTTCCACTACCGCAACCAGGGCGCCGACTACGGCCGCATCCTGGTCGGTGTGCAGGTGCCGACAGCCGACCACGCGGCATTCGACAGCTTCCTGCAGACGCTCGGCTACCCGTTCGTCGAGGAAACCGGCAACCCTGTCTACCAGCTGTTTCTGAAGGCCTGAAAAGAATCAGGGCGCCGGCGGCGTGCCCGGCATCGCCATCGGGCGGGCGGGCAATTGCAGCGTGAAGGCAGCCGGCCCCTGCGCGTTGCCGCCGAGCGTTGCGGCGCGCGCGCCCACCGACTGCAGCACATGGCTGTCGCCGAGTTTGGCGCCGACACGGAACGGCCGCGCCGGCTTGCCATCGACCGCAATCAGCGCAGCACCCTGCCCGTCGGTGTCGGCGATCACGCCCAACAGCACAAACCGGCTGGCCGCATCGGGTGTTGCCGCCACTACTGCTGCCGAATCGACCGCGCCAAGCAAATGCCCCACTGCCGCCGGATCGACTGCGGCCGGCGCACTGGCCACGGCAGGGGGCGCCACCGCATCGGCCGGCGCGGCAAGCCGCAATCCCCAGAACACGATGCTCGCAGCGGCCAGCGCCCACAAGACCATCGTCGCAACGGGCGCGGGCCAGCGGGCAGCAGCGAAAGGAACAGTGTGTGCAGACATGTAGGCGGATTATCATTCAGCGCCACCTGTTCCCAAGCCCATTCACCATGACACCTTTGCACCGCACGCCGCGCACGCCCCTGCAACGCGGCTTTACGCTGATCGAGCTCATGGTGGTGCTGGTCATCATCGGCGTGCTGGCCGCGCTGATCGTGCCCAACGTGATCGGCCGCGCCGACGACGCGCGCGCCACCGCCGCCCGCACCGACGTCAACAACCTGATGCAGGCACTGAAGCTCTACCGCCTCGACAACCAGCGCTACCCGACCGCCGACCAGGGGCTGCAGGCGCTGCTCGCACGGCCCACCGCCGGCCCGGCCGCGCCGAACTGGAAGCCCTACGTCGAGAAACTGCCCAGCGACCCCTGGGGCAAGCCCTACCAGTACCTGAACCCTGGCATCAAGGGCGAGATCGATGTGTTCTCGCTCGGCGCCGACGGCCAGCCGGGCGGCGAAGGCAACAATGCCGACATCGGCAGCTGGCAGTAAGCCTTGCTATCAAATCGATAGCTTCAAGCGCCCGACTGGTGGGCGCCGTCGGCTTTTTTCGCTTGGATTTTCCCGCGGTTTCACGCTGCTCGAACTGATCGTGGTGATCGCCATCATGGCGCTGGCCACGGCCGGCGTCGGTTTTGCAATGCGCGACAGCGGCGAGGCCGCGCTCGAGCGCGAGGCTGATCGGCTCGCGGTGTTGCTCGACGCTGCCCGCGCCCAGTCGCGCGCCAGCGGCGCCACGGTGCGCTGGCGCGTGACGCCTGAAGGTTTCGTCTTCGATGGCTTGCCGGTCAACAGCCTGCCCACCGGCTGGCTCAATGCCGGCGTCAGCGCGCAGCCGTTCATGGCGGATGGCCGCGCCGGCAACGTGCTGGTGCTCGGGCCCGATCCGATCATCGCGGCGCAGCAGGTGGTACTGACGATCGAAGGGCCGCCAGTGCGCAGCCTGCGCCTCGCGACCGACGGGCTGCGCCCGTTCTCCGTGGTGGCGCCATGAAGCGCTTTCGGGCCCGCGGCTTCACGCTGATCGAAGTGCTGGTCGCGCTTGGCATCGTCGCGATCGCACTCATGGCCGGCACCCAGGCCACGGGTGCCCTGACGCGCAACGCACAGCGCCAGTCGGACGTGATGCTGGCCCAGCTTTGCGCCGAGAACGAACTGGTCAAGGCCCGGCTCGCGCGCGTGATGCCGGAAGTCGGCGACAGCAGCCTGGTCTGCACCCAGGCCGGCATCAGCTTCGACGTACTCGTGTCGACCACAGCCACGCTGAACCCGAACTTCCGTCGCGTGGACGTGCAGGTGCGCGATGCCGACGCCGCGCCGGTGCTGCGTGTGTCGACCGTGGTGGGGCGGTACTGAGCATGAAGCGGCTGCGTGGCTTCACGCTGATCGAAGTCATGGTCGCGATCGCCGTGATGGCACTGCTTGCCATCATGAGCTGGCGCGGGCTCGACGGCATGGCGCGTGCCCAGGAACGGAACAAGGCGCGCGGCGAAGCGGTGCTCGCGCTGCAGACCACGCTCGCGCAATGGAGCGCCGATCTCGACGCGATGGTGGTGCTGCCGACGACCCGTGCGCTCGACTGGGACGGCCGCCTGCTGCGCATCACCAGGCGCGGCAGCGACGACCTGCGGCCGGTCGTCTACGTGGTGGCCTGGACGTTGCGCAGCGATGCCAACGGCACCTACTGGAGCCGATGGCAATCGGCCCCGCTGACCGCCCGCAACGAATGGCAGCTGGCCTGGAACCGTGCCGCATCCGGGGCGCAGGACAGCGCGACCAGCAACAACGCGCAGGGGGCCGAGGTGGCACTGATGCCGCTCGAAAGCTGGCAGCTCTCCTACTTCCGCAACAACGCATGGGGCCCGGCCGTCGGCGCCGAGGCGCTCGACACCTCCAGCACCTTGCCCGACGGCGTGCGCCTGGTGTTGACGCTACCGCCCGGCCCCGCGCTGGCCGGGCTGCTGACGCGCGACTGGGTGCGCCCCACGGCCGGAGCCCCGAAGACATGACGCCGCGCCGCCCCCCTTCGCTGGCACGCCAGACCGGCGCCGCGCTGCTGATGGCGATGCTGACGGTGACGCTGGTCGCCACCTTTGCCGCCGCCGCGCTATGGCAGCAGTGGCGCGCCGTCGAGGTCGAGTCGGCCGAGCGCGCACGGGTGCAGTCGGCCTGGGTGCTGGTCGGCGCACTCGACTGGGCCCGGCTGATCCTGCGCGAGGACGGCCGGACGGCCGGCGCTGATTACCTCGCCGAACCCTGGGCCGTGCCGCTGGAGGAAGCGCGGCTGTCGAGCTTTCTCTCGGCCGAGAAGAACGTCGCCAGCGACTCGCTCGAAGGATTGCCGGATGCTTTCCTGTCCGGTCGCATCGTCGACGCGCAGTCCAAGCTCAACGTCCTCGGCCTGATCGTGGGTAACAAGCCGGTGCCCGCGGCGGTCGCGACCTTCGCCAAGCTGTTCGATCTGCTCGGCCTGCCCGCCGGAGAACTGAGCCTGCTGACCCTCGGCGTGCAGCGCGCCACCGCTGGCATCGCGCCTGCCACGCCGGCCGCGACCACCGGCGCAGCGGCTGCCAGCGTAGCGGCTGCCGGCGCAGCGCCCACGCCCACTGCGACGGCCAGCGACAGCAGCGACACGTCGTCCACCGGCGCACCCCTGATGCCACAGCATGTCGCGCAGCTGGTGTGGTTCGGGCTTTCACCGCAAACCGTGGCCGCACTGGAGCCCTACGTAACCGTACTGCCGGTACGCACGTCGCTCAACATCAACACCGCCAGTGCCGAAGCCATCTTCGCCAGCGTACCGGCGCTCGACCTGGCCAGCGCCAAGCGGCTCGTGGCGCAGCGTACGCGCAACCCTTTCCGCAGCCTGACCGACACCAGCAGCGTGGTGCGCGACCAGGCCGGGGCGTTCGATTCACAGCGCCACAGCGTCAGCACCAACTATTTCGAGGTGCTGGGCCGGTTGCGGCTCGACAAGACGTGGGTGGAGGAACATTCTTTGCTCCGACGCGACGGGATCACCGTGACCACCGTCTGGCGCGAACGTGGCGCCGGCGCGACGCTGCCCGCACCGAACCCCTAAGTCGAACGTTCTCCTTCATGTTTATCAGGTAAAACCACTTTAAAAGCCCGTCCTGCTTGCGCAAGGTGCTATCAAATCTGGAGCGAAGTACACAAGTGCGCTCCTACAATGGTTACCCTTTTTCACATAGTCCTCCATGCCCGCACTGATCGTCCGCCCGCCACTTTCACCGGCCCATGCCGGTGTCGAGCACGGCTGGGCGCTGGTGGCGGATGACGGTCGCACCCTGTTGTCCCATGGCAGCGCGCCGCTGGCGTTGCTGCCGGCCGGCGACGAAGTGACGGTGCTGGTGCCGGGCGCCGCACTGTCGTGGCACACGGTGACCTTGCCGCAAGGCAACCTCGGCGGCGCGGCGCGCTTGCGCTTGGTGCTCGACGGGCTGCTCGAGGAACGCCTGCTCGACGAACCCGAGGCGCTTCACTTTGCGCTCGAACCCGGCGCCAAGCCGGGCGCGACTGTGTGGGTGGCGGCCAGCCAGCGCATCGCGCTGCGCGCAGCGGTACAGGCGCTCGAAGCCGCCGGGCGGCGCGTGACCCGCATCGTTCCCGAGTTCGCGCCGCAACCCGATGGCGCACCGGCACTGCTGTTTGCCACCGGGGAGCCAGAGGCGGCGCAACTCACGATCTGCGATGCCAGCGGCGTGGCGACGCTGCCGCTCAATGCGGCCGGCCTGGCGCTGGCCGGCTCCGCGCCACTCGACACCGCCGTGGCGAGTGCCGAGCCGGCCGTCGCCGCCATGGCCGAGGCCCTGCTCGGGCAGCGCCTGCCGATTGCGCAGGCCCCCGAACGCTGGTTGCAGGCAGCCCGCGCGCCGTGGGATCTGGCCCAGTTCGACCTGGCCAGCAGTGGCCGCGCGCGCGCTGGCAAGAAGTTCAGCGCGCTGCTGCAAACGCTGCGCCATGCGCCGCAATGGCGCGCCGCCCGCTGGGGCGCCGTGGCGCTGGTGCTGGCGCAACTGATCGGGCTCAACGCCTGGGCCTGGAAAGAGCGCAATGCGCTCGATGCCAAGCGCGGCAGCATCAACGCCATGCTGACCCAGACCTTCCCGTCCGTGAAGCTGGTGGTGGACGCGCCGGTGCAGATGGCGCGCGAGGTGGCGGTGCTGCAACAGGCCACCGGCGGCGTGGCCGCGCTCGACCTCGAGCCGATGCTGGTTGCGCTGGCCGCAAGCCTGCCGCAGGGACGGGTACCGAACGCGCTCGACTACAGCGCCGGCCAGTTGCGGCTGCGCGGGCTCAATCTGTCGGCCGATGAACTCACCGGCCTCTCGAACACGCTGGCGCCGCGCGGCTACAGCGCACGCAGCGAAGGCGACCTGCTGCTGGTGCAGGCGGAGGCCACACGATGAACTCCCGCGAAATGCTTCAGGCGCGCTGGGCCGAGTTGGCACCGCGCGAGCGCCAGATGGTCGCACTGGCCGGGGCGCTGGTGGCGTTGGCGCTGCTGTGGTGGGTCGCCCTGGCGCCGGCCTTGCGCACCTTGTCTGCGGCGCGCGAAGAACATGCCAGGCTCGACGCACAGTTGCAGCAGATGAGCACGCTGCAGGCGCAGGCCAAGGCGCTGCAGGCCCAGCCGCGCGCCAACCGCGACGAGTCGATGCGCGCACTCGAAAGCTCGGTGCGCCAGGGGCTCGGCCCCAATGCACAGTTCGCGCGTGCCGGCGACGGCGCCAACGTGGCGATGCGCGGTGCGCCAGCCGACGGGCTCGCGCAATGGCTGGCACAAGCACGCAGCAATGCGCGCGCCTTGCCACGCGAGGCGCATCTGACGCGCTCCCAGGCCGCGCCTCCCGCAGCCAACCCCAAGGCCGCCGACGAGCCGGCGCGCGTGCGCTGGGACGGCACGCTGGTCATGGCCTTGCCGGCCGCCCGCTGAAATCCGCCATGCTCGCGCGCGCCGCCCGCCCCCTCGCCTCACCTGCCACCGGCTGGCGCTGGGCCGTGCTCGGCATGCTGCTTGGGGTGCTGGCCACGCTGGCACTGTTCGCGCCGGCGCGCTGGCTGGCCCAGAGCCTGAAGGACGCGACGAGCGGCCGGCTGGTGCTGGTGAACCCGCGCGGCACCGTCTGGAACGGCAGCGCCGGCGTGGTGTTCGCCAGCGGCCAGGGCGGCGCCGAATCGATTTCGCTGCCCGGCCTGCTCGACTGGCGGCTGCGCCCGGCATGGGGCGGCGTGGCGGCTGCGCTCACCCTGCCCTGCTGCGCGCCGCAGCCACTCCGCTTCACGGCGCTGCCACACACCGATGGCCTGCAACTCGACTGGCAGGACGGCCAGTCGCGCTGGCCGGCCGCGTTGCTCAGCGGTTTCGGCGCGCCGTGGAATACGCTCAAGCCCGATGGCGTGCTCGATATCTCCACGCAGGCGTTCTCGATGCGCTGGAACGGGCCGCAGCTCGCGCTGGCCGGCCGTGCCACGCTGGCGGCCACCGACATTTCGTCCAGCCTGTCGACGCTCAAGCCGATGGGCAGCTACCGCCTCACGCTCGAAGGCGGTGCCCAACCGACCCTGCTGCTCGCCACGCGCGAAGGCAGCCTGCAACTCAGCGGCAGCGGCCGCTGGAACGGCCGTGCGCTGCGCTTCGATGGCGAAGCCAGTGCCGCCCCGGGGCGCGAAGACGCGCTTTCGAATCTTCTGAACATCATCGGACGGCGCGACGGCGCGCGTTCGCTCATTACACTGGGTTGACCATGAAGCACCTGTCTTCGCTCGGCGCTCGCACCGGCATCGTCGCACTCGCGGTGCAGGTGCTGTTCGCCACCTGCATGCCCGCCGCATTCGCGCAGCAGGAACCGGGCGCGCCCCGGCGCGGCGAGCCGATCACGCTGAACTTCACCAACGCCGAGATCGAATCGGTGGCCCGCACCATGGCGGTGGTGACCGGGCGCGACGTGGTGGTGGATCCGCGCGTCAAGGGCACCGTCACGCTGCAGACCGACCGCGCCATTGCGCCGGTCGCCGCGTTCGACCAGTTTGCCGCGGCACTGCGGCTGCAGGGCTTCGCCGTGGTGCAGACCGACGGGCTCTACAAGGTGGTGCCCGAGGCCGACGCCAAGATCCTCGCCACCAACGTGACGACCTCGACGTCCGGCACTCGCGGCGTGGGCGGCAGCCAGATCGTGACGCAGGTGTTCCGCCTCAACTACGAGTCGCCCAACAACCTGCTGCCGGTGCTGCGGCCGCTGATCGCGCCGAACAACACGATCAACGTGAACCCCGGCAACAACTCGCTGGTGATCACCGACTACGCCGACAACATGCGCCGGCTCGCCCGCATCATCGCGGCGCTCGACGTGCCGAACGCGTCGGATATCGAGGTCATTCCACTCAAGCATTCGGTGGCGACCGACCTGGTGCCGCTGGTGCAGCGGCTGATCGACGGCGGCTCGGGCACCGCCGGTGCCGCGGCGCCCGGCACCGCGGACGCGTCGTTCCGCACCACGCTGCTGGCCGAGCCGCGCAGCAATTCGCTGATTTTGCGGGCCGCCAACCCGGCGCGCGCGCAGCTGGTGCGCACGCTGGTGGAACGGCTCGATCGCCCGCCGATCGAGAGTAGCAACGGCGCGGCCGGCAACATCTACGTGATCTATCTCAAGAACGCCGACGCGGTGCGCCTCGCCGTGACGCTGCGCGCGGCGCTGGCGAGCGACGCGCGCGGCGGCACCAGTGGCGGCGGCGCCGCCGGCGCGGCGGCGCTCAGTGCCGGCACCCAGCCGGTGGCCAACGTCCAGGCGGGCGGCGCGCAGGGCAGTTCGCCGGCCAACGCGCCGCTCAACAACGCCAACCAGCCGTCGACCGGTGGCCAGATCCAGGCCGATCCGGCCACCAATTCACTGATCATCACGGCCTCGGAGCCGCAATACCGGCAGATCCGCGCCGTCGTCGACCGGCTCGACGGCCGCCGCGCGCAAGTGATGATCGAAAGCCTGATCGTCGAGGTCAACGCCACCAAGGCGGCCGAGTTCGGCGTGCAGTGGCAAAGCGCGCTCGGCAAGAGCGGCGACCGCAACGTCGGCGTGATCGGCACCAATTCGAGCCTGGGCGGGCAGAACATCATCGACCTTGCCGTCGGCCTTGCCACCAGCAACACGGCGACGCGGCCCTCGACCGGCCTCAACTTCGGCATCGGGCACCGCATCAATGGCCAGTACGTGCTGGGCTTCCTCGCGCGCTTTCTGGCCAGCAACGGCGAGGGCAATGTGCTGTCCACGCCCAACCTGCTGACACTCGACAACGAAGAGGCCAAGATCGTGATCGGCCAGAACGTGCCGTTCGTGACCGGCCAGTACGCCAGCACCAGCGGCAACACCTCGACCATCAACCCGTTCACCACGGTCGAGCGCAAGGACGTCGGCCTGACGATGCGCGTGAAGCCGCAGATCAACGAGAACGGCACGATCAAGCTGGCGATCTTCCAGGAGGTCTCCAACGTCGACGCCGCCACCCGCAACGACCTGAACGGCCCGACCACCAACAAGCGCAGCATCGAGTCGAACGTGCTGGTCGAAGACGGCAGCGTCGTGCTGCTCGGCGGCCTGCTGCAGGACGACTATTCGTCCAGCACCGAGAAGATCCCGCTGGCCGGCGACATCCCGATCCTCGGCAACCTGTTCAAGAGCGAGACGCGCAGCCGCAACAAGACCAACCTGATGGTCTTCATCCGGCCGGTGGTGATGCGCGACGGCGTGAGCACCGATGCGTTCTCTGCCGACCGCTACGACATGATCCGCCAGCTGCAGCAGGGCACCCAGCCGCAGAGCACGTTGCCGCTGAACTCGGTGCGGGAATCGGCCGTGCTGGCGCCGCTGCCGGAACCCACGCCGACGCCGGGCGTGCCGTCTGATCGCCGCATCGAAGGCACGCGCCTGGTGCCGCCGCCGCTGATGCCGATGAACAACTCCCGCCTCGGCACCGGCCCGCTCAAGGGTGCACTGCCACCCACGGCCGACCCGACCAGCGCGCGCGAGCTGCCGTGATGCGCTACCCGCTGCCCTACGCATTCGCGCGCAGCCAGCAATTGCTGCTGGAGCAGGCCGACGACGGCAGCGCCACGCTGTGGATGCCGCAAAACCCGCCGCGCAGTGCGCTCGGCGAGGTGGTGCGCAAGTACGCGGTGACGTCGTTCGAGCCGCTCACCGCACCGGTGCTTGCGCAGCGCATCAGCGCGGCCTACGCACAGGGCGAATCGAGTGCGGCCTCGGTGGTGAGCGAGGTGCAGAGCGACGCCGACCTCACGCGCATGATGCAGGAACTGCCGGCGGTGGAAGACCTGCTGGAAAACGCCGGTGATGCGCCCATCATCCGCATGCTGAACGCGCTGTTGACGCAGGCGGCGCGCGACGGCGCCAGCGACATCCACATCGAGCCGTACGAGCGAACGTCATCGGTGCGTTTTCGCATCGACGGCACGCTGCGCGAAGTGGTGCAGCCAAACCGGGCGCTGCATGCGGCGCTGATCTCGCGCCTGAAGATCATGGCCGACCTCGACATCGCCGAGAAGCGCCTGCCGCAGGACGGCCGCATCAGCCTGCGCATCGGCACGCGCGCGGTCGACGTGCGTGTGTCGACCCTGCCGAGCGCGCACGGCGAGCGCGCCGTGCTGCGGCTGCTCGACAAGACAGAATCCAAGCTCACGCTCGAAGCGGTCGGCATGCAGGGCGACACGCTGTCGCGCTTCGAGCAGTTGATCAGCCAGCCGCACGGCATCATCCTCGTGACCGGGCCGACCGGGTCGGGCAAGACCACCACGCTCTATGCGGCGCTGGGCCGGCTCGATGCCAGCCGCAGCAACATCATGACGGTGGAAGACCCGATCGAGTACGAGCTGGCGGGCGTCGGGCAAACCCAGGTCAACGCCAAGATCGAGCTGACCTTCGCCAAGGCGCTGCGCGCGATCCTGCGGCAGGATCCGGACGTGATCATGATCGGCGAGATCCGTGATTTCGAGACCGCGCAGATTGCGATCCAGGCCTCGCTCACGGGCCATCTGGTACTGGCAACGCTGCACACCAACGACTCGGTGAGCGCCGTGACGCGGCTGACCGACATGGGTGTCGAGCCTTTCCTGCTGAGTTCTTCGCTGCTCGGCGTGCTGGCGCAGCGGCTGGTGCGCAAGGTCTGCACGGTGTGCCAGGGGACGGGTTGCGAAGCCTGCGGCCAGACCGGCTACCAGGGCCGCACCGGCATCTTCGAACTGCTGGTGGCCGACGACGCGGTGCAATCGCTGATCCACAGCCGCGCCCCCGAAAGCCAGCTGTTCGTGGCGGCCGAACGCGGCGGCCTGCGCTCGATGCGCGAAGACGGCGAGCGGCTGGTGGAAACCGGCATCACCTCACGCGCCGAACTGCTGCGCGTGACCCGAGACTAGCCTCAGTCCATCACCACAAGATTGCGCGTCTGCGGGTCGGTCGTCACTTCGCTGACCCGGCCCGATCTGTCGAACTGCACCTGGAACTCGCTGAAGCTGCCGAGCCACATGCGCCAGGTCGGCGCGTCGAGGTTCGGGTTCTCGCTGCTGATCGGATAGCCGACCGCCATCGCCACCTGCTCGCGCGTCATGCCCTTGGTGATGCGCGCCGACTTGATGGCATCGCGGATCTTCGGTGGAAATTTTGCGATCTTGGCCGCGGGATCCTCGGTCACCACCCAGCGTTTCGCGAAATTGCCCAGATCGAGATCGCGGCTGTAGTCGTTGCCGATGGCCTGCTTGGCGCCGTTGATTTCCACCTGCACGCGGCTGCGGCCATAACCCGTCACGCGGGTCGGCGTACCGACCGGAATCACGCGCTTACCGCTTTCGGCGTAGTTGCTGTCGCTGATCCAGCTGTCGTCGGAGCGCACATTGCAACAAAGATAGCCGTCGTAGGTGGGCTGGGCCGCCGTGGGGAGCGAAAACGCGCCCAGCAGCGCGGCGCCGGCAATGGAATGAAGCAACGACATGGCAGCGTCTCCTCAATGGTCGATTGCGAAACACAAGTCGGCGAAGAACGGTGCCAAACGCCGACAATGCAGGCTCGCGCATTTTGCCGACAACTACCATGCCCGCCTATTCCTTTGAAGCCATAGACCAACAGGGCCAGACCCGCAAAGGCGTGCTGGAGGCCGACACGGCACGTGCCGCGCGCGGGCTGCTGCGCGCGCAGGCGCTGATTCCGCTGGAGGTCGCCTCGGTCGGCGGCCAGAACACGGGCACGCCCGATCGCGGCGACTGGCGGCGCTGGTTCGGCGGCGGACGGGTGTTCAACGCTACCGGACTCGCCGTCTGGACGCGCCAGATTGCCGGGCTCGTCTCGTCCGGCCTCACGCTTGAGCGCGCGCTCACCGCGCTGACCGAAGAAGCCGAAACCGAAGCCGAGCGCAACCTGATCGCATCGCTGCGCGCCGAAGTGAACGCCGGCTCGCAGTTCGGCCGCGCGCTGGCACGGCACCCGCGCGAGTTCACGCCGATCTACACCGCCGTGATCAGCGCCGGCGAGCAGACCGGCAACCTCGGCCTGGTGCTCGAACGGCTGGCCGACGACCTCGAGCAGCGCCAGGCGCTGCAGCAAAAACTGGTGGGCGCAGCGCTCTACCCGGCCATCGTGACGCTGGTGGCCATCGCCATCGTGATCTTTCTGGTGACCTACGTCGTACCGCAGGTCGCCAACGTGTTCGCCGGCACCAAGCGTGCGCTGCCGTTTCTCACCTCGGCCATGCTGGCGATCAGCGCGTTCGTGCGCGACTACGGCTGGGTGCTCCTGGTTGCCTTCGTGCTGTTTGTCGTGGGCGCCCGGATGGCGCTCGCCAACGCCTCGTTCCGCCTGAAATTCGATGCCGCCTGGCTGAAGCTGCCACTGGTCGGCAAGCTGGCCCGTGGCTACAACGCGGCACGTTTCGCCAGTACGCTGGCGATGCTGGCGACCGCCGGCGTGCCGATCCTGCGTGCGCTGCAGGCCGCGGCCGAAACGCTGGGCAACCACGCGATGCGCGCCGACGCGCTCGACGCGCTGGTACTGGTGCGCGAAGGCGCGCCGCTGGCCTCGGCGCTCTCGCAGAAAAAGCGCTTTCCCGGGCTGGTCTCGATGTTCGCGCGACTCGGCGAGCAGACCGGCCAGTTGCCGCTGATGCTGCAGCGCGCCGCCAACCAGCTCGGCGCCGAAGTCCAGCGCCGCGCGATGCACCTGGCGACCATCCTCGAACCGCTGCTGATCGTTGCCATGGGCGGGGTGGTGATGCTGATCGTGCTGGCGGTCTTGATGCCGATCATCCAGCTCAACCAGTTCGTCAAATGAAGCTCAGGGTGCACGCATGCCAGTGACGCTGGGCGACAAGCTCGTCGTCGCGATCTCCTCGCGCGCCCTGTTCAACCTCGAGGAAGAAAACCGCCTGTTCGAATCGGGCGACCCCGAGGGCTACATGCGGCTGCAGTTCGAGCGGCTCGATGTGCCGGCGCAGCCGGGCATCGCCTACTCGCTGGTGCAGAAGTTGTTGCGCTTCAACGAGGACGGCACGGAGCGGGTCGAGGTCGTGATCCTGTCGCGCAACGATCCGGTGTCGGGCATGCGCGTGTTCCGCTCCGGCGGCGCGGCCGGCATCAAGCTGCAGCGCGGCGTGTTCACGCAGGGGCGCCCGCCGTATGGCTATTTGCGGCCACTGGGTGCGCACCTGTTCCTCTCGGTCAATGCCGAAGACGTGCGCGAGGCGCTGAATGCGGGCTTTCCGGCGGCGCGCGTGCTGGTCGAGTCGGTCAAGGCCAGCGACGCGTACCCGAACGAGGTGCGCATCGCCTTCGACGGCGACGCCGTGCTCTTCAGCGACGAGGCCGAGCGCGTGTTCCAGGCCGAGGGGCTCGACGCCTTCCAGTTGCACGAGTCGAGCAAGGCCGCGCTACCGTTGCCGGGCGGGCCGTTCAAGCCGCTGCTGGCCGCGCTGCACCGGCTGCAGCAGGCCGGCAATGCCAAGATGCGCATCCGCACCGCGCTGGTCACGGCGCGCAGCGCGCCGGCCCACGAGCGCGCGATCCGCACGCTGATGAACTGGAACATCCGGGTCGACGAAGCGATGTTCCTCGGCGGCCTGCCCAAAGGCGAGTTCTTGCGCGAGTTCGAGCCCGATTTCTTCTTCGACGACCAGACCGGCCACGTCGACGCGGCGGCACGCCATGTGCCTTCTGGCCACGTATCCAGCGGCGTCAGCAACCCGCGCTGAAAAAGCACCGAAAATACGCGGTTCCCGCATTTTTCCCCTCATTGCGCCGTGGCTCGCCCGGCCCACTTGTCCATGTCCACCATCCTCCAGCACATCCCCACCGGCCAGAAGGTCGGCATCGCGTTCTCCGGCGGCCTCGACACCAGCGCCGCGCTGCTCTGGATGAAGCAAAAGGGCGCCCTGCCCTACGCCTACACCGCCAACCTCGGCCAGCCCGACGAGCCCGACTACGAAGAGATCCCGCGCAAGGCCACGCAGTACGGCGCCGAAGCGGCCCGCCTGATCGACTGCCGCACACAACTGGTCAATGAAGGCATCGCCGCGTTGCAGTCTGGCGCCTTCCACATCTCCACCGCCGGCATCACCTACTTCAACACCACGCCGATCGGCCGCGCGGTCACCGGCACCATGCTGGTCGCGGCGATGAAGGACGACGACGTCAACATCTGGGGCGACGGCAGCACCTACAAGGGCAACGACATCGAGCGCTTCTACCGCTACGGCCTGCTCACCAACCCGGCGCTCAAGATCTACAAGCCCTGGCTCGACCAGCTCTTCATCGACGAACTCGGCGGCCGCGCCGAAATGTCGGCGTTCATGACGCAGCACGGCTTCGGCTACAAGATGTCGGCCGAAAAGGCCTACTCGACCGACTCCAACATGCTCGGCGCCACGCACGAGGCCAAGGACCTGGAACACCTGTCGAGCGGCATGAAGATCGTCCAGCCGATCATGGGCGTGGCGTTCTGGAAAGACGACGTGGTCGTCAAGACCGAAGAAGTCTCAGTGCGCTTCGAGGAAGGCATGCCGGTCGCGCTGAACGGCAAGACCTTTGCCAATCCGGTCGAACTGCTGATGGAAGCCAACCGCATCGGCGGCCGCCACGGCCTGGGCATGAGCGACCAGATCGAGAACCGCATCATCGAGGCCAAGAGCCGCGGCATCTACGAGGCGCCCGGCCTCGCGCTGCTGTTCATCGCCTACGAACGCCTGGTGACCGGCATCCACAACGAAGACACCATCGAGCAGTACCGCATGAACGGCCTGAAACTCGGCCGCCTGCTGTACCAGGGCCGCTGGTTCGACCCGCAGGCGATCATGCTGCGCGAAACCGCGCAGCGCTGGGTGGCCAGTGCGATCACCGGCGAGGTGACCCTCGAGCTGCGCCGTGGCAACGACTATTCGCTGCTCAATACCGATTCGCCCAACCTCACCTACAAGCCCGAGCGGCTGAGCATGGAAAAGGTCGAGGGCGCGTTCTCGCCGCAAGACCGCATCGGCCAGCTCACGATGCGCAACCTCGACATCGTCGACACGCGCGACAAGCTCATGGCGTACGCCCGCACCGGCCTGCTGGCGCCGGGCTCGACGCCGGTGCTGCCGAAGCCGAAGGGCGACTGAGCGGCCATCCGCTTCAGCGCCGCCTAAGGGAGGGGGCGCCGCCGACGCTACGATCGGCAGATGGCCCCTTCCACTGCGCTCGCGCAAACCCAGTCCTTCCTCGCCACCCTGCGCCGCGTCTGGCGCCTCGCGGCGCCGTACTTCCGATCCGAGGAAAAGTGGAAGGCACGCGGCCTTCTGCTGTGCGTGGTGGTACTGAACCTCGGCACGGTTTACGTCACGGTGCTCATCAACGACTGGAGTCGCGTCTTCTACGACGCCCTGCAGGCCAAGAACCAGCCAGTGTTCTGGACGCAGCTGCTGCGCTTTACCTACATTGCGATGGCGGGCATTCTGGTGGCCGTGCTGAAGTTCTACCTCACGCAGTTGCTGCAGGTTCGCTGGCGGGCATGGATGACGCGCAGCTATATGGGGCGCTGGATGGCGCACCACACCTTCTACCGGCTGGAACTCGCACGCTATGCCAAGCCCGCGGTCGGTTCCGGCGCGCAGCCGGTCAATCCCGACAACCCCGACCAACGCCTCCAGGAAGACATGCATCTTTTCACCGCGAGCACGGTGTCGCTGTCGATGGGCATCCTGAACTCGGTCGTGACGCTGGTCACCTTCATCGGCATCCTGTGGTCACTGTCGGGCCCGCTCTCCTTCACGCTGGCCGGGCACGCCTTCAACATCCCTGGCTACATGGTCTGGGTGGCCGTGCTGTATTGCGTCGTCGGCACCACCATCACGCACTTCATCGGTCGCTCGCTGATCGGCCTCAATTTCCGCCAACAACGTTTCGAGGCCGACTTCCGCCATCACTTGGTGCGCGTGCGCGAGCACAGCGAAGCGATCGCACTGGATCGCGGGGAGACGGTCGAGCATGCACAGCTCGATACTCGGTTCTCGAGCGTGCTGCGCAACTACCTCGCGCTGGTTCGGCAGCAAAAGAACCTGGTGGCTTTCACCGCCTCCTTCGCCCAGCTGTCGGTGGTGTTCCCGTTCTTCCTGGCGGCGCCGCGCTTCTTCAGCGGCGCGATCCAGTTCGGTGAGCTGATGCAGATCTCGCGCACCTTCAGCACGGTGCAGGATGCGCTGTCGTGGTTCGTCGAAAACTACGACAGCGTGGCGGCCTGGCGCGCCACCGCCGACCGGCTCACGAGCTTCGACGACGCGATGCAGGCGCATGCCAAGCCAGACGGCGCGCTGGTGCGCGGGCACATGGACAACGCCCTCGCAACGAGGGATCTCGATGTGACCCTGCCGGACGGTACGCCGCTGCTGGCCGGCGCGGCGCTGGCAGTGCAGCCCGGCGACACGGTGCTGTTGCAAGGCCCTTCGGGCAGTGGCAAGTCGACCCTGTTCCGCGCTTTCGCGGGCATCTGGCCCTTCGCGCGCGGCCACGTCAACGTGCCGGGCAACGCGATGTTCATTCCGCAGCGCCCCTACGTGCCGGACGGCACCCTGCGTGATGCCCTCGCCTACCCGAACCCCGCTGCCGATTACAGCGACGAGGCGCTGAAGAAAGCGCTCGCCGACGCCCTGCTGCCCGACCTGGCCAGCCGGCTCGACGACAGCGACGCGTGGAGCCAGAAGCTTTCCGGCGGGGAACAGCAGCGCCTTGCGATCGCGCGGGTGCTGCTCAAGAAACCGGCCTGGCTGTTCGCCGACGAAGCCACCAGCGCGCTCGATGCCGAGGCCGAGAGCACCCTGTACAAACGACTGGCCGCGACCGTGCATTCCGCGGGCGGCGCCATGGTGTCGATCGCGCACCGGGCGGCCGTGGGCGACCACCACCAGCAGCGCTGGACACTCGTGCCGGAGGCCGTAGGCGCGCCGGCACGCTACCACCTGCGCACTGAAGGAGCCCCCGCATGACCATCGCGGACACGCCCGAACCGCCCTACTACGCCGTGATCTTCAGCTCGCTGCGCACCGACGGCGACAACGGCTATGGCGCAATGGCCGAGCGCATGGACACGCTCGCGGCGCAGCAGCCGGGCTACCTCGGCGTCGAGTCGGCCCGGGAAGGCCTGGGCATCACGGTGAGCTACTGGCGCGACCTCGCATCGATCCGTGCCTGGAAGGCCAACGCCGAGCATCTGGTTGCGCAACAAACCGGCCGCAGCACCTGGTACACCGACTACAAGACGCGCATCTGCAAGGTCGAGCGCGACTACGGCCTCGACGACGCGTTCGCTTCGCGCACCGAATAGCGCTCCCAGCCCCGCTGGCGCAGTTCGCAGGCCGGGCAGGTGCCGCAGCCATAGCCCCAGGCATGGCGATGCGCGCGGTCGCCGAGGTAGCAGGTGTGGGTGTCTTCCACGATCAGGTCGATCAACGGCTGGCCGCCGAGCGAATCAGCGAGCCGCCAGGTGTCGGCCTTGTCGATCCACATCAGCGGGGTCTCGATGAGCAGGCGCCGCTCCAGCCCGAGCGACAGCGCGAGCTGCATCGCCTTCATGGTGTCGTCGCGGCAGTCCGGATAGCCCGAGAAGTCGGTTTCGCAGACGCCGGTGACGATCACCTGCAGCCCGCGGCGATAGGCCAGCGCGCCGGCCAGCGTGAGGAACAGCAGGTTGCGTCCCGGCACGAAAGTGTTGGGCAACCCGTCGGCCTGCATCGCGAACGCCACCTCGTCGGTGAGCGAGGAGCCACCGAGCTGGTGCAGTGCGTCGAGCGTGAGCAGATGGTCTTCGCCCAGCCGCGGCGCCCAGGCGGGAAAGCGCTCGCGCAGGTGGGCCAGCACCACGCCGCGCATGTCGAGCTCGACGCGGTGGCGCTGGCCGTAGTCGAAACCGAGCGTCTCCACGCGTTCGTATTTGGAGAGCGCCTGGGCCAGGCAGGTGGTGGAGTCCTGCCCGCCGGAAAACAGGACAAGGGCGGTCGTGTGCATCGGAAGTTTCAGTCTGGAAAGCCGCTGTAGGCCAAGCGCGCAAGTTTCGCAGCATCCCCCGGTTCGGTCGCTACGATCCGGCGCATGACCACCCGATACCTGCTGGCTTGGGCCGCCACCTTCATTGCAATGATCGCGCTGGATCTGCTGTGGCTTGGCGTGATCGCCAAGGGGTTGTACCAGCAGGGGATGGGCAACCTGATGTCGCCGCAGCCGCGGCTCGCCGTTGCCGCGCTGTTCTACCTGATGTACCCGGTCGGGCTCGTGATCTTCGCTGTGTTGCCCGGCATGGCGGCGGACAGCCTCGGGCGTGCGGCGCTGCTGGGCGCGCTGTTCGGCCTGTTCGCGTACGGCACCTACGACCTGACCAACCTCGCCGCAGTGCGCGGCTGGCCGGTCGGCCTGTCATTGATCGACATGGCGTGGGGCACATTCGTCAGTGGCGTCGCGGCAACAGCGGGGTTCGCCGCACTGCGCTGGTTCACCTCGCGCTGACGCGCGCTGACACCCCCGGGCGCACCTGTCCTAGAGAAAGCGCTCCAGCAACCTGCGCGAGCCGCGGTCCAGCGCCTTGACGTCGGGAATCCGGAACTGCACGCCGTGCGCGCTGCCGATAAGAAGCGCGCCGCCTTCCAGCCTGCGGATGTCTTCCTCGGCCTTCAGCACGAATTCGGTCTCGCCGCGATCGGTGCTCACATGCCAGGTGCTCGGCACGCCAAAGCTCGACACGCGATGCAGCTTCTGGAGGGTCGGTGCAAAGTCGCGCGCCGCCAGGTCGGCGTCGAGGGTGGCGCGCATGGCGGCCGGCAGCTGGTCGATGCGGTCGATCCAGACCTGCTCCCGGCCGTCGCTGCCGACCAGCGAGAGCCCCTGATCCGGCGCCGTCAGGGGAAACGCGCGAACGGGCACGATGCCCACATGGCGCTCGCCTTCGGCGTCGATCAGCACCAGCCGTCCGAAGTCGTCGCGCTCGAGTTGAAAGTTCGTCGTCGTCATGCTTCCCCCGCCGGATGCGCCGCATGCGTGTGCAGGACCGCCGCGACCGCGCTGCGCTCGGCGGCTGCCGCGTTGGTGTCTTCCTCGTCGGCCTGCCGCAACTGGGCCTGGTAGAGCCGCCAATAGGCGCCCTGCTTTTCCATCAGCGCGTCGTGCGGCCCGACTTCGACCACCTCGCCACGATCCATCACCACCAGACGATCCGCCTTGCGCAGCGTCGACAGGCGGTGCGCGATCGCGATCGTGGTGCGGCCCTTCACCAGGTTGTCGAGCGCCTTCTGGATTTCCTTTTCGGTCTCGGTGTCGACCGCCGAGGTGGCCTCGTCGAGGATCAGGATGCGCGGATCGATCAGCAGTGCCCGCGCGATGCTGATGCGCTGGCGCTCCCCGCCCGAAAGACCCTGGCCGCGTTCGCCCACCAGCGAGTCGTAGCCATGCCCCAGGCGCAGGATGAAGTCGTGCGCATGGGCTGCACGAGCCGCCGCGACGATCTCCTCGCGCGTCGCCTCGGGCTTGCCGTAGGCGATGTTCTGCGCAATGGTGCCGAAGAACAAAAAAGGCTCCTGCAGCACCAGCCCGACATGGCGCCGGTAGTCGGCCACGGCAAAGCGGCGGATGTCGGTGCCGTCGACCTTGATGGCACCGTCGGTCACGTCGTAGAAGCGGCAGATCAGGTTGACCAGCGTGCTCTTGCCCGAGCCGCTGTGGCCGACCAGACCGATCATCTCGCCGGGCCGGATCGTCAGGTCGAGATCCCTGATCACGGCGCGCGAGCCGTAGCGAAAGCCCAGGCCCTTCATCTCGATCTGCCCCTGCAACTGCTCGACCTTGACCGGATTCGCCGGCTCCGGCACGTTGCTCACGTGGTCGAGGATGTCGAAGATGCGCTTGGCGCCGGCGGCGGCCTTCTGCGTGACCGAGACGATGCGGCTCATCGAATCGAGCCGCGTGTAGAAGCGCCCGATGTAGGCGATGAAGGCCGTCAGCACCCCGACCGTGATGCGCCCGCGCGCCACCTGCCAGATGCCGAAGCCCCAGACCACGAGCAAGCCGATCTCGGTGAGCAGCGACACGCTCGGCGTGAACAGCGACCAGGTCTTGTTGAGCTTGTCGTTGACCTGGAGGTTGTATTTGTTGGCTTCGCGGAAGCGGTCGGCCTCGCGCTTTTCCTGCGCAAAGGCTTTCACCACCCGGATGCCCGGAATGGTGTCGGCCAGCACGTTGGTGACCTCGCTCCAGACGCGGTCGATTTTCTCGAAGCCGGTGCGCAGCCGGTCGCGCACGACATGGATCATCCAGGCGATGAAAGGCAGCGGCACCAGCGTGACCACCGCCAGCAAGGGGTTGATCGACACCAGGATCACCGCGGTCATCGCGATCATCAGCACGTCGGTGAGAAAGTCGAGCGCGTGCAGCGACAGGAACACGTTGATGCGGTCGGTTTCGGAGCCGATGCGTGCCATCAGGTCGCCGGTTCGCTTGCCGCCGAAATAGTCGAGCGGCAGGGTCAGCAAGTGCTCGTAGGTGGTGGTGCGCAGGTCGGCGCCAATGCGCTCGGACACCAGCGCCAGCAGGTAGGTGCGGGCCCAGCCGAGCGCCCAGCCTGCCAGCGCCGACGCCAGCAGCGCCGTGAGGAACATCGCGACCTTGCCGACCGCAATCTGCTGCCCGTTCTGGAACGGGATCAGGATGTCGTCCATCAGCGGGATGGTCAGATAGGGCGGCACCAGCGTCGCCGCGGTCGAGGCGAGCGTCAGCAGGAAGCCGGCAATCAGTTGCTTGCGGTAGGGTCGGGCGAAACGGCCCAGACGCAGCAACACCCATGTCGACGGCGGGGTTTGCGCTTCGGTTTCACCGGCCGCGATGTCTTCGCGCTCGGCCGCGTCGGCCGCGTCGGCTGTCACCTGCGCGACGCTGGCCGAGCGCTGCTCGAACAGCTTGAGCAGCCGCAAGGCCGCCGTCTGGTGCACCAGGGTGTAGCGCCAGCGCGCCAGCAGACCCTGGGCGCCGGTCAGATCGAGCGTTCCGAGGCCCGCGTGGTCGTGCAAATGCAGCGCCAGCCCGGATTCGGCGAGCTGCCAGTCGTGCCACCCGCCGGCCGGGTCGCGCGCGATCAGGCGGGTTTCGGTCAGCGCCAGCACGCCGTCTGCAAACAGAAGTTCCGCGTCGAGGTCAACCGCGAGCGTTGCCAGAACGTTTTCCGCGACTGTGAGCCGGCTTTTTAAAGCCGCCCCTGCTTCGCCCTCCGGGGTGCCGACTGGATCGTGATGTTGCATTGTGTTTCTGTGTCTCTGGCCCACTGCAGGCCCCCTCATGGCACCCGACGGGCGCCGATTCTGACCGATGACAATGGGCGCGCTTGAGAGCGCCTCCGTGCTCGGTCAAAGCACATCGAACGTTTCCATGACCCATTTCGACGACATCCAGCTGCTGCGCACCCACTATTTGCGCGGCCCGAACCTCTGGACCTACCGCCCCGTGCTTGAAGTCTGGCTCGATCTGGGCCGGCTCGAGGACTTCCCTTCCAACCTGATTGCGGGCTTCACCGAGCGCCTGACCACGCTGCTGCCGGCACTTATCGAGCATCACTGCGGCGTAGGTGAGCGCGGCGGCTTCATTCAGCGCCTGAATGAAGGCACCTGGGCCGGCCATGTGCTCGAGCACGTGGTGATCGAGCTGCTCAACCTGGCCAGCATGCCGACCGGCTTCGGCCAGACCCGCAGCACCTCGCGGCACGGCGTCTACCGCATGGTGTTCCGCGCGCGCGACGAGCAGGTCGCCCGCGCTGCGCTGACCGAAGGCCACCGCCTGCTGATGGCGGCCATCAACGACGACCCGTTCGACGCCGCCGACGTGCAGCGCGCGGTCGACGCAGTCAAGGCCAAGGTCGAAGACTGCTACCTCGGGCCAAGCACCGCCTGCATCGTCAGCGCGGCTACCGACCGCGGCATTCCGCACATGCGGCTGAACAACGGCAACCTGGTGCAACTGGGCTACGGCGCCAACCAGCAGCGCATCTGGACGGCCGAGACCGACTACACCAGCGCCATCGGCGAATCGATCGCGAGCGACAAGGAGCTCACCAAGTCGCTGCTCGCCAGCTGCGGCGTGCCGGTGCCGGAGGGCCAGGTCGTGGCCACGGCCGCAGAAGCCTGGGAAGCGGCCGAAGACATCGGCCTGCCGGTGGTCGTGAAGCCGTCCGACGCCAACCATGGCCGCGGCGTCTCGCTCGAGCTGCATACGCGCGAAGAGGTCGAGGCCGCCTTCGCGGTGGCCGAGCCAGAAGGCAGCGACGTGATGGTCGAGCGCTTCATCCGCGGCTCCGAGCATCGGCTGCTGGTGGTCGGCGGCCAGGTTGTTGCGGCGGCGCGCGGCGAGATCATCACCGTCACCGGCGACGGCAAGGCCACCGTGAGCGAGCTGGTCGACAGCCAGCTCAACAGCGATCCGCGCCGCGGCGTCGAAGAAGAATTTCCGCTCGATTTCATCGATGCCGCAACCGACGCCAAGCTGAAGCTCGAACTGCAACGCCAGAAACTCGACGCTGCGGCCGTGCCGGAGGCGGGCCGCGTCGTCACGATCCAGCGCAACGGCAACCTCGGCGTGGACTGCACAGACCAGATCCATCCTGAGGTCGCGCATGCGGCGACGCTGGCCGCCCGTGTGGTGGGGCTCGACATCGCCGGCATCGATCTGGTTGCCCAGGACATCTCCCGGCCGCTCGCCGCGCAGGGCGCCGCGATCGTCGAAGTCAACGCCGGCCCCGGCCTGCTGATGCACCTGAAGCCGGCGGTCGGTTCGCCGCGCCCGGTGGGCCGTGCGATCTGCGACCACCTGTTTCCGGACGACGCGCCGGGCCGCATTCCCGTGGTCGGCGTGGCCGGCTCGCAGGACACGGCCGTGCTGGCGCGGCTGGTCGCCTGGCTCCTCAATCTGGGCGGCCGCCACACCGGCCTGGCCTGCCGCGACGGCCTGTTCCTCGAACGCCGCCGCGTCGACGCGCGCAACAGCGCCAACTGGGAAGCCGGCCACCGCCTGCTGGTGAACCGCGCGGTGCAGGCGGTGGTGATCGAGAACGGCGCCGAAACCATCCTGCGCGACGGCCTGGCCTACGACCGCTGCGAAGTCGGCATCGTGACCGACCTCGAAGGCGCGGGCGCGCTGGCCGAATACGACATCACCGAGAGCGACCAGCTGGTGAAGGTGCTGCGCACCCAGGTCGACGTGGTGCTGCCCGAAGGCACGGCCGTGCTCAACGCGGCCGACCCGCGCGTGGCCGGCCTGGCGCCGCTGTGCGACGGCGCCGTGATCCTCTACGCGTCCGACGCGACCGCGCCGGCGCTGGAGCCCCATCAAGCCGCCGGCGGCAAGGCCGTGCTGGTGCGGCAAGACCGTGTGGTGCTGGCCAATGGCAGCAGCGAATCGTTCCTGCCCGGGCTGGGCCGGCTCACGGTCTGGCGGGCCAACCATGCGGGCGTGAGCATCGACAGCCTGCTGGCCGCCGTGGCCGCCGCCTGGGCGCTCGGCATTCCGCTCAACCTGATCGGCGCTGGCGTCGAAGCCTTCGAATCCGACCTGCAGGCCGGGCTCGCGTCGCTGCAGCTGTCGCAAACCATTCCCTTGCCGGACAAACAACTCGCCTGATCCATGGAAGTCACCCGCATCCGCGCCCTGCGCGGCCCCAATCTCTGGAGCCGCCACACGGCCATCGAAGCCATCGTGGCCTGCCGCGGCGACGAAAACGCCGTACCGAAACTGCCCGGCTTCGAAGCGCGGTTGCGCGCGCTGTTTCCGATGATCGGCGAACTGCACCCGATCGTGCTGGGCCACCCGCTGGCGCTCGCCCACGTGCTCGAAAACGCGGCCATGGCGCTGCAGACGCAGGCCGGCTGCCAGGTGAGCTTCGGCCACACCGCGCCCACCCCCGAAGAAGGCGTCTACCAAGTCACCGTCCAGTACACCGAAGAGGCGGTCGGCCGACTCGCACTGAAGCAGGCCGAGCAACTGATCGAGGCCGCGCTCAACAACACGGCGTTCGATCCCGTCGCGGCGATCACCGAACTGCGCGACCTCGACGAATCGGAGCGTCTGGGCCCGAGCACGGGCTCGATCGTCGACGCTGGCGTGGCGCGCGGCATTCCCTACCGCCGGCTCACCAGCGGCAGCCTGGTGCAGTTCGGCTGGGGCGCCAAGCAGCGCCGCATCCAGGCGGCCGAGATCGACAGCACCAGCGGCGTGGCCGAGTCGATCGCGCAGGACAAGGAACTCACCAAGCAGTTGCTGAATGCCGCCGGCGTGCCGGTGCCGCTGGGCCGGCCGGTGGCCGACGCCGACGACGGCTGGGCCGCCGCGCTGGAGATCGGCCTGCCCGTGGTGGTCAAGCCGCAGGACGGCAACCAGGGCAAGGGCGTCACCGTCAACATCACGACGCGTGAGCAACTGACCGCAGCCTGCGAGTCCGCCGCCCGCTACGGCGAAGTGATGGTCGAGAAGTTCCTGCCCGGCTTCGACTTCCGCCTGCTGGTGGTCGGCGACAAGCTCGTCGCCGCGGCGCGGCGCGATCCG
Source organism: Variovorax nitratireducens (assembly GCF_051216545.1). NCBI lineage: Bacteria > Pseudomonadati > Pseudomonadota > Betaproteobacteria > Burkholderiales > Comamonadaceae > Variovorax > Variovorax nitratireducens. The sequence continues at coordinate 602,687 of NZ_JBPJZO010000003.1, forward strand.
CCGCAGGTAATCGGCGACGGCCGCAGTACGGTGCGTCAGCTGGTCGAGACGGTGAACCTCGACCCGCGCCGCGGCGAAGGCCATGCCACCTCGCTCACCAAGATCCGGCTCGACGACATCGCGATCGGCCGGCTCGAAGCCCAGGGCCTCGCCCCCGACAGCGTGCCCACGCGCGGCCAGCGCGTGGTGCTGCGCAACAACGCGAACCTCTCGACCGGCGGCAGCGCCACCGACGTGACCGACACCGTGCACCCCGAGATCGCGGCGCGCGCGGTCGACGCGGCGCAGATGGTCGGCCTGCACATCTGCGGCGTAGACATGGTGTGCGAGAACGTGTTGCGCCCGCTCGAAGAGCAGCATGGCGGCGTGGTCGAGGTCAATGCCGCGCCCGGGCTGCGCATGCACATTTCGCCGTCGTTCGGACGCGGCCGCGCGGTCGGCGAGGCCGTGATCGACACCCTGTTCGCGCCCGGCGACGACGGCCGCATCCCGGTGGTCGCCGTGACCGGCACCAACGGCAAGACCACCACGGCGCGGCTCATCAACCATCTGCTCGCCTCGAGCGGCCTGCGCACCGGCATGACCAACACAGACGGCGTGTGGGTCGATGGCCGCCAGACCGACAGCGGCGATTGCAGCGGCCCCAAGAGCGCACGCAACGTGCTGATGCATCCCGATGTGGATGCGGCCGTGTTCGAAGTGGCGCGCGGCGGGGTGCTGCGCGAAGGGTTGGGCTTCGACCGCTGCCAGGTGGCGGTGGTCACCAATGTCGGCAGCGGCGACCATCTTGGCCTGAACTACATCACGACGGTGGAAGACCTGGCCGTGCTCAAGCGCGTGATCGTGCGCAACGTGGCCAGCGACGGCTATGCGGCGCTCAACGCCGCCGATCCGAACGTGGCCGCGATGGCGACCGGCTGCCCCGGCAGCGTGATCTTCTTCGCCGCCGATCGCCAGCACCCGGTGATGGCCACGCACCGCGCCCAGGGCAAGCGCACGGTGTACGTCGACAACGACATGCTGGTCGCGGCCGAAGGCTCGTGGCGGGAGCGCGTGCCGCTGCGCGATGTGCCGATCACGCGCAATGGCACGCTGCCGTTCCAGGTCGAGAACGTGATGGCGGCGGTGGCCGCGGCCTGGGCCGTGGGCCTCGACTGGGACACCATTCGCAGCGGCCTGTCGAGCTTCATGAACGATCCGGCCGGCGTGCCCGGACGCTTCAACGTGATGGAGTTCCGCGGCGCAACCGTGATCGCCGATTACGGCCACAACACCGACGCCATGAAGGCACTGGTCGCCGCCGTGGACACCATGCCGGCGAACAAGCGCTCGGTGGTGATCAGCGGCGCCGGCGACCGGCGCGACTGCGACATCCGCGACCAGACCGCGATCCTCGGCGAAGCCTTCGACGACGTGATCCTCTACCAGGACGCGGCCCAGCGCGGCCGCGCCGACGGCGAGGTGATGGCGTTGCTGCGCCAGGGCCTGCAGGGCGCGCGCCGCACGCAGCAGATCGACGAGATCCGCGGCGAATTCATCGCGATCGACGCCGCGCTCGAGCGGCTGCAACCGGGTGACCTGTCGCTGATCCTCGTGGATCAGGTCGAAGAAGCCCTGGCGCACCTGGCCAAACGCATCGCGGCTGGCTGACGCTGCGTTTTCAGCGCCTAATCTGATGCGAGCGCCCGTCTGCCGGGCGCTTGAAGCTATCTTTTTGATAGCAAATCAGCCACAACCGGAACAGCGGAGGCGGCGCTGTCCGACATGGATCCCCGCGTCAGGAGCGCCGATGACGCCCGGCCGTCCCACAGCCGCGTCCGCCATCGGGCCCCACATTGGTGAATCTGGCGGGCCAGCCCGCCTCGCTTTCATCCACATGAAGAGGAAAAACGCCCATGAAAACAACTCGAACATTTGCGTCAGCCGCGCTGACCGCGCTGGCTTGCCTGTCCTTCTCCGCCAGTGCACAGACCAGTGCGCCTCCAGGATCGGCCGCCCGGATGCAAAGCGAGCGCGCCACCTGCGACGGGGTGCAGCAGGACAAGGCGGCCTGCCTGCGTGAAGCCGGTGCGGCGCGCCAGGAAGCCGGCCGCAGCGGCCTGACCAGTGCCGGCCCGGGCGGCAACGAATCGAACGCGATGGCGCGCTGCCAGTTGCAGCCGATGGCCGATCGTGCCGATTGCGAAGCGCGCCTGCGGGGCGCTCCCGGTAGCAGCACCACGACCAGTGGCAGTGTCATGGGCGGCGGCGTGATCCGCGAAACCGTTACGCCGCTGCCGGCTACGCCGGCGCCCGCACGTTGATGCGATGCCCATCGATCGAAAGGAACACACCATGTTCAGATTGACCCATTCGGCCCTCGCCCTTGTGTTGGCAGCGGGTGCCGTCACTACTGCAACCGCGGCCCCGCCGCGCGGCGGTTCCGCTACCTACCAGCAGGAACTCGCGGTCTGCGGCCACATCCAGCAGGATCGCGCCGCGTGTATCCGTGAGGCCGGCGCTGCGCGCCAGGCTGCCGCAACAGGTCAGTTGACCAGCGCGCCGGACTACCGGCAGAACGCGCTGGCCCGCTGCCAGCTGCAACCGGTCAGCGACCGCAGCGCCTGTGAGGCGCGCGTCATGGGCACCGGCGATACCGGCATTCAGGGCAGCGTGCTCGGCGGCGGCCTGATCCGCGAAACGGTCACGCCGATTCCTGCGCCGCTGCAATAAGACCCGCGGCGTGACGGCCGGGGCTGTCACGGGACTGTCATAAAACTCCGGCGACTGCTAGCTATAGTTCTCGATTCATTTCGTCAATCGAGGTTACTCCTATGAACGCCATCAAGGCCGCACGTCGCTTCATCGAAGCGGATTCGGACAACGAATCCGCAAAGATCCTGGCTCGGCTGGTGTTGGCGCTGGAGTCGGAGCGCAGCTTCGAACTCGTGGCGCTCTATGACCTCGACTACAAGAGCTTCCAGCTGGCCATCGACATCCTGCGGGAATGGCGCCTCGATCGCTATTACGCGAGCAAGTCCAAGCTCTACGACATTTCGCTGCAGGTCGACGAACTCGAAAGCTGATAGCAAGTCGGGTTCAGCCTTGGGAATCTAGCCCTTTGCCGAAGGTACCGCGTTGCCGGGGCAGGCTTATTGCGCTGGTGCCTGCGGCTTGACGGTTCGGGCTTGACGTTTCGGGGTAGGCCGCTGGCGGCGGGTGGGCCCCTTCCGCGAATGTCCCCCGGGCTTCGCCCTCCTCCTTTATTTCGCTGCAGGGGCCACCCACCACCAGCGGCCAGGGCACGCTCTGCATGTTCAGCGCGAAACGGTCACATCGCTTCCAGGCTCAGGGCGGTGGGGCACGCTGCGCAGCGAAATAAAGGAGGAGGCCGCAGGCCGGGGGACATTCGCGGAGCAGCGTGCCCCGCCGCCCTGAGCCCACCCCGGAACCGAAGCGCCCCGATCCGCGCCGGAACCACAGCGCCCTGATCCCGCCAGAGCGCGTCTCGGCGTCTTCGCGAGCCGGCAGCCAGCTTCCGCGCCTATGCAGCTGGCGCGCTCGCAGCCGGTGCGTCCGGTTCCGGCAGATGGATCAGGCCGGTGTGGAAGTCGTACTCGAACACCTCGCCGTAGCGGCCCCATTCGATCGCGGTGCGCAGCACACGCTCGGCTTCGGCTGCGTCCATGCTTTCCCGCAGCAGCGCGAGGAACGGCTCCTCCGGCAACTCACCGGAGGCATCCTGCTCCAGGCTGTGGCGAATGTGCGCGGCCAGCGGCACATGCTCCAGCAACTGCTGGCCAAACAGGCGCTGCCGCGCGATGTGCAAACCCTCCACGTAGCGCCGGCCGAGCGGCGTCAGGAACAGGTCGCCGTCGGCCAGACGCGCCAGGTTGAGCAACGACAGCGCCTGTGCGTTCGGCAGCAGATCATGGTCGGCCAGTCCGGATTCTTCCGCCAGGCGCGGCAGATCGGCCCGGCCCTGGAATCCGTTCTCTGCCAGCAATTCCAGCAGCGCCTCCATGTGGCTCACGTCGCCGTCGGGCAGGCGATCTGTCAGGCTGGCGCGCGCAGGCCCCGGCGCGGCGCGGGCACCTGCGCCGGCCGTCATCAGCGCATAGATTTCGTCGACGAGCACGCGCACGCCGGGGCTGTCGGCATCTCTCGGGCGCGGCAGGCTGATCGCCAGTTCCACCCGAACGCGGCCCGGATCGCTCGCGAAGATCAGCACCCGGTCGGCCATGAGCACCGCCTCTTCGATGTTGTGCGACACCACCAGCATCGACTGGGTCGGCATCGCGCCGCTGTCCCACAGCTTGAGGATGTCTTCGCGCAGCCGTTCGCCGGTCAGGACATCGAGCGCCGAAAAAGCCTCGTCCATCAACAGCACCTCGGGCTCGACCACCAGCGCACGCGCAATGCCCACGCGTTGGCGCATGCCGCCTGACAACTCGCGCGGCAGCGCGCCCTCGAAGCCCGCGAGACCGATCAAGGCAATGGCCGCTTCAGCCCGACGCGCGCGCTCGGCTGCAGCCACGCCGCGCGCCTCCAGGCCCAACTCCACGTTCTGTTGCACTGTCAGCCAGGGGAACAGCGCAAACGACTGGAACACCATCGCGATGCCGCGTGCCGGTGCATAGAGCGGCTGGCCGCGGTAGCGCACCTCGCCCGCGTCCACGCCGATCAGCCCGGCCAGGATGCGCAGCAGCGTCGACTTGCCGGAGCCCGAAGGCCCCAGCAGCGCGACGATTTCCCCGGCGTGGAGCCGGAAGTCGACCTGCTCCAGAACAGGCCGTGCAGCGCCGTCGGCCGAACGGAACGACTTGCCGACGCCGGTGAGTTCAATGATCGGATTGCCCATTTTTTTCGAAGGTACGGTGGATGCTCAGAAGTGCATCCGGTTTTCGGCGAGCTGGTAGAGCTTGCGCCACACGAAATGATTCAGCGCCATGACAAACACGCACATCACGCCGATGCCCAGCGCGATCCGCGGGAAGTCGCCCACCGCCGTCATGTGCGCGATGTAGCTGCCGAGTCCCCGTGCCTGCAGCGTGGTGTCGCCCCAGGTCACGTACTCGGCCACGATGCTGGCATTCCATGAGCCGCCGCTGGCCGTGATGGCGCCGGTCACGAAGCTCGGGAACACCGCCGGCAACAAATAGCGCCGCCACTTCAGCCAGCCGCCGAGGCCGAGGTTCTGCGCGGCATAGCGCAGCTCCGTCGGCACGCTCGATGCACCGGCGATGACGTTGAACAGCACATACCACTGCGTCCCCAGCACCATCAGGGGCGAGAGCCACACATCCGGATTGAGATGCCAACGCACGATGAAAAGCACGGCCACCGGAAACATCAGGTTGGCCGGAAAGGCCGCCAGAAACTGGGCCGCCGCCTGCAGCCGGCCGGCCCAGCGCGGATTCATGCCGACCCACACGCCGACCGGCACCCAGATCAACGCCGCCAGTGCAACGAGAACGAGGACGCGGCAGAGCGTGTAGAAGCCAAGCCCGAACACATGCGCCGCTTCGCCCCACCCTACCTCGGTGTGGATGAAGCGCACCAGCCAGAGAACCGACAGCAGCACGGCCGCGGCAAGCAGCGCATCGCCGACACGCGCCGCCGCCGCGCCCGCCTTGCGTGGACGCGCGCGGATCGAGGTGCCGTCATGCCGGCGACGGAACCACGGCATGGTGCGATCCAGCAAGGCGGCGACCCCGCTTCCGACGAGGCGCAGGCGATCGGTGCGGCGCAGCCACGTCAGCAGCCAGGAGTCAGGCGTGTCGCCGCTGCTGCCCTCCTCGAAGCGGAACTTGTCGGCCCAGGCCACCAGCGGGCGGAAGAACAACTGGTCGTACAGCACGATGCCTATCAGCATGCCCAGAATGGCCCATCCGATGGCGCCCAGGTCGCGGGCCTCGATCGCCAGGGCGATGTAGGAGCCCACGCCCGGCAGCTTGATGTTCTGGTTCGATACCGAGATCGCCTCCGACGCGACCACGAAGAACCAGCCGCCCGACATCGACATCATCATGTTCCACAGCAGCCCGGGCATCGCGAACGGCAACTCCAGCCGCCAGAAGCGCTGCCAGCCCGACAGCTGAAACACATCGGCCGCCTCACTCAGCTCGGCCGGCACCGTGCGAAGCGACTGGTACAGGCTGAACGCCATGTTCCAGGCCTGCGAGGTGAAGATCGCGAAGATCGCCGCACACTCCACGCCCAGCAGGTTGCCGGGAAAGAGCGCGATGAACGCGGTGACGGTGATCGACAGGAAGCCCAGGATCGGTATGGACTGCAGCACGTCCAGCAAAGGCACCAGCACCCGCTCGGCAGCCCGGTACTTGGCCGCCAGCACGGCGAACACGCACGCGAACACCAGCGACGCACCGAGCGCCAAAAACATCCGCAGCGTGGTCCGAAGCAGGTAATACGGCAGATGCAAGGGGTCGAGGCTCAGCGGCAGCGCCTGGCCGAGCTGATACGGCCGCGCCATCTGCGAGCCGCCGAAAGCCAGGCCGAACAACAGCGCCAGCACCAATGGCAGCAAGGCCCAGTCCCACCGGTTGCCACCGGCCTCCACCACCTGGCGCGGGAAGAAACGTTTGTCGATCATGGTTGTCGCGGAAAGAAGCGCCGCGCGCCATTCAGCCCCGGGCAGAGGGCAAGAATATGCCAGCCCCTACCTGACCAATCCATGACGAGCGGCGGCATGATCGTTGCGTTCGACACCCGTTCTCATGCCGACTTCGACCCTCTCCATCACCCTGCGCCGCCTCTGGGCACTCAACAGCTTCGCCTACAGCATCCGTGTGGCCATCGCACTCGCGGTGCTGATGGCGGGCTGCTGGTCGCTCGACCACATGCCGGCCGTCGTGCCGTTGTTCCTCGGTGTGGTGGCCTGCGCGCTGGCCGAGACCGACGACAACTGGCGCGGCCGGGCGCAGGCGCTGCTGCTCACACTGGCCTGCTTCGCAGCGGCCGCTTTCGCCGTGCAGGCCGTGTTTGCCCAGCACACGGCGTTCGTCGTGGTGCTGGTGGCCGCCACCTTCGGACTCACCATGCTCGGCGCGATCAGCCGGCGCTACCAGGCCATTGCCTATGGCACGCTGATCCTCTCGATCTACACCGCGATCGGCATGGACCAGCGCGGCGATGCCGGCCAGGCCTTCTGGCTCGAACCCGCGCTGCTGTTGGTCGGTGCAAGCTGGTACGGCCTGCTCTCGGTCATCTGGTGCGCGCTGTTCCTGCACCAGCCGGTGCAGCAGAACCTGGCGCAGCTGATGCGCGAGCTCGAGCGCTACCTGCGGCTCAAGTCGACGCTGTTCGAGCCGGTGCGCGACCACCAGGGCGAAGTGCGGCGCATCCAGCTTGCGCAGCAAAGCGGGCGCGTGGTGATGGCGCTGAACCAGGCCAAGGAGACCATCTTCAACCGCGTCGATGCCACCCGGCCCGGCAGCCGCATGAAGCAGTACCTGCACCTGTACTTCATCGCGCAGGACATCCATGAGCGCGCGAGCTCTTCGCACTACCCCTACGACGCGCTGATCGAAGCCTTTTTCCACAGCGACGTGCTGTTCCGCTGCCAGCGCCTCATGCGCGTTCAGGGCCGCGAGTGCGGCGCGCTGGCACGCGCCATCCTGCTGCGCGTGCCTTACGTGAAAGGCGACGAAAGCGCAGCCGCATTGCAGGATCTGCACAGTTCCATCGACCAGTTGCAGTCGCACCGGCAACCGCAATGGGCCGGCCTGCTCGGTTCCCTGAACGCGCTGGCCGACAACCTCGGCACGCTCGATGCGCAGCTGGCCGAAGCGGGGCAGCCCGAAGCGCCGGTTGGCGCCCACGACGGCGCGCTGTACGACCGCACGCCGCGTTCGTGGGCCGATGCGCTGGGCCGGGTGCGCGAGCAGTTCAGGCTGTCGTCGCCACTGCTGCGCCACGCCTTGCGGCTGAGCCTCGCATTGGCGCTGGGGTATGTGCTCATGAGCACGATTCATGCGCGCCAGGGCTACTGGATCCTGTTGACCACGTTGTTCGTGTGCCAGCCGAACTTCAATGCCACGCGCCAGCGCATGCTGCAGCGGGTGAGTGGCACCTTCCTCGGCCTGGCGATCGGCTGGGCCCTGTTCGACCTGTTTCCGAGCCTGCTGCTGCAGGCCATGTTCGCGGTGGTGGCCGGCGTGGTGTTCTTCAGCACGCGCACCACGCGCTATACAGTGGCCACGGCCTCGATGACGCTGGTGGTGCTGATGTGCTTCAACCAGACCGGCGACAGCGGCGTGCTGATCGTTCCGCGCATGGTCGACACCCTGATCGGCAGCGCACTGGCAGGCGCGGCCGTGTACTTCATCCTGCCCGACTGGCAGGGGCGCCGGCTCGATGCGCTGGCCGGCCGCGCGCTGGCGGCGCTGGCCGTCTACCTGCGCGAGCTGACCGCCCAGTACCGGCGCGGCCGCCTCGACGACCTGGCCTACCGGCTGGCACGCCGCAACGCGCACAACGCCGATGCCGCGCTCTCGACCGCCATGACCAACCTGCTCGCCGAGCCCGGCGGGCGCGCGCACGAGGGCGACCGCGGCCTGCGCTTCATGGTGCATTCGCACACCGTGCTCAACTACTTGTCGGGCCTGGGTGCCCATCGCTCGCAACTGGCCGAAGACGTGGCATCCGCCAACCTGCTGGAGAGCGCCGACCGGATCGCGACCTTGCTGAAAACGCTGGCCGACAGCCTGGTGCAAGGCCAACCACACGTGCCCGAGGCCACCGCCCTGCAGCAACTCATCGAAGGCCTGCCGGCCCTGCCCGACGGCGCCGACGCCGCGCAGCGGCTGGTGGCCGAGCAACTCCGGCTGATCGGCGGCCAGCTCGCGCCCCTCAGCCGCGCCGCTGCCGCACTGGCGACTGACGCGATAGCCACGATAGGCACGATAGCCAGCGACGATGGCGGCGATCGAAACGCCGGTGCGCACGGGCTCGCCGAAGCCGGCACCATCAAGGCTTCGATTCCGGAGCAAAAACCATGAAGACCTTTCGACGCCTCATCGGCGCCGCCATTTCGCTCGGCGGCGTGGCGGTACTGATCTCGCAGTTCCTGTAGTCCGCGAGCTCGCACGGGCGATTCGGTGTAGTGAGGGTGTTGATAATGGGCGGCTGCACCCCGAGACAGCACCCAAGGAGACCCCCGTGCCCGACCTTTCCAGGATCACCTGCATCGAAGACCTGCGCGTGGTCGCCCAGCGCCGCGTGCCGCGCATGTTCTACGACTACGCCGACTCCGGCGCCTGGACCGAAGGCACCTACCGCGCCAACGAAGACGACTTCCGCAAGATCAAGCTGCGCCAGCGCGTGGCGGTGAACATGGAAGGCCGCAGCACCAGCAGCACCATGGTCGGCCAGGAGGTCGCCATGCCCGTGGCCATCGCGCCGACCGGCATGACCGGCATGCAGCATGCCGACGGCGAGATCCTCGGGGCGCGTGCGGCCAAGGCCTTCGGCATCCCGTTCACGCTCTCGACCATGAGCATCTGCTCGCTCGAGGACATCGCCGCGGCCACCGGCAACCACCCTTTCTGGTTCCAGCTCTACGTGATGAAGGATCGCGACTTCATCGAACGCCTGATCGACCGCGCGAAAGCGGCCAACTGTTCGGCGCTGCAACTCACGCTCGACCTGCAGGTGCTGGGGCAGCGTCACAAGGACATCAAGAACGGCCTGACGGCACCGCCGAAACCGACCATCGCCAACCTGATCAACCTGGCCACCAAGCCGCGCTGGTGCATGGGCATGCTGGGCACGCAACGCCGCAGCTTCGGCAACATCGTCGGCCACGCAAAGAACGTGGGCGACCTGTCGTCCCTCAGTTCCTGGACGGCCGAGCAGTTCGATCCGACGCTGAGCTGGGCCGACGTGGAGTGGATCAAGAAGCGATGGGGCGGCAAGCTGATCCTCAAGGGCATCATGGACGTCGAAGACGCGCGGCTCGCCGCCTCCAGCGGGGCCGATGCGCTGATCGTCAGCAACCACGGCGGCCGCCAGCTCGACGGTGCGCAGTCTTCCATCGAGGCGCTGCCAGCCATCGCTGAAGCGGTGGGCACCGAGATCGAGGTCTGGATGGACGGCGGCATCCGCAGCGGGCAGGACGTGCTGAAGGCCCGCGCCCTGGGTGCGCGCGGCGTGCTGATCGGCCGCGCCTTCCTGTATGCACTCGGCGCCTACGGCGAAGCCGGCGTGACGCGCGCGCTGCAGATCCTGCACAAGGAACTCGACATCACCATGGCGTTCTGCGGCCGCACGCAGATCGACGAGGTGGACTCGAGCATCCTGCTGCCGGGCACGTTCTGAACGGGCACCGCTGACCCGGTCGCGCCGGAGCGCGGTGCGGCGTTGGCTGAGCGCTTCGGTTCAGGGGCGGGCTCATGGCGGCGGGGCACGCTGCTCCGCGAATGTCCTCCGGCCTGCGGCCTCCTCCTTTATTTCGCTGCGCAGCGTGCCCCACCGCCCTGAGCCTGGACGCAGCGTGACTGTTCGCGCTGATCACCACGAGCGTGCCCTGGCCGCTGGTGGTGGGTGGCCCCTGCAGCGAAATAAAGACACCGTTGTGCCTGTCAAGCGGTGCCCGTCAAGCGCAAGCCGTCTTGCGGTAGTTCGCATCGAAGGGCTTGCCCGACCTCAGGACGCCGTAGGCGATGGCCA